>JAYQOB010000014.1:0-2556 GCA_038144595.1 Candidatus Poseidoniales archaeon | reverse complement strand
CCTCAAGGAGGACCGAAGCCGCTTGGTTTGGGGTCACGAGGAGCCATTCATCGTCGGCGAGAAGGTGGCTTAACACGGGACCGTCACCGGTATCAAAATTTGGAATTCGCCAGCGTCCTTCAGGGACGAGAAGGCCAGGGTCGGTCTCAAACGTCTTGAAGCGCAAGAGTTCGTCAAACGGGTTGGTCAGGTACATGGCGTCCATCGTTGAAACGGCGATGGCGCACCCTCCGAACATGTTGTCAAGCGGTACAGCCTCGTCGTCTTCCCACTTGTAACAGGCATAACTTTCGGTCAATTCGCCGGTTTCAGACGCCACCGACCACGCATACGCACCGGTCGCAAAGGTCAGGTGCTCGGCAGAAGAGGTCATGGAGACGGATGAACTCACGTCGTAGAGTTGATGGGCGTGGGTCATGCGCCAAACAGGTTCACTGTAGTCGTTCGATGCGTCCCATGCAGTGATGTCAACGCTGGTGTTGGTGAATCCTTCACTGATGTTGGCCAGGATGAAACCGTCGTCTCCCCACGTGCCCAGCATTGTGCCGGTGAGGAGTTCATCGGATTCCATCACGAAGGGGTCGGTCTCAAAATCGAGCACCAACATGTGAGCAAGCGGAACCATCGTGTACATCAGGGCGATGGAAAGAACGGCGTACATGCCGTATTTGATGATGTACTCCTTGCCCCAACGAGCAAGGAAAATGATGAGCGCCGTGAAGGCAAAGATTGCCAACAATTCAATGGCCACGTATCGAACTTGGGTGGCCCCTGAGGCGCCGAATGCATGGAGCCTGCCGACGTCGTAATACGGTCGGATGTACATGGCAAGGGCGATGGTGGCGACGAACATCCCGGCCATCCCGGCCATGCCTCTCCACTGTTCAGCCATCAACGAACCAAGGCTATCGCCTTCGCGAAGTTCGTCCTCGATTTGCGAGAACCGCTGAGAGACTTGGCGCTCCCCTTCGGTTGCGTCAGCATCGCTCATGGTCGTGCCAATCTCCCCTTCCATATCAGCCTGCGCTTTGAAAAAAGCGTGAAAAGCAAAGGAAAGAGCCTATGATGGCCGATGAACAGGACGGCTCATGGTGGATGTCAACAGCGCACGAGCGTGGCTGGAACACACCAAATCGAACGGGATGGCGCTCGGCCTTCTCAACACCCAACGAGCGCTTCGTGAACTCGTCTTGCCCTCCCGCAGTTACGAAACCATTCACGTCGCTGGAAGCAATGGAAAAGGCACCGTGCTGGCCACGCTCAGTGCTGCCCTCTCTGCTGAAAACATTCCCCACCTCACCTTCACCTCGCCGCACTTGGTACGGGTAGAAGAGCGCATTCGGCTCAACGGCCATCCGTGTCCAGCGAGCGATTTGACGAGGCGCTGGTCAACGTTTACGACATGGTTGAGCGCACCGGCATCACGCTCACCTTTTTCGAAACGACGTTTCTCATCGCCATGGTCGTGGCCGCAAAGGAGCCAATTGAGGTGTTGGTGTTGGAAACAGGCTTGGGCGGGCGACTCGGCGCGACGCGTGCTCCTGCTGATGTGGCGCTGATCACCGCATTGAGCCTCGAGCACACCGATGTGTTGGGGTCCACCCTGGCGGAGATCGCAGGTGAAAAGGCAGCCATTGCCCGACCCGGGTGCCCCATTCTCGTGCGAGCGGTGGAGCATGCCGCCGCAAGGAAGCGAATCACGCAGTGCGCCGCTCGCCGGTTCAATCGATGTTGACGGTGCGGTTGGACCTGCGTTGCTCACCTGGGTTGACATCGACGAGGACGCAACCTATTTCGAGGAAGCAGACGCATTGGCTGCGGCCGTTTGGCCGCATCTGAAATGCCGGAAAAGACCTTATCCTAAAATCCGCGGATTACGATGGCCCGGGCGGATGCAGAACGTACCGAGCCTTGCTCGACCCGGCATGACCTACCTGCTCGAGGGGCTCACAATCCGAGCGGCATGAAGGCCTCGTGCGCCCAATTACGAGCACAGGAACGGTGGGCCGAGCCTTGGCACTGCTGTTGGGCTGTACTCCACAGACGGACATGAAGTCCATGCTCAAACCGCTGGTGAGCCTCTGCAAAGCGCATCCGCCGGTCGCTCTTGTGCTGACCGAGCCACAATTTGGTCGCTATCCTGGCGTACCGTGCGAGGAAATCGCCGCAGTGTTGCGTGAAGACGGATTGGAAATTACACGGGCGTTTTCACTGCCCGAGAAAGCGATAGCGTGGCTGGAGACGGAAGCACACGGTGCCAAAACGGTGCTTTCCATTGGGTCCCTCTACCTTCAGGGCAACGTGCTGGCCGCTCTTGGAGCCGACGATGACGAAGGTCTGGCGATTGTGGCGAAGGACTGAAACGATGATGCAGATTCATTGGAGTTGGTGAGAGCGTGAAAGAGAAGCATTTGGCCATTCGGATTCAACAGTGCTTGGCGTTGGCCGAAGCGTCAAACTGCCCTCGCCGAACGTTTGGTGCCTTGCTGGTTGACCCTGCCCGAAACGTGGTCTTGATGGACGGCTACAACGGTGGACCTCGAGGCGGAGGACGCT
>JAYQOB010000013.1:0-2622 GCA_038144595.1 Candidatus Poseidoniales archaeon | reverse complement strand
CCATACGGCGGCCGATTGGTCGTGGCGGCGGAAAGCGAGGTTGATCGGGTGTGTACCTGCCGAAACCGGCGTCTTGATTCACATCCACTCCGGGAAATTTGACGCGTGGCTTGGCGAGCCATCATCAAACAACAGTGCATCGTTTCGTAAGACCGTTCAACAATCCGAAGCAATGGTGGTGGTCCTCTCCAGGGCCTGGGAGGAGGCTTTTGCTCCTATCATCGGCGAAACGATTGCCATCTCGAATCCAATTCCACAGGCCATGGCGCCACCAACTCAACCGAGGGATGATGATCACTTGCTTCTCCTTGGCCGTGCAGATCCTGTAAAGGGCCATGATGTTGCCGTCAAGGTCGCTCATGCCCTTCACCAACATCGCTCCTCTGTTCGCCTCTCCATCACCGGTCTGGAGCAGAGTGAGCATGAATTCGTCCATGCCTTGGGCTGGGTGAGCGAGGAAGAGAAATTACGACTGCTCCAAACAGCAAGTCTCCTGTTGCTTCCATCGGCCTATGAAGGCCAACCGATGGTGGCCCTTGAGGCAGTGCATGCGGCCTGCCCGTCGTTGCCTCGGAGCATCTCACCTCTCTGCCTGATTCGGTGAATGCCGCAGGTCCCGAACTTGAGGATTGGGTGACGGTGGTAGGCCAACTTCTCGATAATCCTCCAACCGTGGTCCCGGTGAACGCTCATGAACAACTTGCAGAGGTTCAACGCCAATGGAAGGATTGTTATTCCAAGCTGACGGCTTGAAGAAGTTCTTCAGTGTTCCGACGATGGTTTCCCAAGAGCAGTGCGCCTCTGCATGGGACCGCCACATCAGAACGTTCCTGAAGCACTTGCTGAGGTAGTTGAGAGAGTTCTGACATCCATTCGATGGCGTCTTCGTGAAAATCCTCCTGTGGAGACAGTTTGAACCATGCATCACTGGCTCCCTCGATTTGATGTCCACTGTGGTCCATGCCATAGACCAAGAGGCCGGCAGCAAGGTATTCACTCCGTTTCAGGGGACTTGCGAGCGACCAAACTCGAGAGGCCGGCATGGGGAGAGGCCGATGTGCTGCTGTTCCAGATGGGTCGGAATCTCTTGCCTTGGGACTTGCGAGGACACCGAAAGGAGAGGATCGCCTTCGGCCATGGTTCGCAGCACGTCGAGGGCATCACCGTCGCCAATGAGCGTGAGATGGACCTCGAAGCCATGGTTCGCGAGTTTCCGCATCAACATCGGAAGGGCCAGGACACCGCGATGTTTGTCCAACCGTCCGTGGTACACAAACTTCCACGGGCCGTCCTTCCGTACCGGGGCGACACGAAACTCATCGAGGTTCACACCAGCAGGGATGCAGTGAACGTGTTGTCGGTTCACCCCAATGTGCTGAACAACCTCCTCTTGGTGTGCTGGTGAAACAACCAAGCCCGTTGAAAAAACACCCTCCTTCGCCATCGACCAGGCCTTTGTCCAACTTCGCCACTGCAATCTTGCGAGGAAGGTGGCATCGGCAGGAGGCGAACGGTCCATCAACACCAATTCGCTCCCTCTTCCTGCGAGCGACGGCCCCAAGACAGGGGCGAGCGGCCAATCCACGAGGATGACGTCGAACGTCGCATCAGGGTGTTGTTTGAGCCATGTCCGAGCGCTTGTTGCAAGGGTGGCAGCCTTTCTTCAGGCCATTTGGATTGCTGAAGCGGGACATGCTTCCATGGAAAACCGTCGTGGGAACCAGCCCGATCAGCATTCAACACCGTGATCTCATGTCCACGGCGGACCAATCCACGAATGAGCGCATCGGTCGTGGTCGTGCACATGTCGTTCCAGCGACGCACGGTCACCAAGCAATGTTCATCCTCATCGCCTCGCATCTTCGCCTTTGACCAAGGACTCAATGCCTTTTCGAACATCAATTTCAGGCTTCCAGTCAATCATCGCTTGGATTCGCTGGTTGGAACCGCACGAATGCATCACATCCCCTGCTCTGGCGTCACCAAGAAGAGGTAGAATCGGCTCCTTTCCACTCGTGCTCGTGGAGGACCTGATTGATGCAATCAACAACATCGAGCACGCTGATTTGGGTTTGGAAGCAACATTGGCGACCGAGTGCTCGTAAGGCGTTGGTTGGCCACCATCGAGTACACCGCTCTTGCAAGGTCGTGCACGTGGACGAAGTCCCGAGTCTGCTCGCCGCTTCCGTGAACCGTTGGGCGCTGTTCATTCTTTATCGAGTGAACGAACACCGGAATCAACGAAGCATAGGCGGAATCGAAACGTTGTCCAGGGCCGTAGATGTTGAAAAAACGAAGCGCAATGGCATTCAGTCCCTTGTCTCGAAACGCCATCACCTGTTGCTCGTTGGCGGCTTTGCTTTCGGCATAGGGAGACAGACATTCGACGGGGGCTGATTCAGACAGCGGCATCTCCGAGCACGAACCGTACACGGCTGCAGAAGAGGCCACCACCACCTTGCCGACGCCAGCATCAAGTGCACACTGCAAGACATTTTTCGTGCCCTCAACGTTCACGAACATCGTTTGTTCCGGCTCCTCAATGGACTGGGGAACGGAGACGAGGGCGGCCAAGTGCACGACGGCATCGCACGCCTTTGTGGCTTCTCGAAGGGTTTCTAC
>JAYQOB010000012.1:0-3010 GCA_038144595.1 Candidatus Poseidoniales archaeon | reverse complement strand
ACAAGGCCGGCCCCATGTCGCTCAAGCAGCACTCCTACGAGTTGTTGCCTGACGTCGGTCCTGTCAAGGCTCGAAACATGGTCAAGGCTCGCGACCAAGTCGGCGTGTTCGCCTCGATGGACGAACTCAACTCGCTGGCGAAGATCAAGGGCGCAGAACTCCTCGCCCAGCGTTTCGTTGAGGAGATGGAAGACAAGACCCTCGTGCCTCGCCTCATCGAACTTCTTCTTCCGGTGGAAGCATGAAGGGTGCTCGACGCCTTATTGATGCCCTCCGCGCCAAGCAACCGTTCAACAAGTCGCTGGGTCAGCACTTTCTCGTTCACGACGACATCATCGAGCGCACCGTGGCGTGGGCCGAGGTCGACGTGGAGGACCACGTGTTCGAGGTCGGTCCCGGTCCCGGCGTGCTGACCGAAGCCCTCCTCGCCACAGGATGCAAGGTCACCGCCGTGGAACTTGACAGCGGTGCGTGCGACCATCTCCGCTCCGTCTTTGCAGAGGAGCTCGCCGAGGAGCGTCTCACCTTGCTCGAAGGCGACGCCCTCCAGGTGGCCTGGCCCAAGGACATCACCCGGGTGGTCGCCAACATTCCCTACCAGATCTCCTCCCCGCTCATCGACGTCATCACCCGCTATCATCCCAACCCCAACACGACCCCGCTGCAGGACGTGGTCATGCTCGTGCAGGAGGAATTTGCCGAGCGTGTGGTGATGGAATACGAAAGCGACGTCGGTTCGCTGGGCATGGTGGTGGCGCTGGATTTTGAGGCCGATCTGGGCGAGCGCGTGCCACCTCACGCCTTCTCGCCCATGCCCAAGGTGCATTCCCGCCTCTTGCGAATGACGCCGCACGACGAGGATTGGCCCTGCGACCGACGCCTGATGGTGCAGATGATTCGTGCGGCCTTCGACCAGCGTCGCAAGAAATTGAAGAAGACGCTGAAGCAACCGCCTCGACGCCTGACCCGCGTGCCCGGATGGCACGCTGCACGGTGGAAGCGGGCGTACGCCGCCATGGAACACGACCCTCGCCTTCAACGCCGTCCCGAAACCTTGGAACTGGACGAGGGGGCCGAGTTGGGCGTGGATTTCGCTTCGTGCGAAGAAGAGGCGTGAGCCTTCAAATCGGGTCGTTGGATTGAACACCGTGGGGAGAGACTTTTCTTAGGAGTGTCTGCTCGCCTCAACTTGTCGGGGGACTGGATGGCAAAGAAAGACACCTATCTTGCACTGCTCCGCCGAGGTATCGACGATACCACGGCCAACCAACTCGCCGACGCCGGGCTGAAGATTGGCGATTTGAAGAAAATCGACAAAACGATGCTCGTCGAAAACTACGGGCTCAAGGAAGAAATCGCCCAAGGTGTCATTGAAATCATCACCGCTGGACCGCAATCCCACGGCAAGGAGCGCTTCCTCTCCAAGGTCCTCGCCCCGAAAGAAGCAGGAATCCCGCATTGAGGAGATCAAATTCCAACGCAAGCAGAAGGACGTCCTGACGGAACTGGCCGAGCAAAAGGAACGCCTCAAGATCGCCAAGGTCGAGGCCTTCCGAGCCCAGAAGCTCATCATGAACCGACTGGGCAAAACCGTTGAACTCATCGTGAAACTCGAAAACAACCTTCACGACGAGGGCAGGACGACCAGAAGGTCAAGATTCGAGACCAACGAAACCCGTGGCCTCGAAGCCGCTCGCGACCATGAGATGCTCGAACTCGAAGGCACGCCCCAGGACATCGTGGATTTCCGACGCCAGCACGTGCCCGGCCTCATCTTCCACGCCTGCCCCGAGTGCGGCGACGAACTCGACCCCCGTCAGGCACGCGACCCCGACCAGCCAGAAGCCTGGGCCTTCATTTGCTGGGAGTGCGAAACCAGTTTCACCCCGGCCCTCGCCACGCAGGTGGAGTCCGTGCTCGACGAGAACCGCATCGTTATCGACCCCGACAAGCCACCGCGCAACCCTGTTCCACCCAAGCCCGCCAGCATGGACTTCTCCTCGGTCTCCGACCTCATCCGAAAGGACCTCGAGCAGACCGGTGCCACGGCGACGAAATGACCCGCGTGGTCGAGGAAAGCGTCGTGGCCGGCGGCCTGATGGACATCAACGACTGGATCGACCAAACCCTCGCCGCCAAAGATTACATCCAGGCGCAAGAGGACCGAGAGGACTTCATTCTGCGAACCGGTGCCGGTGCGACCAAGTTCAACAAGTGGATGAAGAAGGCCGGCCTGTTCTTCAACAAGCAAACGGGCCGTTGGACCCGAGAAAAGGCTCGATGAGGCGGCACATGTCCGCAAGTCCGGCCACGCTCACCGCCGATGCTGAGCCGCCCGCACCCAGCCGCCTCCACCCGTGATTCGCTTCCTGCGAGGTCCCCATCTGCTGGGTCAATGCGCCGTGAACCCCGGTGAAACCATCGTCGACCACGCCGAAGCCTGCGGCATCACCCTGCCCACCAACTGCACCTCCGGCACCTGTGGTACCTGCATGGTCAGCCTCATCCTCGGTGAGGTCCCGCTGCCCGAAGAACTCCCGCCCGGACTTGACGACTGGTTGGTGGAGGAAGGGCGCGTCTGGGCTGCATTGGCAAGCCTCGTGGCGACGTGGACATTGACATCCGGCCACCGATTTGACTGGGGGGATGGTGCTGTTCGAAACCTGGGGCCGCACCGAATGGGTGCTGCTGGTGGTCAACGCCATCGCCGTCTACATCGTGGTGCGCTTTCTCAAATCCCGAGTGGAACTCAAACTCAGGGAAGTGGAAGCCCGTCAGGCCCACGAACGTCTGATGCGAAAGCGTGAGCGAGACGCAGAGGAAACCAACGATTGAGAACGCCACTGGGGCGAACAAGGAACGCCGCTCCAATCGTAGGCAGAGCTCGACAATGAGGCGCCACCGTCCGTGGGGAGGCTCCCGATGCTTCAAGAACCCTTGACGCCCCTTTCCAATCATGTCAGCGGGCCACCAAACGACGACGGGCCCGTTGCCCATCGGTCAGTTTGCG
>JAYQOB010000011.1:0-3288 GCA_038144595.1 Candidatus Poseidoniales archaeon | reverse complement strand
GTATTGGGTCTCCTCGAACTTCCGGAATTTACGTCCTTTCCACAGAAAGGTGTTGTCAATCGGCATGCCAAAGCCAATCGCGCCGAGGTTGAAATGGTCCGCTAACAAAATCAGATGCACGGCGCACGCAAAGTCGCTCGAGAATCCGACGGGTTTTCCGTGATGGGTGCGAATCAATTCGTGATTGGATTCAATTTGCAGCACCTCGCGCTCACCGCTTCCGTTGAGATGATCGATGAGTCGCTGTGCATTTCGATGGTCGAGCATGGAATCGAAGGAACGACGATGGTAGCCAAGCAGCGTGTCATCTGGCATGACGAGTACTGCGGCTGTTGAATCGGTTCCCGCTGAGAACGACAGGCTGGCCCGCTCTCCAATGGCGCGAGAAGAGGAAAACGGAGCACGGGTGGCAGGTTCCCAAGGATAGAGCAGCGTTTCGGCCGCCAAACTGAGGAGCGATGGATGGGTCGATGAGAGGTCAAAGCCCGCAGGCATGTCCCAAAACACGTACCCTGGGGATATCTAAACCACAGACGATGGCCGTCTTGGGAAAAATTGGAGGGCATGTTGTCGGGATTCCATTCCATGCTGTGTTGAGGCTGAGGCTGAGCATCTCGAAGACGTTCAAGTCGGCTTTCCTTCATCGGCGTCAAGGCCTTTCTGGGAGTGGCCGACATCTGCTCTTGGGCCAACGCCACATAGGATTGTGAGAGTTCATCGTCCCATTGCTCGGCTGTTTCCACCAAGGTCTCGAAGGCTTGTTCGTTCCAATACGAGCGAACGAGAACGCTTCGAGCCAGTGCCCGTTCCTTTGGATTGGAAAGCAGGAGACGTGCATGTCGGCGTGCTTGCTCGTAGCGTCCGGCGTTGTAGGCGCGTCGCATGAGCACCCGCCTGAGCATGACGCAACAGGCTCACTGCAACCTATCAAGTTGCTTCAATTCGGGACAGATGCTGGTGGAATTCCCGAAGGCTCATCAACAAGCGAGCCCAGCCCGAAGCATGCCTACGCTCCTCATCACCGGTGGTGCAGGATTCATCGGTGGCCATACGGCAACGATGGCGATACAGCGTGGATGGCAAGTCCGCCTTCTCGACAACCTCTCAACCGGCCTTGCAACAAAGTCCGACAGGCTCGCCAGCGAGGGGGCCGAGGTAATCATCGGTGATGTTCGAGACGAGGCCATCGTTCAAGCTGCGGTTGAAGGCTGCGACGCCGTGATTCATCTTGCTGCACAAGTTTCGGTGCCCCGCTCGGTAGAACAACCAGAAGAGACCCTCGCGATCAACGTCGGCGGAACGGCCAACCTTCTCAATGCCTGCAAGAAGCACGGTGTTTCACGGTTCGTGATGGCTTCGAGTGCGGCGGTGTACGGAACCAACGATGCCTTTCCCCTCGATGAAGCCCATGCGGGCACGTTCCACTCACCGTATGCCGAGTCAAAGTGGACCAACGAACATCAGGTGGCCGAAGCAAAGGCCTCTGGTTTGGAAGCGGTTGCACTCCGTTTCTTCAACGTCTACGGAACTGGTCAGCGCTCAGACGGAGCCTACGCTGCGGTGATTCCAAAATTCATCGAATTGGCCGTCGCAGGGCAAGCACCCACCGTGTTTGGGGACGGACAGCAAACGCGTGATTTCGTTCATGTTGACGATGTGAGTCGGGCCCTCCTCATGCTTGCCACTAAACCGTGGGCGAACGATTTGGAACACGTCTACAACGTGTGTACCCAAACAGAAATTTCACTTCTCGACCTTTTGGATGGCATTCACAGCGTGCTGGCGGACGTGGCTCCAGAAGTTCCACGACCCAGTCCAATCCATGCTCCAGAGCGAGCGGGCGACATTGGACGCTCGGTTGGCTCAAACGCACGTCTGGTCAACGACACCGCCTGGTCGCCGAATGTTGAGTTCACAGAAGGCCTACGACAACAAGTTCTCGATACCCTCAGGGATGCGTGATGCGACATGCACGTGCTTTGGATGACGGCACGTTCCATGTCCGATCTCTGCGCAACCACCCAACGAGCGCTCGTGGAGGGGTTGCTCGGCCGTGGGCACTCGATGACCTTCGTCAACGGTGATGTCACCTCGCCAATGGAACACGAGAACTTCACGCACGTGTCGTTGCCAGTGAACGCACGCCGAGGCTTTCAGAGCCGAGCGCTGGGGACAGCGATGAAAGGTTGGCTTGCAACACGGCGTTTTGAAGAACAATCAACGGTGGCTATCGTTGAATGGCGGATTGTCAAGCAGGTTGTACCGACGTTGGAAGGAATGGGCATTCCATGGACACTGATGGACCGAAGACCGCCCGAAGATTCTGGCTTGTTTGGGCGACTCCAATGGCGTTCATGGCGTGCTGCGTGGCGAGCAGCCAAGCGTTCAAACGCACGAGGTTTTGTTGTTTCGACCGCCCATCAGACCTTTGTTAACCGAAAAATCGGGCATGAACGCTCCACGGTCGTCCCAGCAGGCGTTGACCTTACGCTCTTCATACCCAAGCCAAGCGGTCCACCTTCACCATGGTGTACCAGGGACGGTTGGACCGCCATCGAGGCGTGCTGGCCTGCGTGATGTTGGCAAAAAGCACGCGCGAAGGGCTTGAAGTGAATCTACTGCTGATTGGAGAGGGCGACCTTCTCCCTTCGTTGACGGACTTGGCGGACCGCCACGCCTTCCTGGAGGTTCGTACATCAATGGAGCAAACAGCACTTGCAGAACTCCTCGGCACCTGCCATCTCGGACTCCTTCCCATGCCACGTCGCGGCGTATGGACGCTGGCCAGCCCGTTGAAGCGGAGCGAATACCTTGCTTCCGACCTCTGCATCTTCGGTATCGCCCACGAAGGGCACGCTCTCGAAGGTGTGGACTAGGCTTGGTTTTCCCTCGTGCCACAAGAGGACTTCCACATTGACGGGGTAGAGTTTCTGCGCCGATGCATCAGCGATTGGAGGACCGTTCAAGGAGCACCCCGTGCCTTTGCCGAAGCCCGCCTTGATTGGGCATCATCGGTCTCAGCACTTGAAACCGGCCTGAACGCTGAGGTTCAGAAGGATTCGTAGATGTGTTTCCATCGTTTCCGAACGTCTTCAATCCTGTAGGGGGCGGCGGAGGCGACGAGGGTCTCGTGCGACGGTGCGTCGTCCAAGATAGCCGATATCGTTTCGACCCAGGCATCGATATCGTTGTACGCTGCCGTGCGAACAGTATCGGGCAGACCGATGACACGGTCACTTACACACACTGGAAGGCCCGCCGAGATGGCTTCCAGCACCACCATGGGTT
>JAYQOB010000010.1:0-3396 GCA_038144595.1 Candidatus Poseidoniales archaeon | reverse complement strand
GGCCTGATGTACGTGGCCGGCGCTTCGCTCAACATCGTCACCGTCACCATTGCCACCATCTCGCTGGGCGTAGGCATCGACTACTGCATTCACGTGACCGAACGGTATCGAGAAGGCAGAGAAAACGGCGAATCCCACAACGACGCCCTCGCGGCGGTGGGCGGTGCGTGCGGTTTGGCGTTGCTCGGTTCGGCCACCTCGGACATTGCCGGCTTCCTCGTCATCGCCCTCTCACCGATGGGCTTGTTTGCCAACTTCGGCATCTTCTCGGCCGCGATGATCGCCCTCTCCTTGTTTGCCAGCCTCGTGCTGACCACCGCTGCGCTCGGCCTCATCAGCAGCGCACCGACGCCCCTCTCGCTTCAAACCAGCCCGCTCTCTCCGCTGGTCTTCCTCCGAGAAGAGGCGTGAAAATCGGAGAAAACATCATCAATCAACCGAGGTAGGCACCGTTGATGTCGGCGGCTCAAGACTACTACAACCAAGTGCTCAGTATGGGCCATTCGCCCGAAAACGCCCTCGCCTACACCCGCCAGCACTATCCCGATTTCATTCCCGGTGTGGCCGCACCCGTAGCCGCGCCCGTGGTGGCTCCCGTGTCCCAACAACCTGTTCCCGCCGCCCAACCCGTGGCTCAACCTGCGATTGCCCTGCCCCAGCGGTCGCCGCACCGTAGCCCCTGTGGCCGCGCCTGCCGCCGTGGCGCCCAGCGTCTATTCACCGATGGCGAGCACGCCGCTTCCAGCGGGCGGTACGACGCCGATGATGTGGGCCGCCGTTGGCTGCATCGTGTTCGCCCTGCTTCTCTCGATGGCGGGTCAGTTCAGTCATTCGTGGATCGTTGATAACGAAAATGAGGGCGGTAGTTTCGGCCTCACCACCGTTCGCGTTGACTGCAGCATGGCAGAAGGTGCCTTGAGCATCAACGTGTCAAAGGAGGCTGCGGTAGAACAATGCAAATTAACCTCGTATTCATTATATGCCGAAGACATGGAAGAGGCTGCTGCGGAAAACCTCACTGCAGACGATATCGAGGATGTCATCGTGGGCCAGATTGAAGATGTGTGCGACAACGCTTACTTTGCCACTGTCCAGCTTGCTGAGGCCTTTGTCAGCGACCAAGATGCTCGGCAAGCCGCCATCAACGAGGCTGGTGAAGGAAGAGACACCTGCCTCGAGACGCCCGCTGCTGGTTCAACCGGCGGCCTCATTCTCTGGCTCGGTTCCCTCAGCGCCCTGCTCGGCACCGTCATGCTCGCTTCAGGCTCCATCGGTCGCAACCTGCCCGCCAACGCCGAGAAGCACGGAAAGTGGGCCGGCATGGCCGCCGGCGTGTTGATGCTGCTCGCCGTTTTGGTGTGGTGGCTCTTGCTGCCCGAAACCGATACCGATACCTCAGCGGGCATGGGCGTCTGGATGACCGTGTTGGGCGGTGTACTCGCCGTCGTGGCCGGCGTGTTGGCCTTCATGGACCGAGAAATAAGCCCCGCTGCATCGGTGACTTCATGAAGGGTTGAGCCTGCGCTCACTCTGCCGTCTTTGGGGTTGGCCCCGGGAAGGTGGTGGCGACATGGCAGGCAACGAACCCGACACGGCCGAAGACATCGACGACGATGAAGAGGACTGGATGAAGTACGCCAACACGGGCTTTGGCGAAACGGATTATTCCCTCTGGGACGACGTGAGCCGGTGGAGGAAGACGAAGCCCACCAGCAAGAAGTCGCCATGCAACTGGGCACGCACGTCGAGGAAATTCCTCGTGCGCCCCGCCCCGCTGGACTCAAGCATCTGGTCCGCCAGGGCACGTGCGATGCCTGTTTGGGTCGTGTCGGCGGCAAGCGCACCTACGGTCAATCGCTCGAAGAAGCCGGTCAAGGCATCCGAGCGTCGGTCGTGGAACAGGACAGCCATTTGGCCAATGTTCGAGAAGACGAGCCGTTGTGCCCCTTTTGCGAGAACCTCTTTGAGGAGGTGGACCTGCTTGCTGACATCATTTTTGGCGCGATTGAGCCCTACGACATCAGTCGGCTCCAACTCGGTGCACGCTTCCCGAAGGACCAGATGGAAGAGGAAGAAAAACTCCGCAAGCGCCTCGGTGCCGGCGGTTCAGACGCTCTGAAATCCTCCCTTGTGGAGGAGATCGGCAAGCGCCTGAAAGACCGCTTGGACGGCATCACAATGGTCAGCGATAAGCCCGATGTGCTGGCGCTCATCGACGTGCTGACCCTGACGGTGGAGCTGGATGTTCGAGCCGTCTACGTCTACGGGCGCTATCGAAAACTGGAGCGCGGCATTCCCCAAACCCGCTGGCCCTGTCGAGCCTGCAAGGGGCGAGGGTGCGAGCGTTGCAACCACACCGGTCTGCAGTACGAAAAGAGCGTCCAAGACCTCGTGGGCAACCCGATGCTGGAGATTTTCCAAGGCACGGAACACGCCTTCCACGGCATGGGCCGAGAGGACATTGACGTGCGCTGTTTGGGCCGTGGGCGACCCTTCGTGCTCGAAATCAAGGAGCCTCGAAAGCGCAGTTTCAACGCCGAAAAGTTGGCCGAAATCATCAACGAAGCTGCCCAAGGTTCGGTGGAGGTGTCCTCCATTCGACCTTCGACCCGCAGCGAAGTCGTCCGCATCAAGGACACGCCGGCTGAGAAATCCTACACGATTCGTTTCACGCTTGAGCCGATGAACGAGGCTGAATACGCCGTCCTGACCGCTCCGGTGGACATGACCAAAGAGGACGTCCAAAACCGAAGCAAGAAGCGACGACGCCAGCGACGAGGCGACAAGGGTGCGGACCGCACCAAGCCGCTGGAAACCACCATTGAGGTGCCACCCGCCGGGCCAAGTGAAGCCGAATTGAAGACGATGAAAAAGCCCGAACTTATGGCGCTGGCCGAAACCCACGGACTGGCGAAGAGTGGGAAGAAGGACGAACTCATCGAGCGCATCCTCGCTGCCCTGCCGCCTGCACCGGCCGTGTTCGACCTGCCCGACGACGAGACGATTCTGAAGATCATCGAGGGCTTGAACGGCATCAAGTTGGCCCAGCGAACGCCCGAGCGGGTCGCTCATCGCCGCTCCGACCTGATTCGAAAGCGCACCGTGTTTGAAGCCCACTCGCCGTTCATCGAAGTCAACGAAAACGGCCAGCGTGAAATCGAATTCACCCTTCGCTGCGAATCGGGCACTTACGTCAAAGAGACCGTGCACGGCGACAGCGGGCGCACCCAACCTTCGGTGGCCGCCCTCGTCAAGGCCAAGTGCAACGTGGTGTGGCTGGATGTAGGTGACATTCACGCCGATTGAGGCCATCAATACCCACGGTCAGCACCGTCGCGGTGCTTATATGGGGATGGTGGGTCGGCAACTTGCTCCCAAGAGGCGCTTGCGCTGAAT
>JAYQOB010000009.1:0-5039 GCA_038144595.1 Candidatus Poseidoniales archaeon | reverse complement strand
GTCGGCTGATGTCGCCGCCATCCCCAGCAAGTCTCGACTGGATTTGATGGCGATGCCGTTTGAGAAGTCCGTGGTTCCAGGGCCCCATGTTGGCGTTTCGCCCTTTGAAGGTCGTGATCTCTTGGCTGGTGTCCTCAGCGTCGGCCGCAACGTGTTCAATCAGGGAACAGTCGCCGTTACCGCCGCCCGTCCATCCACTGATGAACAAGGCCGAATGACTCCCGTGATGGAGCATGTCGACCTCAATGTCGATCCCGGATTGACAACCTACGAACCCGATGAGTTCACCGCCGAAGGTTTCGGTGCTGGTGGCCAGGTCGTACGAGGCGAAGGTCATCCCCATGGAGATTTCAAACGCATTCGGGTTCACCGACCACGTTGAGGTTGAACCAAACAGGGAGGAGGCATGGTTGGCTCCAGCCTGCTTGCGTCCGCTGCAGTGGGCGTTGGCGATCCCCTCAACGGTGGCGTTGTGAGCGTAGATGGATTGAGAGCAAACGGGGTTTGGCCCAACCGTGGTGGCGCCGCCGCCGTTCTGCCCAGGATAGTGAATCATGTACGTGGACTCGGGTGTGTACCAACTCGAGGTGGCGAAGTTGATGAGGATGTTCGCATTCATGTCCCACTGAAGGGTGGACAGGCTCATCCGACCCGTGCTGGTTACGCAGGTGTTGCCGTTGTACCTCAGTTCAACACCCGTTGCCGGGCAACCGAACAGGATGTAGGCTTCACTTCCATCAATGTCGAGGTCGTAGAGGATGAGGTCGTCGCGGTCGCCCGCCGTCGTCGTGGAATAGATGTGGTTCTGGTAGGCCAGGCTCAGGGTTTCGTTGTAGGCCTCAAGGAACAAGCCCTCGGAGGGGTGAAGTCCAATCAAGGCGGCAAAATCCGATGAAACCGCCATGTCGAGCGGCGCATAGGATTGGTTTGCGCTTCCCATGACCGTGCCGTTGTGGGCGACATTGAGCAGCAAGCCACCCGGGGTCAACCCCGACCAGGTGTAGCTTCCAAGCGACCCTGCCCCGTTGTGGGAGAGGGCCACCACGTAGTGGTCTCCATTGTGTCCGATGCTGACCACTTCTGCTCCACCCGAAACCGTTTGAGAAAAGTCCGCCACCATGTCCGAGGCGTTGGCAACGTGGCTCGGTATCGCTTCTTCGTCCAGCAGGGCGGGAGGTTGAGGGAGGGCCATGACGAGCAACATGGCCAGCATGAACCATGCCGTTCGTCCTTTCCCAGCCATGCCCTTACTACCGTGTTCTCCTTCAATAAACACTCTCTTTCCGGCCGTATCAGGAATGAGGATGCAGATTGCTCCTTCATGGGAGCAGTTATGAGGCGTGGACGGCGGCCGCTGAATGAGGAGGGAAAGCCGTGGCACGCGAACTCATCAACGTGGAAGCGGTTGACCGCTCCTTTGGCGCCGTGGACGTGCTGCGCGACATCAACATCAAAGTCAACGACGGCGACCGCATCGGCATCGTTGGTCACAACGGCGCGGGGAAAACCACCTTGCTCAACACCATCAGCGAGCAGAAACAGGACACCGGCGACGTCGAGTTTGCTCCCGGTATTCGCCTCGCCTACTTGACGCAAATTCGGGACCTCGAATCGGATTCGACCATCGAAGAAGAACTCGGCCGCAAAGGTCGTCAGTTCCAAGAGTTGGAAGAGGAGATCGCCGCCATTTAAGCCCAGATGGTTGACCCGGCCTTCTACGAGGGCGACTGGGAACCCGTCATGGAACGCTACACCGAACTCCAACAAACCCTCGCCTCAAGCGGCGGCGGCAACGTCGCCGGCATCGCCAAAGGCATCCTTGAGCGCCTCGGCCTTGACAAGCACCCGATGGACATGGCCGTGAACAAGCTCTCGGGCGGCGAACAGGCCAAACTCGCCCTCGCCCGTCAACTCGTCGGCCTCAACGGCATCGACGTCATCTTCCTCGACGAGCCGACCAACCACTTGGACATCCACACGACCGAGTGGCTCGAAACCTTCCTGACCGAATTCAAAGGCGCCCAACTCATCGTCTCCCACGACCGCTACTTCCTCGACCAAGTCTGCAACCGCATCGTAGAGATCGACAACCTCCGTGCGTGGCCGTGGAAGGGCAACTACAGCCAGTTCCTCGTGCAGAAGGAAGCCAGCGAGAAGTCGCTGGGCGAGGCGATTGCCAACATCGAGAAGAAAATCCAGTCCACGATGGGTGCCATGCAGCAGATGAAGCGGGCCAACAAGTACGACAAGTCCATCTCGGCCAAGCACAAGATGATCGAACGCATGCAGCAGGAACTGAAGGCGCTCAAAGCCCGCGTTCCCAAGAAACGCAAGCCGCTCATCCTTTCGCTCGAAGCCACCGACAAGGCCAGCATGGACGTGCTCAACATCGAAGGCGGCACCAAGGCGTTTGAGGGACTGGAACGGAAGATCCTCGACAACCAATATCTGGAAGTCCGCAAGGGCGACCGCATCGGCATCGTGGGCGGCAACGGTCAGGGGAAAACCACGCTACTCAAACTCATCAACGGCGACGAGAAATTAACCGACGGCAAGATGGACCTGGCGCCCGGCTGCGAAATCGGCTACTTCCACCAGGACCACGCCACCCTCGACTTCAACCTCAATCCGGTGGAGCAAATCCAGAAACTCCGCCCCGACTTCCAGTACGGCGACATCCGTGCAGCCCTCGGCCGTTTCCAGTTCTCAAGCGAACAGGTGGCGACCAAGCTCTCCCAATTGTCCGGCGGCGAGCGAGCCCGTGTGGCGCTGCTCAAACTCCTGCTGGAGGAAAACAACCTCCTCCTGATGGACGAGCCGACCAACCACTTGGACATGGAATCCAAGGCCACCCTCGAAGAAGCGCTCGTCGACTACGAGGGTTCGCTCATCACCGTCTCCCACGACCGCTGGTTCCTCGACCAGGTCGTCAACCGCATTTGGGAACTCCAAGACGGCGTCGTGACCGTGTATTACGGCACCTACACCGACTACGTCCGTGCCAAGAAGGGCTTGCCGCCGCTCGCAGAAGGCGAAGTCTCCGAAGTTTGACGCCCTCAACCACCCTTCCCCGATGGCTCTCGCCTCAGTCGCCTTTCCATGACCGCCCTCGCCTCAGCCGCCCTTCCCACTGACACGGGAACACACCGCCAGGGCAAGCGGCAAAAAAAGAGCAGACTGCGTCCTTCTTCTCACATCAAAAGCAAGGTATCAAAAGCGTGGGGTTTGAGGTGAAGGCATGATGGAGCGCAAGGTTGCCTTTTCGTTGGTGTTTATGCTACTCTTTGCCCTCCCAACCTACACCACCATGGCCGAAGAAGCCACCACGGTGGAGGCCTTCGGGGACGGCTTTGTCGAGACGGTCATCGCCGACGCTTCCGATGATTTGGACGACCCACGGGACATGGAATTCCATCCCGGTCGTGTGAACGAGTTGTGGATTGCCAACCGGGCCACCGACAGCATCACCATCGTTCACAACACCGGTCTTGACAACCAGACGTCGGAAAACCGAGAGGACGCCTACAGCAACCACTTCCTCGAAGAGGTCAGCGCCATCGCCTTCGGCGCCTACCACCCCGAGTTCGACTGGCAGTGGGGCTCGGCTCAAGAAACGGCCAACACTTACTGCGGTCAGGGCTCGCCAAACAACTTCATGGGCCCCACGCTCTGGCCGTCCTCCCTTGACCACTATGCGGTTGAAAACCAGAACAACAACCTGCTGGGCAGCCACATCGACATGAACCACGAATCACCCTACGGCGTAGGCATTGCCCACGACGAGGACAACGTGTACTGGTACAACGACGGCCACTACGGTGAACTGGTCCGCTACGACTTTGCCGAAGACCACGACACGGGCTACGACGACCACTCCGACGCCATCGTGAACCGCTACTCCGACATCCAACTCGGCCACGTGCTGGGTGTCCCCGGCCACATGGAACTCGACCACGATACGGGCATTCTCTACATCGCCGACCCCGGCGCCAACCGCGTGCTGTGGGTCAACACCGACGACACCACCTACACCACCACCGACCTCATGAACGACCCTTCACGCCTCGAGCCCCTGGCGGAGTATTCGAGGTTCACCGGCATTGAATGGGGCGTGCTTGCCACCGGCCTTGACCGACCCACCGGCATCGCCCTCCACGACGGCCACCTTTTCGTTTCCGAATACAGCAACGGCAACATCGTCGCCTACGACCTCCCCTCCGACGGCAAGGGCGGCACCTACGTGGACGAAATTGCCACCTCGGCCACGGCCATCATGGGCCTCGAATTTGGCCCCAACGGCCACCTCTACTACGTCGACAACGGCAGGACGAAGTCGTTCGCATCGACCCGTTCACCGATGAAGACGGCGACGGCGTTGGCGACGACGACGACAACTGCCCCATGGTGCCCAACGCCTCGCAACTTGACCTCGACACGGACGGGCTCGGCGACGCCTGCGACGAGGACGACGACGGCGACGGTGTGCTCGACCTCAACGACACGTGCCAGCAGGGCGCGCTGATGTGGACGTCCAATGCACAAAGCGACCACGACGGCGACGGTTGTCGCGACAGCGTTGAGGATGCGGACGACGACAACGACGGTGTCTACGACTTTGCCGACACCTGCCCCGCTGGTCAACTCGGCTGGACCTCGTCCAGCACGACGGATTACGACGGTGATGGATGCCAGGACGCTGGTGAAGACATCGACGACGACAACGACGGCATCTGCGATGGAAGCCTCACGGATGACATTGCGCTCTGCATCGTTTCCACGGTCGAGGAAGACCTCTGCCCGGCCAGTTCGCCCGGCTTCACGTCCTCGCTCAGCAATGACGCTGACCGGGACGGTTGTGAAGACAACGGCGAGGATCTCGACGACGACAACGACGGGTTCGCTGACAGCGAGGACGCCTGTCCGTTGTTGGCCGGCACCAGTTCCCTGGGCGACGTGCTCGGTTGCGCCGACGGCGACGACGACGGCTACAGCGACGTGATCGACGTGTTCCCCGTTGACGGAACCCAATGGTCGGACCT
>JAYQOB010000008.1:0-256196 GCA_038144595.1 Candidatus Poseidoniales archaeon | reverse complement strand
GAGGATGCATGACAACCATGATGTCACCCCGAAACATGCTGCTGGCTGGAATTGTTCTGGTCTTGCTGAACGTTGCTGCCCTCGCCCCAATGGCCACCGGTGCCGTTGAAGGCGCCGTCGAAGACAACTTCGCTTCATTCTCCAAGGACAGCGTTTGCGCCAACGACGACTGTACCGAAGCCGAGGAGGACTGGGCCAGTTCCACCTCCCCTCGAGACTTCTACGGCTACTCCATCACCAACGTGGCTGACGTGATGGCCAACGGTTCGGCGCCGGTCTACGAGAAGATCGGCCCAGTCACCTACGACATCACCACCACCCGCACCATCCTCGACTACGACAGCGCTGCAGGCGAACTGACCTACAACTCCGTCAAGTCGTTTGCATGTTCCGCTGACACCGAAGTCCCCTGCGACACGCCGGTCAGCCAGCTCAACATCGCCTTCCAGACCCAGGTCATCGGTGCCACCGGCAGCGCGATCAACGGCATCATGGACTTGACCAAGGTCGGATTCGCCGTTCAAATGGTCCTTCAAGACATGAACACCACCCAGGCCGGTATCGGCACTGCATCCTCCCTTGGGGCGATGTTGGATTCTTCAGGCCAGCTCGATCCAAACGGCATGTACATGGCTTGGAACATGAGTGACACCGGAGCGGGAATCACTGCCATGAATGCTGCTGAAAATGTGACCCTTCAGGCTGCGGACTTCAGCGCAGGGATCAACGATGCATTGTACGACACCATGCACCCACTTGACCCAGATTTCAACATCTCCTTGCTTCAACCGCTTGGTGTGGTAGCCTTTGTGGGCATGGGAGAACCTGAATACACCGTTTCGAGTATTGCAGCAGACCCTCTTAATTCCACCACCATGCAACGTGCGGTGACATATGGATATGCCCAACCTGTCATGGTTGATGCAACAACCCCAATGATGGTTGATCTTGATGGAGATGGAACGGCTGAAACTGTCGTGATCGACTACAACCAAACCTTGGTGCGAGATTGGTCTCTTTACGCAGGCATCGGCCAGCTCTTCGCTGGAAACGGCGGCGGCACCGATGCCAACCTGACGGACAACACCGAACTTGTTCAGCGCCTTCGAACGCTGACCGGCGTTGACATGACAGGCGTGAACGCTGTTGGCCTCATGATCGACGGCCACATGACCGACACCCCCACCGGCATCGTCGCCACCAACGCTGAGGGCACTTCCTTCGGCATGGTCGCCTTCCTCGGCATGGAAGCCGTCGACGTGATGACCGCCTACAACATGACCGCAGAGCAGTACGGCGCTGTGGCAGGTTGGGTCGCAGGCTGGGCCACCTCAGCCTCCTCTGCCCAACTCGGTCTTCTTGGCGGCGTGGGCACGATGAACGCTGAGCAATTCGTCAACCAAACCTTCGGTGCTGCCAGCCCCGTGGGCGACCCCTACCTGGAAAACTCCCTCAACATGGGCGGTGCTTGGAGCGCTCTGTTTGGCAACGACCCCGTTGACCTCACCCAGGAGCAATCCGCAACGTCCTCTACGGACCGCTCGGCCTGACCACTCAGACCGGTGCCTCCATCTTCCTCTACGGTGAACTCTCAGGCATGACGCCACCGATCAACTTCACCACGATGGGTCCCGGAACTCCAATGGCTTGGGACGCCGCCACCATCGGCGCCCTCTACGGCGTTGACACCAACGCCGCCACGGCCATGCGAGCCCTCATGATGGGCCCGATTTACGGCACCACGGCCGATTCCTTCGTACCCGGCTTCTTGATGTCGTCCTTCGGTACCACGCCCTACCTGACCCAGTCCTTCAACAACTGGCTCCTCGGCTGGCACGACCCGGTCAGCGCCTTCTTGGCCACGGGCAACCCCATGGACATGACCGTCGGTGGACCTCGCTCGAAACCAACGAGACCTACTTCGGCTCCGGCGGCGTTGCCAACGGCGACGGCACGAACTACACCATGTGTACGGGTGAGGCTGGCGATTGCGACCAAGGCGAGACCCTTGCCGAAGACGGTTCAACCCAACTCTCCTGGCGCAACGACGCCATGATGGCCGCCACCTTCGGCCTCATCACGCCCGAATCCCTCGTCGGCACCACCGGCGGTTTCCTGACCGGAGATGGCGACAAGGTCGACGTGAGCGGCTACGCCATCGCCGACATCACCTGCGCCGACGGCACGAGCGAACTCAAGGGCATCCCGGTTACCGACTGTTCGGCCACCGTGGTCGCCACCGAGCGCAACATTCAGGCCAACCTCCTCGAAACCTACAGCCTGCTCGACGCCACGCCCGGTGCGCTCCCCGTGTACTTCGGCAGCGACATCAGCATGCAAGCCGAGGAAATCTCCGGCCTCATCATCGCTGGAAGTTCGACCTCCACGTTCTACTTGGACACTCGAGCCCACGGAAGCCAAGCCAGCACGCCCAGCATGTCGGACTTGGAGCGGGTCTTCGAGATCCACTCCTCGTCCATGATTGAGGACGGCGACGCAGAAGAGATGGAAAGCGCCATCGTGCAGAACCAAGACAAGATGACCTACTGGACGAACTTTGACTCCTGGATTGACTATGTCACCCTCCTGTTCTGGGTGGGCGGCATCGCCATGATCGGCATGGGCATGGTTGGCGCTGCCAACGCACCCACCGAAGAGGAAACAAAGGATTACGCTGCAACGTCCTCGGAAGAAGAGTGAAGTCCATTGTTCGTGAAAGGGTCGGAAAACCGGCTTTTCACCCCCGCCTATAGGGGGAAGAACATATAGGGATTCAAACAACCGTTGACCGAAGGGACCATCTCTTCGGTGAACAGCTTGAGTTGCAAGTTGAATCTCCCCCTTGGACCGTCGCTACGCGACCCCTCGCTCGAAGCCGATCTGCAGGCGCGTCTTGACGACGGCCACCGCATCTTCGTGCTCGGTGATATCCACGGGCATCTGGCGACCTTCAGGGCGTTGCTGCACCGACTGAACCTCAAACCCGAGGACAGGGTGGTGTGCTTGGGCGACATGATCGACCGGGGCCCGAACTCCGCCGGCCTCGTCCACCTCTTGCGCACCCACCCGCAGGTGATTTGCCTCAAGGGGAACCACGAACACATGGCGATTCAGAGCGTCCAGCCCGACGGGTCCTTCGAGGCTTGGCAGCCGTGGATGCAACGGGGTGGAAAATCCACCTACGCCTCCTACATCGTTCAGGCGAACGGCGACCTCTACGAAGCCAAGCGCCAAATGGCCGAGGACTTCATGTGGCTCGACACGCTTCCCACCCAAATCGTGCTCGACCATCTTCGCTTTGTCCACGCCGGCTACGACCCGAGGATGCCCCTCGACATGCAGGGCGAGAAAGAACTGCTGTGGATCCGCAAGGAATGGTTCCAGCACGAAGGCGCCGTTGACCCCGCACGCACCGTCTTCTTCGGCCACACGACGACCACGAAACTTGGCGATGCGGGCGAAGTGGCCTTTTCCGACGATCGCCTACCGGACGGGCGTCCAGCCTGGGTCTGCCTTGATGTGGGCGCCTACAACCACGTGGCGCCGGGGCTGGCCGCCGTGGAAGCCGCCACCTTCCGATGCGTCAAGCAACCCACGCTTCGCTGCGACCGATGGTTCGAACGCATTGATACACGAACCAAGAAGAAAGGGAAAGGAAAGAAACGAGCATGGAAGGGCGAAGAAAACCTCCGGGAATCCGAGGTAGCGAAGAGTTTCGGCCTCAAAGCCCTGGCCTCTCGAGCCAAATCCGCCAGCACCTCCACCCTTCGAGCCCAGCGTGAGTTGGAACAAGCGGGTGTGGTCTTTCCCGAACACCCTGATGCAATCACCGCGGGTGGCTACCGCGTGTACCGAAAAACGCAGGAAGAACGCCTTCAGGGCGCATCCAGAGGACCCACGTCCTTCAGGGTCTACCGCCAGCGGAGCCAATCGGCCTGGCACCACGGGTCTTCAGATCGCTTACGAGCAGTGTAAATCGAACACCGTGGTGCAGGAATCCGGCAATTATTGTCTTTTTTTCGTCGGAAACTACAGATGATGCATCATTGATGCATAGAAAACAACATTTAAGTGCGTAAAGTACGATGAGCACTACCATGGAGAACCAACAACCGAACCCCTCCTCAATCGCTGCTCTGCAGTCAGCCTACCTCCACGTGGTCAGCCAGCGAAAAGTGAACGCATCGATGCTGCGCTGGAGCCTTGAATTTGCGGCAGCCGAAAAGGAACGCAAGGCAGGCAACGGCGTCACCCTCTACCTCTTGTGAGCAGCTCGGACGAATCTCCTGGCAATCCGAGGCGTCGCCGGAGAAGCTCACGGTCAAGGTTGAATGCGTTGACCGCTTGGGCGGTGCATGGAGGCCATCGCATGGGACGTGCTCTTGGCCGCCGGGACGGTGTTCACCCTCGGTGCCATCTCGCCAGGTCCCAGCCTGATGGTGGTGCTTCGCAACACCATGATCGGTGGCCGTCGTCAGGGCGTCATGTGCGCCTTGGGCCACGGTTTGGGCTTCGGCATGTACGCCGGGCTGGCCGTGTTCGGCCTCATCGTCCTCCTCGAAGAAGCCCCAACCGTGTTTACGGGTTTGCAACTGATTGGTTGCGCCCTTCTGGTCTGGTACGGGGTGTCCATGTGGAACGCCAACCACGACGCCCTGTTCAGCGAAGACACCAGTTCGGGTGCCCAAGGGTTTGCTGAAGGGTTTGCCATTGCCTTCTTCAATCCAAAAATCGCCTTGTTCCTCGTGGCTGTGCTCGCCCAGGTCCTTCAGCCCGACATGAACCTGCTTTCGAAAACCGCCGTTGGTCTGCTCGGCATGACCATCGATGCCCTCTGGTACCTGCTGGTGGCCGTGGTCTTGACCGGCACCCCGTGGCTCGACCGCTTGAAGGACCGGGCCGCCTTCATCCACCGGCTGACCGCCCTCGTGCTGTGGGGCTTTGCGGCCAGCGTGCTGTTGAACCTGTGATTCTTGCGGCCAGCGTCCTGCTGAACCTCTGATTATTCGGCCAGCGTGCTGCTAAATCTCTGATCATCGCTGACATGTCGGACAAAAGAAGGTTGAACGGTTGCTCTGCACGATGCGCCGAACCACGCCACCGCAACCTGCCTTTTCACACGGTTGGCCCTCACGCCCGTAGACGGCAAAGTGGTGAGCGAAGTAGCCAAGGGTCCCGTCCACGCTCGCGAAATCGTTGAGCGTTGAGCCACCGGCCTGAATCGCTTCTTCGATGACGTCCTTGACATGACCGACCAGTTCAACCAACCGAGCGGTTGGCTGGCCGTTCTTGCGCACCAAGCCACCCGCCTCCCGACGGGGCGAAATGCCGGCCCGATGGAGGGACTCGCAAACGTAGATGTTGCCCACACCCACCACCACTTTTTGGTCCAGCAGGGCCAGTTTGATGGCCACCTTGCGACCCTTCAGTCGGTCGGCCAAGGCCTGAGCATCCCACGGGTCGAACGGTTCAGGGCCCAGCAAAGCGAGCAACTTGTGGCCGGCTTCCTCCTCGGCAGGAAAAAGGTCGATGATGCCGAAACGACGAGGGTCGGTGTAGACGGCACGGGAACCGTCGGTGAAAATGAACTCGAGGTGGTCGTGTTTGCCTCCATGACCGGTTTCGTCTCCGAAGGCCGAGACCGGCACGCCGCCGTTCACGGTCTGGAGCAGCGGTTTGGCCGAGGCCGCTTGGTCGCTGTCGAACAGCGTGTAGCGACCGCTCATTCCGAGGTGAGACAGCAGGACGCGTCCGTCATCGAGGTCGATGAGGAGGTACTTCGCCCGACGACGAATGTCCGACACCGTTGCACCGGCGAGCGTGGCCAACCCCTCAGGGAAGGGGTAGCGCAGGCCTTCTCGCCGGATGAGCACGTCATCGAAGGTCTTGCCTTGCATGCCCTGCAAGAGGCCCTGGCGAACGGTCTCCACCTCGGGAAGTTCAGGCATGCTCAAGCCTCCGGCGCACGAACGACGAAGAGGCGATGGTTGTCCTCGTAGCCGGTGAGTTCGATGATTTCTTCCACCTCATGGCCCGCTGAACGAAGCGTGTGTTCAACCTCGGCAAACAGCGCCGCTTCACCTTCCCCCGTCCACCGTTCACTGGCCGCCTTCAGGGAGAGCAGTCCTGTTCCACCGGGCTGCAGGAAGCGCTGACATGCTGCAAGGAAAATGTCCACTTGGCCGGCCTGGGCAACGTCCTGAAACAACCACGGCACCTTGGTCGGCAACAAGACACCCCAGGCGGCGTGCTTCCTAGCATCGCCGAGCACGGGCACCAAGCCGGGTCGCTCGCTGGTCATGAAGGTCAAATCCCGAAGGCAACGCGGCGCCAGGTCAACGCACACCAAGCGACCACCAAACCGGTTGGAAGCACCGCACAGGTGGTCATAGAGGTGACTCACGGACGTACCGTGACCGGCCCCGAGGTAGAGCACGGTCTCGCCTTGACCGGGCAGCAAGAGCGCCGGGTCTCGCTTGGTTCGCAACAGGCCCGCCCCGAGTTTCGAACGGTTCGGGTCCCAGCGACGGTGCTCCTTGCCGGAGAACTTCCGCAACGATTCGCCGTAGACAGCGGTGCCGGGGACGGCATTTCGGGTCCACAAGGCTCGACGGTCAAGAAGGACGGTTGAGGACAGGTTTTGCGGGCCTCGCTGCCTTCGTTTTTTCCCGCCGCCCATGTGAACACCCTCTCAACGGCGGGACGGTGGGTGCTTGTTGGCCTCACGGAGGTCGTCCACGCGCTGTTCCACCTTGGCCACCTCGTCTTCGCCCCAAGCCTCGCCTTCAAAGGCGTCGATCTTGGCGGCGATGCTGATCTTCCCGGCGAGCATTCGAGCGATTTTCCCTCGCACCCAACGGGGTGAGCGGCTGATCCACGGATGCATGAAAATGTGGCCGTGCTTGGGCGAAGGGGCCCCGGTTTTGAGGTGATGGAAGAAGGCCTTCTCCGCACCAAGAATCTGAACCGTTCCCGAAGGAAGGCGAGCCAGCCGTGCTCGACCGTGAGCTTCAACGCACAATCGAGCCGCGAGAAGCGGACCGACCAGGGCGGACACCGACGGCAGGTGAGATTCCGTCAACTGGCGAAGCGCGTGCTCCATTCGGTCGAGACGTGCGTTGGCGCCGGCCGTGTTCTCGGCCCATTCCCGTAGCGACCGCCATTCACCGTCTGAGGGCAATTCAGCGGGCACGTCCACCCCCATGGCTTCGGCGAAGGCTTGGGGCGTCTCGCTGGCCGCTACCGAGCGGACGTATGCAGCCCTGTCCTTGACGACGGTCATGGGGAAGAACAGGCCGGCCCACTCGATGAGGCGGGCCTGCATGGTCAAATGGCTGGCCCGCAATTCATCGCTGCCTCTGACGAGGTGTTCCAAGCGTCGGTCGGGGTCGCTGGCCGCCGCTTGGACGCCTTCCACCGCCAATCGAAGGGCGGCACTGTCGGCCAGCGCTTGCTTTTCAGCAGAGGGAACGGGCCACTTGGCGTCGGGAAGTTGAGGGTCGCCGTGCACGCAGAGCACCGCCTCGGGGAAGCGCTCGTGAAGGGCCACCGCTTCTCGAATCGGTTGTCCCGAAGCGATGAGGCGAAGCCGTTCAACCACGGCGTGTTCGGTCATGTGACCGTCCCACTGCATGACATCAACAAGGTGGCCGTGTTCGTCGGCGACGGCGGCAGCCTGCCAGTCGTACCACAACCACATGGGCCAACCCTTCACGCCGTTGATTTTGACCCTTGCCCTTCCACACGTGCGATGTTCAGCAACAACATTCCCTTGTATTTCCGAAAAGCGGTAGAGATTATATATCCGAATTGGCAGGCATTACCCATGTTTTGCCCTCAATGTGGAACGCTCTCGTTCCCTACTCCTTCCGGAGACATCTCCTGCACGAACTACAAGTGCGGCTACAAGGGACCTGCCAACTTGAAAACCAAGATCGGTGGAAAGGAAGTTGACCTCTCGAAGGCCACCTCCAGCACGAAGGTCGAATCCCGCGATTACGAAGTCATCAAGGATTCCGACAACATGCAAGGCATCCTTACCACGGGGGATTACATGTGCCCCAAGTGCGACTGTGTCGAAGTCTTTGCCTACCTCGAGCAAACCCGTTCCTCTGACGAACCGGAAACTCGAATGTTGACCTGCAAGGATTGCGGCAACGGATGGCGCGAGTACTGAATCAGTAATCCGATTCCACACGTGGTGCCAAGAAGTACAGCACTTCGCCTGCGCCGTCGTTGAACGTGAATTCAAGGCTCAGTGGGAAACTCTCACCGAAGCCCAGCTTGACGGTCCCGAGGGAACCGAAGACTTTCGAAAGCGGCACGAGGTAGGTCAGCGAGTATTGGCTGCGTGCGGGCTTGGAGCAGTTGAGGGACTCGAGTTCGTCCTTGGAGAAACTCACGGTGACCGAGTCGGTTTGGCCTTGCACGTGAACGGTGAAGGAGTTGCCGTCGATGCTGAAGTTGACCAGGTCGCCCACCTGCTTGGCAGCGCGAAGGGCTTGGGCCAGGGATGCCCCGTTGATTTCGATGGAGGAAGGGATGTCGATGTTGGGCAGGTTGGGGGAGTTCACCGTGCTGGGGTCCAGCGGGCGGATGTTTCGGTCAATCTTGCCGAGGTTGAGCGTGAGGACACCGGAGTCCTTGGTGTACGCCATTTCGATCAGATCGTCAGCGCCACCGAGGCTGATGAGTTCCTTGACCTTGCGCAGTTCAAGGGCGAGGTCGTTTTCCTCGATCTCCCAGGTGTCAAAAGCGGCGGCGTCGACCTTCATGTCAATCATCGCCACGTGCGAGGCGTCCACGACGGTCGCCTGCATTTTGTCTTCTTTGAACTCGAAGCGTGCGTCCTCGACGACCACGCCCAGAGTCTCTACAATTTTGTTCATCAAGTCCTGTCGGGCCGTGACGTTCAACATGAGTTCATCCCTCTCTGCATCAAAAGGCCTCCGCGACGGCTTATGAACTTAGCACAAACGCAAGCATGAACGGACGCGTTCGTGCGCGGTTTCAATCCGGTCCCATATTCTCTTCCGCGCATGGAGAAGAATTAAACCAAACAAGCTGCAAGATTCGGCCATGAAGCCAACGACCCGCGTATTCACAGCCGTTCTCTTCACATGCATGATGATGCTCTCGGGATGTCTTGGAGCAGGAACAGGAGACGACTCCGAAGATGCCGGCACGGGCGGAGGCATCATTCCGTCAGCCCAAGGCAGCACGTCACCACCATTGTCAACGGAAATTACATCCCTATTGCACACGCCACCCAAATGGGAGAGACGCAAGCCAACATCGTTTGGGCCTGGGAAAACGAAACGACCACAACAACAACCACATCCGCAAACGGGACAACCACCAACACGACCGAAATCACCTCAAGTTTCTACAATGGAACGCTAGTCGGTATGAATGTCCCCTCTACCACGCAGCCATGGACCCCGAAGGTTCCACCATGGTGATGGGATGGGACGTGAATCTTGACGGTTCCATCGATGTACCAGTTTCAACAAATTCTGGGTTTACAACCATCAATATCTCTATCAGCCAGTGGCATGAAATCCCGACTACGGATTCAAGTGTCACAACAGTTGCTTTCCTTGCCATTGATTTGGAAGGTGATATCGGAATCGCTGTGATTGATGTTTATTCCACCACACCACAGGGGCCGTGGTCTGAACCACATCTCTACCCGCTCGGCCCGTATTCTATGAGCGGAAAGGACGCCCAAGGTACCCCAGGTACCGGTACCGCTGACAACCTGATCATGTTGACCATGGACCAAGGCGGCGACATCAACTGGGCCGCTGTCTCCGTCAAGCTGAGCATTGACGGTGCTGCCCCAGTGACCTGTGACAACCCCGGCGTTGACGGCACCTCTGTGTGCGAACTCGTCGAGTTTGGCAACACCGACGACCAAGTTTGGTCCGTTGGTGATGGTGTGACCGTCGTCGAGAACGGTCAGGACATCTGCTCCGGCAGCTGTTCCATCGACGTCACCGTCACGGACACCCGTGAAGGCAAGACCATCGACACCACCAACGGCGTCGTTGCTGAGTGAGATTCTCGCCCTTGATTTCTTATGAGGCGGGCGTGTGGCCTGTTCCATGGGCGAAGGTGAAACGGTCCCCGTTTTGCTGAAAGAGGACGGTACGCCGTACAAGACGGCCGTGCTGATTCCCACCATCAACAACGCCGACGAACTTGACATCGTGCTCGAGCGCCTGGGCAAGCAGACCTACCCGCACTTCGAAATCGTCATCTCCGACTCCAAATCCAAGGACCACACCAAGGCCGTCTGCGAGAAGCACGGCGCCACGTGGATCGACGACCCGTCCCGCAACCGAGCCGACGCCTGCAACTTTGCCCTGCGACAAATGGACCACGACCTTGTGTTGTTCACCGACGACGACACCGTTCCACCGCTCGACTGGGTGGCCAAACTCGTGCGATGGTTCGACAACCCCGAAGTCGGCGCCGTGGGCGGGCCCAACTTTGCACCGGACGACGACCCGTTCGGTGCCAAGTGCGCTGACGTGGCCTTCTGTACGAAATTCATGACCGCTGGCACCCGCTACGGTGCCCAGCCCAAAGGTGAACTCGTTCCCATCACGCACAACCCCGGCGTCAACTGCGCTCACCGCATGGCCAACCTGCGAGAAGTGGATTTCTTCGAGGAAGGTTGCATCGGGGCCGAAGACGTGGTGCTCGACGCCAAGATTCAGCGCAAGGGCCACAAGTTGTTCATTGACCCCTCCAACGTGATGCCGCACCGGCGGCGTCGCCCGTTCAAGCCGTACATGAAGCAGATGCGCAACTACGGCTACACCCGCATGGTCGCCAACAAGCGATGGCCGGAGATCGCCACCTGGTCCCACACCGCCATCGGCTTCTTCCCGCCCCTCGTGGTGCTCTCGCTCGCCGCCATGCTCTACGGCGCCCTTTCGGGCGGTGCTGCAGACGAGTTCTGGTTGACCCTTGGGGGCGAATGGACGCTTCCCCGCATTGCCTTCCACATCCCGGGCGGCTTTGGCGTGGCGTACATCGCCATCTCCTGGCTCGGCGCCGCCATCGGCACTTCGCCCCACCGTTCCATCGGCACGGTGTTCCTGGCGCCGCTCTTTGTGTTCCTCGCCCACTGGGCGTACGGCCAAGGCGTCATCAAGGCCTGGCGAGAAATTCGCCGAACGGGTGGTGCCGCCGGAGAAGGCTCGCAAATCGACGACCGGGTCCGCACCGCTTGAGCCCACCCCTCGGTAAAGACCGGCCTTTTCCGCTCGCTCTGGCGAACGTTCATGGTCAAACGCACGCCAAGCCGGCCTATGGCGGGTCCATCGCTGGCTGAACGGCTCTCAGCCTTGGACCAGCCGGACCACGCCAGCGACGCCAGCGCCATGTGGAACTCCATCCGACCCTTGCTGGTGCTGGGACGCATCATCATGGTGGGGTTCATCATCATCGTCGGCGAGGTCTTTGACGATGTCCGCATGGCAGGCTTGACCATCGGCGTGTGGGCCCTCATCCTCGGCATCCCGCTGTTCTTGCTGATCTCCACCGTCATCACCTACGTCGACCGCTTGGTCAGAGGCGAAGAGGAAACATCGGCCTGAGGGATGCCGTACAGACGAAGAATGAAAAGGACATGCGGCCATCTCTCAAGGCATGAACAGGAAGATTGGTGCCCTTGGCGTCCTCTTTCTGTTGTTGCTGGTGCCGCTGGGACAAGTCAACGCCAGCAGCGGTGGGAAATTCAACTCGTCCAACGGATGCGGTTGCCACGGTGGGGCAGGCGGCGTCACGGCTCAACTGACCGGCCTGCCAACGGCCTACGAGGCCCTCGCCACCTACACCCTCTCGGTGAGCATGAGCACCTCACCCAACATCGGCGGTTTCAATCTCGATGTCAACCGAGGCACGCTCGGCAACGGTGATGCCAACACCCAAGTGGCCTCCAACGGACGGCAAGCTACGCACAACGATGTGCCGGGAACCGCCTCCTGGACGATGGATTGGACAGCCCCTGCTTCCGGTTCAGGCAGCGTGTTGTTCAAGCTGGCAGTGCTGTCTGGAAACTGGAACAACGGCACCAGCGGAGACGACTACAACACCTTCTCCACCAGCATCAGCGAAGAGGTCTCCAGCAACACCGAACCGGTGGCCAGCGATGTCCACATCACGCCATCCACCCCCGACACCACCGACGACCTGACGGTGTCCTACACCTACACCGATGACGACGGCGACGGCGAAAGTGGGACGACCATCGCTTGGTACAAAGACGGTGCCGTCGAGTCCAGTCACACCACCTTCACGCTTCCCGCTTCAGCCACGACCAAAGGCGACATGTGGCACGCCGTCATCACGCCCTCCGACGGCCAAGATGCAGGAGTTGCCGTGGCTTCACCCACCGTCACCGTGCTCAACCGGGCCCCCGACGTGCTCAACCTGGCGGTTAGCGACGAGCGCCCTGACACCAACGACGACATCACCGTGAGTTTCCAAACCAGCGATGCGGACGGTGATGCCGCTGCCTTCACGGAGCTCCGATGGATGCTGTACGGCGCTCAGGTTGAGTCGCTGGACAACGCCACCACGCTCCCGGCCATCGCCACACGGGTGGGCGACGAGTGGACCGTGGAGGTGCGGGCCTCGGACGGCATTGACACGGGCGAATGGACCTCCTCGGCCAACATTGTGGTCGGCTCGAGCAATCAAGGGCCGGTGGTCAGCGACCTGGTCATCGCCCCGTCCACGCCCACGACGGAGGACAACCTGACCGCGTCATGGACCGCCACCGACCCCGAAGGCGACGACATCGCTGAGACGATGTTGACCTGGTGGCTGGACGGCGAGCATGTTCCTGCTGCTGACGGGTTGAACCCGTTGCCGTCCTCGTTCACTCAACGAGGCGACGCGTGGAGTGTTGAGGTTGAGGCCAACGACGGGCAAACATGGAGCGCTCCCAACTCGGCGACGGTCAGCATCGAAAACGCTGCTCCGTCCGTTGAGGCCCTGTTGACCTCACCCAGTTTCAGCGCCCTTCACAACCTGACGATTTCAGCCAACATGACCGACGCTGACGGCGATCAACCCACCCTGCAAGGCGTGGCCTGGTACCGAAACGATGCGTTGGAACCCGTCTACACCGCCGATGTTCTTCCGGCCTCCACCTTGACCCGTGGCGACCACTGGTACGCCGTCCTGACCGTGAGCGATGGAAGCGACCAAACAGAGTTCACCACGCCCAGCGTCCTGATCGTAAATGCGCAACCCCAAGTGGCCGTCAGTTGGCCGGAGAACCCATCCTCGCTGACCGATTTAGCGCCCACCATCACAACGGAGGACGCCGACGGTGATGCCGTTCAATTCTCTACGACGTGGTACAAGAACGGCTTCCGCGATGCTGGCCTGACCAACACCACCGTTGTCCCAGCCGACCGCCTTGCGCCAGAACAGGCATGGCGACTGGTCGTGGTGGCCCACGACGGCACGGAAGCGAGCTCGGAGCACGATGCCAGCATCACCCTCGTGAACCTCGCACCTTCGGCCGCCATCCAAGGCTTGACCGTGGACGTGTGGTACAACGAGACCACCGTCCTGACAGGATCTCCATCCACCGACCCCGATGGCGTCATTGTACGCTACGATTGGTCGTGGGAGGGAGGAAGCGCCACCGGAGAACGCCTCGAGGTGGTCCTGAAGGACGATGCCATCGTCATGCTCACCGTAACGGACGACCACGGAGCAACCCACCAGACCAACGTGTCCCTCGAGATTGAGATCGGCCCCGATGTGCGAAGCCTCCAGTCCTTCAACGACGACCGAGGCAACGTTCGTCTCTCGTGGGCTTGGACGGGTGAGCAAGTTTCGTTCAACATCCTTCGCAACGGCGAAGTCATCGGCACGACCAATGCGACAAGCTTCGAAGACCAACCGCCCATCAGCGGCACCGTCACCTACACCGTCCAGCCGGTGGATGAAGAGCGCACCTACCTCGGTGCTAGCGATTCCATCAGCCCCGTGTTGAGCCCTGCTCCGCCCGAAGAACCCGGCCCCTCAGCGGGCTTGGGCATCGGATTGGGCGTGATCCTGGTGCTGGCGTTGCTCGTTCTTCCTGTGCTCGGCCAACGAGGGGGTGGACGACCGTGAAGCGCCTGACCTTGGCGGTGGTGGTCGCCATGCTCCTCGTGCTGCCCACCATGGGCTCGGCCAATCCCAACGGCGTGGGTTCGGGGACGTTTGACGCACAGTGCGGCGGCGCCTGCCACGGCGATGCAGACATGAACCGGTCGTCGCCTGCGACGGTTGAAGTCAACGCACCCACGATCGCCTACGAAGGCCTGTTGACCAGCGTATCCATCACCGTTTCCAACATTGAAACCACCACCAGCGGCCTGCTCGGATTCTTCCTCCTCTCCGACCTTTCCGGGGCCGGCGACACCCCCGACGAGGCGGGGTGGACCGTCATCTCCAACAGCGAAGGCGGAACGGAGAATTATGTCGAGGCGCACATCAGCGTCGGTCAAACTCAACACACGGTGGAATGGACCGTGCGGGCGCCTGGTGTCGGCGAGTATCCACTGTACGGCGCCATCCATCACGGCACGGAGGACGGGAGCGAAGCGCCCTTCTTTGGCGCTTCCGCCGCCCCTGTTGTCGTTGAGGTTCGTCCCGTTCCCGAAGATTTGCCACGCCTCGCCGCAGAATTTGAGCCACCGGCATTGCGAACGGTTGGTGAGACCACCACCGTGGTGATGTCCACGGCCTTCGTGAACGACGTGCAGGTCGAATGGCGGCTCCCCGGCGGTGAAGCGACGACGGCGCCCGTGTCCTCCGACGGCGACACCTGGTCGTTTGAACTGCCAGCCACCCTCCAACCCGTGGCCGTTCAGTGGCGCGCCCACCTCGCCGGTGAGGGACCCGAGCAAACCACACCGTGGTTCACGTTGCAGAGCGAAGAGCCACGGTGGACGGTGGACGAAAGCGCCGCCTACCTCCAATCCATGGCCATGGTGTTGGCCTTCATGGCTGCCTTCCTTTCCTTGCAGCGGGGACGAAACGACGAGGAATCGCTGGTCAAGGACGATGTCTTCGATGAGGAGGAGGAGGCCTGATGGTGTCGGCAGCCACCCTGCACGTGGTCAGCACCGAGTTGGCGGTCGGTTCGTTTGCCATGGCCGGCGTCGCCTTCCTCATGGCGGGGCTCGCCAGCCACCGTTGGCTCCTCGATGAACGCCACCTTTCCCTGGCCGACAACGTCGCCCACTTCGCCTTGGCGTTCGGGCTGCTGGCCATGCCGCTGGCCATCATGACCGGCATCCAATCCAGTCCCGGGGAAGGCGTTGACCACCCCGTGCTCATCAACAAGATGTTGCTGGCATCCGCGGCACTGGGCCTCGCCCTCGGCGTTTTGCTCGCTCGGCGACGTCGGGGTGCGTCCCTCTGGCAGGACCCTGCAGGACGACGGTGGCAAAGCCTCGGCGGCCTGGGTACCGTTGGCTTGGTCATGTTGACGGCCTCCCTGGGAGGCACCTACAGCCGGGGTGAATCCCTCCTTGACGTGTTCAGCCTGCCGTACGACCAGGTGCCGTTGATGCCGATGTGGTTGTCCATCACCGTGCTCGTGCTGGCGGCCGCCAACCTTGTGCTCATGCGACGAGGCGTACGTGCGTGATCACAAACCGGCCATATCACCGGTCTGAATGGTCCACTGGCTGGCGTAAACGCCGCCCGATGCAACAAGGTCGTCGTGAACACCTCGCTCGACGATGGCACCGTCGACCATGGAGAGAATCTCGTTGGCGTTTCGAATCGTGCTGAGCCGGTGCGCCACGGCAATGGTGCCGCGTTCCTTGCCCGAAGAGAGCAGGTTCTCTTGGATGCGGCGCTCGGTTTCAGCGTCCAGAGCGCTGCTGGCCTCGTCGAGGATAAGCAGGCTGGGGGCCTTCAAGAGTGCACGGGCCAGCGAAATTCGGGCCCGCTGCCCACCGCTCAACATCGCGCCCCGGTCGCCCACGAGCGTGTTGATGCCGTCCTCGAGTTCCTGAACGAACTCCCATGCACCGGCCATCTTGAGGGCGGCTTCCAAATCGGCCTCAGTCGCTTCCTGATTGTAGATGACGTTGTCCTTGACCGAGCCGTAGAACAGGAAGGGGTCCTGGCTCACGAAACCGATGGCCTCGCGCAGCGAATGGAGCGTGAACGCCGTGATGGGACGTCCGTTCACCAGCACCTGACCGCTGTCGGGCGTGTAGTATCGCATGAGCAGTTTCAGAATCGTGGTTTTCCCTGCACCGGTGTGCCCCATCACGCCGAGGAACTCACCCTCGTTCACCTTGAACGAAATACCGTTGAGCACCTTGATGGTGGTGTTGGGGTAGGTGAAGTAGACGTCGTTGAACTCCACCGCCTTGATGCCTCCTTCCAGGGCCACAGCATCCTCGCTGTCAACGATGGTGGGTTCGAGGTCGACCGCTGCAAAGACTCGGCGAGCAGCGGCTTCGCCACGCTGAAGTTGATTGACGAGGATACCGAAGATGAACATCGGCATGGTCATTCGCGTGCTGATGAGCAGGAACGTGACCAGTTGACCGGTGGTGATCTCGCCTTGGCTCGCAAAGTAGCCACCGGCCGTGGTCAACAACCCGAAGGCCACACCGGCAACGGCGTAAATCATCGGAATGAAGCGGTTGCGGTCCTTGCTGGCTCCCATCGCTTGGTCCCGGTACGAGCCCGATTCTTTGGCGACACGGTCGGCTTCCCACTGCTCGGCGTTGTACGCCTGAACGACGGCAATGCCCGAAATGAGGTTCTCAAGCACAGCGTGGATATCACCGGTGGATTCACGTTGTTTTCGGTATTTTCGCTGAACTCGGGTGGAAAACCAGTACACGGCGGGGACGATGAAGAGAATGGGCGTGAACAGCACGGCGGCGAGTTTCCACGACATCAGCACGAGGATGAGGAAGGCGGTGGCAAAGGTGATGACGATTCGAATGATGGACGTCGATGAATCCGAGACCACGTCTTCGAGTTGGTTGACGTCGCTCGAAAGCACGGACATGATCTGACCTGTTTGCCGCAAATCGTAGTACGAGGCCTCCATGGCGATGAGGGAGCGGGTCGCATCCATCCGAAGGTCGTGTTGAATGTTGTAGCCGAGGGTTTGCCAGGAGTATTCCGAAATGCCTTGGAAAATGGCCAGACAGAGGAACCCGAGGAAGATGAGCACGCCGTACCCAACGGCCGGGTCGCTGTGGATGGTGGTGACCATGTCCTGGACGATTTGTGGACCCGAGAGTATGTCGGTCGTGAAGTAGTCCACGGCCAACCCGATGGCCACGAAGGGCATCAGGTCAAAGAAACGGGCCGCTGCGTTGGCGAAGATACCTGCAAAGACCCGCTTGGGGTATTTCTTGGCGTACGGTACGATGCGCCAAATTTGCTTTCCGAGCACGTCAGCGCTCTCGTTGATGTCCTCGGGCGACATCTTGTCGCCTTGGGCTTTTGCTGCATGCGCTGCCGTCATGAATCCCTGCCGAGGACCGAGACTCTTGAACCCTCGCCATGCCACCGGCGAGGCAGACCCCACAACCAATCTTTGATGAGGTTCCCCGAGATGGGAAGGTCATGCAGAGGCAACGCCGCCGAACCACCTTCGTGTTCATCGCTCTCCTTCTCGTTCAGGTTCTGTCCCCGCTGGCGTTCGCTCAGGCACCGGATGACCACCCTGCTGGCGAGACCAATGCTTCGGTTGAGCTGCTCCAACAGGTCAACATCGTACCTTCCCTGCAAGCCCAACACGGCTGGTTGAACGCCGATGAAGCGGCGAGCACCGCTCACCTGCTGTACCGAGACATCGCCCTGATCGCACCCAACGATTGGACCGACGAGACGGGCCAGCAACGGGTGGAAGGCTTCCACATCCTCGGCCACACCTACCCCGTTCCCAGCTCGTGGTTCCACGACCTGGCATCAGCGGGCATCGATTGTTTCTCGTTCATGCCACCGGCCAGTTTCCACTGCGATGTTGGTTCATCGACGCCGGCGGCCTTGGCCCAACTTAACGTGGTGGGCCTGGCTGCAATGGACGCGACGGACAAGGTGCAGACCGACCTTGTACGAGGCATGCTCGGTCTCGACATGCTGGCTCCCAACCCCTTCGTGAACGAAAACTTCGCGTTTGTCAACATCATGTTGGCAGGTGATTCCTTGCCCGAGGGCATCAACCACAGGGACGATGTTGACGTCCATTCCCACAGCGGACGCTTCGCCACGCTGGAGGTGAACATCAACAGCCTTGGATGGCTCGCACACCAAAACAGCGTGGAGTGGATTGAACCCAAGCCGTTCTTTGAGATTCTCAACTCGAAGGGCATCCAGGTCATGAACGTCACCGACGTGTGGAGTGGCACCAACATGGCGGCCATCGACTCAAGTTGGTCCGGCCTTGACGGGGCAGGCATCATCGTGACCGTGGCCGACACGGGCCTGGACAACGGCGTGAACAACTCCAACATGCACCCTGATTTCCGAGACCACATCACGGGCATCCTTTCCTTCCCGCCATCATCGGCGGAATGCAGCTACTACAGCCTTAGCACGTGCGGCGACGATGCAGAGGACCTTCACGGCCACGGCACGCACGTCGCCGGCTCGGTGTTGGGGGACGGCACCCACAGCAACGGCGACATCATCGGTGCGGCGCCCGAGGCTCATCTCCTGTTCCATTCGATCGCCACCACCTTGAACGACGGGTCTGAGTCGCTCATCGGGATTCCCGACGACCTCGATGATATGTTTGCCCTCGCTTGGGAAAACGACAGTCGCGTCCATACCAACTCCTGGGGCTCCGATGTCAACGGGGCCTACACCACCTCATCGGCTCAAGCCGACGCAAGTGCCCGAACGTACGACGAGCTCGTGATTTTGTTTGCAGCCGCCAACGAAGGCGAGGATGCGAACAGCGACGGTGAGATCGACCTCGACTGCATGGGAAGCCCCGCCACGGCCAAGAACGTCTTGACGGTCGGTGCAGGTGAAAACGACCGAGCCAACATTTCCTACGTCTGGGGCTCCAGTTACGGCTCACCCATTTCCAGCGACCGATACGCCGACAACCCCGAGGGGATGGCGGCATTCTCCTCACGTGGCCCAGCCGATGACGGTCGACTCAAGCCGGACATCACCGCACCGGGAACCTTCATTCTCTCGACCAAATCCCGAAGCACAACCGATACTGGTTGGATGCCCCACAACGCCTCTTACACCTACATGGGCGGTACGAGCATGGCCACACCGCTCACGGCAGGGGCGACGGCCCTGTTGCTTGAACATTTGATGGAAAATGAAGGCGAGAGCGCGCCCACATCAGCCCTCATCAAAGCCATCTTCACTGCGAGCGCTCACGACATGGAAGGTCAGTATTCCTCGTCGTCGAACGGGGCTGGTGAAGCAGCACCCAACAACCACGAAGGATGGGGACTGGTGAACATGACGCAGGCCATCAACACCTCCTGGTTACAAGGCGAATCGGTCATCACCAACGCTGAGCGGGGCTGGTCGTTCAACGTCCCCGCCAACGCTGCTGACATCAACCTCGCCCTGTCGTGGACGGACCCCGCCTCCACCCCATCGGCGAGCACGAACGTCTTCAACGACTTGGATTTGGCCGTCAAAGACCCCTCCGGCACCTGGACGAACCTGAGCAACAACCTCGACAATCTTCGCGGCATGACGTTGTCTTCGCCCGCCCAAGGGACGTGGGAAGTCCACGTCGTGGGCTCAAACGTCCCCACCGGCCCCCAATTCTTTGCCCTGGCCATGACCGGAGACTACGCCCTGACCAACCTCACCCAGGACGCCGACCTCGACGGCTACGAAGACGACGACGATGACTGCGACACCACGGCGGGTTCCTCCACCGTTGACCGAACGGGCTGCCCCGACACGGACGGCGACGGCTACTCCAACCCAGACAGCAACTGGACGGTGAACGACGGGGCTGACGCCTTCCCCAGTGAAACCACGCAGTGGGCCGACCAGGATTACGACGGCTACGGCGACAACGCTGCCGGCGTCGAGCCCGACGCCTGTACCGCTACGGCCGGGAATTCAACGGGCGACCGCTACGGCTGCACCGACACCGACGGCGACGGCTACTCCAACCCCGATGGCACGTGGACCACGGCCAACGGCGCCGATGCGTGTGCCAGCGTTTCAGGCTCGTCAAACCAGGACCGCAACGGATGCGCCGACCAAGACGGCGACGGCTATTCCGACCCCGACGGGTCGTGGGGCACCACCAACGGTGCAGATGCCTTCCCCACCGATGACACCCAATGGGTCGACACCGACGGCGACGGCTACGGTGACAATCCGCCGCCTGCCACGACCGGAGATGCCTGCCCGACCACCAACGGCGCCTCAACCCAAGACCGGTTTGGCTGCACCGATTCCGACGGTGATGGCTACTCCGACCCCGACAGCGGTTGGACGGTCGCCAACGGCGCCGACGCTTTTGCCTCGGACAACACGCAGTGGGCTGACGGCGACAGCGATGGCTACGGGGACAACGCCACGGGCAACAACCCCGATGCTTGCCCCACGCAGTTCGGCACCTCCACCGAAATGGGGAGACTGGGCTGCGCCGACACCGACAGCGACGGCTACGCCGACGTCGACGATGCCTTCCCGAGCGAATCCACGCAGTGGAACGACACCGACGGCGATGGATTTGGCGATGAATTGACGGGCTTCCAAGGCGACGCCTGCCCCGCCACGAGCGGTACGTCCACACGCGATCGCTTTGGTTGCACGGACAGTGACAGCGACGGTTCGTCCGATGCTGATTCCACCTGGACCACAGCCAACGGGGCCGACATCGACCCCAACGATGCAACACAGTGGGCCGACACCGACGGCGACGGCTACGGAGACAACCCGTCGGGCACCAACGGCGATGCCTGCCCTGCAGTCGCAGGGACCTCAACGGCCGACCGCCGAGGTTGTCTCGACACCGACGGCGACGGTTATTCAGACCCCGACAGCGGCTGGACCGTGGACGACGGCGCCGACGCCTACCCCAACGATCCCACTCGCTGGGGCGACGTTGACGGTGACGGCTACGATGACGGTCTGGACGACGACTGTCCGGCTCTTTTCGGCACCTCGGTTCATGACCGCAAGGGGTGCCCGGACCAAGACGGCGACGGCTACTCTGACCCCGACAGCGGCTGGACCACGGCAAACGGTGCGGATGCGTTCATGTCCGACAGCACCCAGTGGAACGACACGGACGGCGACGGCTACGGCGACAACCCGGCCGGCTCGCTTCCGGATGCATGCCCGACCACCTACGGCGAATCGTGGCAAAACGGCACCTACGGCTGCCCGGACGGGGACGAAGACGGATGGAGCGACGATCAAGACACGCACCCCGGCGACCAATCACAGTGGGCGGACAGCGACGGCGACGGCTACGGCGACAACCCCGGTGGCAGCCAACCGGATGCATGCCCGAGCGTTTGGGGTAATTCCACCCAAGGCAACCGGCTGGGCTGCCTGGACAACGATGGCGACGGATGGGACAACACCATCGATGCCTTGCCCGACCTCGCCACGCAGTGGCTCGACCAAGACGGTGATGGCTACGGCGACAACGCCACGGGCCTCCAACCCGATGCCTGTCCCGGCGAGGCAGGGACCTCGACAACGCCCTACGGGTGCGTTGACGATGACGGCGACGGTTACGCCAACTTCACCGACGACTTCCCCAACGACCCGACACGCTGGATTGACAGTGACAGCGACGGCTACGACGACGCAGAAGACGCCTGTCCACTGCTCGGTGGAAACTCCACCCAGGACCGTCTCGGTTGCCTTGACAGCGACGGCGACGGTTTCTCCGACCCGACCTTACCGGTCGGCAACACGAGCGGATGGAACGCTTCCGACGGCGCTGATGCCTTCCCTGACGAAGTGACTCAAGCAGCTGACAGCGACGGCGACGGCTACGGCGACAACGCCAGCGGTGTTGAGCCCGATGCATGCCCCAGCGAAGCCGGCACCTCTTGGGCCGACCGCTTTGGCTGCGTCGATGAGGACGGCGACGGTACATCGGACGCCAACGATGCCTTCCTGGAAGAGGCGACGCAGTGGACCGACAGCGACGGTGACGGCTACGGCGACAACCCCAACGGCACCCAAGCCGACGGTTGCATCAACACATCAGGAACCTCAACCCTCGACACCTTCGGCTGCCCTGACAGCGACGGTGATGGTGCCAGCGACACCAACGACCTGTGGCCAAACGACGCCACCCAGTGGTTCGACAGCGACGGCGACGGTTACGGCGACGAAAGCCAAGGCACCGACGGCGATGCCTGCCCCAACGACCACGGAACGTCAACCTTGGGTGGAACGTTCGGGTGCCCTGACGCCGACGATGATGGTTGGTCTGACCAACAGGATGACTTCCCCGAGCAACGGAGTCAACACCTCGACAGCGACGGCGACGGCTACGGTGACAACGCCACGCTGGGTGCATTCAAGCCCGATCACTGGCCCAACGACTCGTCGAGGAACTCTGCAGAAGCGAGCATGACGTGCACCCCGCTCAGCATTGAGGTGGATCTGGCAGCCAGCGGTTGGTTCACCTTCACCTGCACCGTCTCAACGGCGATGAGTTCGGCCTTTGCGGCGAACGTTGCATGGCAGGCCACCTCGACCATTGTCGGCAAATCGTCTGAACATTTCCTGACCTTCACCACGGCCAGCGGCAACTCGCAAACGGTCACCTTTTCGGGACGAGCGACGGATGTTGGCCGCCACCAGCTGCTGCTTTCCGCCGCAGAACCCGGGGCAGCCTACCCCATGGATACGGTTACCGTGGTCATCGACGCCTCCGATTCCAACGCTCCGGTCGAGGTCAGCGATGATGCCGAAGGTTCGCTCCTCGCGACGGTCAAGGACAACACGCTCCTTCAGGCAGCGCTGGCCGGTTTGGTCCTCTTCGCTCTGATGGGCACCTTGATGATTCGAGGTCAGAGCCGACGCCACCGAGACCAAGAACGACGAATGATGCGAGCGGCTGAACTGCGCCAAACCCGAGGTTTGGGTGAACTCCCAAGGCGAGACCTTGTCGCTCAACAGCCGGCGAGCCGTCGGGAACGAACCAACTCCATGTTCGAGGAATTCCGCCGTTCACGGTGAGGCACGAAAGGCGACCGATTCCCTCAAAGGGGAGAGGCTTGTCGCCCGACCTGCCACACTGCGGATATGGTGAAGTGGTTATCATCTGAGGTTTCCAACCTTATGTCGTGGGTTCGACTCCCGCTATCCGCACCTCATCACAGCGCTCACAGTTTGCGCTGGCGCACCGCTTCAACTCGCAAGCATCAAAGGCTCACCTTGCGAGGGAGGGAACGAGAACTTCGGTGATGGCATGGATTTCCTCTCGCTTTGTTTGCTCACCTTGTGGTTGTACCTACCCGGCTTCCTCGCCAATACCTTCGCCATGATGTGGGGGAAATGGCTGCCCAAAACGGGCTACGGACCGTGGCCCATTGACGGCGGACGGGTGATGGCCGACGGCAATCGCATGCTCGGGGACGGCAAGACGTGGAACGGCCTCATCGGAGGTTCGCTGACGTCCGGCCTGCTCTGCATGGTGCTGGCTTCGGTGGTCAGCACCGGCGACATGGCAACCGTGTTTGATGACGGCGCCACCGTGTTCGCCCATCCCCTCATCGGTGCGGAAGAGGCGTGGTTCTTCATCGGCGGTGCCAACGGTGCCGCCTTTGTGCTGGGCACCTTCCTCGGCTTCGCCTGCTTGGTCGGCGACAGCACGGGCTCGTTCTTCAAGCGCCGACGCGGGCTAAAGCGCGAAGGTGACATCTCTTCGAAAGCACCGCTGCTGGATACGCTTCCGTTTGCCATCATGGTCTTCCTGTGGGGCCAACTCTTCCTCGGTCCGTCCGTGCTTGCCGCAGATGAACTGCGACTCCCAATGGTGGCGTTGATCGTCATCACCCCGGTGCTTCACCGCTCGTTCAACCTCATCGGCTACAAAATTGGATGGAAGGACGTCCCGTATTGACCTCGCCTTGTGCCGCGAAGGCCAAGTCCTATGAAGGCCAAGCCAACCGTTGGGTCATGCAGGGCAGCACGCATGCAACCCTTCGGGCGCTTCTTCTCGTGTTGTTGATGATCATCGCTCCCCTTTCGGGCTGCTTTGGCGAGACCGAAGAGGTCGAATCGGTTGACCTTGAGGTCGCCCTCACCATCGACGGTTTGGCACCCTCTGAAGCAATGTTCCGAGCCGGTGAATGGCACGACCTTCTCCTGATGGGCGAGGACTTGCGAATCTCAGCACCCGCTCACGATGTCTTGTTGTTTGTTGACGGCGTTGTTGACATCGACAGTTCGGTGCCCGTGGAAGGCGACCGCATCAACCTCAAGCTGCTGACCACACCCTACACCGAATTTGTTGAACTGGTGGTCTACGCCAAGGACGGCACCAAGGCCGTGTTCAATCAAACCGCAGGAAACGGCACGCCCATCATCAGCGGAGAGGCGTGGTACGAAAAGATGGATTACATCACCTGCGACACGCCCTCGGACGACTGTGGCTCCTACAACTTCCGCTGGATGGGCAGCCCCAACGCACAATTCGAGCGCGCCGCGTCCTACTTCCAAGGCCACTTCGAGGGCCTGGGATACGACACTCACCTGATGCGCGTGGTCGACACCCTCAACCCGACCCAACCCGAGTCCCTCAACGTCGTCGCTTGGAAGCGAGGTTTGCGGGACGACTGCGTGCAGGGCATGGGTGCTCACATGGACATTGCACCGCCAGCCGGCCCACCCGGCGGCGGAACGTGGGAAGGCGCCTATGACAACACGGCTGGCACCGTCGCCGTCATGATGTACGCCCAAATCCTCGTCGATCTTGAAGTGGAGTGCGACACCTTCCTCGCCTTGTGGTCGTCCGAAGAGGAGGGATTGCGTGGTTCCAACGCCTTCGCCAACAACGATTGCGACGCTTGTCTACCGCAGGACAAGGAACTTCGCTTCTACATCAACATGGACATGATGGGCATCTCATGGCCAGCAGTCAAGGAAAACGGCGACCCCTTCCCCTACCACGCATGGTCTGGACCCGACATTGACCCGGAAGTGCAGGATGTGGCCATCACGAGCGTGCTCGACCACGTGCACAGGAACATCCTGAAGGCCCCGATGGACCTTCGGATTGAAGGCAGCTACGGGGCCGGATGCGACCAGCATTGGGACGACCACTACAACCTCGTCATGGACGTCCACGAGGACACCTTTGGACGCTCGGACCACGTGACCTTCAGGGACCTTGGGGCCCAGACGATTTTCCATCTCGGAGCCTACGACGAGGATTACTCTGCCTACCACTCGCCGCAAGATACGCTCGAGAACATGGTGGCGGTTGTGGGCGGTCAGGAAAACCTCGAGGAGAGCATCCAGTTCGTGTTGTGGGCGGCCTTCCTCGAGTTCGTGCTGGCCGATCAGGACCCCGAAGTCCGCAACGTCAACGCCTGAGGCCTTGAACGAAACTTCTTGTAGAAAATCAAGGCGTTTTCTATCATGGAAGAGGCACCGCCGTCACCCGAAACGACGGTCCTCAGCCCCAAACGCCCCTTGCATCTCTGGGCCATCTTCGCTGGTTTCCTGCTGGCGTTCAGTGAAATGGTCCTCCGTCTCTTGGCGGGAAAGGACGCTGTCGACGCCATCTGGCCTCATGCCGTTCGCTCCCTCGAGTGGACCATGACACTACGTGATTCACCCACACTGACCCTTTCGCTCTTCGTTCTCGCAGGTCTCGGCGGCTACGGTTTGAGAAAAGGCGTCACCTCGGCAGACCAACCGCCCGCCTGGCTGACGGTCCCGTACGGTGGTCTTGGCCTGCTGCTGGGGCTCCTCACGCTCCATTTCCTGATGGACGTGTTTTACCTGCGCGGGGCGTTTTTGCTTCTTCCAACCTTGATGGGCTGGACGCTGGCTTGCTTCTTGGTGGCCCTTGGTGGCCCACCCACGCTTCGAAAAGTGGGGGATGAGCGCATCGCAGCCTCGAGGGTCGTTCACATGCTCGGCGTCTTCTTCGCTGCGTGGTTGGTCATGCCTGGTGTCCCAGCGGTCATCGGTTTCGCACCATCCCCACCGGATGCGCCCGCCATGGGCTACGGCTCGTTTCCTGGCCCCTACACCGTCGAGCAGTACCGCTTTCCTTACGACCTGCCTGAGGCCGTGAAATCGGTTCAAGGAAACCTCGAGGACGATGTCGAATGGAGTGTTTACATCACCCTGCCTGAACTCCCCGAAGATTCTCCCGTCACCCATTTGCCGCTGGCGATTCTTCTTCACGGGTTCAGCTATCCTGACATCAACGCCTACCAGGGGTGGATCACCCACCTGACGGCTAAAGGCATGGCCGTGGCCTTCATTCAGTACCCCTCTGACCTTCGGCCCGACGGCTACGAAACGCACGAGGCCACGTACGAAGCAGGCGCCTCGGACTACCTCCAACACACCTACCGAGACCTCGCCATCCGAGCCGGCATGGACCACATCCAACACATCCTCCTCAAAGAACCGCGTGCACCCGAACTGGAGGACCACCTTGGCGAGGTCGTCGTTGACCCCACCACCCTCTGGGCGGGAGGCCACAGTCTGGGTGCGGCCTACACCTTCCTCACGCTCAATGCTGCCTTTGAGCGAGGTTGGGGGTCACATGCGTTGGTGGTCGCCTTGGAAGCACCAGCCAGTCGCCCGATGCAAGCCAACTTGCAGCCAAACCTGACGGGCATGCCGAACGAAACACTCGTGCAGATTGGGGTGCCTCAAGACGACATGAGCGTCGGTCTCTGCCCGGGTGCCTTCCACCAGCAAGTGTTCGCGGCTTTACCAGAGGAACGAAACCAACTGCTCGAGATTCAGTCCGACCTCTACGGCTTCCCACGCCTCGTCGCCAGCCACTACCTCCAAACCGACCCTGCGCGAGACACGCTGTCCGACTGGAGTTTTATCCGACGTATCGACGCCCAGGCCGATTATTTGGTCGCCCATGGTCGCAACGACACCTTCACCGCAGACTGGGCCTTCCAATACATGACCGACGAAACCATGCTGACCGGCATGGGTGAATGGTCGGACGGGACGCCCGTTCTCCCGCTGATTTGGCACCGGAATGCCATCAACAACGTGAGCGCGTTCAGCGATTGCACATGAATGGAACACATGTTCATAGGTCAACGAATGGAGGAAAAATTGTGGAAGATGCGTCGGTGTCCAGCGATGTGAAGTCGCTTTGGAAGTGGATTGGAGGTTCAGCCTTCCTCGCTTCCATGTGCTGCTTCCCCAGCGTCGTGCTGGTGTTTTTCGGTCTGGCAAGCGTTTCCAGCGCTGCCGCCCTGTCGAACGACCTGTACTGGGGCACCAACGGCATGGGGTGGTTCCGCCCAGCCTTGTCGGCGATCAGTGTGGCGCTTGTGGTGGCCGGCCTGGTGATGTATTTCCGAGGCGAAGGCATCTGCAGCCTCGACGAAGCGAAGCGGCAACGAAAGCGCATCATCAACACCTCCATCGTGGTGCTTTCCCTTGCGCTCGTCGCCTACATCGTGTTCAATTTCGTGATCCTCACCGAACTCGGTGTCGCACTCGACCTGCCGTGGGAGAGCAGTCGGCTCTGGACGTGATCAAGCATTCTTGCGGGTGGTCTTGCAACCCACGGCCCAATCCGGATCTGCTTCCATGGCTGACCGTGTGGCTTCCAACAGGCGGTCTTCAGGCGTTGGTGTGACGGCCTTTGCTGGACCCGTAGCCAAGGAGCAGTGGTAGCCTAATTCATGCCAATAGTCCAATTGAATTTTTGAATTTTCAATTGAAATTTCTGACGGCGTATTTCCAATTGGAATTTGGATATGACGAGGATTGAGGTGCATCCCCAAACCCAGACATTTTTGCACGGCTTCTTTCCCGGTCCACGCCTGAAACACATGCGAGGGTGAAGCCCGAAGACGTTCCAGTTCCTCGCCCTTGGCCATCATGTCGTAGGCGTTCTCGGCCAGTGTGCGCTCAAGCGGTTCAGCGTCAAAGCCCACCGACCATCGCTCGTTGGTAAGTGCGAGAAAGACCGTCCCCTCGCTGTGAGCAATGGAGATGTTCGGGAGCGGCGTTCGCTTCCATACGCCGTGAATGTAGGCCAGGGAAGGCGCCCGGTGTTCGTCACGAACAACTTCGAGGACGGAGAGGTCATCCACGCCCCATCGCTTCAAGGCTTGACCGAGCAACCACCGGCCGCTCAAGTGCTCCGCTCGTCGCTTGTCGGTTGCAAAGGTGGCCACCTCGGCAGGTTGTGCGAGTGGAACATCTTGCACCTCCCACGCTTGGACGTCGGTAGCGAAGAGGGCAACATCGGACAAACGAGGCGGCGTCAGCCGAACCACCTGCGGGTGCATCGAAACCACCTCATCGTTCAAGCGTAAAGCGTTGGTCTTCGGCGACGTTGGCCATCGCCTTCAGACGAAGCCCCTTGAGGGCCATGACAGGAGCGTCGTCGTCACCGACGATGAGCACATCATGCACGGTGGTACCGTCGTCCAAGTTATCGAGTTGAACGGTGCGCAACCTGAGCGTTTCGTCTTGTTCGGGAACACGGAGCATGGTCGACCATTCGATGCCGACGGGAAGGCTGCTGTATCCCAACACCTCCATGGCGACGAGGCCGGCGTTTTGGAAGCCCGCCTCAATGAGCATGGGCAAGGCTTCGAGCAGGACCGCTTCACCGTCCTGCTCAACAGCAAACTGATCCGCAGCAGGAAGCTGATGTCGCATCAGCGCCAGGCCGTCAATGCCGGGCTCGTTGGCATCTCCAGCACCGCCCAGCACGCCGCCGTGCGATTGGAAGCGAGGCCCGTGGAAGTAGCGGTCGTAAATGAACGAGGCGGGGTGAAGCAGGTCGGCCATGGGCGGTGTGCCGATGGCTGGCAACATACCGACTTCTCGCTCCAAGAACGGGCGCAAGTCGTCTTGCTTGGCCACCAAACGGACCGTGGCATGATGATGCTCTCGCTCGCCGAACACTTCGCCCTTGGAGTTCATCAAATCTGAAACCAATCGGCAGCGGACCCAGGTGAGATCACCGTCGGTGCGGTCCATGTCGGCTTCAACACGCACCGTCATCGGCCCTTTCATGAGTTTGACAGGCAGGCCAAACGTGACCTCCTCAAACCCAGCAAGGCACGACGATGGATGCAGCAACAAGGAGGCTTGAGCGAACATCTCCAGCGCCATCACACCTGGATGGTAGGGGACGCCTTCGATGGCGTGGTCGACGAGGAAGGGGTGGTCGGAGGTGGAGAGCGTACTCTGTGTGGTCAAACGCTGACCTTCCTCGAACGCCACCACTTTGTCAACGAACGGGAAGCGTGTGGGGTCGGCCATGACCGCCGCCATCTCACCTGGAAGTTTGAGCGGTGCTTCTCGGAAGGAGGAGAAGCGGTCCATCAGGCCCAGCGAACCGCAACCAAGGACACGACGCTTCCCACCCCGCAACGCTTCGTCGACGAAAATGGCCACGCCGTCTTCGACCGCCAAGGTCTCAATGCCTGCTGCGGCGAACACCGCCTCGATGGAGCCACGGGTGGCCATGCCGACGTCTCGCCAGCCGGTCCAACCGATGGCGACACCGCGACCATCGTGGGCCGCTGTGAAGCGTGCCATTTCGGCGTCGAGGACAGAGTTGGCCGCAGCGTAGTCGGTTTGTCCGCCGTTGCCAAATCGGCCGGCGACGCTCGTGAAGCAACAGGCGAAATCCGGCGCATCACGGCCGGAAGCCTTGACCGCCGACAACAGGGATTGCCAGCCGTCGATTTTCACACGGACCACGCGGTCAAACACATCGTACCCCTTGTCGGCCACCAGTTTGGAATCCTCAAGACCGGCCCCGTGGACCACACCCGTGATGGGGCGTCCGAGGTTGCTGCCAAGGGTTTCAAGCGCCGCACGGTCCATGACGTCCACCGCATGGTACTGGGCGTTGTTGCCTGTCTCCTCGATGGCCTTGAGCGTGAGGTACACGTCTCGACTTCGGGTGAACCGCTGCCAAGCCCGGTTCCATTCCACCATGGTCACCTTGCCGTTGTCGCTGGCATCGACGAGGCGTTGGCGCAGGGCGTTCTTTTCCTCGCCCAGTTGCTCTTCGGACCAGTCAACCCACGCAGCCGTGGATTCGATCAGGGTGGAGCGTCCGAGCAACTCAAAGTGCGCTCCCGCACCTTCACTCGCCGCCGCAACCCCAATCACCGAAGCAGCGGTTACACCCGAACCGCCACCGGAGACCAACCAGGTGTCGTCGGCGGTCAAAGGTTGGAGATCTTCGACGACGTCTTCAGCGAACGCGACCAAGGCCCATCGGCGTCCGTCGCGGTCCAAGCCAACCTCGACCTCTCCGTCCAAACCGAACACGTCGTCTTCGATGCGCTGGGCGGCCGCCGCCTCATCCAGTACGAAATCGGGATGGAGGTCGAGGGCACGACAGCGCAGGTCAGGTCGTTCGAAGGCGTAGGATTTGGTGATGCCAGACGCCGCACACTGGACGGCGTTGAAGCGGTCCCCGAGATTGCCGTGCCGGCCGTCGAGGGAGGTCACCGAGGCCACAAAGCCGGGTGCATCGGATGGCAAGGTTCCACCGAGCTCCTTGAGCAGACCGAACCAGCCATGGGCGGCCAGCGCGATTTGCGAAGACGGATAGGAATCTTCGGACCACTGTTCTGAAGCCAGCTTCAGCGGCGCCATGTGCACGAGTCCAGCCAGCGCGGTGCCCTCGAGTTGTTCTGCAATCCACGCAAGATGCTCAGGCTGCTCTGGGTCGGCTCGATACACCGTGCGTCCGCCTTCATCATGGCGGGATGCATCCCGAATTCGGCTTTCAAATCCGACACGAACGGCCGAGAGCCCGCGTGCTTCCATGCGCTGACAGAAGGCTTCGGCAATGCCCCAACCGTCGTCCGACACCACCACCGTGCCGGAAACGGCAAGCGGGGATGGTTCACCCGGACAGGCTTCAATTTCAACCTGCCAGCGGCGAGTGCCGGCTTGGTGGGACGATGGACGAACCGTCGCCTCGACCGGCGTTGACTCGACGGTGCTTGGCGTCGTTTCAGCCTCGGTCATCCGAGGTTCCACCTCGCATCTTGACGATGTAAGCGGTAAAGTGGTTCAACGTTGGATGGTCGGCCAACACGAAATCCTCGTCGACAGGGAGAGCGAAGCGGTCACGGATTTCAGCCATGATTTCGGCTTGCTTCACCGTATCAATCCCCAACTCACCTTCGAGGTCCTGGTCCATCTCTATGAAATCGGCAGGGTACCCGGTGTGGTCGACCACAACCGAGACGAGCACCTCCTCGATGTCGCTGTGGGAACCCGCCGAGACTGCAGGAGCGGAGGGTGTGGCTGGTTCAGGTGCCGGTTGAGCAGCTGGTTCGACAACAGGAGCCTGTGGGCTGGGCGGTGCTGCAGCAGGTACAGAAGCTGAGCCGCCGCCTTTCATGCGCTGGATGTAGCCGATCATGTGGTTCAAGGTCGGATGGTCGGCCAGGACGAAGTCCTCGTCAACGGGGAGGGCGAATTTGTCTCTGATGTCGGCCATGATCTCCGCTTGCTTCACCGTATCAATGCCCAATTCGCCCTCAAGGTCCTGGTCGAGTTCAATGAAATCAGCCGGATACCCCGTATGTTCCACCACCACGGCTACGACCGTGGCCGTCATTTCAGCGTCGTCAACCACCGGTGCGGCGGAGGACGCTACGGGTGCAGCAGGTGCATGCTCGGGTTCGCTCACCGAAGCTGCGGGTGGAGGAGCAGGGGACGTTGGTATGGAAGATTGAGCCGAAGAAGGAGCGGAGGCCGCTGGGGATGGAGACACTGGCGCGCCATCACCGGTCATTCGCTGGATGTAGCCAATCATGTGATTGAGGGTTGGGTAGTCTGCCAGCACGAAATCCTCGTCCACGGGAAGGCCAAACCGTTCACGGATGTCCGCCATGATTTCGGCCTGCTTGACCGTATCAATGCCCAATTCACCTTCGAGGTCTTGGTCGAGTTCAACAAAGTCCGCTGGATATCCGGTGTGCTTGACCACGACGTCAATGACCGTGCTCACCAATTCGCCGTCCTCAACCACCGAGGCGGAGGGAGCGGCTGCCGCCGGCGCTGCTGGCGTGGGTGGAGTGGTCGCTGGAGGCGGTGTTGGTGCGGATGAAGGCGCTGGCTTGGGAGCGGGTGCGTCCACCACCGTGGCTTTTCCTTCCCACGCTGCCGTGGCCGGCCATGGTTCACCTTGAACGCCGCCGTGGAGGTTGTCATCACCGTTCACGTAGGCCACGAGTTTGTTCTGAAGCACCCGCATGACGACATCGTCGGTTCCGGCGAGGCCTCGGGCCCACGCCAGTAACTTTGCACCGTTGATGCGGTCGCCTTCGACCGGCCATCGGCGCATAAGCGAGAGGGCGATTTGCGAGCCAAAGCCTGCGGCAAACCGCAAACCGTACTGCAGTTCGGGGTAGTCGCCACCCGTCGAGAGGTTGAGGTCACCCAGTTCGGGGTCCTTCTCCTTGTGGTTGGCGATGGGCGGAATCCTTCCGGTCTTCAAGCCGTAGAACATGCTGGCATCTTCAATGCCGACCGCCATCGGGTGGCCGGTGAAGCCCTTGGTGTTGGCAATCACGAGTTTGTTGGTTGAATCGCCGAAGGTGTCACGAAGCGCCTTGACCTCCGATTGGGCCGAACCGCCTCGAGCCGGCGTGTAGGTTTCGTGCGAGAAGAACACCGTGTTGGGCGCCATGGCGTGGCGGTCAAGGCCCCAACGTCGCTCCATGTCGGTGATGAAGCCGTTGACGACTTGACCCACGTGCTCAACATCGAGGCGCGTGCCGTGGTAGGCAGAGTTTGCCGTGGTTGAACCGAGCACCTCTGCGATGGGTTGGACGCCGCGCTGCTGCGCTTCAGAATGGCGTTCAACGACAAAGGCGGCGGCGCCCATGCCGAGGATCAAACCGTTGCGGCGGCGGTCAAACGGCAGCGCCGTTTCCTCAACGACGTTGTGCGTAGCCGCTGCACCCGAGGCAGCAAAGCCGCCGGCGATCCACTCCCACAGGTCATCGCCCGTGACATCGTCACCGCTGATGATGACCACGCGGTCCACTCGTCCAGCGTCAAGCCAATCCTCTGCCACGCCAAAGGCCGCTGTGGCCGAGGCGCAGGCCAGATTAATCGTGGTGTTTGGCCCGCGAATGCCCGTGTATTGAGCAAACTGAGAATGCCCCATGTTGAGGGTTTGGAAGAGGTAGCGGCGGTCAAACCGGCCCTCGCCGTCATCACCGTCGGTCTTCGCGTGCTTGATGCCCATCTGGAGGCCTGGGAAACACGAGGAGAACACGATGCCGGTCCGTTCACGCTGAACCTGAGGGACCTGCCAGTTTCGAATCAAACGGAGCCCGCCTTTGCCCACCTGCTCAACCGGTGTAAGCGGGATGCCCGCATCGCGCAGAGCCAACAAACCAGCGGCCACGGCCAGTTGCGTGCTGATGTCCCAAGCGAGAATGGCCTTGGGGTCAATGCCGAACTCCTCAGCCAAATCAAAGGCACCTTTCAGGCCGGCAAGCTGCGGGATATCGCCAAACACCTTGGCTTGGTCCATGTTCACAGAGCCGTCGCGGCCCTTGATGAGCCGGACGATGTTCTTGTCCAAAAGTCGCTGTTTGTATTCGTCCGACACTTCGCTGATGCAGGTCTCACCGCGAACGAGTTTCTCAAACGCATCCTCGGAGAACACACGATCCATGCCGGGCAAGCCCAGGGAGATGCCCGTGACCACGTACGGATCGACATCCCGCCTCGAGGTCGTCTGAAGAGCCGAAACCGTCTGGACGGGCGTCGCCTTGAGCGAAGCCGGTGAGGCCACCGAGGTCATGGGGGCCCAAGCTGAAGGTGGGGCGGTCACCCAGCGATTCAAATCGCCCGCTGTGATGGCCCCAGATGCATCGTATTCGGCATCGGTCGTGGCCTCAGCGGCGATGGTGGCCACGACGCTCTGCACCTGCTGGGGGAGAGGCCGAGCCCGGTGGTCAGCGAGACGTGCCCGTGGCAGAAAGAAGCCGGGTAGCCGCTGTAGGCGGCGATTCGATCACCCACATAGGCTCGAATGGCCCGGTCGCGTGCAAAATCCGAATCCATTGGACCGGTTTGGACCACCGTGGCAGAGGCCACTGCATGGGTCGTGACGGCGGGTGCGGCTGCACCGCTGCCCGGAAGAGGGCGGGCGCGAACACGCAGCGATTCAAGTTCAGCCGTGCTGGCTGCAGGTGTCGGCGAGGATGCTGTACGCGCCTCAATGGGACCGGCTTTGAACCCGTCCTGGAGTGCATCCGAATCCAACGATGGCCAGACCGGTGGGCGCCCGGCGAGGGCCAGCGCACCGATGGCGGTCAGCAGGCTTGCAATGCCACCTTGCTTGGGGTGGTTGGTCATCACGGGAACGTGAGGTTTGCCCTCGAGAATCTGCATGGCAAACATGGTCAACGCACGCTTCGGGCCGACCTCGACAAAGACACGGCCGCCTGCGTCGTACATGGTTTCGACCTGTTTGGTCCACTCCACAGAGGAGGCCATCTGAGGCGCGAGTTGCTCCAATATCGCCGCTTTGGAATCGGCCCCTTCCATCGGATAAAAGGTGCCGTCGACGTTGGCGGTGATGGGGACCGATGGCCAGCGAATCTCCAGGCCTTCCAAAAATCGGCGAAGGGGTTCGTTGGCTGGAGCAACGATTCTGGAGTGGAACGCATGTGAAGTAGCAAGGGCCACGCAGGAGAAGCCCTGCTCCTCAAAGCTCGCCATCGCTGCCTTGACCGGCGCTGTTTCACCGGCGATGACCGTCATCTTGGGCGAATTCTTGTTGGCTGCAATTACGTAGCCTTCCGTGGCCTCAAGGACGGCCTCAACGGTTTCGTACGGGGCGGTGACACTGGCCATGAGACCCTTGTCATCGATTTCAACCGCACCCATCTCCGTCCCACGAGCGGCCGCTGCACGGAGGGCGCCGTCCATGTCGAGGATACCCGAGGACATCAGCGCAGCATATTCGCCAAGGGAGTGCCCGGCAACCATATCGGGCGTGTGGCCGAAGGAACCAAGCGTTCGCTCGATGGCCAAATCCGCCGTGAGCATGGCAGGTTGGGTGTATTCTGTTTGCTTGAGTTTGTGCTCTGCTTCCTTGAGTTCGTCCTTGGTCAACGAGGAACGGAGGACAAATCCGGAGAGGGTTTCGCCGTCGAGCACCTCGACCATGGTCTCGTCCGCTTGTCGCCAGACCTCTGCTGGAGCGGTGAAGCGTTGAACCAAATCGGCCGTCATGCCGACGTACTGGCTGCCTTGGCCCGGATACATGTGGACGGTTTTCGCTTCCGCCGGCATGGCTGGCTGGTCGGTGACAAGGACGCCTTGGGCTTGCAAAAAGCCCCACTTCTCTGCGTCGAGCATCGCTTGACCCGCCAGCGTTTGGCGCTTGGAAAATTCAGCCCACGACGTCGCCACCAGGGCCATCCTGTACGGCGCCTGTGAATCGAACGCTGCGCTGGCTTGCTGGAGCGCCTCTGAGAGGCGGCGACCACGGGGTCGTCATCAAACAACGGTCCATCGAAGGAAACGGCGGTCACGGCCGCCTGCAAGGCCTCGAGCGACGACGCAGACAACAGCAGCACGCCACCCTCCACCGCCTTGAGTTCATCATGGGTCATGGTGGCGGGAAGGGTGCCGTCAAAAATGGACGGGGCGGAAACAGGCCCTTGGCCGCTGTAGGCGGCCCACCGAGCATCCCACTCCGCCGCCATGGGCGCGTGGTAGTCTGGCTCGTAGCCTTCCAGCGCAATGTGAAAGTTCGTGCCGCCGAAACCAAAGGCCGAGACACCAGCACGGCGTGGATGCGATGAAGGGCGAGGCCATTCGAGAGGAGCGGTGGGGACAAAGAACGGAACGTTGGACCAATCAACCGTTGGATTGGGCGTTTCGAAATTCGCACTGGGAGGGATGGTGCGATGGTGCAGGGCCATGACCGATTTCATGATGCCAGCGATGCCGGCTGCTGCCTTGAGGTGCCCAATTTGGGATTTGATGGAGCCTACGGCCACGTTGCCAGCCCCTTCGACACCGGTCCACAACCGGGAAAGTGTGGACAGTTCCGTGGCGTCGCCCACTTTGGTGGACGTGCCGTGAGCTTCCACGAGTTCAACGCTGGAGGCGTCGTACCCTGCCTGGTTGTAGGCGCGGGCAATGGCCTGAATTTGGCCCCGCTGACTGGGGGCCGTGATGCCCTTCCCACGTCCGTCGGACGACCCGCCAATGCCTCGGATGACGCTGTAGATTTCGTCGCCGTCTCGCATAGCATCGCTGAGACGCTTGAGCACGAGCACGCCGGCGCCTTCGCCCATGACGAATCCGTTGGCACGAGCGTCGAACGGTGAGGAATGCGTTGGTGAAAGCGCACCGATCGCTGAAAATTTAGCAAAGGTGGCCGGGTCCATCGTCCGGTCCGAAGCACCGGCCAGCATGACATCGACCTGGCGTGTCTGGAGGAGGCGACACGCGTCCAAGACGGCGGCCATCGACGAAGCGCAAGCAGCATCCATGGCGTGGTTTGGCCCCTGCAGGTCGAGCAGGTTGGCCACACGACCGGAAACGACGTTGGCCAGTTCCCCGGGCATGGTGTCCTCATCGATTCGAGGGGTGCCTTCCGTCATCGCTTCGGCGAACGCTTCCATCTGGTCGTCGGCGAGCCCGTGAGCCTTGGCCACGGCACCGGTGTGATGCGACCACACGCGAAGGTTGGACAGGTTCCTGTTTTCGCCGCCCAGCGCATTGGCGAACACCACGCCGGTTCGGGTTCGGTCGATGTCGCTTTTTTCACCGTCGTAGCCTGCATGCTCAATGGCGTCGGCCGAGACGGTCACGGCCCAGAGTTGGCACGGGTCAATTTGTGGAAGCGTACCGGGCGGTTGCCGCCAACGACGCCAATCAAACTCGGCATCGCTGACCACCGCCCCGATCTTGGCATAGGAATACCCCTCCGTGTGGGCACCCGGTCCGCCTTCCTTCCAGAAATGGTCCACCGGCCCGGGCCAGCGACCCTCGGGCAGTGTTCGAATGCTGACCTTGGCGTCCAGAATGTTTTGCCAAAACGCATCGATGTCATGCGCGTCGGGCATGAGCGCTCCGAGGCCAATCACCGCAATCGGTTCAAAGGGCCCCTGGTCAATTCCTTCGCAAGGTTTGCCGTCTTCGGTTGTCAACGTCATGTTCCCACCTCAGTTCATGATGCTCTCTGGCACCATCGTGATCGAATACCCTGCATCAACGTAGATGCACTGGCCGGTGACACCGGCGGCGAGGGGACTGGCGAGCCAGAGCGTTGCACCCGCAACGTCGTCCTGACTGACGTTTCTTCGGAGCGGTGCATTGGCCTCAACGTGGTCAAGGATGCGGTCAAATCCGGGAATGCCACTGGCGGCGATGGTCCGAATGGGGCCCGATGAAATGGCGTTCACGCGGTGGCCTTCTGGCCCAAGATGACAGGCCAATTCACGGGTCCAACACTCAAGGGCGGCCTTGGCCATGGACATGATGCCGTAGCTGGGGACAAAACGATTGGAGGCGGCGTAGGTCAGCGTGATGGTTGACGAGCCCGGATTGAGGTAGGGCAGCGCGTGCTTAAGGCATCGTTGCAGTGAATTGGCTGAAATGGTCATCGCCGTGTTGATGTCCTCGTCTTCAACAAACAGGACCGGTCGGTCAAAGCAAGCACGAGGGGCAAAGCCGATGGCGTGAACCAGAATGTCGGCTTTTTTGCCGGGGTGTTCGGCGGCAAAGGCCGTGAAGAATTCCTGCGTTGTGGCGTCCGAAGCAACGTCGAGCGGGTAGAATCCTCCAATGGCGGGAAGTTCGTCCTTGAGCTTGAACACACGACTCATGAATCGCTTCTGGTACCCCAAATACAGGGTGACCCCAGCAGCAGCCAACTGCTTGCAAATCGCCCATGCGATGGAATCTTCACTGGCAACGCCAAACACAAAGGCCGTTTTCCCTTCTAGACCGAGCATGAAAAACCTCCGTGGGGATTAGGTGTAGTGCGCTACACCAAGCCTTTGAGTGTTCCTCATGAAATCGTGTCACATCGGCCGAGTTGAGGCGTTGAGGCGAACGGCCAAAATTGGCCCTCAAAGGTCGGCGAAAACGTCGTCGAACTCATCCGCTTCGTCTTCAGAGAACAAATCGTCAAGTTCAGAGAAATCAAGATCGTCATCCTCGTCTTCATCGTCCTCAAGTTCAACCGGTGGGACGTAGGTCGGTTGGGCGTTCGCACGGCGACGCAAGGTTCGAGCGAGCGCAACAACGAAGATCAAGCCGAACAAGACCGCCGCGCCGATGCTACCGTACATGACGAGCGTGTCTTTGTCCACTTCCTCCAAGCCACCGCCCAAGCCACCTGCCGCAGCACTGGCTTCGAGTTGGAGCGAGATGCTGGTTTCACTGACAGGGGCCTCGTCGTCGTTTTCGCTTTGAGCCTGGAAGGTGATTTGATAGCGAGCGTCCTCAAGGATTTCGGAAGGGGCCCGGACGGACAGTTCCCTCACCGTGGAGACGCCGTCCTATACCACGTCCTCAGACACAAAGGTGCCACCCGGGAAAGTGAACCCGGCTGCTTCCAAATCAGCGCCGATGGTGATGGTCACACGAATTTTGTCGTCATCGTTGCCGTTGTTCTGGAACTGGAAGCTGATCTTGACTTCATCGCCCTCGGCCATGGTTCGGGTGCTCTTGTCAGAAACATCAAGGTCAACCATGCCGAAGGTGGCGATGTTCAGGTCACCGCTCACGGTGGCGTTGGAGGCGAGGGCCTCGGGCCAGTCCAGCATGCCGACGTTGGTGACCGTGGCTGAAAGGGTGAAATCGTAGGACAGCGTGGCAGAAAGGCGAGTTTGACCGGAAAAGGTGACCGTGAAGTCTTCTTCCTCATCGGGGCCGAGCGTGAAGGTGTCCTCCTCAAGCATCATGTCAACCTCTAGACCGTCCCATTCCTTTTCGACGCTGATCGTTTCTTCAAACGAAGAGGGGTTCTTCACGGTGCAAGTAATTTCGACCACGGGGTCGTTGAGGGGGTGGACATTGAGTTCCGGTTGCTTGTCGTCGCAATCAATTTCAACGCCCGGTGCCGTTGGCGTCTGCGCAGCGGCGACAGGGAGAAGGCAACACAGCAACAGCGCTGTGAGCAGTGAACCACATTGGCGTCGCATCAACAACTCCCTCCTACCTCTACGTGTTGATTCTCTTTCATGAATGTGATGGGGCGTTGCGGTGAAGAGGGTGGTGTTCCACATCCGTCCTCACGGCCCGTACACCGCAGCCGGCAATTCACTGTGGGTGTTCCACATGACCTCCTCGTCCACGCCGGCCTCGAGCAATTGTTGTGTTCGCTTTGGCACGGTTTTGGGCCCGAGAACGGCGCCCGGCCGTCTGGGGTCGTCCATGTAGTCGGTCTGGAGGAAAAAACCGTGCTTGGCTTTCGTGTGTGTCTCCACCAAGCGCTCAAGCGCCCCCTTCCCGCACAACACACTGGGCGTGAGGCCGTGCGTGTTCTGCGTCCGCACATCCGGTGGCGAGTAGTGCCGGACGAGTTTTTTCAGGTCCATGCCCTGGCGCAGGGCTCGCTTGGCAAGGTCGGGGTAGGTGTCATCGCTCTCACCTTCCACATGCAGTTGCAGCGGGATACCCTCTTGGGCAGCGAGGTGCATGGTTTCGTCCAGCAACTCATTGGAAAGGTCCCAGATTTCGTCGGATACAGGCCAGTGGGGCCTTCCGACTTCGCCGATGGCGTGGGCGTGACCTTCGTGAACAAACGCGAGGGCGGCCTCGATGCTGTGGCGGTAATTCTCGACCGCCCGCGCCTTACCAGCAGCACCCTCATCGCCGACCCACCGCTCAAACTGATGCGCGAAGGCCGCTGGGTGAGGGCCAAGCACCACACGAACACCCAAGCCAACGTCCTCCCGAACCGATTGCGCCATGGCGACGGTGTCCCTGTACGCCGCTTCATGACCCGCCAGCGTTTCAGGTGGTGCAGTGAAATCAGGGCAGTGAACCAGCACGATGTCGGTCCCACCAACACGTTGGAACGCCAGAGCGGCATCCAGATACAACCCTCGACGATTGAGGTGGAAATGGTTGTCCAAAATCGGACCGTCGTAGACCATGCGAGCCCCTCAAATTCGTTGCACGAACCATCCTTGCTCGGCGAACACGCCCTTCCAATAAACAGCGGCCATCGCCACCATGTTGGGGTGTCGAGCGTCGGCGACGACGCACTTTCCGTTGGGCCAAATCTGAACGGTCAGGCTGTGGCGTGTATCGGTCAGCGTCGTGCATCCCAAGCGTGCATCGTATTCGGCCGAACCCGAGGGGAGTGAGGCCGGGATGGCTTCGAGGTTGACGGACTGCTCAAACTGGAACGAGACAACGACAGGGCCCATCTCGGCCACCAAACCGTTGTCATCCATGCCCATGCGGAGGAGCAGTTCCTTGGCGGCGGCACGAGCTGCTTCGACGCGGTGCGTACCGTGAACGACGATGCGCCCCTCTTCGTCGATGACAAGGGTGGCTCGTGGCCGATCCATCGCTTTGATCACCACGCCACTGTTGCGTTGACCGCCGACCTCGGCGACCACACGGTCGTGGTTGAGGGGCGTTGGACAGACAAATCGGACGAGTTGGTTTTCAACGCGCACGTCAATGCTTCCAGTGGCCATCTCACTCTTCCTCCGTGTGGGTGGAGGTGGCGGCTGTTGATGAAATCTCCTCCACCGTCATGTTTGCATCCAGCGCCTTCACCATGGCCGCTGCGTGAGGCTGGTGAACCACGAGCAGCAGGGTGGCGTCATCCCCAAGGTAGGACCGAAGCGAGGCAAGGGCGCCCCGTGCACGCGCAGCGTAGCGCTCATCGCGGCGGTTCGCGAGAGCGGGCGTGCTCAACCATTCGGAGAGGTCCCACCACGCAGCGGCCAACACGCTCGCTGTCGAATAGTCTACGGATTGCCCCTTCGGTGGTGGTTGGGCGTTGAACAGATGTTGCTTGACGCTCTTTTTCCATCGCTTCCCCACGCGGACCATGCCCAGTAATTTTCGCCAGTGGGAGACGGCTCTTGCTTCCTGGGTCAGATAATCGCCCCAGTCCTCATCATCGGCCAGGGGTTCGATAAAGAAGACCGCCCGGCCGTGTCGGTCGGCGTTTCGCTGGAGACGACGAGGTTCAGGATCGGGAAAACGACCGCCCTGAAGGCCCTCAAGCGTCTCGATGCCTTCGATGTATTTGCCGAAAGCCCCGCCGGAGAGCAGCGCATGCGTGAGGTTGATGCCTTGTGATTCCGCTTCATCCGCTTCTTCCTGAATCCACAGGTCGACGACATCGGGCGATTCGAGCAGCGCCAGACCGTGCCAGGTCGCCCGTGGCCGCATGGCGTTGGGATACACCACCGTTGGCATCGTGCCGTGAACGATGACGCGTCCGCCGTCAGGGTCCTCCCAGACCGTATCGGTCCACAACGAGGACATGCAGGGGCCTCACTGGTTGTTGACCCAGTCCTGAAGGGACTCAATGTTCCATCCTTGGTCAAAGTAGCCTTGGATTTCTTCTTGAGTCCACTGCGGGAACTGCTGCATGGCTCGTGCCATCTCGGGATCAACATCGGCAGGGATCTGTGCAAGGACCTTGGCCTCGCCGTAGCCCTCATCATCGTCCTCTTCCTCGTATTCATCGTCAAGCATGGAGGCACCGCCGCCCCGACGGGCGAGCACGAAGACCAGCGTACCGAGGACGCCGACCACGGCGACCAAGATGATGACGATGAGCAACAGGTTGGAATCGTCCTCTTCTGCCTGCACCTTGACGTTGAACACGTCGGCCCACTGGCCTTGAGAACCATCGTAGATGCTCTCGCTGGAACCGTTGAGGCTGATGGTGTAGTACATGCCCGTGGTTTGAGCGGCAAACGGAGCGAGGGTGACTTCAACCCAGTCGCTCACTTCTTGAATGCCCAGTTCGGGCGTTGAGACCGTGTCTTCAACCACCGGGGTACCGCCATCGGTCACCGACTTGATGACCAAATCGGCCACGCCGGCCATCGAACCGGTGTTCTTGACCTTGATGCGGAGTTTCATGCTCTCGCCAACACGTGGGTCTTCGCTCAAGAGCACGTCCTGAATCTCGAACGTGGCCTTCTCTTCGATGAAGGTGTATTCGGACTTGTGCTGGGCCTGACCGGAGAAGATGGGCAGCACGCTGCCGTCCTCCTGTGCTCCACCGCCCAAGCGAACGGTCGAACCGGCGGAGTCGGCACCTGAAATCCAGAACACGACCGTGGGCTGGTTGGCTTCGTTCACCTCGGCATCGAACACGCGTGGCTCGTTGTCGGACAGGGGCCACAGGTCAAGGCAGGTCGCCGTTGCCAGGTAGCCACCGCTGAGGGTGCTCAACGACAACGTGGCCGAGGAAGGTTCGAATCCGAAGTATTCGGCGTATTCGGACCACGGCGTGTAGTCAATGGTGTTGCTGTAGAACATCCAGTTGACTTGAAGATCACCGGGGAACATGGCTTCCTGCTCCTTGATTTGGGCCTGAATGTCAACGCAGTGGTAGTTGGCCGTGGACAGGGTGTTGGAGATGATGCGGTCGTCCGCACCGGTCGGCAGGGCACCCTTCTCAGCAAGCCACGTGTTGGGCAACACCTCGGGGGTGTTCGGTCAACCTTCAGGGTGAACTCACCGCAACCGTAGGAGGTCGACGTGGCGCAAAGCGCTGCCGTGAAGTCTTCAGCTCCGTCGGGCAGGTTGATGAGCTTGTACGTGTAGGTGTATTCGTTGGTGAACACAGGTGCTGTGATGTTGATGTCAAACACACCACCGGTGAAGGTGTGCGTGATGACCTCGCCGGGTGTGGCGATGTAGCCCTTGTTGAAATCCTCTGCAGCATCCGCACGGGTGATCTCCAGCGTCAGTTCAACTTCGGGGTTGATGTAGACGCTGTCAAAGATACCCTCACGGAACGCAAACTGACCGGTGAATTGCACGGTGTCGCCGGCAAAGATGAAGCCTTGACGGACATCGCTGGTGAACGGTGCACTGGCATCTTCAAACATCGGGGTGACCATGAGGTTGTTCACCTCGTCGGTTCGGAAGTCGAGTTGAATGCCGTCGCTGTATCGCCAAATCTGGATGTAGCGGCCCGGGACACCCGAAAGCATCGTGTAAAGCGGGTTGTCAAGGTCCTGCATCTGCAACTTGGGCTCAATGTCCTTGCCGTCAAGACCAACGATGCCCCAGTCGATTCGAATTGGGATGTTCAGAATGAAATCGGATTCGAAGGGGTCGATGAGGTCCGTGTTGTCCATGGTCAGCATGGTGGGAGCGATGTCCCCGTCGTACACGATGTCGATATGTGGGCTGTCGGTCCAGGCGGTTTGGTTGCGTGGGAAGTACCACACGGTCATGTCATCAGCAGTCTTGTCGAGGTTAACTTGGAAGAAGTCAACGTCTCGCCAACCGTTGTCGTCGCTGGCCTCAAGGATGAGGTGGTAGGTGTTGCCGGCGTACATGGTTTGGTTCCACGTGCCGTCCCACTGAAGTTCGTTGGAGTTCAGGAAACTGCTTCCCTTCGAGTCCTCGATGAAGAAGTTGCGAATCACCGGCGTCTTGGACGACATCGACACGTAGGTGACCTGGTCGTTGTCAAAGCCAGGCCCGCCACCGTCGATGGGGTTGCCTGCGAGGTCGTACCCTTCAATCCAGAGCGACACCTTGCCTTCCAGGCCTTCGTTGGCCAAGTCGTTGTAGTTGCCAGAGTAGTTGGCCGTTGGTGCTTCACCGTCGCCGTTGAGCGTGATGGTGATGTATTCATCTGCATCGGGCAGACCGTCGCTGTTCGCATCGTGGTCGTTCTCAACCCAAAGGTGGAGGTCAAGCGTGGCGGGCGGGCTTGGCAGGTCTTGGCTCGACATGCGAATTTGCTGGTTCGCCTGAGGAACCACCCAGGTGTCGTCAAGCAGGGTTCGCCAGTTGGAGTCGACGTTGGCGTCGGTTCCGGGGCTGAGCACCTGAAGGTCGAGCAGGTTCGGCTCGTAGGTGTCAATGGTGATGTCGAACGGAATGGCGCAGGTTTCGTCGGGGTTGTACTGCGAAGGCGGGCACAGCAGTTCACCGCCGTCGTACCCACGTGCTGCGAAGCGGTAGGTTTCGCTGCCCGCTGCGGCACCAAGGTCGACGTTCCAGTTGAAGTCGCCGCCGATGACGCCAGAGCGGTTCGCCACCTCTTCCCACTCCACGGTGATGTTGCCGTCGGTCGTGTTGACGTGCTTCAATTCAAGCGTGAGGAAGTAGGAGGAGGGGTCGGGTGCTTCGTTCAGGTCCTCAAGGCGGATTTGGCCGATGAGGTTGATGTCTTGTCCCGATTCAGCCCCACTCAAGGACTGCGGTGCACCGATGCTGTTTTGCAACTCAAAGGAGGTGATGCCCGCATCGTTTTCCACGGCGTTGCCGACCGAAGGTTCGAGCAACACAGCGTCGGGAAGTCCGTTGACACCGTTGGTGGCCGTGAGACCAGCGTACATGCGAACGGCGGGCGTATCATCCCAGGTTGGGTTGACGCGGAAGTGCCAGGTGATCTCCTTGCCGTTGGTGATGTCCGCCACCGAGGACGTGGACTCAAGTTGGATGTGGTCGTGCTCGTCGCTGGCTTCAGCGAAGGACATGAAGTCGCTCCAGGAGAGTTTGATGTAGCCAGATTCGGACTCGAAGGTCAGCCAGGCCTCGGCCAGTGCAGCGCCGGTCAAGGGGTCAACGGCGTGCGTCGTGACCACTTCGTAGATGTCGCCGTTCGGGTACAGGCCAACCGGGTTGTCGGTGAGGGTCAGCGTGTTGCTGTAGCCGGTGCTGGACGAGACGCTCAGGTCACTCAGCATCACGCCGCCACCGGTGGAACTGTACACGGCGACGGGAACGGTTGCGGTCGCGCCACCGGTCCACAGGGCAACGCCCTGGTTGAGTTCGATGTCGAAGCCGTCGGTCTCGTCGAGGGTGGTGGCGTAATCGTAGACGATGTCGAGGTCGACGATGTCCAGCGTGGTTCCTGACGAGGCGTTCGGCGAATCAACCATGAACCGGAACATGACCCAGTAGCGGCCAAACTCGTCCTGGTGCGTGCCCGCAACGGAAGGATTGGTCATCAGGCTCTTCAGAGCGCCTACGAAGTCCATGGGCTGGTTGAGCATCTCCTGAACCAGCATGGTGCTGTTGGGCATGTCGCCGAGCACAACGGATTGGGAGCCGGCCATGAGCGTGAGTTCGAAGCCCTCGGTCGGGTCACTGTTCGAGCGGATGGAAATTTGGTCCATACCGAAATCTGCGGCCGTAATGTCGGCCCCTTCGGGCAGGAGGAAGAAGCCGCCGGTCGCTTGGCCGTTCACCCCAAGGGTGAGGGTGGCATCATCGGCAGCGTAGTTGACACCGTCAACGGTGCCCGAGACAAATTTGGTTTGACGACCAAACATGTCAAACGCGGGCTCGGTGAAACCGTAGTCGACGTCGCCATCGTTGGCCACGTCGATTACAACGTTCTCGGCGTGGTGTCCAAATTCCAAGTCAAACCAAATGCCACCGACGTCACAAGGTCCTTGGTACGAGGTCACGGCGTTGAAGCCGAACAACGGTTCGTCAAAGGTGGACCTCACGCCGTCTTCAACGCTGACGCTGGTGGTTTGGCCGGTGGGCGTGATCTCAATGGACGGGGATTCGCTGCAGTCGTCTTGGATGACCGGCGTCATGGCGGTGATGGGGTAGCTGAACTTGCTGCGCTCGAGTGCAGGGCTGTAGGCGTCCCGTATCAGGTTCGGAACGTAGATCATGGGCTCTCCACCGCCCATTGTTTGCCAGATGCCGCCGTCGATTTGAACAGGGCCAATCGCCGAGAAGTTGAAGCCAGTTCCCACGCGGGAACCGATGCTGAAACCGTGGAGAACCGGCGTCGAGAGTCGGTCGGGACCCGAGTCGAAGTTGAACTTCAGGTTGACAGCACGGTAGTCCGCCGTATCGATGTTCCACAATTCGATGATGTCGCCGGAAAGACCGGTCATCATGGAGCCGTCCTTGCCCGTGATGGGGTTGTTGTTGGTGTCGAGAACATCGACGGTCAGCGTGGCAGAAAGGGACGTCTCGGCTTCAACGGTCAAAATGCCGTAGCCGTTGGGGTGGTTTTCACCGCCCAAGGTTGACGGCGTCATGCCACGGACGGTCATGCTGGCGCTCTGAGGCAAGAGGTCGCCCAGTCGGAAGTTGTCGACGTACCAGCCCGACATGTTGTCATCGATGTTCATGGCGGAACGTGCGGTGTGGTCAAGGACGAAGCGAAGTTGGACGTACTCGTCGATGTAATCCGTCAGGTCAACGGCGATGTTGGTCCAACCCGTGGGGTTCTGGGCCGTCGTGGAGGAACCTGCAAGGCCCCACTCCCATTGGCTGCCGTTTTGCAGGCCACCGCAGTTGCTGGTGATCTTTCCGTCCCAGTTGCTTCCAAAGCCGCCACCTTGAGCGTAGTTGGTACCGTACACCAAACCGGTGCTGGCTTGCTGGTCGATGGCGATGTACTCGAAGCCGGTGTTGTCGGGTGGGAAACCGGGATTGGGCGAGGAGCGGATTTCAAGGTAGGCGCAGTCCGAGAAGCGCTTGCTGTTCTGTTGGGAACCGGTCGACGTTTCGAGGTTGTGCCAGGAGTCGAAGTACGCCGTCTTGCTCTTGAGGAGCGGGTCGACAAACAATTCAGCGCTCGTCATGGAGACGGTGAACGGCAGGTAGGAAGGTGGGGTGTTACCGTCGTCGTTATCGTCGGTGTAGTTGGTGTCGGCGAGGTTGGTGCCCCAGCACTGTTGTCCAGAGGCGCAGCCGCCGGGAATGTCGGTCGTTGAGAGCGAACCGTGCTCCCAGCCGATGCCGCTGGACGGCATGAGGGTGGGGTCCGTTGAATCAGTGAAGCCTGCAGGAGTACCTTCGAAATCAGTGAGGAAGCCTTCGGAAACCAGAGAAATGGCCGTCGCTTGATTTCCGTCCTCGTACTGGAAGAGGGATTCATCGGAAAAATCAGTGAGTTGGTTGTTGTACTGGGGGTTCCAAACACGCACCCCGGGCCCGCTTCCAACGTCAATTTCTGCGTCGATGCGGGAGTGAGCACCGTGCTCAACCATCTGGGTGTGGATGATCATTGAAGCCCCGGTGACCGTTTCACCGTCGGGAAGGTTGATGGCGCCGTCGACCAGATTCTCGAGGTCGTTGCCGTCTCGAATTTCGATGTCGACCTCCGAACTGCCGTCAGCGAACGTGGTGACGTTGGCAGAGGCAAACGGAGCGAGAAGCATCAACAACATCAGGAAAATTGGCTTGGTTTTCGGGTGTGTTTGATTTGACATGGTGTCACCTGCACCTCCGCGAAGGTTTGTCCCCCTAAAATCTCGTCGCTTTCAAGACATCCTCCCCGTTTTCTGCATATCTCCCTCACCTCGTCAAGATGAGTTATGAGGGTGAACACCTTGGAAGGACCATGGAACCCTACTCAACCGAACCGGTGACCCTCATCGAAGAAGTGTTTCCGCAGGACACGAACGCCTACAATACCCTCTTCGGCGGTCGACTTCTTTCGCTGATGGACAAAGCGGGCGGTATCGCCTGTGCGAAGTTTGCGCATCGGGAATTCGTCACCATCTCCATCGACACGCTGACCTTCATCGCTCCGGCACGGCAGGGCGATCTTCTCGAGGTGTCCGGGCAAGTGGTCTACACCAGCAGCCACACGGCGTGCACCAAAGTGACGGCCTACACGATGAGCAAAGCAACGTGGGAGAAAAGCATCATCTGCGAAGGCTACTTCTTTTTCGTCGCCATTGATTCCATGATGCGACCCATCCCCGTACCTCAATTCACCCCCGAATCCGAGGAGGAGCAAGCCGAGTGGGCCAAGGCCAAGGCCATTCGGGACAACATGCTGGCACAGAAAGCCAAGCGAGAAGCCTGACCACCCATTGGTTCTTCAATCGCTGCCATCTCGGCACCTCATGGTCGTGCTCAACGTCGCTGTAATCGCATCCGATGAACTGGCTCGAAGCATCGCCAAAGCGGCCGACCAACGGGACGTTCACACCTACGTGAACAAAGAGAGCGGCCCGGACGGCGCACGCATTCTCTCGCTCATTCGTCCCGCCAAATACCCCGAGCGGCTCCCTCCATTCCTCAACGCCCTGTCGACCTCTCACGCCGGGATCATCGAGGTGACCGCCGTGGACGCTTCGCTGGGTGAAGTCTTGGTCGCGTTTGCCAGCGCTGGCATCAAGCGAGGCTTGGCCGTGGTGAATCCACCTGAAGGCGGTTGGGTCAACGAGGACCAAGTCAAGATGCTGTTCAAACAGGTCGGGCTCGAATCGTGGACCTTCGAGCGCAACGACGGCGTCCACCTTCGCGAGCGCATGTACGCCCTGATGGACGAAATCCAAGGGGTGTTGGAAGCCAACGCCAACGCCCCCCTCGTGCTCCCCGTTGACCAGCATTTCAACGTCAAAGGCATCGGTTTGGTAGCCATCGGCTACGTTCAATCCGGCAAGGTCAACGTCCACGACGAGGTGTTGCTCCTGCCGGCCAACGGTACAGGGAACGCCAAATCGCTCCAGGTCATGGACGACGATGTCGATGTGGCCAGCGCAGGCGACCGAGTCGGTCTGGCGCTTCGCAACGCCAAGGAAGAACACCTGACGGGAGGCACCATCATCGTTCATCCACCGGTGGAGGACAAGCGAGCCAACATCTCCGTGCCACTGGCCGTTGAACAGCATCAACGGTCGACCGTCCAGCTGACGATTTCGCCGTTCCAAAAGCGAGTGCTCGCCAAAGGCGACGTGATTCACGCCAGCGTGGACCTGCAGTTTGTCGTGGGTCGTGTGGCCGATGCATCCGGTGAATCGCTGGTGGTCGAATGGGACCAACCCTTGTTCATCCGAAAGGACAACCCGCCCTCGGTCCTCATCGCCCAACTCGACTCAAAACCCCGCATCATGGGTTCAGCCGTTCTGGTGCGAGACGACGCCTGACGGCGTTCGAGCCCACGCCGCTTATTCCTGCGGTCATGCCGGACCATCATCGGTGGTTTGATAACCCCAAACGACCGGCTCGGATTTGGGATGCGCGAGATTGGGCAGGGGACTGTACCAACCAGCGAGATGGAACAGGAAATCTTCCTGTCCCTCCGGTTGGCAGAGCCTTCAGAACGGGTGAAAATCACCTTGGATGAGCGCATGCTGAGCATCGAAGGCAAGCGGAAAGCCACCGTGGACATGCGACTTCAGGCCATCACCACCATGCGCCACCACTCCACGAACCTCGTCCCTCCGTGGTTGGTGGTGCTCGGCCTGGCCTTGGTCTGGATTGGCTATCGGCTGGTGGTGCCGCCCACCTACAGGCTGGGGTTCATCGGTGCAGGAAGCGCGCTCATCGTCGGCCGGTTTTTAACGCGAAAACCCACGCTAAGCATTCACACCTCCTCGGGAGACTCCCATGTTCTGTTCGGCAACGAACGGGACCTCAACCGTCTCAGTTTCATGTTCCATCACCTCGCCAACAACAATTCAATGGCCGAGGTACGAGCCAAACTGAAAGCCATCGAGGCGGAGGGTGGAACTTCATGGCGAGAGGCACAGGTCCCACCCGCCCCACTGTTGCCCAATCCGCTCCAAGCACCGCAAGCCCTCGAGCGCTTCCTCGCCGCTGACGAAGGCATCGAACCCCTCGAACAACAACGAGAGATTGAGCCCGAATGGATGCCAACGCTCGAACCAGAGCCAGCCCCTCCTCAGCCTGTTGTCGGCTACATTTCCAGTTTTCAGCCTGTTCACGGTGCCGTGCAAACCACGGCCTACCCCCCTGACCACCGACCTGCACCCGTGAACAATCCGGTGCTGATCCCCCATCCCACGCCGCCCATGTACCAGGGAATTCAGCAACATGGATCCGGTTCCTTCTTCCCGTCGTTTCTCAATCAGTACGGCGCCCACATCCCCGGTCAGCAGCCACCTGAAGAGCCTGAGCCGACCGAGGACGACCTCGTGCTGGATGCAGACATGCTGGACGGCCTCTTGGACGACGTGGAAGAAGAACGGGAGGACATCCAGGGCGCACCACAAGCTGTGCCGTCTCCCGTGGAACAAACACCAACGCTGCTGAGGCCAAAAACGCCCACCACCATCGAAGAGTCGCCATTCCGCCCACGTCGAACCGAAACCTTGCGGCCCAAAGCGCGGCGGGGAGGAACCGTGTTTTCCCGAATCCGAGACACCTCGAGCAGCGTGCTTGAGCGGGCTTCAACCTTCGTCCGGCCAAGCCCGTATGCGACCACGGAGACCTCGGGTGCGCTTCGAGAGCAGACCGAGGCCTCCACACCGCCAAACCGCACCCAACACGTCATGAATTCCCTTTCATCTGAGGAGGGTGGCGTGATGGCACCTGAAGAAGCCGCACGCCTCAGCGAAATCGGGACGCAACTTCTCGCCACCGCCAATGAACTCAGCCAGTCCGAGGAGGGGCGCTTGGCGTCGATGTCCTTCAGCGACCTTCGTCCCAGTACGGCGGAAGACGAAACCGTTCACGTCCCTCGCTTGGACGACGAGTGATCAGTGGCCAAGCATGGCCTTGTATTCGGCGAGCCGCTGCAGATAATCGCTCTCACTGACGTTGGTGAGGGCCTCTGTCCCAAACGCTTCGAGGGTGAAACTGGCCATCACCGTGGCGCCCATCAACCCTTCACGAAGTTCGTCGAGGCTGACGGCGCCCTCGCCTCCTGAGAGGTGGGCTGCCAACGCGCCAGCGAAGGTATCGCCGCATCCCGTGGGGTCAACCACGTCCGCCGTAGGGACGGCGGGCAAGGCCAGCAGTGCACCGTTGTGGAGGGCGACCACGCCGTGCTCACCACGCTTGACGATCAGGGTCGGCGTGTTCGTTTGCTCAGCCAAGGCATGCATGGCTCGAATGAGGTTGTCGTCGCCCGTCAGCATGCGAGCCTTCGCCGTCGTTGATGATGACAAGGTCAACCGCACCCATGACCTCGAGCAGCGAAGGCTTGGCAATGGTGATCCACAGGTTCATGGAATCAAGCATGGTCAAGCGCTTGGCCTCGGTTTGGTTGATCACGCTCCGCTGAATCTCCGGGTGCAAGTTGGCACAGAACAAGACCGCCGGTGAATGAAGCCCGTCGGGGACGGCCGGCTGGAAATGTTCGAACACGTTGAGGTAGGTGGCGCGAGTTTCTGCCTCGGCCATCGAGCCCTGGTAGGCGCCTTCCCAACGAAAGGTCTCACCGGGTGCGACTTCCAATCCTTCGAGGTTTAACCCGGCCGAAGCGAGCAACGCTCGGTCTTCGGGTGCGAAATCTTCGCCCACGACACCGACCAAACCGGTGGTGCTTGAACCGTGGAGGGACTGAACGAATCGGCAAGAGAGGCCCCCGTAGGTGGCCGAACCTCCGAGTGCCTTGTCGACGGAACCAGCGGGCGATTCCACCGAATCGTATGCGATGCTACCAACGATCAGGACGCTCATGTTCGCTCACCCCAGCAACTCTTGGTGCATGTCAATGTACTGAATCGTGATGTCACCGTTGTTGAAATCTTCCTCGTCCATGATGCGGCGGTGCAGCGGAATGAGGTGTTCAACGCCCGTGATCATCGTTTCATCCAGCGCGGTTTTCATGCGACGTACGGCGTCTTCACGGTCCCTGCCCCACACCAACAGCTTGGCCAGCAGGGAATCAAAACAGCCCGGCATCTCGTAGCCGGCATGGGCGTGCGTATCGCAGCGAATCCCAAATCCGCTGGGGAAGTGGCACTCCCACAGGCGGCCAGGACTGGGCACAAACTCACGCGGGTCCTCGGCGTTCAATCGGCATTGAATGGCATGGCCTCGCCAAGTGATGTCCTCTTGCTCCATCGGCAAGGCCTCACCTTGGGCGACTCGGATGCCGAGTTCGACGAGGTTGTGTCCGGTGATGAGTTCGGTGACCGTGTGCTCGACCTGAACACGAGGATTGACCTCGAGGAAGTAGAAATCGCCATTGGCGTCCCGAAGGAACTCAAAGGTGGCCAGGCCCTTGTAGCCCACAGCTTCTGCACCCTTGCAGACCAAAGCACCGATTTCCGTTCGCTTCTCATCGGTCAGCCACGGTCCTTCTTCGACCAACTTCTGGTGACGGCGTTGAATGGAACAGAAGCGCTCACCGAAATGAATGGCCTTCTTGCCGTCGGCCAAGACCTGAAATTCGACGTGCTGCGCGCCCAGAATGTACTTCTCAACGAAGACGCGCTCGTCGCCAAAGGCCGACTTTGCACGCGACTGACAGAGTTTGAGCGCACTCTCGAACTCGTCGGCCTGCTGCACGATCTGCATGCCGATGCCACCGCCCCCGGCGGCCGCCTTGATGATGACAGGGTAGCCGATTTCATCCGCAAGCGCACTGGCGACCTCGGCGCTGGCGATGGGTTCGGACGAGCCTTTGGCCGTGGGCAATCCCGCCGCTTCCATCGCTGCGCGGGCCTCAATTTTGTCGCCGAGCAGCGTGATCACGCCCGAGGCTGGGCCGATGAAGGTGATGCCCTCTTCCTCGAGGCGAGCGACGAAAGCGGCGTTCTCGGCCAAAAAGCCGTAGCCGGGGTGAACAGCATCGCATTCGAGTTCCTTGGCGGCTTGCACGACGGCTTCGATGTCCAAGTAGGAATCGAGCGGGTTGGCTCGGTAGTTGGGGTAGGCGATGTCCGCCATTTGGACGGGAAGGGACAAACGGTCTTCTCGGCCGTGTATGATGGCTGCCTCAATGCCCATGTCTCGGAGGGTGCGAAGGATACGGAGAGCGATTTCGCCGCGGTTGGCAATCAGCACGCGCTTGAAGCCCATGGCGCCCCGTCGGCCGACTCAATCTATGAGCAAAGCGGTCGCAACATGAGGAACACCCACCTTGAACTTGGGCCAGAAGCAACATCAATCATTGCGTTCTTGCGACCTCCTCAGGCGGATAAATGTCCCATGGCTTCGTGCCCCGCTTGCGAAACATCGACTTGCGCATGGAGCGAAGGATGGCTCTCGTGAACCTCAACGAACGTCGCAGGGACTGGAAGGGATGGATGAGGTACCACAACGGGTTTCTCCATCCCTTGAACGGATGGCGCAATTGACGTAGGATGCCGTCAGGGATGGGTTCGTTCACTCCGTAGGACTGTGGACGTCGGTCCTTCGGCATGAAGTAGGTCCCGAACAGTTGGTCCCAAAGCGGCAGGAACGTGGAGTAGTTCGTCCAAATCGCATCCCGCTCGTTGGTGTGGTGCCAGTGATGAAATTCAGGCGTGATGATGAGGCGCTGCAGCCACTTGAGTCGCCACCTCACGTTGGCGTGGAGGAACAATCCGAGAATGAGTTGAGCTGCGGCAAGGGCTCCGGTCAATTCGAAGGAAAAGCCTGCAGTGACAAGAAACACGAACGCAGGAGCCAAGATGGTCCCGTCGAGTGGATGAGCGCGGAACCCACTGGCCCAATCCAAGTGCTCGGTGGAGTGGTGAATGGCGTGGAACTTCCACAACACCGGAATCTCGTGGTAGAAGCGATGCGTCCAGTACACCAAGGCGTCGAACAGCAGAAACCCAACCACCGGCAAATAGGCCGCCGGTATCTTGGCAACGTACGGTGCGACCAGAAGTCCGGGAATCCAAGCCAGGCTGAGCAGGCCGATGGCGATGGCCACGAAGCCCGTGAGCAGACCCATCAACGGTGAGGCGAGCGCATAGCCCACGTCCGTATCCAAGTGAGGTCGTCTGACCTTTTGGCCTCGATGACGCGGGAACAGTTTCTCAAACGGTACGACGAGGACAAACAGCAGCACCACGATCACGATGCCTTCGGTGGAAATCATCAGGGCAACAGCGATGAGCCCCAAGGTCAGGAGGCGCAGAAGCATCGAAACCAATCGGGCTTTGAAGCCGATGCTCTCTTCCTCCATGTCGGCGACAGCGACCTTTGGGTTTTGAGGCCTTGGTGCACCTGTCCACGAGAACGACGGCCCAACGGACGGGCGCCGTTGGTCAGTAGACGTCGCGCAGGTAGCGCTTTTGCTCGCGCATCATCGTTTTCTCGATGAAGTGCGTGGCATCGTCCTCGGACATACCACCGTGCTCAATGGCGATGTCGATGAGGGCTCGGTGGACGTCCTTGGCCATGTACTGCTTGTCGCCGCAGATGTAGAAATAGGCACCTCGCTCAAACCATTCCCACACTTCAGCACCGTGCTCCTTGAGGCGGTGCTGAACGTAGATTTTCTCAGCCTGGTCGCGAGACCAAGCCGTGGTGAATCGCCAAAGATGACCCTCGTCAATCCACGACTCAATCTCGTCCTTGTAGTAGAATTCGGTCTTGGCGGACTGGTCGCCAAAGAACAACCAATTCTTGCCCGAACCACCGTCAAAGACACGCTGTTCCATGAAGGCACGGAACGGTGCGATGCCCGTGCCCGGCCCGACCATGATGATGTCTGTGTCTTTGTCCTCGGGGAGGATGAACGACTTGGTGGGCGACATGAACACGCCGATGGGCGCACCGGACGTGTCGATTTCATCGGCCATGAACTGCGTGCACAGACCACCACGGGCTCGACCGTTGTATTCGAAACGGACGATGCCGACGGTCAGCTCGACGAAGCCGGGGTGGGCGTCGTGGGACGAGGCGATGGAGTAGAGGCGAGGCTTGAGGCGGTCAGCCAGTTCGAGGAATTCTTCAGGCGAGTACTTCACGTCGAATTCTCGCATGATGTCCACGTAATCTCGGGTCCACAGGTAGTCCTCGATGGCCTTGGTGTCGGCGGTGATGGCCTCGACCTGAGCAGCAGGGTCGTCCGATGGCACGGAGGGGCGGAGCGCAGGAGGCGTTTGCTGGTCGTCGGTGGCGGACCATGTCGCATCGTTGCGGGTGCGAGACACGATGCTCATGCTGATCTTCATTCCGCTGGACACCACTTTTTCTGCAAGCGACTTCACGAATTTCTTGTTCGCCATGTGGACCTCGAAATCTTTCTTGAGCGCGTCGTAAAGGGTGCGCTCCCCGTTGTGGGTGGTCACCGTCGCCTCTCGGCCCCAGCCCTGCACTTCGAGCAGTTCATCCACGATGTGAGGAGGGTTTTCAGCGATCACGCCGAGGGCGTCGCCGACCTTGTAGTCAAGGCCCGAATCGCCGAGCGCGAACACGATGTGGCGGGTCTCTTTCCTCGAGCCTTCGCCGTTGAGGATGAAGTTCTCCGTAATCTGTGTCATGTAGGGGTTTTTTGCGGACCAGTCACTCATTGCGTCACCTCAAACCACGGGGGTTGATTTTGGCACCAAAGGTGGCTATATCATCCTTGGTATGCCCTCGCATCCCTACGGCAAACCTCGCCCACCGATGGGAAGAAGAAGGCGCGATGACTCCGAGTGCCATGGCCCCCCGCATCGACATGCTCGGCACGGGGAACGCCTTTCTCCCGCACGGACGGCATCACTCGTTCGCCATGTTCGACCAGCAGCACGTCATCGACGCTCCTCCAACGGCGCTGGCGGGGCTTCGACGGCACGGCATGAACATCGCCGACCTCCGAACCGTGTTCGTCACCCACGTGCACGGGGACCATGTGTTCGGCTTTCCGTTTCTACTTCTGGAGCGAAAGTACATCTCGGACCGCGAGGGCGTTGCGCCGCTGACCGTGGTAGGAACCCCGTTCGTGAAGGAACGGCTCACCCAATTGTGCCAGCTGGCCTTCCCCGGTTCACTTGACAGCATGATCGACCATGTCACCTGGGTCATGGACGACGTCGGTGAACTCGATGACGGGTGGCGCTGGGAACGGTTCGAGGTGCATCATGACGATGCCGTGGAACCCCACGGCTACCGCTTCGAGCACCCGAGCGGTGCGTCCTTCGTCCACAGCGGTGACTCCGGCCCGTGCGACACGCTTTACGACGCCATCGAGCGCTCGAACTTTGCCATCCTGGAGATGGGTTTTCCCGATTGGGTTCCTTCAACCCATCATCACAAACCGATGGATGTTCGCGCCCTCTCGGAGCGGTGTTCGACACCGCTGGGCATCACCCACACCTACATTGACGAAGCGTCCTCGTTTCCCACCGTTCTCGAATCGGAATTTCCCGTGTTTGCCGACCATGTCATCCACCTGAGTGACGGGATGAACATCGAATGGTCCGGCGGACGATGGGTGGTGAATTCCTGAACTCAAATTTGTGGCTCGGAAAGTGTTCATTTTCGTTCGTTCTCCCCTTACTTTATATCCTCAATTGAGGAGTCCACGCTTCACTAAATCAGGGCCTCCCATCCCTCCTCGTGGACAGGCATATAAGGGGGACTCGGACTCAGCCAACTCATGGCGGTGAGTCGGCAATTGACTCCCTCGTCCTTGGTATAAATAGGGAGGTGAAATTCAATGGAAACCAACATCTTCGACAAGTTTGTTTCCCAGAAAACCCTCTTCAAAAACAAGGAACATCTTCGTCACAATTACCGCCCCTCTCAACTTCCTCACCGACAGGAAGAGATCGAGAAAATTTCCTACAACCTCTGGGAAGCCCTGAAGGGCCACATCCCCAGTAACATGACACTCTACGGTGTGACAGGTGCCGGAAAGACAGCGGTCACGGATTACGTCTGCCACCACCTTCGAGCCAAGGGTCAGACCATGGGTCGACAGGTGGAGTCCATCATGGTGAATTGTCGCCAAATCGACACGCAGTACCGGGTGCTCAGCCACATCGGAAATTCACTGCTTGAGGACTTTGAACAAGATGAGATCCCCTTCACTGGATGGCCAACCGACCGTGTCTTCAACGAACTTGTTCGAAGAATGGACCGCCGTGGCGGTGTGTTTGTGATCGTCCTCGACGAAATTGACCACCTCGTTCGCAAGGCTGGCGACGACCTGCTGTACAATTTGACCAGCATGAACGCCTCGCTCAAGCACGCCCGCTCGTGCGTCATCGGCATTTCCAACGACCTCAAGTTCACGGATTTCCTTGACCCTCGTGTCCGCTCTCGACTCGGCCAGTTGGACGTGCTGTTCCGGCCCTACGACGCCGAACAACTTCAGGACATTCTCCGCCAACGCCCAAGAAGGACTTGACGCCGAGGCCCTTGGACCCGGTGTCATCGAGTTGTGTGCGGCGCTGGCTGCACAGGAACATGGCGATGCTCGTTGTGCCTTGGACTTGCTGCGAATTTCAGCAGAGAAGGCCGAACAGTCCGGCGAATCCATCGTAAACCAAAACCACGTCCGCATCGCCCAAAGTCAGATTGAATCCGACCAGATGACGCCCGTGATCGCCACCCTCCCCAGCCAACAAAAACTGGTGCTTGCCGCGATTCTTCTCAACGAACAGAACGGGTTGCGCAACGTCCAAACCGGCCAAGTGTACGACATTTACCGCCAAGCCTGCAAGCACATCCGGCAAAACCCACTGACCCAACGTCGAATTTCCGGTTTGATCTCCAACCTTGACATGCTGGGTCTGGTCACCGCACGCACGGTCAGCAAGGGCCGCTATGGTCGTTCCAAGGAAATCAATTCCTGCATCCCGGCCAACGTGGACGTCCGTGAAATCATGGGCACCGCCGAGGAAGAGATGCGCACGGTGTTCAATTCCAACTACCACCACCAAACCTCGTTGTGAGGTGGCGGTTTCCTCCAGCGTTCGCCCGTTTCGGTGTGCTTAAATGCAGTTCGCAAGTCGCAGGGCCCATGAGCGACGATGCAACCGCCCAATCCACCACCGGAAAGGTGCCCGTTTATGCGTCCGTGATGGTGTGCGTTGGCCTTTGGGGCTTGGTGCTCGCCGTTCTGAACATGTTTGGCATGATTCACCCCACCTACCACGTCTCTTGGGGCGGCCTGCTCACCTTCGAAGCCACCAACGCCGCCTTTGGTGAGGCAAAGGATGGCTTCCACTATGAGGTCCTTGGCGACACCATCTTCATCGCAGGATGCGCAGGCCTCATCGCCTTGGGCACCCGGACCATCAACCAACAACAACCGGTCGCCGACTGGTTCCGTGGCCTTCTCATCAACGACACGTGGACGGCCCTCAACGACACCTCGGTGGCCGGTGGCCAGCGAACCATGGCAGCATGGTGCCTCTTGCTCGGCCTTGCGTTCTACCTCTACTTCGGCTTCGCCAACAAGGGCTGGATTGACCTTGGCGTGTATTCGGTCACCATCGCCCTCATGGCAGCAGGTGTGGCCTTGAATCACGCCAGCCGCGTCCCACCTGGCGACGAAAACATCGATTGAGTCGGCTCACGACCGACGGTGGCCGTTTCGCCCGAGAAGGGCATCGATCAACCCGAGCAACAAGCCGTGCCAAAGGGCGAGACTCCAACGGAACGTGAGACGGCGAACGCCGAGCATAGCGACAACCTTGTTCGTGGGTGCCGAGCGCATGACTTCACGGTTCACCACCCCCAACCGACCACGCCAGAGAAGCAATTCGTGAACGAGAAGCAAAAGGAAGGCTCCAAGCAACACACGAGCCTCCCAATGGTCAAACGCAGTTTGGTCAAATCCAAATTGCCCGGTGAGCAATCCGAGGAGGAACGGTGCACCCGATACGAGGATAGCAAGCCAGAGGGGAAGCAAGCACAGCACCATGGTGGAACTGCCTAGAAAATCAAAGCCCGGTCCGCTGCGTTGCCGTTTTGGATGGTGGCGAACGATTCGGACGTGCGCACGAGCGTCTCGGCGACGTTTGGCCAGGAAATGAGCGGCACCGCTTTCGGGCACGTGCTTCACCAGCGCATCCCGGGCATAGACGATGGTCCCTCCTGCCTGAAGAAGGCGGAGGCTCACCTCCATGTCTTCAGCGTGGTACCACGAGGGGTCGAACCCACCAACCTCCATGAGGGCTTCTCGATTGAACATTGAACAGGGGCCGTTGGCTAAACTTGTCCTTCGGGGGCGAGCCCGATATTTGGCAGCGATTTCAACCGAACGAAGGCGACTGACGAGGTCGTTGGCTTGCTCAAATACGGTGCGACCCGTCACGGCGACCACCTTCTCCCGCTCGTCAATGGGATGAATGTGGGCCACCAGATTGGTGATCCAGTCCGGTTCAGGGCGTACATCAATGTCGGTGATGGCCACCCAGTCACCTTTGGCGTGTTCAACCGCCCATTGACGACCAGCTGACAATCCAAGGGGTGCTTGGTGGTGGACGCGTAGCGGAACACCGTTCACCCCCTCGGGGTCATGGTAGGGCTCCAACACCGGCGCAGCATCGTCCGTTGAACCGTCGTTCACCACCAGGATTTCGAACGACGGGTAGGTTTGCGCGAGGAGTGCGTCCAAACAACCTGCAATCCAGTGAGCGCCGTCGCGTACGCACACGGTGATGGAGACGAAGGGGTCAGCCATTCACTCCACCTCAAACAACTCGAGAAGACGGCGGCAACGCATCTTGGTCGCAAGGCTGCTGGGCTGAACCACCACGCCGGTGTGAGGTTGGCCGTACAGGACCACGGCGTGGAGCGGCACATGCAGGTGAATGTACAGCGGTGCGAGGTCCTCCTCGCCATCCACCACCACCACCACGGGCTCTTCCAAGGTGGATGCTTGCTCAATGGCCGCTCGCAAATCTGGTGTCAAGACCCCAGCCGGATTGGTGGCGCCAAGCCGATGCGGGAACTTTGACAGGTCGACTTGGTCCTCCTCGTCCAGGGCTTGGCGCTTGGTTTGCCCGTCGACAAACGCCATGTCGGGAACCACCCCCATCGACAGCAACGTGGCGACGGTCACGTCGCCCACAGCGATGAGAATCACTTCGGAGGTGTCAAGGTCCTCAAGGGCCGCCGACATGGCGATCTCAGGTGAAGATTCAGGGCCTTTGTAGAGCGTCCCCATGGGAGATTTGAGTTCGGGTTCGGCCCTCGGGTGCATGCGAAGCACGGCCTGCCTCCATGCTGCGGCCATCCATGGGTGGCCGTCCGGGTCCACCAAACCGTTTCGAATGCGAGTTGAACTGATGATGGCGCCGTCAACCTCCCGAAGATGTGCGACCTCCACGATGTGGAGGGGCGGAAGGCCATGCTCCACACGCTTGAGGTTGATGCGCTCGCATTCGGCTTTTGTTTCCGGTGTGGCGACAATGCAGTCGGCTTCGGGATGATGAGGAGCAGGCCCGTGGACATCGGACAATTCGTGGACAGAAACCCGGCGCGGTGCATGGCGTTCTGCCCAATTGAGCACCTCGTCTTGACGCGTTTCGAACGACTGCATGTTCACCGATTTCTGGTCAGCCATCTTGTCGCTCGTGATGTGGACCTCGACGTGCGCTGCTGCACGCACTGCTGCATCAAGGAGCAAACGATGCCCGGCATGAGCGGTCAAAGGTACCGCCCACCAAGCATCGGTTGAAGCGGGGCGCCTCTCCCATGAAGGCTGGTTCAGCCACGGGCCTTTGAGGTCATCGCCCCGTCTCCCGCTGAGAGGGGCATCATGGGACTGTGCCCCAACACCTAACGGCCTTGTTCACAGTTTCCTCCGAGGCCTGACCCTCGGTGTCGGGGCGTACTGTCCGGTAAGGTGGTTGTCTTGCGTTCATTCTTGCGTCGCACAAGGACCCATAACCCACCGATGGTTTACCGCATTTGCACCGGAAGTCACTCCCCGAAGGGTCGTCCCAGTCTTCGATTGCGGCCGTACACGTGGTGTCAGACGTCATTGCTCATTTCACAGTCGCTCAGCCTGATGTTGCAGGTACGGTAATGTGGCCTTTGGCCGACTCCATATCAACTCATCGGCGTGAGGATAGATGGCGGGCGTGGAAGCTCCGCGTGAACAACACCTCGCCGATGTCCGGGTCCCCCACGGCCATGACATCCCTTCCAAACACGGGCCATTGTTCAACCGGACGGACCAGCCAACCCGCCGACGGATGCGTCGAGAGGACCGGGACCGGCGCGCCCTGTTCAAGCGCATGCACCATGGCGTGCACGTCCGTCAATGCCGCCTTACCAACCCCCTCAGGCAGAAGTTGAACCGGAAGAAGCGAGGTGGAGTCAAGGGTGAAGCCGGGGTGTTCACCAGCATGGCCGGGGAAGAGGGAACGCTCGCCGTGGGCTCGGGCCAACAAGGCAGGCCAACTGCACTCGAAGTTGGCGAGCCACGTGCGGCCGGTTTGACTGGACAGTTGGGTCGTGAGCCAACGCTGCGCAAAAGGTGACCACCACGTCGAGGGAAGCACTTCCATGAGGGTTCGCTCTGTTTCAGGCAGCCATGGTTCCTGGCGTTGGGCGATGCCCAACCCGATGGCCCACGCACGCAACATGGAACCTTTTGGCTGGAGCATGGAACGGTCCATCCACCGCTGAAGCAAGGCCTGATCGTGACCCGTTGTGGACGGCCCGAAGAGGCATTCCAACACATCTTGCTCGTTCATGGGAGCCTCAAACCATGCACGACTAGCGTCCTCGAACAGAGCAACATGCTCTGAAAGCGAAGGGGTGAGCGAACATAGCATGCAGGTGGCCACAGCAAAACGATGCCCGTCGTCCGGTTGGAGATGCTGACGCCAGCGCAGCACGGTGGTGATGTCGTGGGCTGCCTCGGCATGAATTCGCTGGAGTGCCTGACGCCGCCATGAACGCCCGCCTGAAGCCAAGGCAAAGGGAAGATCGGCCAAGGGCACATCGTGGACGGGCATCAGTTCAACCCAACCGCCGGGAAGGCGGTCTCGCAGACGAATCCACCGGGCAGGACGATGCTTCGGAGGCGAGGCGATCCACGACGCCAGTGGGTCGGTGGATTCCAGCTCATTGGCTCTGCCCTCATCGCCCGTCGGGAACAGGTGGAGCGCTTCGGTGAGGCGCTGACCAGTCAATCCCTCCGGTGAAGGCGACGAAAACACCTGTTCTGGATGACGAACTGAGGCGGTCAACAACTCTTCTGCGTTGCTCGGCACCGCATCCATTCGTTGGCGAGAAGCATTCGACTCCACCTCGTCGAGGTTCAGGTTGAGGTCAAACTTCACCGATCTGCTCAACTCAACGTCAACCGTACCCAAGTCTTGACCGTCAACCAACAGGGCGCTCCCCTTTGATTCGGGTAGAGAACCATGGCGCGTCACCACCGCTCTGCAGGCCGGGTGGGTGAGCCAACGAGACAAAACTGGAGGATTCGGTTGTTCAAAGGCCCAATCCATCACAAATGGAAGCCAACCCACCTCCATGACGTGGTGAAGCACAGCCACAACGGCTCGCTCACCCACACCGTGGGTGTTGAACCAACCGGGCCGCAACACATCATGGGTCCATTGTTGCTCTCCGAACTCGAGAAGAAGTGAACGCATGAGCGATGAGGTCGTTTGGTTGACCTTCGTCTCAAGTTCCTTGACCAACTCAAGATAACGTTCTTGGCGCCGAGCCAACGCCATGCGCGGGTGTTTCAATGCAAGCCAGTGCAGCAGGACAGCATACGGCAACGGCACAGGTGAGGAGGAAGGACAGTCGCTGAGCGCAAAGGCGCCATGCGTGATGTTTCCAAGCAACAAGGTTCGATGGGCAGCGGACCGAAGGTGGGCCAAGAGTCCGCCGGACGGTGCATAGCCTTCGTTCAACCCCGGTAAGGTGCCAATCTCAACTTCACCTTGTGAGAGGAAGGAGGGGCCGGGCAGGCCTGGTCGTGCACGCATGGTGAACGACTGCCCTTCTACCAAACCGCGATGGCCGCGCTGCTCGAGCACAACGCCACGGACCAAACCAATGCGTTGTTGCGTCAATTCAAACGCTGCCAGCGTGCTGGATTCTCTCGGCGCAGGAGGTGCAGAAACGGTTGCATCACTGAGCGTGTACCACGTGACAGCATCGCGTGGCGCCAAGACCCACGCCCCCCCTAAATTTCCACTGGAGGAAGTGGAGCCATCACCTGGTCGTTCGCCGACGAAAACGAAGGAGGATTCAGGGGGTTCCATGTAAGCAAGGAGCACGTTGGTCTCATCGGCATGAAGCACCAAGGGATGGCGAGATGAGGCGAGAGCCCCCGCATACTGCTGCATTTTTCCGAGCGCGTCCTCTTCGAGCCGTTCATGACCGAACTGGCTCAGGTAGATGGGCGCGTTTCGAAGCCCTCCGCGTTCGTCTCGTGTTATCAGCCCAGCCTCTCTCAGTTGTCGGCATGCAAGCGAGGCGTGGGGCATTCGCATGGAGAATTGCTTGGCGATCTCTGAAACCGTTGAGGGACCATGGCGCAACCAGACCAGAATTTGGCGTTGAGCGGTTGATCGGATGGTGCGATGTTTCATCACAAGTCACCTTGGCATGCCCGGGAGTGGTTTGGCCAGTGCTTTTGCAAATAAAAAATCTTTGAAGTTAAATTTAGTTATACATTTCCAGTGGAACTGTGAAAAATAACTTACATATTCGTACCGCAGTGTTGGAAATACACCGCAATTGAGTCATCAAACGTAACCAAATCGTTCATCCGAGGAGGAACCATTATATCAGCGGCCTCGCTCCTCAACCTTAGTGGCACATTTCCAATCAGGCCGCTCAAAAAATGACAGGAGGGACCAACCATGAAAACAACACGCATCCGTGAAAAAATCAAGAAATTCTTAGGCGATCGACCACGAAACACTGCAGAGATTCTGGAGTACATCAACAGCACCATGCGTCATGGCACCACCAGCCAGCAGCTGGGCAACGTGCTCTCCAAGGACAAGGACATCGTCAAGGTCGGCTACATCAAGCGCTCCGGCATCCTGTCTGGCGGCTATGACATCTGTGAATGGGCCACCCGCACCTGGGTGTCAGAGAACTGCCCTGAGTGGGTCGAGGGAACGCCCATCATCGTTGACAGTGAAGGCAACTTCATGACCAACAGCGATGAGAAACTCTGAGTTCACCAACTCGACGCCCTGCCGCCGTCTCTCTCAAGGCACAGCCGTGACGGAGGGGAACCTCCTCACTCAAAGATCCGGCTACGTGGAGACCTAAGCAGACGGTAGGCTAGTGACAAAGCCCACTGCGAGCCCTCTGATGAGGTCAAAACGAATCAGTGGGTTTGTGCATTGACCCTCATTCGGTTAGATAAAGATTGAATCAACGGATTTCGCCAATGCAAGCCGCAGAAACATGACGAAAAGAATCGATTTTTGTTTTGCTAAATTCCAAGAAATTGTGAGCCATGTGCTTATGTCGTTTTTTTCCCTTTATCCAATGAAGAGGTATTCTCGCCACTTGTTTTGGAGTTGTTTTTACAGGAGCCAGAGAGTGAACGATCTGCCAATACGACTACGACAAGAAAATTCACATTCCATGATTGGGACGAAGAAAAATTTGAATTGGACTCGTGCCCGAATCCAAAAGTGTGAAAAAACCAATGAGAACCAAATTCCGATACAATGGTCAAGCAAGAAAGAGATACTTCGTTGATGTTTCTCCTTTCCATCCTCGGATCCAAAAATTGATTTGCCCATGGAGATAATCATTTGAATCCCGGCAGAGTACCAATTTATCCTTTCACTCATCTGTCTGCTCAGATTATAACGTTTTTCCTGTGTAGTGAGCAGTCCTCCATGCTTACACAATGTTTTCGAGTCCAAAATTGACGGATTGAGATTAACAGGACCTGATGAATTTCAATCTGGAACATCAATTTTCCCTAAGAAAATAAATCTTGCAATATGAGTTCAGATTTTAATCTTCATAAGAAATGGTATGAGCATGTCCAAATTTCAACATTCTTGTCCTCTTGTTCCATTCAATCTGGAATCTGCTTTTCCATATCACAAAGAGTGAACGTATTTTTTTTCATAATGATTGTTGGTTTAGCGCTGAATCAGAATTGGTGCTAAGAATGGAACGATGCAGGGAGCATGTCCAATGGATTGTTGTTGAAAATTGGTTTAAGCGTGAGGAAAATGCTCATTTCTGCCGAGCGAAATCCATCGGTGATGGAATTTAAAAGAAAACGATTAACGGATTGAACCATGCATTAAACATGCTGCAAATTCATCGACGAATTGGTGTTTTCCTGCGAATCCTTGTGATTACAAATTGAAAATTGTTAACTGGATGTTTTGATGGGCAACAATGATTGATGCATGAGTTCTTGAACCAAACCACGAAAATAAGCCATGTTGATTTTGATATCAACGGATTTGCAACACAATTAAATGTTCATTTGTTTCGGCTAATTCAGTGTGAATCTCGCTTGGGAAGCAGAAACCGAGAACGGATTAGAATTTGATGCATTGGCATTTGTTTGTTGGAATCATCAAAACTCAGTCGAAATCATCCAAGGAATGGAATTTGTGCATTCCCGTTGCTGAATTTGGAATACAATTTTCTTCAAATTGAGTATTTGTTGACTTTCGCAAGAAATATCGAATTTTGAATTTCTTCACTTGTCTAACGCCTTTGCCAGACGACTGATTAATCTCATCTGTTATGATTGATGTCTCAATCAAATTGACACCTCTTCATCTCATTAGCCCACTGAAGGGTCGAAACATCGTCGAAGATGGTTTCAACGGGATCAATATGCACCCATTAAGTCCTCGTAGTGCCGGGAAATACCCTCCAGCATTTTTTTCCCAGTCCATGGAGAACAATTACGAAAGACTTGTCCTTGATCATGAGTTGGAATAAATCCCAAACGATATTGCGTCATGTTTGATGAAGCGCTCTCTTTTCTTTTGACAACAGATGCGGAAGGTTCAGGATCTTCTGATGGCCATTTCTCTGCTTTTTTCCAAGCATTTCCCAAATCACAAGATGATCCTAACGAATGCTTAATGCGAATGAATTTTAATTAATCCAATTGGTACATTGTTCAATCCTTATTCAATGGGGTGAATCAGATAATCCGACAAGCCCACTGATTCGTTTTGACCCAATCAGAGGGCTCGCAGGGCTTTCGAATCACTCGCTACCCTGTGATTCATGAGAATCTAGGACCGGATGAATTTCAATTGCCTTCAAAGAAGATGGCCATGGCCTCGTCAACCGAGGCACCTTCGCAAATGATCGCGTGGCAGGCAGCCGTCATGCGAACGGCTTCCTCGGTTGTCTTCTGGTGGATGTTGCGACCGGTCGCAGCGCCTCGACAGCCGGAAACGGCCATTTGATCGTACAGGCGCTGAAGGAAGTCACGTGGAGGGAGCGAACCACCGCCCGAGCAGATAATGCCCGTGCGACCTGCGGCCTCAACAGCGATCCTCAGAGATTCAGGTTGCGTCATGCCCTCGAAGGCCTTGGGGTAGTTGACCTTGGCAAAGTCCGCACCGATGCAACTGGCAACGCCTGCGGCGCCCGAGATCAGTTGCGGGTCTTTCTCGTCGGCAACAGCCTGACCGCGGGGGTACATCCAGACGACCGAAATCATCCCGAGTTCGTGGGCCTGGCGAATGAAGTGAGCGGCTTCGGTCAGCATCTCATGCTCGTATTCGCTGCCGATGTACACGGTGTAGCCGATACCGACCACGTTGATGCCGTTGTGGACCAGCGACATCACGTCGTCAATGTCCCAAAGGGCCTGACTGATGGGGTCGCGCTGAGCGGTCTTGACCAGGTGAGACTTGGAGTTCAACTTCACGAGGTAGGGCACGTCGGGGTGGTCTCGAGCGTACTGGGCGATGAGACCGCACTGACCGGCGAGGACACCGATGGTGCCGTCGGCGTGGGCGCGTGCACCGATCTCAAACAAATGCCCGGGGTCGTTCGACGAGAGCGGAATGGTCTTGCCGCCGTCGTAGAAATCGTCGTTCAGGTGTTCGATTTTCTGGTCGCAAGCGAAGAGGTTCATGCTGCCCGTGCCCGCGGTGGCGGCGGCCATGTTGTCGAGGTAGGTCTCGATCAACTCGTCGGGAACGTCGGCTGGAACGTGGATGTTGTCCATGGGTACCACGCCGAAGTTCACTGACCGGTGAAGTTGGCCACACGCTTCTCAACGTAAGCGGCGATGCCTTCCTTGGCGTCGCTGCTATTGAAGAGGGCGGCTTGGAGCTCACGCTCGAGTGCCAAGTGGTACTCGAAGGGAATTTCAGGACCGGTTTGACAGGAGCGCTTGATGTTGCCAACGGCCTTGACGGCCTTGTTGGGCAGGGTGAACTGGCTGCACCAGTCAAGGATGTCTCGGCGGAAGTCATCGGGGTCGCCTTCCCAGATGTGGTTGATGAGGTTGCAAGCGTGAGCGTCCTCAAAGGACATCAGTTCGCCGGTGACCATCATCTCGAGGGCCTTGGCCTTGCCGATGAGGCGGGTGAGGCGAGCGGTACCGCCGGTTCCGGCGAGCACACCGAGGTTGATCTCAGGCAGGCCAACCTTCCCGGAGTTCTTGCGAGCGATGCGGATGTCGGCCGCCATGGCGATTTCAAGTCCACCGCCGACGGCGTGGCCGTTGATGGCGCACACGACAAGCTTGGCCGTCTGCTCGAGGCGAGAGAGGGTTTCGTTGGCGTGAAGGCAGAAGTTGTACTTGAAGCCGGGGCTGACGCTGTTCAGCATCTGGATGGAAGCACCCGCTGAGAAGAACGAGGCACCGTTGCCGGTGAGGACGATGCAGGTGACGCTGTCGTCGAAACGAGCACGGACGATGGCTTCGTCGATGTCTCGCATCATGCCGTGAGTGTAGGTGTTGGGCGAGCGGTCGTTGGGACCCTCAAGGGAGCACCGGCCGAATCGGACGTGAGTTCAATGACGGCGATGCCGTTGTCGGTCACACCGTAGTTGACAAGTCGGTTTGGCATGGGCTCAAGTTTCAATCCGTAGAGGTCGCTCATGCCTTGAGCCACAGGGGTTGGTATTATGAAGAAATCGCTGAGATTTCTTGCGCCTCACCCTCGGCGTTGCTCGTGAAGGAGACGTGCCCGCCACCTCGCCGAACCGCCTCCCATCGCGCTTTGACCTCCAGCGCCGCTTCGCTCTGTTCCCACGCGTCGCGGGGTTTGGCTTTCCGGAACGGCAGCCGAAGCGGGCGCGTCGGGCCCTCCATTCGCTTGAGCATGAACGGTGAGGTCACGCGGAACACCAAGCGCTTGAACAAACTGGGACGAAACAACTTCCCAATCCATCGCAGCCCGTCCCCGCCTCGCTTCTGATCTCGCATCCACTGCACGCACATGCGCTTGAACGTCCGGTCGCCCACCCTGTTCATCAGCCAGCGATTGGCCACACTCGTCTGGACGTAGGGAAGCAGTTGACGGCGGACTTCCTTTTCGTAGGGCTTGCCACCGAGCATTTCCTCAGCCGCCAAGACGCCGGACCACACCGCCATTCGCATGCCAAAGCCCCACATGAAGTCCTGGAGACCACCGGATTCACCGACAAAGTGCTGGCCGGTCCCCGGGACGGTGTAGAAGCCGTTGAGCGTGAAATCGCCTTTGCCGCCCACCCGCTTTACGGGCTGCATGTCCATGTCGGGGTAGAGGCGCTGGTAGCAGGCGATGGTCTCGTTGAGGAACCGTTCGCTTTTCTTTTGTTTGCGCCACAGGCAGGTGCAGATGAGACCCACGCCGTCGATGACGATGAGGTAGGAGTACGCCCCGGGAGCGAGTTTGTCGTTCAGTTGAAAGGCGATGTGGTTGGGGTGCGAAGTGTGAAAGATTTCGCCCAGTGCGATGGCCGAGGTGTCCTTTGGCCCACACGCCACGATGTCGGCGTCCTTTTCGTCAATCCTTGACTTGTAATGCAACGTCGCACCGGCCTCGATGGCCATCCGCTTGAACGCCTGGTCGATGGTGTGGTCCGAGGTGCCGCGCTCAACGATGCGGTAGGCGACACCATCGGTCTTGGCTTGGGTGACAACATCGTCGGGGTGAATCAAGTCCACCACTGAAAACGATGTGGATTTGAACGCTGTTGAATCAAAGCCCCAACCTTCGAGTTGGTCAAAAAAGTCAGCGTCCATGCTCCAATTTTCCAAGGCTTGGAAATCACCGTCGAACCGAGCGCCGGAATCGTTGCGGATGTCATGGACGTGCACCTCGCGACCTGCTCGAGCAAGAAGCGTGGCGGCCGCCAACCCGGAAAGCCCCGCACCCATGATGGTGATGGAGTCGGCGGGGGAACCGTCGGCCATGGCTTGCCATGGAGGCGTGAGGTTTGTATGATGCCCGCCTCTCGTTCGGACCATGGCAGCGCGCATCCTTGTCGAAGAAGCGCCCGATGTCCTTCTGCCCGACGCCCTCCGTGCCAAGATGGACACGGAAGGGTGCGGCGCCGTGGTCTCCTTTGTCGGCTTGACGCGAGAAACAGAGGGTGAGGCCGAGGTGTTGAGGTTGGAATTTGATGCTTGGCAAGACCGATTGACGCCCGTCCTCCATCGCCTTGCGGAAGAAGCCATCCAGGAATTCGGCGTGGGTTCAGTGGCCATGGCCCACCGCACAGGTTCGGTGGGGCCGCAGGAACCCATCGTCGCCATTCATGTGGGCAGCCCGCATCGCAAAGAGGCGTTTCATGCATGCGAATGGCTGATTGATGAATTGAAGAAGCAAGCACCCATATGGAAGAAAGAAGTCACCAGCGAAGGGGAGACCTGGAAGGAGGGGTTGGGTTGAGCGAGAAATCAATTGAGGGCATCATCAACATCGGACAGAAGCCTGTGGTTGAGCGACGAGCAACCGCCCGTGGAAAGGTGCTGTTCAGCCAAGCCACGAAGGACGCCATCGTTTCAAGGAACATCAAGAAAGGGGACGTTTTCGAGGCGTCGACCATCGCCGCTCTTCAAGCCGTGAAGGACACCCCTCGTATCATCCCTCATTGCCACCCCATTCCCCTCGAGGGGACCACCGTGGATTGGTCGTGGGAGGGCACCGGTTTGTGGTGCTCCGTGACGGTCAGCGCTCACTACAAAACAGGCATCGAAATGGAGGCGCTCACCGGCGTCGCCGCCGGCCTCTTGTGCGCCTTTGACATGGTGAAATCCCTCGAAAAGGACGACGAAGGCCAGTACCCTGTTGCTCGCATCACCGACCTTCAAGTCGTCGAGAAATTCAAGGGAAACTGAACCGTTGACTTGATGGCGTTCCCGCGATTCCGGTCACTCATGGGCATCATCGGCGAGCTTGCACACCACTTTGTAGAGGCCGTCGACCAGGCGGCCATCGCCTCCGCGGCTTGGCGAGGAAAAGGCGACAAAAACGCTGCTGACGACGCTGCCGTCGAAGCCATGCGACGCACCTTCGACGCCGTGCCGTTCGACGGACGAGTGGCGATCGGCGAAGGTGAGCGAGACGATGCCCCGATGCTGTACATCGGTGAAGAACTCGGCTCCATGGTGGGTCAGGCGGGCGCCCCGCAAATCGACATCGCCGTTGACCCGCTTGAGTGCACCAACAACTGTGCCGACAACCTTCCAAATTCCATCGCCGTGCTGGCAGCGGCCCCCCGAGGAACGTTGCTTCACGCTCCCGATTGCTACATGGACAAACTCGCTGCCGGACCCGCCCTTGCCGACCATGTCGCCCTTGACGGTGGTGTGGCCTACAACATCGAACAGGCCATGCACGTCCTTGACTGCGAAGCAGGTGATGTTCGCATCGTGGCCCTCGACCGTGAGCGTCATGCGGGGTTGTTCAAGGAGATTCGAGACGCTGGCGCCCAACTTCACTTGCTGAGCGACGGCGACGTGTCCGGCGCCATCTGGGCTGCGAAGGACGACGGCCCGTACGACATGCTCATGGGCATCGGTGCTGCGCCTGAAGGCGTCATTTCAGCCACGGCCATTCGAGGTGTTGGAGGGATGTTTGAGGGACGACTCATGTTCCGCTCGCCCGAGGAAGAAGCGCGTGCAGGGACCATGGTGGGCGACGACTTGACCCGCCTTTGGAAGGCTCACGACCTTTGCCAGAGTGAAGACGCCATTTTTGCTGCCGCTGGTGTTTGTGACGGCTACCTGCCGGGCGTCAAGGTGGAGGCCACCCACACCACCACCTACAACGAACTCATCGACGTCGCCAAGAACACCGTGGTGAGGTCCGAGCAGCGACGACCCCTGTGAGCAACCGAGGCGCAACCATGGCTCAACAGCTGCGAATCGACGTCCGTCTCCCTCAAGGCCACTGGGCTGGCGACGTGACACGCGAGCATCCTTCCGCAACGCTTCGCATCGAACAACACATGCCGCTGAGCAAAGGGCGCGGTACCGCTCGCTGTTGGAGCAACGAGTCCATCCACGCCACCGTGCAGGCCCACGGCGGTATCGACGAATGCAGCGAGCCGGAAGACGGTCGTTTCTCGGTCAACATCTCGGCGGGTGGAGGCGGATTCCTGCGACCGCTCGTCGACCTTGGTGTCGTGCCGCGAACACCCTTCGAAGTTCGAGACGGTTGGGTTGAATGGACGGTTGAGGGCACGCGCGAAACCATGCGAGCCCTGATCAACCGTTTCAGAAGCGATGAGATCCCCCACCGACTTCTCTCGACACGAAGCACGGGCGCTCGATTGCTGACACCGCGTCAGCGAGAGGTCTTCGAAGTCGCCTCTCGCGAAGGCTACTGGGATGTACCTCGTCGCATCAATTTGACCGAGCTGGCCGGCCTGCTCAACGTCGCCAAATCAACGCTATCGAACCAACTCCAACGCATTGAGTCGGCCGTCTTTCATGCCTTTACCGAAGAGATCCGTCGCCAAAGTGGCTAACATGTTCGCACGAACATGTTCGTAAAGGGTATAAGGAGGTCCCCGTCCACCTTCAACCATGGACAACCTACCGAAGACTTGGGACGACTGGATTGAGAATTTCAAAACCTGGCAAGACAACGTCGGCTACGACCGTGAATGGATGGGCGACTTTGACCTCTCCATCCAGTTCGACTGGGAGCGTGCTGGCGACGTCATTGAATTCGGCGACTACGCCGGTCGAGCCAAGTGGGAACGATCCCTTCAGGTTCCCCATCAAAGCATGCGAGATGCCCTCGTGAGCATGATCACCGTTCAGGGCGATACCGAATTCGCCTCCGTGGAGCAGCAGCGCCACCTCCTCGCCACCGCACCAACCGACTACGACCGCTACGCAGCCGCCCGCATCATGGCGGAAGAGCAGCGACACGGCTGGCAGATGGCTTACCTCCTCATGACCTACTTCGGTCAGCAAGGACGACGTGAGGCGCAAAAGCTCCTCGAGCGCAACGCCCAGGACGGCGACCGCCTCCTTGGCGCTTTCAACCGCCCCATGCCCCACTGGCTGGACTTCTTCTGCTACACGATGTTCGTGGACCGTGACGGCAAGTTCCAACTCGGCATGCTCTCCACCTCGGCGTTCAAGCCACTGGCTGCCAGCATGGGCCCCATGCTCAAGGAAGAATCCTTCCACCTGGGCACCGGTTCCAACGGCCTGCGCCGCATTATCAAGGCCGGCGTGATTCCCCTTGACATGCTCCAGCGCTACATCAACAAGTGGGTGTCCACCGCTCACGACCTGTTCGGTGTTGACGAATCCTCCTCCGCTCACTGGGCCTACGTTTGGGGCATCAAAGGACGCTGGGACGAGCGCAAGAAGCTCGAGGGCGACATCGAAGTGTCCAAGGAAACACTCAACGAAGAGGCCCGCCAGCACTACCACGAGGAGATCGTGGCTGAGGTCAAGAAACTCTGCGGCTACCTCCCCGAGGGTGCTGCTGACCTGTACGTCCCTCACGAGAACTTCCACCGTGAGATCGGCCACTTCAAGCGCCAGCGCTACACCGTTGAAGGCACCCTGTTCGAAGGCTCCGACGACGAGTGGGACGCCTACATGGCCGCTCACCTGCCCACCGCCCAAGACGAGGAGGACCTCAAGGAACTCTTCAAGCAACAATGGGTGGCTGAGAAGCCCATGACCGCTCGCCAAATCGCCTCTGGCATTGGCGCAAGTGCCTGAACACCGGAGTGATCGTTGATGATTCCCGTCGCCCTCTACGGTGTCGACGCCGAGATGTGTGAACGCTTCTTTGAGAACCTTCCCGGTCTTGTCACCGACGCCTACGAAGACCGGTCGTACATTGAATCGCTGTACGCCGTTCAAGCCGAGCAATCCATCGAGCACATCAGCATCGCCGACCAGTGGGCTGAACGTGTGCCGTTCGCTTGGCCCGAGGACATCGTGAACGAAGTGGAGATGGTGCTGCGAACCACCAACTACCCCGATGTTTCACTGCTCGAGCACCTCATGACGCTTGACGGCGTTGACGCCCAGCGAATCTCTGAATGGATGCACTTCTCCACCAACTTGTTCCCCATCTACTCCGAAAAAGCGTGCCAAACACTGCAAAAGATGGGCCTTGACACCCCGTACAAACCCGACGACATCGCCAGCTATGGCCTGTACGTGAACAGGATTGAAGGCCTCAAGCTCCACGCCCCAGCCGCAGGACTTCCGGAAATCGGCCTCCCCCGAACCCGGATGCTGCAGTTGGGCCTGGAGCGATTTGAATGAACAACGCCAGTGTTCATGCCAAATTGGTCATCGTCGCTGGTATCTGGGGTTTTGGCTGGCCTGCGGGCCGTGTGGTCGCTACGGAATTACCGCCCATCGGGGCAGCATGGATTCGCTATGTGATGGTCGTCGCTCTGTTTCTGGCCTACCTCAAGTGGTCGTCTCAGTGGGTCATGCCCTCACGCTCCCAGTGGAAACAGGTCGCGCTCATCGGCCTGTTTTCGACCTTCATGTACCAGGTGCTGTTCATGTTCGGGATGGGTTACACGGCCGCTGGCGACGCTTCGCTGATGATCACCTTCAATCCGCTCTTCACGGCCTTTCTGGCCGTACTGCTCCTTGATGAACGCATGACCTGGCGGCTTCTCGGGGGCTTGGCCCTTGCCGTGGCCGGCATTGCAGTGCTGTTTCTTGCTTCGCCCAACACGGACATTCCTGCGGTGGACCGTTGGATTGGAAACGCTTTCATCGCCGGCTCTGCCTTTGCCTGGGCCATGTCAACCATCGTCATGAAGCGCGCCATGACCGATACACCGGACGACGCACAGGCACCGCTGAGCCCGCTTCACCTGACGGTCTGGTCCTCCGTGATTGGTCTGCTCATTCTCACGCCCTGGGCTGGGATTGAGGCGGTGGGTGCAGCATGGACCTTCCCGAGCGCAGAGGCATGGGTGGGCATCGTGTTCCTCGCCGTCTTTTCCACGGTGGTGTCCTACGTCTGGTTCGCTGACGGCATCCGCATCATCGGCGCAGGGCCTGCAGCCTTCTACGTCTACCTCGTTCCGCCCTTCGGCATCCTCGGCGGTTGGCTTCTGCTCGACGAACAACTCGGAACGTCGCTGGTCGTGGCCTTTGCGCTGATCGTCGGCGGTGTCGCCTTGGCGCAATCCAAACAGAGAACCAACGAGCAAGCATCATGAAGGGCCTCTCCCTGCAAGGACCATGACCATTCAATGCGTGGCCGTGGTGGGCGCTGGAACGATGGGCGCCGGTATCGCTCAAGTGTGTGCCCAAGCAGGCTGGCAAACCAACCTCTACGACGCCTTTCCCGAGGGGCTTGAACGTGGCATGGAGCGCATCGCAGCCTTCTGGGACAAGGGCATCGCACGAGGCAAAACCACCCCTGAGCAGCGAGACGCATGGTCGGCTAACCTGACCGCTGTTGGCGACCTCGCTGCGGCGGTCGGACAGGCCGACCTCGTGATTGAAGCCGTGCCTGAAATCCCTGACCTGAAGCACAGCATCTTCGCCCAACTCGATGAACTCGCCCCTGCTCACGCCGTGCTCGGTACCAACACCTCTTCGCTTTCCATCGCCGACATCGCCGCTGCCACCTCCCGACCAGAACAGGTCATTGGCATGCATTTCTTCAATCCCGTTCCCATCATGAAACTGCTCGAACTGGTTCGTCATGACCAGACCGCTGATGCGACGATTGCCATCGCTGAAGCAGCCGGCGAAGCCATGGGCAAGACCACTATTCTGGTCAAGGACGTTCCCGGGTTTGCCACCAGCCGCTTGGGCGTGGTGCTCGGCAACGAAGCTATCCGCATGCTGGCCGACGGCGTGGCCAGCGCCAAGGACATTGACACCGCCATGGTGCTGGGCTACAAGCACCCAATGGGCCCGTTGGCCTTGACCGACCTGGTGGGTCTCGATGTTCGCAGAGACATCCTCCTCAACCTCCAGCGCTCGTTCAACGACGATGCCTACGCCCCTCACCCACTGCTTGAGCGCTTGGTCGCCGAAGGTCGCCTCGGCAAGAAATCCGGCAAAGGCATCTACGATTGGTCCAGCGGACAGGCCGAGGAAACCAGCCTCGAGTGAGCCCTGCTCCACCCACTGATTTATTGAGCAAGGGACCGTGGAAAATCCATGGACGAAACCAACCCCACCCCCTGGGGCGCCATGATGGGCGCTGCCAACGATGCTGGTGGAAATGAACCAGATGGCACGTCAACCCAGACCTCAGCAGATGTCACTTCGGCAGACATCGCAGGCCCGAGCCCTGTGCTCCAGCAACAAATCACACCGGACATGGTCGTTGCTGGCTATCAGCCAGGCATGGCGACCCAGAACATCACCATCGGGGATGAAGGAAAGGGGCCCAAAGTCCCCATGATCATCGCCGCTGTTTTGGTGGTCATCGGCCTCATTGGGTTCGGAACCGGTATTGCCGTGGGTGCTTCACTTGAGGACACCTTCAACAAACTCTCCACCGTTGATTACACCATGTCCATTGGGGACAGCGGTGAGCTCACCTACGACGACGAAGATGGCTTGGGTGAGGAGGGTTGGTACCTTTTGATTCCAGGTGATGTCAAGGCCGATGAAAACAACAACGGCATCATCGACGCCTGCGAGGGCGTGACCTTTTCTGTTCTCGATGACACAGGCGATGATGCCAGCGATCGCACAGCGAGAATTTCCTGTTCCACGAACAAAGAAGCGAGCGACACCAACCTGTACGAGGAGTACTTTGACATCGAAGACCACATCATTGTGGCACGAATTTGCTACACAGTGGGCGATGATATCGAAGAACCAGAACACGAATGCGAGGAAGGCGAGGTCTTGACGGTGTCCAACAATGCTGGCATCAACATGTCCGTGGTTGACCTTGACGCCATGTACATTGAATCTGGATTTGTTGAGGAGTTGCTCATGAAGTCGGGCATTTCGGTCGTTTCGTTTGGTGCGGGTTGCTGCTCTGCATGCGGTGGCCTCATCGCACTCATCATCGGGCTCACTCGCCTGGGCGGCAAGAAACCCACCAAGCAGTACCAATTCCAAATCCAGTGATTCAATCAAAGGATGGGCGGCGCTTCTCAAGGAAGGCGCTCACGCCTTCTTTGAACGCCTCGGTCGTACCGGCTGCTTCAATGAGGGTCCGTTCGTGGTCGAGATGCGTTGAGAAATCGTTGTCGGTTTGAACGTGGAGGAGGTGCTTGGTCGCCTCCTTGGTGTGGGGGCCCCACGACGACCACATCGTGGCCAAGCCTGTGGCGGTCTCAAGCAAAGATGCAGGGTCCACCAGCACGTCAATCGCGCCGTAATCGTGAGCTTCCTCGCCCGTCCAAATTTCATTGCTCATGAAAAATCGACGTGCTCGTTGTTCGCCAACGAGGCGTGGTAAAAGCCAGGTCGTCCCGCCGTCCGGCGAGAGCCCCATGCCGGCGTAGGACGCCGCCATTCGAGCATCGGACGTACCGATGCGAGCATCGCACGCCAAGGCCAAACCCAGACCACCGCCGGCCGATACGCCGTTGAGGGCCGCCACCACGATGGTTGCGGATGTACGGATGCGAACCAACAGCGGGTGGAGCACACCGGTCAAGTCGCGGATGAGTTCGGGAGCCGAGTTGTCGTCAATCGCTTCTTGAAAGGCGTTAATATCAGCCCCGGCGGAAAAGAAACGGCCGTCGCCCGTCAGCACGATGGCTTTCGTGGCGCTGTCCTTCAATCCAGCATCAATGGCCTCGGCAATCGTGGGCAGGAACGCCATCGAGAACGACTGCGTCGAGGCTTGACCCGCCATTTTGATGATGCGAACAGCGCCTTGTTGGTCAACTTCAACCGCCATGGAGATCCACTCACAACTTCACGTTCACGTTCTTGACCTTCGTGTAGAAGCGAAGCGCATCTTGGCTCTGTTCCACGCCGATGCCCGAATGCTTCCAACCCGTGAAGGCCGTCTGCGGGAACGTGATGGGGTATTCGTTGATGGAAACCATGCCGCACTCAAGGTCGCGAGCAAAACTGTGAGCTCGACTGAGGTTGTTCGTCCAGACGCCGTTCAGCAACCCAAACGGCGTGTCGTTGGCCAGTTCAAGGGCCTCCTCATCCGTGGAAAAGGAGGTGACGGCCAGCACGGGCCCGAAGAGTTCGTCTTGGAACAGCAGGTGGGAACGATCGACGCCGGTGACCACCGTTGCTTCCATGAAGGCCCCGTCGCGGTCGAGCGGCTTTCCGCCCAACACCAACGTGCCGCCTTCTTTCAGGCCGGCCTCGAGTTTCTCAAGCACTTCGGCTCGGTGGCGCTCGTGAACGAGACTGCCCATTCGAACACCTTCTTCCATCCCCGGGCCAACGGGCCACTTGGACACCTCAGCGCACACGGCCTCCACGAGGTCATCGTGAACGTCCTCGTGAACGAGCAGGCGAGAACCCGCCCAGCACATCTGGCCGGCGTTCATGAAGATGCCAAAGCAAATCGCTTTCGCAGCGTAGCGAAGGTTGGCGTCGGGGAAGACGATGTTGGCGCCCTTTCCACCGAGTTCGAGGGTAACGGGCGTCAGTTGCTCGCTGGCTTTGGCCATCACGGCTTGTCCCGTGGGCACCCCACCGGTCAACACCACGCCGTCCACGCCGGCGTGGCCCGCAAGGGCATCACCTGCCAGAGCACCCGAGCCAGTCAACACCTGAAGCACGCCGGATGGCAGGCCGGTGTCGGCCTCGTCGACGGCTTTTGCCCAGGCGAGCAGGGACAGCGGCGTCCATGATGCAGGCTTGGCGATGACCGTGCACCCTGCGGCGAGGGCGGGGGCGATGGAGCGCAGCGCCAGCTGAAGCGGGAAGTTCCAGGGCACGATGTGGGCGGTGACCCCGAGCGGTTGGCGGAGGGTGTAGTTGAGACGAGGACCGGGGACGGGGATCGTGGTGCCTTCGATCTTATCGGCGAGGCCTGCAAAGTATTCCAGCGTCCATGCACCGTAGCGGATTTCTGAGAGGGCTTCCCTGAACGTCTTGCCGTTGTTGGAAGATTCAATGACGGCAAGTTCCTTTGCTTTGGCGTAGGTGACGGCCGCCATCTTGTTGAGAATACGACCACGTTGAGCGGGGTCCATGGCTTTCCAGTCTGCGTTGTTCAGAGCGGCACGTGAGGCGGCGACGCAACGGTCGACATCACCGACGGTGGCCCTTGGTACGGTGGCCATGACGTCGCCGGTCGCAGGGTTGATGACATCGCTGGTTTCCTTGTTCTCGGCTGCACACCATTCGCCTGCAATCCACATCTCTTCATCGGCCATGGATCTTCCAAGTCCACCCAATTCAAAGGGCCATCGGTGGGTTTTCTCGGGGACCAAATGAAGGAGGGTTGCGCATCCTCGGGCAGAACCCTCATGTGCTCGCCCCTGCACCTCAACCGCATGGCAAAGCGGGTAGGGATGGCGCAACAAACAGCGCAAACCCTCTCAACGCGACCGCCGAGGTTGCTCATCCTCGCCGGTGCCACCGGGGTTGGAAAATCGACGGCAGCCGTCGGGGTCGCCAACCGAGCCGGATTTACCCGGGTCATGTCGACCGACGCCATTCGTGAAATCATGCGGGCGGCTGACGAAGGGCAGCAGCGAGAAGCGTTGCATCGCTCGTCCTTCTCAAGAGGAAGCAGCGGTGAGCCGGTGCTGGATTGGAACGAAACCTGCCTGGCCGTTGAAGCGGGCGTCACGGCCACCGTTGAACGGGCTCGAAGAGAGGGCATCGACCTCCTGCTCGAAGGCGTTCACATCGTTCCGAGTGCGCGCCTGCTCAAGGCATGGGAAGACGCCGGAGGCGTCGCTTTGGGCGTGGTGATGGTGGTGGATGAAGAACGGGCTCACCAAGACATGCTGAAATCCAGGGACGCTCATTCCTACCGTCGGTCCGACCGCTACCTCGCCAGCTTCGCTCGCATCCGAGCCATCCAAGAGGGGCTCATCGAGCGTGCGAAAATCGCAAACTGGCCGGTCGTTGACCCCACCCGTGTTGAGAGTGACGTCGAGCGCATCTTCACCTTGCTGAACCGAGCCATTGATGATCATCACGAAGATTGAACCGTGAGCGTGAAGGAAACATCGTAGTTGAGCATGGCCTCACCGTCGGAGACACCCAGTTCTGCGCTGACCTGAAGCGTGTTGCTGTCAAGTTCGGAAACAGCCATGTTGGTGAGTTTGATTTCAACACCCCGTAATTCACCGTGGTGAAGCAGGTCATCGTGAACGGTTTCGAACCCAAGTTCGGCTGCTTCAAGTGGCTCAAGGCCGCCATCCATCCAGAGGTCCATCCGGGCCTGTGTCAAGGGCTGAATCGTCTCGAGGACCTGATCGGTGGTGTCGATGACATCGTCGGATGCCGCTTCATGCGGCAAGGTCAGGCCCGCCACTTTCACACCGAAGATGGCCATGGAGAGCAAGGACATGAGAAGCACGACACCGGTGGCGAGCAGCATTTGTCCGCCGTTGGCATCCTCCAATTCGGTGGAGCGCATCAGGCACCACCTCCACGAGCCCAAACGTCGAGCGTCACCGTCCACACGTACGGGCCGATGACCACGAGATGGTGAACCGCCACCGTGCCACCGGCCGGTGTTCCAACCGTTCCGTGCGGTGTGGCCACTGAACTGTCCTTCGCCAGCCAACAATTCGCCTCCTTTCCGGGCGCCACGGCAGACTGAAGCAACTCACAGGCCTCTTCCCGAGCGTCATCGGCCAGCAATTCCTCCAAACGACTGTCGCCTTCAATCTCCGCCTCGAGGCCAAGACCGTAACGGATAGCATCGTCGGCTGCCATTTCCAAGGATGAGTCGAGGGCGACGGAAGCAGAATCTGGAACGTGAACACGAATCAGGAACGTGGCCGACATGAAGAACAGCCAAAACAGCGTCAACATTTCCAGAATGTGAATCTGGGCCTCTTCGTCGTGACGCACGCCGTCAACCTCCGAAGTAGAGCGGGGAGGGAACGAAGGTTCCCGAAGAGGGGTTCAGGCCGGGAACTTCCGTGATGCCGATGAGGTCAGGTGAGAACGCCACGAGGTTGAAAATCAAGAGGGCGACGACGATCATCATCCCCGAATGCTTGAACCCGGTCGAGAAGCGCCCGGTGGCCATCAACCCGGCCATGGAGCCGTTACCGAGCGCTTGCATGGTTACACCGTAGTAGAAAATCGTCAGGAAGAACAGCGGATCGATGTTTCGAATGGTCATGTTTCCGATGGTTTGACCGCCGCTGTCGCCGCCGTCCTCACCTCCCGAGTTTGAACCAGCAATGGCGGGAATAAACACCTTGGCCAAAACGACAATCACGCCGAGGAAAACGAAGTACGACGTCCAAATGACCGCGATGTACGAACCGATAGCGCGCTTACGTTCTCCCTCGAGGAACTTCAGTTCACGGGAGTCGTTGGCAGCCGTGACAAGAATGTCTGAAATTTTCCCGCCCGCACGGTCGGCTTCAGCGATGAGCGTAATGGCACGCTTGACGAGTGGGGTGCCGACCCGTTCTGCGAACTGACCGATGACATCGGAGAATTTGACACCCCAGCTTAACTGGTCGGACATTTTCTTGACTTCGTCGTTGAGAGCTCCGTATTCCGAAGTCGCCAAGGTTTGGACTGCGACGGTCATGGAAAGACCACCTTTCCAGTATTCGGCCAGGTCACGGAGGAAGTCCGGGAACTTCTCTTCCACCTCGTTCTTCTCGTTCTCAACGCGCTCCCAGTAGTACGATGCTGGGAAGATAAAGAAGAAAAACGTCAAACCAAAGAAGTTGAGGAAAATGGTGGGGTGAACCTTCAACGGTCCTGCTTCCAAGGCGGGTCCCAACCACAACGATTTGTTGTTCATGTTTGTGGGGATGCCGTCCTGATAGTGAACGGTCATGTCGAACGTGATGGTTTGCAAGAACTGGCCTTCCTGCGAGGACATGAAGATGAGTTCGTACCGTGTGTCCGGCGGAATCGTCACCATGTAGAGTTGTTGCGAGCCGGTGTTCGCCGTTTGGTTTTCGTATTCGAGAATATCACCGGAGGACGTCCGGATGGCGACGGTGTAATCGTACGCCGACGAGGCCTCAACCGTGTAGTTCAGCCAGAGCGGTTGGAGGACAGCGGTCCCACCCGTGGCGGAATCAGGAACGCCGGGAACATCGAAGTTTTTGCCTCGCTTGGTGACCATGTTCCATTCCTCGTCCTCCCACGTGATGCGATCGGGGCTGTCTTGGAGGATGGAACAGGTTTGGTTTGCCGTGTAGGTTGGCTTCTGGTTGGTTTGGAAAAATTCACCCGTAGGGTTGCCGAGTTCATCCTGAGCCGTCGCACCGCAGTACAGGTTGGTGAACATCGGCTCTCCGTTGGCGGTGGGGACGAAACCTGAATTGGTGATCCAAAACAGACCGCTGCCCAATCCAAGAATGATGGAGAAGAACAAGATGACGTAGAGCTTGGTCAGCGTGGAGTCGTCCTTGGGAAGGTCGAGGTTGACCACGATCTTCTCTTTCTTGCGTGCCATCCTTCTTCACCTCCTTACATTTCTTGCTCCTTGCTGCTGGTCCACACGAGAATGGCGTAGGCGATGTGAATCATCGGAATGAAGCCCAACACGATGCCGTACAGCATCCCTTCGCTCATCTGTGCGCCGGAACCCGACACCCAGAACATGATGACGAGCATGACGATCAGGAAAAGCGGCATAGCGACGGCGACCACAATGTAGGATTCAGCCAAGAGAGCGATCGACTCGAGGAATTGCCCCAGCCGGGTACGGTTCTCACGCATGTAGTGCTCTGCACGGTTGAGGAAGAACAGCTTGAGTTGGCCACCGGCCGTGAGGGTGCCGACCATGCCTTGGAAAAATTCCGTCAACCAAACTGAAGCGGCCCGGTCAACACTCATTTTCATGGCGGTGATGAGGTCGTAACCCAGGAGGGTGATGTCGCGATAAATCATCGCTGCGTCGTCAGCCACGTCGCCGTAGATGTCCTTGTTCATGGCAAGGGACCTGAAGATCTTGGCCGGGGTGGCGTTGGCCGCCGACATGGCTGCCGTGTAGGAAGCAGCGTAGGGCAGGTACTTCTCGATCATGTCGCCACGGCGGGTTGCTTCACGGGCAGCCCCGCCTTTGTTGTAGACGTAAGCGGCGTACGGGATGATCAAGCCGCCGAGGGCCACAATGACGACCTTCAGCGCCGGCGGGAACACCTGGAGGGCGAATTCAGGACAACCGTTGCCGGGCTGCGAGGGGTCGATAAGGTCGGGGTTCCAGTACTCCCATTCGAAGCACGGGTCCTTCGTAGCGGCGTCTTGAATGCCTTCGTAAAAGGCGATGACGCCGATGTCGGGAATGAAGAAAATGGCCACGAAGGCCCACGACATCAAGGCGATGGCGATCGAAGTGACGATCACGGTGGAGAGGTAAACCTCGGGCATCATGCCCATCGACCCTTTGACGAGGTTGGCCGATAATTCCTTGTCGTTGCGAGCGCGCTTCTTGACAAACGGCCCGAGCAGCCGAGTGCAGATGCGTTGCCATGCCGTCAGGTCCATGCTATCGACTCCTGTTTGGCCGCCTCACTTCAATCCGTCCACACGGGCGAGAATTTCATTGGGTCGGACGTAGTATTCCGTAACGATCTGCGAAACCTGGTCAGCCTTCCGAATGTCGTTGAGTACCATCCATTCCAAGATGCGCTTGCGGGTTCGCAATTCACGGCGCATTTCTTCCTGACTGTAGTTGATCTTGACCATGATTTTCTCCAGCACATAGGACTTACCGCTGAAGATGAAATCATCGTTGGTCACGTCCCAGCGGAACACTTCGTTGGTGATGACTTCCATCGAGTTAGGGTCAATGCCAACGATCTCAACGATTTGCTTTGTTCTTCGAACACGGCGGCCGTTGATTCTGGTTTGAATCTGAATCGAACAGGCTTCCAGCGCCGGCAAAAGCACCCGAGGGATGTCGATCGGTTTGTTCTCCAATCGGTGAACGAGCGAGGGCACGGAGTCGGCGTGAACCGTGGAGTAAGCGCAGTGGCCGGTGGCCATGGCTTGGAACAGAACGTAAGCCTCTGCACCACGAATTTCACCCACAATGATGTATTCCGGCCGTTCACGTAACGCAGCCTTGAGCAACTCGAACTCACCGATGACACCGTCGTCGCTCTCACCACCAAACCCTTGTCGGGTCAGACCGGGAACCCAGTTGGGTTGCGGGATGTTGACTTCGCGTGTGGATTCGATGGACACGATTTTCATTTGCCAAGGGATGAAAATGCACATGGCGTTGAGGGTGGTCGTCTTTCCGGACGCCGTACCGCCAACGAACAGCATGGGGACTTCGTTCTGGAAGGCGATCCACAAGTAGGCCGTCATCAACGACGACATGGTTCGGAAGGCGACGATGTCGGCGGGCGAGAACGGGTCGTCCTTGAACCGTCGAATACAGAATGCGGACCCACGTGTTGAGATTTCGTGACCGAGTTTCATGACAATACGGGAACCGTCCATCAGCGTTGCGTCGAGCAGGGGTTCTGCGACGGAAATGTGCTTTCCACAGCGTTGAGCGAGTTTAATGACGTAGGATTCGAGTTCTTCGTCGGTTTCCCACACGCAGGTGGTCTCCACCGATTCGAATTTTCGATGGTAAGCGAAAATAGGCACGTTGGTACCGTCAAGGGAGATGTCCTCGACGTTGACGTCGTTCATCAGCACATCCATTTTCCCGTAGCCGATGAGGTCGCGGCGAAGGTAGTAGAATAACTTCGACTTGGATTTCTTGTTGATTTTCATGCTGTAGGATTTGATGACTTTGTCCATGGCCGTCCGCACATAGGCTTCGGGATTGGAGTCGATTTCCTCAATGTTCGCCGTCAGGGAGCGAATGAAGATGTCCATGATTTCGTCTCGCTGCTCTTGTTCCTTCTTTGTGAGCGGGGGTTCAATGATCTGGTAAATGATGTTGAGCGTTTGCTTGTCGCGAACGATACGGGCAAAGGCGTGAGGAGGCATCACGGGGTACTTGTCCAACTCGTCGTACTGCGCTCGTTGTCGGGCTCGCTGTCGTCCACCGCCACCGCCTTTTTTCTTGCCATGGACACCAACCCTCGCGATTGCAGTTTGCTACAACATCTCCCCGACTATAACACTTGGGTGGAAATCGGTCGTAAACCGCCCTGCTGTGGCGCGTTTCCTACCGTCGAGGCACACCGATTTAGGTGTTCAGAATCTCAGCCATCCACGCCTCACAGCGGGCCTGGAATTCCGGCAGGTCAACGTCGTTGTGAATTTTGTCGGCGGCCACGTCGATGAGGGCATCAAGACCCCCCACCCTTGCTCGCGTTGATTTCGTGCCTCAAAGGCCGCTCGGTCACCGTCTTCGGACCGGCCGCGCTTGAGGGTTCGCTGGAAGCGCAATTCGGCATCAGCAAGAATGGCCACTGTCCGATAGATGGCGCCCCACCTGGCGGCAAACACGGCATCTTCCGCCGTTCCACGCAGACCTTCAATGAGCACCATCGGATGGTCGACGAGCAGTTCGTCCACACGGTCGCACAGGCGAACCGCCAGCACGTCCTCGCCGTGATCGGCTCGCAACGAGGCCGCCACCTCACCGAACACGTGCGGGGCTTCTTCCAGTCCGAGGCGACGCACCTCGGCTCGAATCATGTCGCCCATGGAAACGACCGGCACGCCAGCGTTGGCGAGAACGGCTGCGAATTCTCCTTTGCCTGAGCCAGGCATGCCGCACACCGCCACAACTTGACCCATGGTTCACGGCCGTCGCCTGCCGCTCAAGAACCTACCTCCAGATACAGCAGCGAGGGTCAATTTGAGAACTCGGAGCGCCCCCAACGGGTGTCCATCAGTTTCCAGAGCAAGGCCGAAGCAAAGATCAGACCGATGGAGATGGCGATCATCCCCATGTAGCCCTGCTGGACCATGGTTTCATCGTACATTTGGGCGGTGGCCGCCAACCCGTCCTGGCTGGCTCGCTCCCACCAGTTCCCGTAGAGGCTGACATCGCCCTGGGTGAACGAGAGGAGGAAGAGGCCGAGCAGGGGCAGGACGGTCCCGATCCAAAACCAAACCATGATCGAGGCGTCGAAAATGGCTTTGTTGGGTCGCAGGCCCATCAAGAAGGCCGTGAGCGCGACGATGTAGACCGAGTTGGCGAACATCACGATGATGCTGGTGGGCAACGAAGCCCATTCGTCCAGTCGCCATGCCATCAAGACGATGAAAATCAGTGAAATCCATGACGTGGCGAGGAAGTACACCACCACCTTGGCTCGAATCAAGTCGGGGACTTTCAGCGGCAAGCCGTTCATGAAATCGGGGGAGTCAAGGATGGTCAACCACGAGTAGAAATTGAAGCCGAAGAAACCCAGGAACGGGGCATAAGAGAGCAGGTTAATCGGAATGGGAGCCTCGGCAAAATCCACCAGCCACGCCATGCCCAACAGCACGAGGAGTGGGATGGCGTAGGACACGGTCATCTTCTTGATGGCTCCCGACCTAAACAGGTCGACGAATTCCTTCGCCACGATGAGGCGGATGTGGCCGCGACCAAGGAAGCCGAGCCGGGCGTACATCGGTGCCAGCAAGTCGCCTCGTTCAACCACGCTCACGTCAAAGTCGTCGAGGATGAGCAGCGAAGCGACCAATCCGATGCCCAGCGAAAGAAGCAACCCCAGAAGAATCGCCACGCCGCTTTGACTTGACTGAGCTGCCAGACCCCAAAGCAGGACATCAGCAGGCAACACACCGACGCCGACAGCGATACCGATGGCCACGATCACCAACGGCCCAACCACGGTGAACGGCCGTCCACGGAGCCACAGCGACGAAGCCAGGAAAGAGAGCGCCAGGCCTTGACCCAGCGTCGTGGCCATGGCCAACCATGTCCACGGGAGCGAACTCCACAACAGCGGTGTTCGGATACCGGCAAACCCGTCGAGGAGGATGCCCAGTGCCATACCGGCGATGATGGGAGAGAGAATCAGCATCACGTAGAACAGCAAGTCCTTGACGAAATAAGCGAAATGGGCCATGGAATTGGGCAGCGGTTGAAGCGCTGGTGCTGCCAAGAGGAAATTCTTCGTTCCCGTTCGTCGAACGATGGCATCACGGCCCATGAACGCAAAGGTGCCCATGCCCAAGGAGAACATGAACATCGGCAGGTGGAGGGCAAAGCGGAGTTCCTGCCAGGTGAAGGTCTTGGCATCAATGTCCGAAGTTTGTGCGGTGGAATCGCCCACCAAAAACTGCAGGCCGATGGTCGAAATGGCGGTGACCAGCGTCAGCAACAGCGGAAAGAGCACCATCTGGCGCTTTTTTGCGAACTCAACGCTCTTGCGACCTTCCTCAATGAACATGACACGAAAGGTGGCGGAAAACGAAGCCCAACCCCGGAGCGGTTCGTTCAATTTGACGCCGTGAGAGGACGTCCCAAGCGGGCCCGGCTCGCTGAAATCTTCGTCCGTCCACGGACGCGATTCGACGAAGGTCCCGGCCACGCTCATTCCTCCGAATCGTCCGTGACCCCTTCGTCGCTGAGGCGTTCAACGTCCTCAATGGAACGACCGACCAAACGAATGAAGACGTCTTCCAAGGTTTCCTCTTCCGTTTGTTTGAGCCCCTTAACCGTCCCCGCTGCAAGCACTTTCCCGTCGTTGATGATCGCCATTCTGTTGCACATGCGTTCGGCCATTTCAAGCACGTGCGAGCAGAGGAAAATCGTGCCTCCATCGGCCACATGCTCGAGCAGCCACTCCCGACATTTCCGCTGGTAAATCGGGTCGAGGTTAGCAAACGGTTCGTCGAGGAACAAGAGCTTGGGCTTGTGGATAAACGCACTGGCGAGCATGACCTTCTGGCGCTGACCCTTGGAAAGGTCCTTGCACATGGTGTCTCGCTTGTCTTGGAGGCCAAACCATTCGAGCCAGTGTTCAACCTTGGCCTTCATGTCCTCAACCCCGCGCAAACGGGCCACGAACTCGAGGAATTCAGCCGGCGTCAGGAACGAGGGCGGTGATTCCGACTCGGGCACGATGCCGATGTTGGCCTTGACTTTCTGAGGGTCGTTCACGGCGTCCACGCCGAGCACCTCAATGCGCCCTTTGCTCGGCCGGAGTTGACCGGTCAGGAGCTTGATGAACGTGGATTTCCCGGCGCCGTTGGGCCCGAACACGCCAAAAAATTCGCCAGCGTGAACTTCCACATTGAGTGGATGAAGGGCGATGAAATCACCGTATTTCTTCGCCATGTCCACGGCGCTGACCATCGGTTCTTTGCTCCCAGCCACACTCCGTTGATTTCGTTTTGAATTATCATACCTTGGTTGTGCTTCATTGACCTGTGGCGATGACATCAAGAAGAGGGGAGCCTTCAGTCCGGCCATGAACCCCCCACAAAGCGACGTGATGAAGGTCGACCTGCACGCCATCAGCGATGAGGACGACCTCGGTTTCATCGCCTGCATGACCATCGACCGACCGGACAAACTGAACGCCCTCAACGACGAGGTCTTGGCCTCCCTCAAGGACGTTTGCGATTGGATGGAGGCCACCGATGACGTCCGCGTTTTGGTGGTCACCGGTGCGCCGCCCAACCCACCCCCGAAGGAAAGCGGGCCAAGCCTCACGCCTTCGTCGCAGGCGCCGACATCACCGAGTTTGCTGGTGTGGGCAGCGAGGTCATCCGGGAGCGATTCAAGAACAACGCCGTTGAAGCGCTGTGGAACCTCAGCAAGCCCACCATCGCCATGGTTGACGGTTTTGCCCTGGGCGGTGGATGCGAGGTGGCGTGTTCGTGCGACATTCGTATCGCCAGCAACCGCTCCACCTTCGGCACGCCTGAAATCAACCTCGGCCTCATTCCCGGCTACGGCGCCACCCAACGGTTGGAACGCTTGGTCGGCTACGGCAAGGCCCACGAGATGATCATGACGGGCGACATGGTACCAGCGGAAGAGGCCCATCGCATCGGGCTGGTCAACCACGTGGTCGCACCGGAAGATTTGGAACCAACCGTCATGGCCATGGCCAGGCGAATCGGTAGCAAATCCTCGCTCGCTCTGCGTGTCGGCAAGGCCACGGTCCGCGCTGCCCTCGACGAAGGCCTCACCGACGGCGTGGAAATCGAAGCCATCGCCTTCGCCGGTCTGTTCGACAGCGAGGACAAGGAAATCGGTGTTCAGGCCTTCATGAACCGTGAAACAGCGGTTTGGAAGCACCGATGAGGAAGCGGCGCTGAAACGCTATCGAGCCTGTCGGCAAGAGGTGAGAGGGCGCGATTGCCCTCCTCTTGTCCGGGAGTGTGCCCGGCCACGGTCCTGCTGGCTCAATTCAGACCTCAACAAACCCGATGTTTTCCTCCCGGAGGAATGTCCGGAAGTGCCGCATGTGTCGTGCGTGGTCTCGACGGAACCGAGGGGAGATGACCAGCACCCTGTAGGTACCGGTTTCATCGTCGTAGGCTCGCTTCTCCCGCTTGAGGAGGTCGAGCAAACGCTGGTTGTTCAGTTCGAGGTCGATGCCCTCGCAGACGCAAGGCCGGAACCTTGGTTGACGCTTTTGTGGAACGAAGCCCGTGGAGGGATGCATGATCCGCTCTTTCTGGCTCTGTGTCAGTTGCTCGTCATCCAACGTCTTGGTTGAATCTTGAGGAGGTTGTGAAGGCTGTGAACCCCTCTTCCCCTCAAACTTCTCGACCTTCCCCGTCTTGGGGTTGCGACGCATCTGCTGGTTTGGTCTAAATTTACGTGCCCTTTTGTTGTTGTACTTACCCATGTCTTTTCACCTGCTTTTTGCCTTTCATCTGCGCAGAAACGCTCGCTGAACGGACAAAGTCCGCCGGCGCTTCCGCAATTCAGGCGCAATCTACTCGCAGGTTGGTTGGGTATCGGGGGCATCTGAGGTTCCTCCAGCATATTGTATAGTCCTCCAGTGTATATAAAGGAGGCGATGGGGACCCCGTACGGCACGTGACGGCGTGAGACTGCACAAAACAGGACACGCACCCACCATGAGACGTGAGTTTCGACACCCATTGGGAGGGGCGAAGGTATCAATCTTCCATTTCTTTGCGCAGGGCGTCGAGGGCGCTGCTGGCAGCAGGAAGGGGCGGGAGGGCAAGCGGTGTACCGTCCGGGGAAAGCAAGGGCGGGAGTTCTTTGCCGTCAGGTCCGATCAGCACGGGGAGCTCGGGTTGTGCAGGTGCGGCCGGCCCGACGGATTCGAAGCCCACGTCGAGGGGAAGACGAAGTTTGAGGATGCGCCCTTCATCAATGCGGACAAAGGTCGCGCCGTAGACGTGACCGGGTGCAGGGTGTTCGGGCTCCACCAGCACGCTGTGACCGTGCCCGGGGGTTTGAAGCAATGCCACCAGGTCTTCACCCGAGGCGTGGTCTTCCCACATCCGGGCGGTCGAGGCTCGGATGTCTGCCATTTGGCCCATGCGACGACGCTTGATGCGCTCGCGAATGGCCTCGTGGCGTTCTCGGCGGTCTCGGACCGTGACTTCAATGTCAGCATCCTCAACGGACTCGGGGCTGACATCAACCACGAATTCATCGGCGACGTGAACCTCTTCGAGTTCAACTTCAACGACGACTTCCTCAATGCCTGCTTCCTCTGCTTCGCTTGCAGCAACTTGAGCGGCTGCTTCGGCGGCGGCGATCTTGGCGAGTTTTCGCTCCCTCAACGTGGCCCCGTCCAACGAAGAAGCGGTGACGGGGGCAGGGAGATCTTCGTCCTCAGCCATCGCTTCGGTAGCAGGCGCGACGGTTTCGGTCTCAACAACGGGAGCGGGAGTTGGTGCCGGACGGCGAGCCCGCGGAGCGGGTTTGGCCTGCCCACCGAGATTGATCCAAATGAAGGCAAGCACCGCCATGGCACCGACAAAACCCCACTTGGCTTCATCGGTCAACTGCCCGACGGTGGACAAATAGAACACGAGCACCGAGATGAACAACACCCCGACAGCGGTCCTTGCGAATCCCATGTCCCTCGTCCCCTCCAATCATCGGTTCTTTATGACGGTGATGGACGCAGGAAGTTCTCATCGGTTGACGAGGTGCTGCACTTGTCGAACAATGTCATCCAGCGCCCGTCGCCGGTGGCTGAATTGGTGTTTCATTTCGGTGTCCACCGACCCGAAGGTTTGGCCGTGCGTGCTCACCGCGCCAAGGGTTTCTGGGTCGAGGGGCCTCCCTTCCTCGTCCAAGTCTAATGGAATGAAGATCGGGTCGTATCCAAACCCGCTCTCCCCTTCGGCATCATAGGCGATTGACCCTTTGCAAACGCCCTTTCCGAAATGAAGTTCACGACCGTCCCACAAGGCCGCAACGGCTTGAAACGAAGCGGAACGGAGGCGCTTTGAGCGAGCCGGGTCCTCGCTCTGGAGATGTGCGAGCAAGCGTAGCATGCCTGCATTGCCGACCGTTTCGTGAACGTAGGACGAATACACGCCGGGAAATCCATCGAGGGCATCCACAAACAACCCCGCATCCTCCACCAGCACCATCGTACCTTCGTGAGGAAGGTGGTCCATCGCCTGGCGAATTTTGGCCTCCGCCACCTCCTCAAGGGTTGATGCCTGAGGCTCGACAATCGACCCCTCCGGAACCTCAAGGGCACGAACCGTCATGCCCAATGTGGAGAAGTGGTGCGTGGCTTCCGCCAACTTTCCGGCGTTTGAGGTGAGAAACCAAACGGTCGGGTCCATGGTTGGTCTTCTTGGTGACGGCTAATGACCGTGCCCCATTCGCAGCGAACGCATTCCGGAGAAAGGAGAGACTTTAGCCCGCGCTGACCAGCCTTCTTCATGCTCTCAAATTGGATGCTTGTCGCCGTCGGCGGCGCCGTGGGTGCCATGTTGAGGTACCTCATCAGCGAAACCACACCCGATACCGGTTTTCCTTGGGCCACCCTCAGCGTGAATCTCATGGGTTCCTTGCTGCTGGGCTTGGTCGCCGCTGCCACCCTCGCCAGTGCGCTTTCCGAATCTCAAGCGTTGCTGCTGGGCGTTGGGTTGTTGGGGGCGTTCACGACCATGTCCACCTTCTCGGTGGAAACCATCACCATGGTGGAAGCAGGGCACTGGCGTCTTGCAGGGGCCTATGTTCTGGTCAGCGCAATTCTCGGGCCCGTGCTCGCTCTGGCTGGATGGAAAGGCGGGCAAGCGGTGTTCTAAGCCTCACTTCAAGATGGCCAGCATGCGGTTGAGCGCCAACAAGGAGCCGGCTTGAACTTCCTCCGGCACCACGATTTGATTGGGAATTTCGCCGTCGACCAGACGTTCCAACACGTCCATCAAGTACGCAGGGTGAATCATGTACATGGTTGAGCAAGGGCAAATTTCCTCGTCCAAGCATTCAATGTGCTTGTCGGGATGTTCTTGAGCCAACCGGGCGACCATGTTGATCTCCGTCCCAATGGCGATGGAGGCCCCTGCAGGTTGCTTGTTCACGAAATTGCGAATGTATTGGGTCGAGCCGTAGGCGTCGGCGAGTTCAACCGTCTCTTTCGGGCATTCTGGATGAACCACCACGATGCCGTCGGGGTGTTGTTCGCGGAATTCAGTGATCTGTTGAGGCGTGAAGCGCTTGTGCACCGAACAAAATCCATGCCACAGCACGATGCGGGCGTTGTCCAACGACCCCATGGCACCGATGCCCGGTGTCCAGGTCGGCATTCGGTCCTCGGAAATACCCATGGCAAGGCCGGTGTTTCGCCCCAGATGCTGGTCGGGGAAGAACAACACCGCACCCTTTGGGCCGGCTCGCTCAAAGGCCCAGTTCAACACGCCCTCGGCGTTGGACGAGGTGCACACCACGCCGCCGTGTCGCCCCACGAAATCTTTCAGGTCCGCACTTGAATTCATGTAGGTGACGGGCACGAGGTAGGCTTCCCCCTCGCCCGCTACGTCCTCCGGATGTTCCCGGTTAATGGGGTCGGAAAGACCCGATTGGTCGAGCAACTCCTGCCATGCCACTTCGACCTCAGCCAGCGTGGCCATGTCGGCCATGGAGCACCCCGCCCGAAGGTTGGGGAGGACCACGGACTGGTCGTCGGAGGTGAGAATATCAGCCGATTCAGCCATGAAGTGGACGCCACAGAAGACGATGTACTTGGCGTCCGATTCGGCCGCCTTTTGGCTGAGCATGAACGAGTCACCGAGGAAATCGGCGTGCATCACAATGCTGTCCCGCTGGTAGTGGTGGCCGAGGATGAGCAAGTCATCACCCAACTGTTCTTTCAGTTCCTGAATTCGATCGGCAACGGCTTGCTCTTCAACGGACAGCGTGGTGTCCATGAAGTTGACAGAACACATCGGGAGGGTCACCGTCATGGCTCTCATCAATCCCAACGCTCAACCCTTTTTGAAGGAACGGATGGGCGTGAACGTTCAAAAAGAAGGCCTTGGTGAGCCCCTCCATGGTCTTTCAGCCAACAGAGCGCCTTCACCTCGGCGCAGAAGCCGAGGTTTGGAAGGGTGAGTGGTTCGGTCGCCCGGCGGTCCGAAAGCAACGACGACCGCGTTCCTGGCGCCACCCCAATTTGGACCACCGCCTGGGGGTGCGACGCATGATCAGCGAAGCCCGCCTGCTGATTCGAACCCGGAAAGCCGGCCTTTCAGTACCTTCCGTTTGGGACCTTGACTACGAAGGCGGTCAGCTCATCATCGAACACCTCGGTGGTCGTCCGTTGATCGACGTGCTCAACGATGAAGCGACGACCGATGACGAGGCCAAGGCGATGCTTCGGCGTGTCGGCGCATCGGTGAGACGCCTCCACCGCGTGGCCACCACGCACGGAGACCTGTCGAGCAACAACATTCTCATCGAGGGCGAAACCGTTCACCTGATCGACTTCGGTCTCGCTTCGGTGGAGTACGACGTCGAGCGTTTCGGTATTGATTTGCACGTACTGGACGAGATTCTCGGAGCGTCCCACCCCCAATGGGAGGGCGCCATTGATTGGGTGATTGAGGGCTACCTCTCAGCCGAAGACGACCTCGGACCGGCGCCTGTGCTCCAAGGTGGTGCTGTCCCATCGGCGAAGGAAGTTCACGCTCGACTCGAGGACATTCGCACCCGTGTTCGTTATCACGGTTGACGGCTCTGACGGCGCTCACTCTGGCGCTGCCACATGTTCCAAGCGACGACCACGAAGGCCGCAAGAACCCCGGCCTGCAACGCGAGGCTGGAGTACAAACGAAGTTCGGGCTCCCATGCATGAACCCGCATCGACATCGTATCGTCGTCCATCTCAAAATAGACGAGTTGGTGCTCCAGCACCAACGGCCCCCACTGATCTTTGTAGTCGGATGTTAAGACAAACGAAGTGTTGGTGGCGAGTTCAATGAAGTAAATCTCTCGGTCGAGGTACTTTTCCTGAGGCGAGAGCGGGTTGAGGTGATCGCGCACCGACCAGGCGAGGATGCCGTGGTCGAGGGAGATGTCGGATACGTGGTACTTCGGATTGCTGGCCAACCACTGCTCGGCCGTCGTTCGATTGTAGAGCACCAAACGGTCGGTGGCGGAAACGTTGACCGTCACGGCGAGGTATTCCCGGTCAAAGGCCATGCTTTGCACCGTGGCGTTTTCCATGTCAACCGGCGTGCCCCACGACGCCAGAATCTCATCCTCCTCCACCGGTGCCGAGGCGTTGATGGTGTAGCCCACTTCGCCGCGAACACCAAGTTGCAGGACGGTCACTTCCATCGGTCGCTCGGCGGTAACATAGGCGATTTCGGAACCCGAACAGGTCAACTGCTCAATGCCTTCGTGCGCATCATCCGACACGAGCACGGGTGTGCCCTCCAGATCAGTGACCTCAAGCACACCGTCAAGGGTGTACACGAGGACCATCGATGAGGCACGTTCGCACAGCAACAAGTGCTCGGGTTGGGGAAGGTCCAACGTGCTGAGTATCCGTTCGGGTTGATGAACGTCGTACATCAGCAGGGCGGTGCCGTTCGCCACCACGAGAAGGTCGTTCTGGAGGGCATGCGTGGAATCTAGACTCAGCCCGGGAACCTCCACCTTGGAGGAGGCAGCATCAGCCGCCGATAAATTCTGGAGCAACAGGGAGACCCCTTCGGTTTGGTTGTCCAGCGTTGCCAGCCATTCGTCGGACACGGCAGCGGCCTCAGGAGCTTCCACACCGCCGGCAGGGAGGGAACGGTGGGTCAAATCCCACGTGATGACGGCAGCCACGACGATCAAAATGGCCACGGCCATTCGCCCGGTCTCACGGCTCGTCGGCGTTCGGTATTGCTTGAATTCTCGGCCAACTCGGCCGGTGAGCCACGCCCACGCTTGGCCTGGACGGGTCAGGACGGTGACGATGCGAGCGTTCATCGTTCGCTCGTCGAAGAACTTCCACCAACCGTTGGAGGTACGGTCCGCCATGGACACCGCAGCGCCGGCGATGAGCATGCCCCCGATGATGTCAAGGAACCAGTGAATGCCGAGGTAGATGATGGTGAACGCAGTCAGCAAGGTGTAGGCAAACACGGTGTAGCGATAGCGGTTCCAGCGACGGTCGTCGTCAAAGCGCGTGAGGCACAACCACACGGCAAACGGAATCCCGATGTGAAGCGACGGCATCCCGTTCGTGAACGGGTCAATCCTTCGGAACCAGTCAGCGATTTCGGGAGTGAGGGTGTAGGCCAACGTTTCCATTCCGGGGATGGTATCACCCGTCACTCGAACGTTGAAAAAGAGATAAAACGGTACGGCAAGGATGTAAACCCAAGCGATGGACAGGGTTACCCGGTCGGCAAGCCAACGATCATCAAAGTAGGCGAAGTAGAACACTGAGACGTAGCAGATGAACATGAAGCCGGCAACGTAGAAATGCGTCAGGGCGATGGTCAACCAATCCGCCTCAAAGGTCTCCTGAACCCACAACACGAGGTTGCCCTCAATGGCCCAAATGTACGGTGTCATGTCCAGGCCGGTGCTCGCCATGAGCAAACGGTCCACTTGGTCGAGCACATCCTTGGCGTTGTAGATGGCGAACACGATGAGAATGTGGACCCAATACCTCCGGAAGAAATCCACGAACGGCGGCAGGGACAACTTCGCCCAAGGCGGTTTGAACACGGGAAGCAGGATGACGCCCAAGGCCAAGGCGCTGATCATCCAGGTCAAGTAGACACTCTGCACAGCGTGGCCTCCAGTTTTGGGTCGCGCCGTCCCTTCATCAAAGCGTCGTCATCCGGCCTGCGCGGATGGCGTTCTGTTCACCAGGCTCCGTGGACGTAGGGCTTGCCTCGGTCGGGGTCGCGGCGGTTGGCCAAGTCGTAGATCCGTTCAAACCGGTAGATTCCGCTCGAGCAACCTTGCTTCCATTCGAACGCCAAGGCGTACTTTCCAACCGTTCGAACCGTGGGTTTCTCCGCAGGGAGCGCCTCAATTTGGCGACGCAGCGTGCGGCTGGTGTCGTCCTCGTTTCGCATGGGCGAGCACTTGGCGCAAGGGCAGGCATGGCGCAAATCGTCGTAGGTGACCGTGAAGTCTGTGCCGTTGTCGTAGGTGAGGACCATGTCCTGTGCACGGCGTTCAAGCTTCTTGAGCGTGGGCAAGACGTCGGCCATGTGCTCACCTCAAATGATTTCGAGGCCGCCGTCGGCACCGTCAGAAAGTTGGTCTTGGATGGCCGTCACGACCTTTGCGAAGGCCTGTGCAGAGGGGCCTTCGGGTTCGGAAACGATCCGATGCACACCGTCATCACCGCCCCGAACAAACCCGGGGTCAAAGGGCAGGGCGCCGAGGAAGGGAACACCGAATTCTTCTGCCGTCTCCTTGCCGCCGCCTTCTTTGAAGATATCAAGCGTCCGGAAAAGTTGCCTTCATCGTCGGCCGTGGTGGCAAGCGTTTTACCGCCGGGAGCGGCGATGTTCACCTCGGCCCCTGGTGAGGTCGTGCCGTTCACCGTGAACCCGCTCATGTTCTCAACAACACCGAGCACGGGCACCTTGAGGGACTCGGAGAAGGTGATGGATTTTCGGCTGTCGAGCAGCGCCACTTGCTGCGGCGTAGTGACGATGACCATGCCGTCGATGTCGGGTAGGGATTGCGCCACCGTCAACGGTTCGTCTGAGGTGCCGGGTGGGAAGTCGATGATGAGGTAGTCCAACTCTCCCCATTCCACATCACCGATGAATTGCTGGATGGCGCCCAACTTGATGGGACCGCGCCACACAACCGGGGTGTCTTCGTCCTCGAGCAGGAAAGCCATGCTGATGACCTTCACACCAAGGTGGCCTTGAGCAGGATGAATCCGCTTGTTTTCGACGTGAAGACGACGGCCGTCGAGGCCCATCATTTTGGGAACGTTCGGCCCGGTGATATCGATGTCGAGGATACCCACCGTGTGGCCTTGTTGGGCCAGCGAGAGGGCAAGACCGGTGGAAACGGTGGATTTCCCAACGCCGCCTTTGCCGGACAAGACCATGATTTTGTGTTTGATCTTGCGACCGATTTCCTCCATGGCCATCTTGCGCTTCATCTGAGCATACGCCTGTTCCATTTGCTTCTGCTCTTGGGGGGATGGGCCGGCAGGTGCTTCGTTTGCCCCGCCGGGGGTGTTGATGGATACGGGGGAATCCGCCATGCATCAACCACCAAACTGGCCTACTTCAACCCACCCACAAAGGGGGAATGATGCCGCAGTTCACGACGACCATCGGCGGTATGCAGCGCCGTGAACCACCAACGTGGCTCCGAGCACGCCCACCAGCGCCGGCAGCGACCACGCCATCCCCCCGTAGGCCCACGCCAAGCCAGTTGCCATCGCCAGCGAAAGTGGCGACGGAGTGTTGGCGTCGGCAATTCAGGCGATGCCACCCACGCCGTGATGGGCGGAGTGCAAGGCGTCGGCCAGCCGTGGTATGTCAAGACTGATTCAGGCGAGGCCACCCGCGCCGTGATGGGCCCAAAGGCAAGGACGTGGACGGTGATGAGCGCCGCCACCATGGCAAAGGCGGCGTCCATGTCGCGTGCTGCAAACACGATGTGGAGTCCAACGAGGAGCCCGAACACGCCCAGGTTGAGCCCGAGTGCTCGCCACACAAGCGGCCGTGCACGCCGTGGTATGTCAAGGCATCAACCTTCTATGGAGCGAGAGTCTAAATGGCATCGTCTGCTTGTGGATTGCATGAAGGTCCTGTTCGTATGTGTCGGAAACTCCTGTCGCTCTCAGATGGCCGAAGGACTGGCCAAATCCATGGGCCTTGAAGCCGCATCTGCTGGCACTCATCCTGCCCAAGCGGTCGCCAAACACGCCGTGACCCTGCTTGAAGGCCGAGGCATCTCCACGGAGGGGATGACCCCGAAATCCCTGGACAACTTCAACCCGAGTGATTTTGACATGGTCGTCTCCATGGGGTGCGGTGTCCACTGCCCAGCGATCAAGATCGACCAGGATTGGGAACTCGAAGACCCGGTCGGCCAAGCGTACGAAGTGTACGAAGCGACGGCGGCAGAAATTCAGCGCAGGCTTGAATTGTTGGCCGCTCAGGAATCTTGAGGCTCGGGCACATCGCCCACGCCTTCCATGTCAATGCGGAGCACGCTCACGGTTCGCATGCCGTTCTCACCCTCGACCTCTTCCGATTCGCACGAGAGGTGCTGAATGTTCACGGCCTCTGGCAAACCTTGGGCGATGTGGCCGTTCCTTCGTCGGCACACTTCTGCGACGTCGACCGCTCTGGAGATGGTAGCGCCGCGCGCGACCAACTGAATTTCTCGGTCGCCGTCCTCCATGGCTTTGACCACGGCTCGGACATAGGCATGAAGGGGCTTTTTTCCGACAAAAATCACTCTGCGGTCGCTCATGGCTCTCGCCTTGAGTTGGGGGCGTTCATCCCATAAACATTGAGAGGAAATTGACCTGTAATGGCTCGCAGTGGTGCGAGCGCCGGGACTCGAACCCGGGTTCAGGCGTTGGCAACGCCCGGTGATAACCACTACACTACGCTCGCTGGTGGCCGTCCCACCTTGAAGGAGTTTAAACGGTTGTCGGCGAGGAACGATTGGGGAAGTGCCCCATCAGGGCGCCATGTCATTGCATGCCGAACCGGTCGCCACCCTCGCCTCCGCTACCACGGCGAAGCATCAACGAGAGAATCACCACGGCACCGAGGAAGACCACCAGCCCCAAGCCGCCAAGCACCATCGTACTGAGGCCACCCTCGGAGACGCCCGGAGCATCGGGTTCGGCGAGCGTAATGACAGCGGACCCCGTGTTCATTTCCCCGTAGACGTCAAACGCCCTCAACGAGACTTGGTGCGTGCCGAGCGGTGTTCCACCCCGTACGGACAGAAGGACGCTGTAGGTGCCGTCGCCCGCCACCTCATCACCACCGTTCACGCCGTCGTCGTGCATCATGGCCCATTCGCCACCACCGATGGGCGCAAAGACGCCAAGCCGGATTTGAACGCGTTCCACACCGTCGGGGTCGCTGGCTTGGATCGTGTAGACCGCTGGCTCGTCTGGGTTTTTGTCGAGGCGGACCGAGTCGCTGACCAGCACGGGCCGGTCGTTGAGGATGTGAATTTCGATGGGCAGTTCCGCCTCCAATGCGACGTGGTGAGGCCCATACACGGGGCTTCCAACCTCGTCAACCGGCGTGGAGAACCGTTGCTGGGTGGTGGCACCCAGATCGTCGGTGGCGACGACCAGCATGGACCGATGACCCGGATTCATTCCGATGGGCATCTCGACCATGGCCGCCCAAACCAAACCGTCTTCCGAGGTCATGTTCACGACCTCGCCTCCGTACTCCCGAAGGTCGAGCTGGACCCGATCGACGCCGTGCCCGTCGTAGGCCTCAACGTTGATGACAGCGGATTGACCACGCTCAAGGGAGGTCGGCACCACCTCGACGCCGATGATTCGCGGGGCCTGGTTGCCCACGTCGAGTTCACCCGTGGTGGAACTCGTGGCTCCGAAACTGTCCGTGGCAGACACGCCGACCGAATGAGCACCGACCTCGAGACCGGTAATGATCACCGACGCCGTGTAGACGTCATCACCGATGGCGGCGTCGCCATTGAGCCCTCTGTCGTTGAGTTCGATTTCACCAAGGCCGAGGGACGAGAGGTCGGCGGACACGCCGATCACGTTCCACTCCAAGTCGGTGACGCTCACTTCGAGATGAGCAACCATGGCGCCTTCACCGATGGCAAGTCCGTCTCGCCACTGAACTTCACCGATGGAGGGGGCCGTGTTGTCATCCTCGCTGACGATTTCCGGTGAAAGCACGCGCTCGAGGGTTTGGGTTTCCTCCAGCACAACGGTTTCGCTGTCCTCGCCAAACGGCACGGACAACGTTCGCTGAACGGTGGACAGCAGGCCTTTCAGCGGCCCGGCGGACACCATGGCACCCGAAGCCAAACCAGCCTCACCAGCGCCCTCGTAGACGCCCGTCCACTCAATGACCGTGAGGTTGTGCCCGTCCCTGACATCGATGCGGGTGTCACCGGCCGACACCGTCAGCGTGATGCCCTCCTGACCTGCAAGACGAAGGCGGTCGTCCTTCATCAGCGGGATGGGCATGAGGCCTGTTTCTCGACCGACCGTCAGGTTGCCAAGCCTTTCCTCCGCCACCGGTGCCGTTGCGTTTTGCTGGATGGGGCTCCGTTCCGGGAGATCCTCGCCTTCCGAGGCGTCCGGGCCGGTTTCTCGCCAAACGAGACGAACCGTTCGGTTGTCCCAATCGGACTGGACGGCTTGGTAGTCCCATGTTTGATTGTGCGTAGCGCCAACACCAGCGCCGTCAAAGAAATTCCCGCCGTTGATGCCGGTGATGTTGAACCAAGACTCTTGGAAAATGACGTTCACGAGGAAGCGTTCGCCCGTGGCGTTGGCTTGCATGCCGGTGTCTTCGATGGTTCGAACCACACCGAAGGTGCCCTGCACGTCGCCCGAAAGGGTGCCGTCAACGTGGAGGTCGTCGATGATGGTCGTACCGTTTTCGAGTTTGGTGTGCAGGTCGAGAATGGTACCGTTCACCTGCAATGAAGCATTTTCATCCTGGTCCGCAAATCCGAAGGTGCCGGCTCCGTACAGTTCTTCCAAATGCTGCGTGCGCACACCGTTTTCCCACCGTGCAAGGGAGGAAAAGCCGTCCAGCGAAACGTCCAGCCGAGACCCATCTTCGATCAGGATGAAATCGGCCATCGCTTCAAACTGAGTGTGCTGAAGCAACCGCACGCCGTCAAGGTCGACGTACTCAAACAAGAACACAGCGAGTTCGCCATCAATGGAAAGCGAGTTGTTCTCCTCGCCATCCTCCGAGACGTTGAGCAAGCCCGTGGCCTCGATTGAAAGGTGTTCACCAACCACGCCGTTGATGACCGACCGGTTGAGAAGTGCCTGCGACACATCGGCGTCAATGACCGTGACCATGTCGCCGTCAATGACCGTGGTCTGGAGGTTTCCAAAGCCTCGAGCATCAAAGACCTGGCTGGTGAGCAGTCCCGCGACGACGGTCTCGTTCTTCCACAGTTGAGTCAGCACCAAGTCCATGTCCGTTGTCCCGTCTTCCGTGGTTTCTACGGTTCGGAAGGTCCCGTTGCCGAGTTCCCATGATGAGAGGGTGGTGCCGACCCGTTCCTGCCAACCCTGGCCCGTGAAGGAGAGGTCAAACGCCTGCTCACCGGCTTCGGTGGTGTAGTTCTGGCTCATCGCCCACGAGGTGGAAAGGAGGACTTCATGGTCGTCCATCGGTTGATTCCACTGCCCGACGGTGAAGGTGCGCTGCGTGGTGATGTCAAGGCCCGATGTCCCGTCGTGGTCCGTGATGGTGACGGCCAAATCGATGACGTCACCCCACGCCAAGGACGTGTCAAACGTGAGGAGGGCTGTACGTACACCGTCCATGCTGTCCCATGCGAGGTTGTGTGAGGTCGCCAGCGCCGTGCCATTGCGTTCCTGGAGCATGTCGATGTCAACGCTGTACGTTCCGTTGTCCGAAAAGGTCAGGGTGTAGGCGTGAAGGGTTGCTGTGGGCCCGTCTCCGACCCAGTGCGTGGTGATCTTCACCGATGGAACCTCGTCCGCTTGAACCGAGGCCGGCACCAACGACATCGCCAAAACAACCGCAAGGCAGAGGCTCACTCCTCGATTCGTCATGGTGAGAAGGTGGTGCTGCTCCCCTTCAAGACTTTGGGGATGATGTGCCCCTAGCGGTCAAGAACATAGGCGAACATGAGGGGCAGCACGATGGTTGCATCGCTTTGAATGTTGAACTTCGGCGTCGCAACACCCAGTTTTCCCCACGTGATTTTCTCGTTGGGCGGTGCGCCAGAGTAACCGCCGTAGGAGGCGGTGGCGTCCGTGATTTGGCAGAACCACGACCAAAGTTGCACGTCTTGTTCCCTCAAATCTTGGTGGAGCAAGGGCACCACGCAGATGGGGAAATCCCCCGCAATGCCCCCACCGGACTGAAGAAACGCCAAGGGCGTGGTGCACGAACGGTAGAACGTCATCAGGTCCGTCATGTAGTGAGTCCCACTCAGCACCACATCGGGATGAAGGCGCCCTTCTGAACAACGAGCAGCAAAGATGTTGCCCAGCGTAGAATCCTCCCACCCCGGGACGATAGAGCGGAAGGTTGACCTCAGCGGCGGCCAACAACCAAGAGTGGCGAGGGTCGGCTTGGTAGGTGTCTTCGAGCGCCCCCGAGCGCAACAAGCAATACAGGTGTTCGTGAGGCAACAGGGATTCACTGGACTCCTGTGCAGACCGCCACACACCCATGAGATGATGTTCGATGGCACGAATCGCGGCGTCCTCAGGAATGCACACGTCGGTCACCCGGTTCAACTTGCGCTCCAGCAACGCGGCCTCATCTTCCGGTGAGAGGTCCTCGTGATTGGCCACCTTGACGTAGGCATCGTGAGCGACCAAGTTGAACACGTCCTCTTCGAGGTTCGCCCCCGTGCACGAGATGGCGGCGATGTGCCCGGCACGGATCATGCCGGCCAAGCTGCGCCCAATTTCCGCCGTGCTCATCGCACCGGCCAGCGTCAGAAAAATACGTCCGCCCTCATCGAGAAATTCAACGAGCGAGGACGATGCCCGAGCGACCGTCCCCGCGTTGAAGTGGCGGTAGTGCTCGTCGACAAAGGAACGAATGGACATCGCTCAACCCTCCGTCAGAAACCGGTCCACGCGGTCTTTTCGCGTTCGCAGCAGGCCCGGAAACCGCGCCGTGAGTCGCTCGTCGAGGTAGGTGGCGATGAATTCGGGGTCGGTGTCGCCGCAGGTGAAGCAATCCACGGCCAGCAGGCCTCGGTCAGCGTAGCAGTGGGCCGTGATATGACTCTCGTCAATGAGCACCACGGCGGCGAACCCCGGTGGCGAAGTGCTTCCATCAAACGGGGCGAGGTGGGCATGGACTTCGGTGGCTGGACTTTGAGCGACCGCTTCTCGCATGGTGGAAAAGAGCCACTGATAGTCATCTTCACCTTCGAAAAAGGCGTTGACATAATCGAGGAACACGTGGGCCCCTTGGGGAGGGTTGACCGTCATGAACTCACCTGCGCCCTGCCTCACCATGGCCTATTTCAAGGTGCCGAAGGAACGCTCGGCACAAACCGCTGGAAATATGTTTCATCGGTGGAATGGGGCGAAGGTGAGGAGCGGGCCACCCAGCGTCCTTCCCGGCGTGCGAGCACGTGGCTGGCGATGATCTTGGTGGCAAGACCCGCCGCCGTGAACTGGGTCAGCGGCGTGTCCTGTTGGGCTACGATTTCGTTCACATCGGCACTGATCACCACGACGTTGGGATTGGCGAAGAGTGTCTCAATGGTTTCTACCGCTTGCCAGTAACTCAGCCCACCCGGCACAGGGGTGCCCGTCGCGGGCACAAGAGCACCGTCCAGTCCGTCAATGTCGAGCGTGAAATGAACGGGACCGGACAACGATGAAAGTTGGTCAAGCCACGCTTGCCACACTGCTCCACCGGTGTGGGGATGCTGGGTGTCTCGAGCAAAGAATGTCGTGATGCGCTCATCGTTACGAATCCGCTCGGCTTCCTCCAAACTGTAGGCACGGATGCCTGCCTGCACCAGTTGACCCACGCCCACATCAAGGCTGCGAGCGGCTGCGCAAGCATGGGAGAACACCTCGTCGTCAAGGGAACTTCGCAGGTCAGCGTGAGCATCGAGTTGCACCACTGACAGGCTTGACAGGTCGCCGTTGACGCCCGGATGATGGCGAGCAGCGTGCATGATGGGCGGCAGAATGCCGTGCTCACCTCCCAAAAACAGGGGAAACAGGTCGCCGCTGTAGAACGAAACAGCGTGCGCCGCCAGTTCGTCCAACTGTGCTCGCAGTGTCGGGGCAGTTCCCTCCCAAACGGGCTCGGTTGAAATGACGAGGCCGGCCGGAAGGTCGTCGCCCAGTCGGTCGTCGTACAACTCAACCTGGCCGCTGGCCTCAACGCAGGCCTGCGGTCCATCGCAAGCGCCGATTCCGTACGAGGTCGTCAACTCGTAGGCGAGGGGGACCACGGCAACATCGGCTGGACCCTTGACCGCGAGGCAGGCCGAGAAACGCCCCTTCCTCAAAGTCCTCCGACATGATTTGACTCGGTCATCGCCACCTTCATCATCCTGCCGATGAGGGCAGGACCCCGATTTTCGGGTTCAAAGGACCGATTTCATGAAAAGACATGGAACACTTAATATGGGTCGGTGACCAATATAATATAGCAACGGGGACCGAAAACACCCGGTTTCCCGAGTTCGGAGGCGAGACGATGGGCATGACACTTGCAGAACTGACAAAGGCGATTCAACAGCACATTGACCTTGACATGGACGCCGAGGTCGCCCAAGGCATGGCCGAACACGCGCTCGGCTTCTTTGGCTTTTACAACCGCATCATCGACAACGCCCTTGAGCCCACCGATCGCAACCTGTTTTACATGTTCCAAGACTACGACTTGCTCACCACTGAATCCGAAGAAACCACGCTTTGGGACGGACGGGAATGGCGCATCCACTACTGGAAGTTCAAACCCGACCTCCGCGAGCGCGTCGAGGCCTACATGCAGCGCAACCTGCAAGAGGAAGAAATCGATCCCTTCGCCGACATCTACGCCACCGACGGCCCCAGCATCTGGACACGCGAGGGCGAAAAGGTGGCCAACCCCAACGCCTTCACCTCCGACTGGTGAGCGCGCTTCAGGCAAGCGTTTTTCATTCACCGACGCAAGGCCCAACCATGCGAGTAGCCATCGGCTTGGTTGTTTGCATGATGCTGGCCGTTTTGCCGCCCGCAGCTGCCCAGTACGATCCCACCCAGACACCCGTCTGGCCGGGCGATCCCATTGACAGCCATGTCCACCTCACTTGGGCCACCCTCACCCTTGATGTCAACGACTGGGCGGATGAGTATCCGGACATCGTCGACTTGACCAGCGCCGGTGAATCCGAACTCGGCAAAACCCTGTGGGTGGTTCGCCTCTCAGACTGGTCGATGGACACCAAACCCAACGGCTCGGCGAAGGAAATCATCTACATCGACGGCGGCCATCACGGGAACGAGTATTTGGGAACAGCGCTTGCCTACCTGACGGCAAAGTGGTACATCAACGCCTGGAGTGAAGGGAGCGAAGAGGCCATCACGGTCCTGCAAAACACCGAACTCCACATCCTCATCATGCTCAACCCTGACGGCAACGACATCGACACCCGCTGGAACATCATCCAGGTCGATTTGAACCGAAATTACGACCACTACTGGAATACCTGTCCGACCACGCAGCCCGGTAGCAGCGCGTTCAGCGAATCGGAAACGGCCGCCAACTCGGCCTACATGAACGCCTTTGCCACCGATGCCGACCTGTATGTCACCATGCACACCGGTGTTTGGATCATGCTTTACCCGTGGGGTAAATGGCCTGAACAACCACCCGACTGGGAACTGTTTTGGCGCATCCGTGAGGACGTTCAGGCAAACGTCTCTGAAATCCCCATTCAAAATGCCAATCAAGGGCTCTATCCCAACTGCGGCACCAGCCGAGACTACGGGTACGGCGTGATGGGCTTCCCCACGTTCACCTTCGAGACCGACGACGAGCAATTTGTCCCGGGCAGTTTTGAGAACCTCAACGAGCGACTCGGTGAAGAAATGGACGTGATGCGCTTCCTCATCGACAACGTCTGGTACTGGCGTGCACGACTCGATGTGCAATCCATTGTGCTTGACGACGACCAGCTGACCTTGGACGTCATGAACCACGGTCGAGCTTCAACCGCCAACGCCAGCCTGGAATACCACAGCCCTGCAGGCGAAGTCTTGTGGGCATCACCGCTCTTTGGCGTCAACGCCAGCAACGCCACCCAAGTCACCTTTGAGGTGGACGGGGATGTGGTTGACGGACGACGGGGTGTGGAACCTGAACTATCAGAAGCGCGTCATCAACGCCGCCATTTGGGTCAATGAAACCGTTGACAGCAACGTCTCAGCAACGATAATGGAAGATGAGGAAGGGTTCCTCCTCGGCTACGGGCTGTTCAATCCCGTCTCGGTCTTGCTCGCCCTCGTCGGGGTCAGCACCCTGAAGCGCAACGACCTCAGCGGACGAGAAGACGACCTCGTTTGAGGCGAACAACGCCCCTTGGAGGCTAACCGATGACTGCGAGGGTTGAAGTGCAGGAAATCGTTGGGGCATACCGGTGAACCCATGCAAGTGACCATCAGTTCAGGCAACAACATCAACGGAACCCTCGTCCTTCCGCTGTTTGAAGGCGAAGAAGCACTCCCCGAAATCGTAGAAGGGATTCCTTCCACCCTCAAAGCCCAAATCAACCGCGTGCTGGCTGATGGCGACTTCAAGGCCAAGGCCAATGCCACGATGACCCTCGTGGGAACCGAAGGCGGCAAGGCCATGCTCGTCGGCCTCGGCAAAACCGACAAAGTCGACGTCCACGCCTACAGGGAAGCCGGTGCAACCGTGGTAGCTTCCTGCAAGAAAGTTCACGGCAACGAATTGACCGTCGTGTTCCACGATGCCGATCTGTCATCCATGGCCTCCTTTGCTGAAGGCATGATGCTTCGCGATTATTCCTACAACATCTACAAGATGAAAGACGGCGATGAGGAGGAGACGAACCTCTCCGCTCGTATCAACTGCAACGAAGGCGACGCTACCGCCCTCTCAGCCGCCATCGACCGAGCCGACTTCCATCGTGAGCGGCGTCCACCTCTCGCGAGACTTGGGCAACTGCCCCCCCAACGACATGTACCCCATGGCCTTCGCAGAGAAGGCTGAGCAATGGGCCAAGCAATACGACAACGCCAAGGTCGAAGTCATTGACTACGAAGCCGCCAAGCGACACGGCATGGGCGGCCTCGTGGCCGTCGGTATGGGTTCCTCCCGCAAGCCCTGCATGGTCATTTTCACCCTGAACGGCGACCAAAAAGGCCGACACCCCATGCTGGTGGGCAAGGGCATCACCTTCGACACGGGTGGCATCTCGCTCAAGCCCGGTGCCAACATGGACGAAATGAAGTACGATATGGGTGGCTCCGCCACCGTTTTCGGGACCATGGAAGCGCTCGCTTCCAGCGGCTACCCCGGCAAGGTGGTGGCCATCACGTGCATGGCTGAGAACATGCCCGCCGCCAACGCTCAGCGACCCGGCGACGTCATCACCACCCTTTCTGGCAAGACCATCGAGGTGCTCAACACCGACGCCGAAGGCCGCTTGGTGCTCTCCGATGGCCTGTGGAAGGCCGGTACCGATTACGACCCTGAATACATCGTGGACTTTGCAACCTTGACCGGGGCCTGCGTTGTGGCTCTCGGTCACGAAGCGACCGGCTTGTGGTCCAACGACGACGACTTCCGAACCCGCATTCATGAAGCGGGCAACGATGTTGGCGAACTCGCCTGGCCCATGCCACTCCTGCCCGCCTTTGAGAAGGAAATGACCGATTCAAAAATCGCCGACACCCGCAACCTCGGGGCAGGTCGATGGGGCGGTGCGAACACAGCCGCTGCCTTCCTCAAGCAATTCGTTCCCAACCGAGGCGAAGGCGACGATGCCGAGCAAATCACCTGGGCTCACATGGACATCGCAGGAACCTACTGGGGTGCGAAGACCAACAAGATGGTCGGTCACGGCGCCACTGGCATCCATGTCCGAACCATGGTCCGCCTGATCACCGGCGAGTGAAGCGACGTCCTTGGCCGGCAACGATCTCCGTTGGGGTTGCTCCAACGGTTTGGAATAAACCCCCCTGCATGGACCACACCGAACGGATCAGTTCGGGTCGTAATCGATGACCGACGCCAGCCAGTACTCCACCTCGCGGCGGGCACATCCGCGGCGCTTGGCAAGGTCCATCACCTGTCCTTCATCCACTCGATTCACGGCAAAATAGGTCGCTTCGGGATGGGCGAAATACATGCCAGATACGCTGGCAGCAGGTCGAGTTGCACAGGATTCAGTCAACTCAAATCCGTGGCCCTCTGCACCGAGCAGGTCAAACAACGCTCGCTTATCGCTGTGGTCCGGACAAGCGGGATAACCGAAGGCAGGACGGATGGATCGGTAATCAGCGTTCATCAAGCGCTCATGCGTCATCGAGGCGTCATCGGGGAAGCCCCACGCGGCACGAATGCGTTGATGTAACGCTTCCGCCGAGGCTTCTGCGAGCCGGTCAGCGATGGCCCTGACCATGATGGCATTGTAGTCATCGTGATCGTCTTCGTAGCGTTGTGCGAGGGCTGTTGCCCCGTGGATGGCCACAGCGAACGTACCAACATGGTCGGCATGGTCGTGGCCCTCCGGGGCAATAAAATCCGCCAAACAGCGGTTGTGGACCCCAACATCGCGTTGCTGCCGAAGGAAGCTGAAGGTGTGTTCCCGTTCGCCTGTGACGATGAGATCCTCGCCTCGGGACCGTGCCGGCCAAAACCCTGCAATGGCTTTGACCTGCAAGCTGTTCTCAGCGATCACCTCGTTGAGCATCCGTTGACCGTGTTCAAACAATTCGCGAGCAGCCTCACCTCGTTCAGGATGGTCGAGGATGCGGGGGTAGGTGCCTCGCATTTCCCACGCAGTGAAGAAGAAATTCCAATCGATGTAGGGCACGAGGTCTTCGAGTTTGAGATCAAACGTACGGACGCCGAGGAAAGGTGGTGGTGGAGAGGTGGTGGCGTCAAAGGTGAGCATGGGCCGCTTCATCCTCGCCTTCTCCAAGGTGAGCAACGGTTGGGCCATTTTTCGCTCAAACAGCGCTGTCAACCGCTTGTGTTCCTCCTGCAAGGTCGCCTTGAAGGCAGAGCGACGCTCCTCGTCCAGCAGGTCGTTGAGCACCCCCGAGACAAGGGACGCGTCCTTGACGTGGACCACTTCGGAGGAGTAGGCCGGATCGAGACGAACCGCCGTGTGTTGCCGAGAGGTTGTGGCACCACCAATGAGGAGGGGAAGTGTCATGTTGCGTCGCTCCATTTCCTTCGCCACGCCAATCATTTCATCCAGCGACGGCGTGATCAAACCCGAGAGACCCACCACGTCGGCGTTGACCGCTTCGGCCTTGTCAAGAATGGTTGACATGGGCACCATCACCCCAAGGTCGTGAACGGCGTAATTGTTGCACTGAAGGACGATGCTCACGATGTTCTTCCCGATGTCGTGAACATCCCCCTTCACGGTGGCCAGCACCACCGTGCCCCGAGTTTTCTTCTCCGAGGCCCCGTCATGCATGTGTGGCTCGAGCCAAGCCACGGCTTTCTTCATCACGCGAGCGCTTTTCACCACTTGAGGAAGAAACATCTTCCCCGAACCAAAGAGATCACCCACCACGTTCATCCCATCCATTAACGGGCCCTCGATCACCGAGAGGGCTTCTCCCATCAGCGCGTAAGCTTCCTCGACGTCGGCTTCGATGTGCTCCGTGATGCCATGAACCAGTGCATGGCTCAGGCGTTCGTGGACGTTGAGATCGCGCCATGCTTCCGACTCCACCACCGCCGCAGTGCTGGTGGCAAAGTTCGCAGCATTGGCCACCAGACGTTCAGTGGATTCGGGATGGCGGTCAAACAGCACGTCCTCAACGAGGGTCAGCAAAGAGGCATCAATGTCCTGGTAGAGCGTCAAGTGGGATGGATTCACAATGCCCATGGTCAGGCCGGCCTTGATGGCATGGTGAAGGAAGGATGCGTGCATGGCTTGTCGGACTGGGTCGTTGCCGCGGAACGAGAAGGACAGGTTGCTGATGCCTCCACTGACCATGGTGGTCGGGCATGCCGCTCGAATACGCCGGGTCGCCTCGATGAAGTTGATGGCGAAGGCGTTGTGCTCCTCCATTCCCGTGGCAACAGCGAGCACGTTGGGATCGTGCACGATATCGGACGGGTCAAAGCCCACCTTCTCCACGAGAAGTCGTTGAGCACGAAGGGCGATCTCGACCTTGCGTTCCACCGTCTCCGCTTGGCCTTGTTCATCGAAACCCATCACGATGACGGCTGCGCCGTACCGATGAATGGCCTTGGCCTGCTCAAGGAACACCGCTTCACCTTCCTTGAGGGAGATGGAATTGACCACGGGTTTGCCCTGAATGCACTTGAGCCCCGCTTCGAGGACACTCCATTTTGACGAATCGATCATGATGGGGACGGAAGCAATCTCAGGTTCTGTGGCGATGATGTTGAGGAACTTGGTCACCATCGCTTCGCTGTCAATGAGGCCCTCGTCCATGTTGACGTCGATGAGGTTGGCACCGTTGCGCACCTGTTCTCGCGCAACGTCCACCGCAGCCTCAAGGTCGTTGGCGGTGATCAGACGACGAAACTTTGCAGAGCCCGTGATGTTGGTGCGTTCCCCGACCATGACCAGGTTCGATGAGGGGCGAACCACAAAAGCGTCCAGCCCAGCGTACGTGGTCACGCTCGGCACCTCTTCGGGAACTCGCGGTTTCATGTCTTTCACCGCTGCCCGGATGGCGGCGATGTGCTCGGGCGTGGTGCCGCAACATCCACCGACGAGGTTCAACAAGCCGTCGTTGACGAGGGCTGCCACGTGAGCAGCGGTGATGGCGGGTGTCTCGTCAAATCCCGAGGGTGAGAGAGGGTTTGGCAATCCGGCGTTCGGATACAGGTGCGTGTTGATGTCCGAAATGGAAGCGAGCGTGGTCAACTTGCTTCGCAAGCCTGTGGCCCCCAGACCACAGTTCAGTCCAACGCTGAACGGCTTGGCGTGCCGAACGGTGGCCCAAAAGGCCTCCACGCTTTGACCAAACACGGTTCGGTCGCCCTCCTCTTGGATGAAGGTCACGGAGATCATGATGGGCAGCGTGACGCCCGTGTGATCGAAGGCATCCAGCACGGCCTTGATGGCAGCCTTGGCGTTGAGCACGTCGAAAATGGTCTCGATGAGCACGATGTCGCAACCACCCTCGATGAGGGCGATGACCTGCTCGAGGTAGGCGGCGTACACGTCATCCCACGAGGCGGCGCGCGACGAGGGGTCGTCCACATCGGATGAGGCAGAAAGGGTGACGTTGGTCGGCCCCACGGCACCCGCCACCCAGGCCGGTTGGCCGGTGGCCTCACGGTGAGCGTCCACGGCTTCACGGGCCAGTCGAGCGGAAGCCAAATTCATCTCGCGAGCGCGGTGGCTCAACCCGTACTCGGCTTGTGCAATGGCGGTCGCCCCGAAGGTGTTGGTTTCCACGATATCAGCGCCCGCAGCGAGGTACTGCGCGTGGATGTCCCGAATGACATCGGGGCGGGAAATGGAAAGCATCTCGTTGTTACCCTTGAGGTCCGTGGGGTGTTCTGTGAGGGCAGCATCTCGGAAGTCCGCTTCCTCCAACCCCACCTGCTGAATCATGGTGCCCATCGCCCCGTCGATGATGACGATGCGCTGGTTCGCCAGCGACCTCAACTCGTTGACCGAATCCATGCCCTCATCCTCGCATGCGGTGAATCAGTTGGTTGAAGACCCGACTGTTGTTCATGGTGAAGAAGTGGATGCCGGGCACGCCGGAAGCCAGCAGTTCTCTTGTTTGCGCTTCAGCGTGGTTCAACCCCACCTCCACCACCTCTTCATCGCTCGAGCACGCCTTGACGGCTTCGACCAACGAAGGCGGCATCACCGTATGGAAAATAGCGGGAAGGACCTCGAGTTGACGCTTGGACGTGAGCACCTTGATGCCCGGGACGATGGGGACGTCGATGCCCGCTTCACGGCATGCGTCAACAAAGCGGAAGAAGGCGGCGTTATCGAAAAACATCTGCGTGATGATGAACGATGCACCCGCGTCAACCTTACGTTTGAGGTTCGCCACATCGCTGGCCAGGTCGCTGGCTTCAGCATGGACTTCGGGATAACCGGCAACACCAATGGAGAAATCGGTGGGCCGAGCATCGTTGACGCCCTCCAGATAGTCGCCACGGTTCAGTCGTACGATGTGCTCAACGAGTTGATTGGCATGAGCGTATCCCTGAGGATGCGGCACGAAGTGGGCGTCGTTTTTGTCGGCGTCGCCACGAAGGGCAAGCACGTGCTTGAGCCCCAAGTAATCGAGTTCAACGAGGTAATCTTCTGAATCAAACTTGGAAAACCCGCCGCAGATGACATGCGGCATAACGTTGAGGCCGTATTGAAATTTGAGCATGGCACACACACCCAACGCCCCTGGATTTTTTCGGTTCCACACCCACTCAGGGCCGTTCTCCCCTTGAACCTCCACTCGGTGTGCTCGGTGGTACGTCACGCTCACAAACGCTGGTTTCCAACCATCCAAGCCACGGAAGAACTCGTGGATGTTGCTGAGACCGAGACCGCGATTGGGAGGCAAAATCTCCACGGAAAAGGGCAGCCCTGCTTCGCAGGTCTTGAACATCTCCGTGAGGTCCATGAGGCCTGCGAAGTCCGAGTCCCATTTAAGCCTGTGATTCAACACAGCACCGCGAAGGTCGCCCACGAGGGTCATGGATCCTTCAGTCGTGCGCGGATGAAATCCTTCGGTAATGCGTGCGAATCGTTCCGTCATGTCTGTGTGAAATCCATCTTTCATGCGTGTGTGAAACGAAGGCCATGGTTTCAATGGGTTTATATCGGTCAGCGCCGCCCCAACTACATAACCGATGGTTTAGTAGTGGTGTAAGGCGATGGCTGACGACTGGGAAGACGACTTGTTGGATAAACTCGAAGAGATGCTCCGAAACATGGGCATGCCCATCAATCGAGAACAACTCAAGGGCTTCATGAACCAGTTCAAAGACCAGTTCGATGCCCTCGGCATCAACCCCGAAAAAATTGCCAAGGGTGAGGTTAATTTCAACTTCGACATTTCCGACATCTCAAAGATGTTCAACGCCGGCACCTCCGTAGAGGACCTGTTCAAGAATTTGGGCATGGACATTCGCGTGGATGCTGCCCCGGTCGAGATGGATCCCTCGGCCCTCGAAGACAACGACGACGAGACCGTCAAGCTCCCGGCAGAGGATGTTTACCTCGACGGTTGGAACATGTCGGTCACCCTCGATTTTGCGCTCAAAGGCGACATTGAATCCGAACACCTTGAAATTGAACTCATCAAGAACGGTTCGCAAATTGAAATCATGCGCAGCACCCAACCCAAGCCCTTGGCGTTGGTGGAGCTTCCCCATCCCTGCGACGACGTGGTGGATTGGACCCTGAACAACGGCATTCTCGACATCACCCTGAAACTGACGCCTCAAGGCAAGGCGTTGGAGACGGAGGATGACGATTCCCTCCCTGCCCCGGGGGAGGTGAGCATCGACCTCGGCGACGACGACGATGACGAAGACGACGGTGGCATCCCCATCTTTTGAAGGACGTGAACACAATGAGCAAAGTGATTGGAATTGACCTAGGAACGACAAACAGCTGCGTGGCCACCATCGAGAACGGTGAACCCGTGGTGATCCCGAACGCCGAAGGCGCCCGTACCACCCCCTCGGTGGTGGCGTTTGCCAAAGACGGCGGCGAGCGACTGATCGGCGTGACCGCCAAGCGACAAGCCGTGACCAACGCAGAACGAACCATGATTTCGGTGAAGCGACACATGGGAACCAAGTGGACCACGGACGTGGACGAGACCACCTACACCCCGCAGGAAGTCTCTGCCTTCATTCTCCAGAAGTTGAAGGCGGACGCCGAGGCTTACCTCGGCCATGAAGTGAAGCAAGCGGTCATCACCTGCCCTGCGTACTTCACCGACGCCCAGCGAAAAGCCACCAAGGACGCCGGCCGCATCGCCGGCCTGGACGTGCTGCGCATCATCAACGAGCCCACCGCTGCGCGCGCTTGCGTACGGCGTGGACAAGACGCAAGACCAAACCATCCTCGTGTACGACTTGGGCGGTGGCACCTTTGACGTCTCGGTGCTCGAAATCTACGAGGTCGACGGCCAGCCACAGATTGAGGTGAAGGCAACGGCGGGCAACAACAAGCTCGGCGGCGACGACTTCGACGAGAAGATCATCGATTGGATGGTTGGTGAATTCAAGAAGGACACCGGCATCGACCTTTCCAAGGACAAGCAAGCCATGTCTCGTTTGAAGGAAGCCGCTGAAAAAGCCAAGATCGAGCTTTCCGGCACCCAACAGACGCAGATCAACCTGCCGTTCATCTCCATGGCCGACGGTCAACCGGTCCACATGGACCTCTCCCTCTCCCGAGCCAAGTTCGAAGACCTCATCGCCAAACTCATCGAGAAGACGATGGTCCCCACCCGTCAAGCCATGAAGGACGCCGGCCTGAAGAAGGGCGATGTCGACAAGGTCATCCTGGTCGGTGGTTCCACACGTGTTCCTGCCGTGCAAGACGCCGTCGAGAAGGAAGCCGGCAAGCCACCCTACAAGGGCATCAACCCCGACGAAGCCGTGGCCATGGGCGCCGCCCTTCAAGCCGGTATCATCGCAGGCGACGAGGGTGTCTCCGACATCTTGCTGCTCGACGTGACGCCCCTCACCCTCGGTATCGAGACCCTCGGTGGTGTCATGACGACGATGATTGAGCGCAACACGACCATCCCAGCTCGCCGCTCCGAGATTTATTCCACCGCTTCCGACAACCAGCCAGCGGTTGAGATTCACGTGCTCCAGGGTGAGCGTGAGTTCGCCAAGGACAACGTCACCCTCGGCCAGTTCCAACTGGTTGGCATCCCACCTGCACCCCGTGGTGTGCCCCAAATCGAAGTCACCTTCGACATCGATGCCAACGGGATCGTCAACGTGAGCGCCAAGGACATGGGCACCGGAAAGGAACAGTCGATCAAGATTGAATCTGCCACGTCCCTCAGCGAAGACGAAATCCAAGAGAAAATCGCCGAAGCCGAGAAGTTTGCAGAGGAAGACCAGCGCCGCAAGGCCAAGGTGGAATTGCGAAACATGGCCGACCAAGTGGTCTACCAAACCCGGCGCACCCTCGAGGAATCGGCCGACAAGTTGGAGGATAGCGACGTTGACCCGGTGAAGGCTCACCTCGACGAACTCGAAAAGATGGTGCAGGATGACGACGGCAAGCCCGTTGACATCGACACCATGGACGACGCCGCCATCCAGGCCAAGGTCAAGGAAATCGAGGAAGCCATGCACGGCGTTTCGACCAAGCTCTACGAGGCTGCTGCCGCTGAAATGGCGCAGCAAGAAGGTGGCGAAGACGGCGAAATCAACGTTGATGATGGCGTGGTCGATGCCGACTTCGAAGTCGTGGAAGACGAGGACTGAAGCCGAGCCGGAGCCTCAAGCGCTTGGCTTATGGGGAAGAGGCCGGTGGACAACGCATGAGCGAAGTCCCCATTCTCAAGGAGACGACGCGGACCACCGGTCGTGAGGCCCTTCGCAACAACATCACGGCCGCCATGGCACTTGCTGGCGCCGTGCGGACCACGCTAGGGCCGCTTGGCCAGGACAAGTTGCTCATCGACGACGAAGGGCGAACCATGGTCACCAACGACGGCGTCACCGTCCTTGAATCGGCCAAGGTCGAGCACCCCGTGGCCCGCATGCTCATCAACGCCTCCACCACCCAAGACCGAATCGCCCGTGACGGAACGACCAGTGCCGTGCTTCTCTCAGCAGAATTGCTCCAAAACGCGTGGGAGTTGGTGCTGCAGGGCGTTCACCCTTCGGCCATTGCACGAGGCTATCGCCTCGCCGAAGAAGCGTGCAGGCAACATTTCGAGACGCTGGTCATTGACGCCACCGAGCCCCACATGATGGCCGCGGCCACAACCTCGCTCTCAGGAAAGATTCACCGGGCCATGCAGGAGCACCTCGCTGGCCTTGCCATCGAAGCAGCGAATGCGGTGGCTGAAGAACGCTCGGACGGTGTCCTCGCCGACCCAACTCGTGTGAAAATTTTGACCCAAACGGGTGGAAGCATGACGGATTCTTCGTTCATCACCGGGCTGGTGCTGGCCAAAAAAAGAGTCACGGACCGCATGCCAAAGTCGCTGGCATCGGGCAAGGTCGCGCTGGTTGACGGTGGTCTCGAACGACGGGAAATGATGAGCAAGGTCAAGCTCAACGTGGCCAGCACCGGTGTGTTGGAAACCTTCCGGCAGCAAGAAAAAACGATGCTGCTGGACCAAATCAACCACCTTGTCGACCTCGGCGTAACGCTGCTCGCCTGCAAAGAAGGCATCGATGACGACGTTCATGCGGCCCTGACCGACGCCGGCATCCAGGCCTATCGTCGCGTGGCTCGTTCCGACCTCGATCTTCTGGCTCGTGGAACCAACGCCACCCTCAACAACGATGTCAAAGGGCTCACGGCCTCCGACTTGGGCGTGTTCATCACCAGTCGCAACGAACGCTGGAACGGCGTCATGCACTGGATTGTCGAAACCGAAGAAGGCGGAGCGACCTTCATCGCCAAGGGTTCAACCAACGAAACCGTTGGTGAAGTCGAGCGGTGTTTCGCCGACGCGCTCGGTGTGGCATGCCAACTTCTCGAAGAACCGTACCTGCTCGCTGGGGGCGGAGCGACGCAGATCGCTCTTGCCCGACATTTGCGACGCTTCGCCGAAGGCTTCGCCGGTCGCGAACAACTGGCGATCGAAGCCTTCGCCGACGCCCTTGAAATCATTCCACGCACCCTCGCTCAAAACGCCGGGCTCGACCCGTTGGATTCACTGCTCCAAACGGTAGCAAAGCAGAGCACGCACGAGGGCCCTCATGCCCACCACATCGGTTTGAACGTGGAAAACAAAGCTCCCTCGAACATGGTAGAAGATGGCATCGTGGAACCGTTGCGCATCACTCGTCAGGTGTTGGCTGGCGCCACGGAAGCCGCCCTTTCTGTCCTTCGCATTGACGACGTGTTGTGGGCCAAGCAGGACCCATCGATTCCAGAGATGCCCGAAGAAGAGGATTGATGGGCCCATGGTTGAAACCTGTCCTTCATATACTGAAGGTCCGAGGAACAAAGGTGCCTGAAGAAAGTAACACCCCTGTCGGCATTGACGACATTGCGATTCATTTTCCTCGCCTCTACATGGACATGAAGGACTTCGCTGACCTTCGAGGAGCGGACTACGGGAAGCTAAGCAAAGGCCTCGGCCTTGAAGCCATGGCCATCCCCGATGTTCACGAAGACACCGCCACCATGGGCGCCATGGCCGTGATGCAACTCATCGACCGGAACGGCCTCGACCCGAGGACCATCGGTCGGATGTACCTCGGTACTGAATCGGCGCTTGACGGCGCAAAACCAACGGCGACCTACATCGTCGACATGCTGACCCAGCGCTACGCCGAACGCTTCGGTGAAGATTGCTTCCGCACCTGCGACGTGGTCGACATGACCTTTGCGTGCATTGGCGCCGTTGACGCCCTCCACACCACGTTGGACTGGGTGGCACGCTCCAGTGAGAACGACGAGCGCTTGGGCATCGTGATTTTCTCTGACAACGCCAAGTATGCGCTAGAGTCCTCCGGCGAGTACACGCAGGGTGCAGGCGGTGGCGCCTTGCTCATTCGCCGCAACCTGCGCCTGCTTGAAATCCCCGACTGCATCGGTGTCTCAACCACGCCGGTCCACGATTTCTTCAAGCCCCGTCGTGAGGTGTCCATTCGCTCCGTCATCTCCAACGTCATTCAACTCGCCCAGGAAGCCGGGCAGACCGTGAAGAAAGGCCTCGTTGACCGGATGATTCGCCACCTGCCGAAATCCACCGTCAGGAAACTTGGCATCTTCGCCCACGGTGAAGAAAAGGTCAGCGTCCATCGGGACGACCCTGTGTTCGACGGGCAATTCTCCAACCTCTGCTACCAAAACGCTGTCCGCCAAGCCTTCTTTGATTTCAGCAACAAAGCCGAGCGGGCTGGACGCATTGAGCAAGCGACGGATGACCCGTTCACCGAGCAATGGTCTCGCATCATCATGCACCTGCCCTACGCCTACCAAGCCACGCGGATGTTCCCCGACGTGTTTCGACACGACCGTGAGCAGACGCCGATGTGGGAGGACGTGGTGGCCGAGATCGGCCCCATGCCAGAACGTCCACCCTCCGACGACGAAGAGGTCTTGGCAGCTTGGGAAAAGGAAAAGGACGCCTACCGCCGGAAAATCTCGAAACCACCCAGTACACACAATTTCACGCAGAGCGCATCGAGAAAGGTCAGCGTGCCAGCAGCCTGATCGGCAACCAGTACACCGGTTCCATCTTCCTTGCGCTGATGTCGACGTTTGAGTCCGACCTTGAAGACAACAGCAACCTCGACAACACCTTGTTCGGCATGTGCGGCTACGGGTCAGGAGCCAAAGCCAAGGTCTTCGAAGGGAAGGTCAACCCTCGCTGGCGAGAGGTCGTTGCCACCTGGCGCTTGTTTGAGCGACTCGCAGGACGCATGGCGATCGACCATGTCACCTACGAAAACCTCCACAAGGGCACCCAAGACAACAGCGTGATTGAGCCCAAGGGCGAATTCGCACTGGTGGACATCGGTGAAGAAGGCGTTGAGGAAGGGGCACGACGCTACCGCTGGATCAAGGCTTGAACCTCAGAAGTCAAGCACGATTTTCCCGCAGTTGCCTTCCATGGCCAACTGAACGGCTTGCTCGAATTCGTCAATGCCCATGCGGTGGGTGACGACTTTGTCCACGTCGATGAGGCCTCGCTCAAGCAAGTCGTGCATGGTGTCCCATGTTGACCACATCTTCCGACCGTTGATGCCCTTGAGGTGCAAGTAGCGGAACACGACCTCGTTCATGGGCACCTCTGGGGTGCCGCCACCGTACACGGACAGCACGTTGACATAACCTCCCATCCGGGTGGAGTGAATGGCGTTGGAAAGGGCCGAGGCAGCCCCCGAAAACTCGCAGCTGTTGTCCACGCCGCGCCCTTCGGTTGCTTCGAGGATGCTGGCGACCACGTCGTGGTCTTTCCCAAGCACCAGGTCGGCACCGAGTTCCTCCGCGAGCGCCATGCGGTAGGTGTTGTCCCAGTCCACGGCGATGACCTTGGCAGCACCCATGGCTTTGGCGGCGTTCACGGCGAACAACCCGATGGGGCCCAGACCGTGAACAGCAACCGTCGCTCCTTCGACGGGACCTCCCGTCAGGGTGTGGATGGCATTGCCCAAAGGATCCTGAATGGAGGCATGACCAGGGTCAAGGCCGTTGGGAACATGACGAGCGTTGACCGCCGGGACCACAAAGTACGGCGCAAAGGCCCCGTGACCGTGGACGCCGAAAATCGATCCGTTTTCACAAACATGAGCGTTGCCTTCCTCGCAACGAGGGCAGTTCCAGCAGGCAAGATGGCACTCAACGGCGATGAGGTCGCCGACCTGATGCGATGAGACGCCTTCGCCCACGGCTACCACTGTCCCGCTGGTTTCGTGCCCGGTGACGGTGCCAAGGGGAACATTCTCCTGACTCCACTGGTCCCATTTCCAGATGTGAAGGTCCGTGCCACAAACCGAGGTTGATTGGGTCTTGATGAGGACTTCACCAGCGGCCGGCGAAGGCACGGCGTGTTCTTCCTTAGAGAAGCCACCAACTTCGGCACGGGTCTTGGTCCATGCCGTCATGGTTGCAGGTACCGATGCCATGGTCCGCCCTCGGTGGATTGTTTGTCGGACGCCTTTTCATCCTTCGCTCACCCTGTCTTGGGGGGCGATTGGCGGGATGGTTCGGTATGTTGATTAGGTAGGCGCGACGGCCTCAAAGCCCGTTGATGTTGCAATGAAGTACGTCGTGGTCAGCGGGGGAGTCCTCTCAGGGCTCGGAAAAGGTGTCACCGCCAGCAGCATCGGCGTGCTGCTGAAAGCCGCTGGGCTGCGGGTCACCTCGATCAAGATTGACCCCTACCTCAACAGCGATGCAGGAACCATGTCACCGTTTGAACACGGCGAAGTCTTCGTGCTCGATGATGGTGGCGAAGTTGACCTCGACCTCGGCAACTACGAACGCTTCCTTGACATCAACCTGTCCAAGGACAACAACCTCACGACCGGGAAAATCTACGCCAAGGTCATCGAAGCCGAGCGCCGTGGAGACTACCTCGGCAAGACGGTGCAGGTGATACCCCACATCACCGACGCCGTGCAAGATTGGATTGAAGACGTGGCGGCTAGGCCCGCCGATGGCAGCGGCGAAACCCCCGATGCCTGCATCATTGAACTCGGCGGTACCGTTGGCGACATTGAATCGTCACCCTATGTCGAGGCCCTTCGCCAGTTCCAATTCCGCGTGGGCCGTGAAAACGTCACCTTCGTCCACGTTTCCCTCGTTCCGGTCATGGGCCCCGTGGGCGAACAGAAGACCAAACCAACCCAACACACGGTCAAGGAACTCCGCGGATTGGGCATCACGCCCGACATCTTGGTGTGCCGTTCCTCTGCCCCGCTCAACGAGGAAACTCGGAACAAACTCGCAGCGTTCTGCCACGTCAAACCGGAGGCCGTCATGTCAACGCACGATGTCCCCAACATCTACCACGTTCCGCTGATGCTTCAGGAGCAGGGTCTGTGCGACATTCTCGGCGTGGACTGTTCGGCCACCGGCATGTTGGACGAATGGAAGGCCATGGCCTACCACCTCGACACCTTGACCGAAGAGGTTCACATCGCCATGGTTGGGAAGTACTCCGTTCTCTCCGACGCTTACCTTTCCGTCATCAAGAGCCTGCAGCACGCCGCCATGGCGGTGGACCGAAAACTTGTCATCGACTGGATTGAAGCCAGCCACCTTGAAGACGGCTGGGACACAGACGAGCACACAACGGCCTGGAAGGCGCTTCGTGATGCGGACGGCGTCTTGGTTCCCGGCGGGTTTGGCGACCGCGGCGTTGAGGGGAAGATCAAGGCCGCTCACTACGCACGAACCGAAGACGTCCCCTACCTTGGCATCTGCCTCGGCTTGCAAATCGCCACCATTGAATTCTGCAGAAATGTCCTCGGCATGAAGGGCGCAAACTCCACGGAGTTTGAGGACAATCCCGAACACGCTGCGGTTGTGTTCATGCCTGAAATTTCCAAAACGCACCTCGGGGGAACGATGCGACTGGGCAGCCGACCGACCCTTTGGCAACATGACGGCTCAACCATCCGAGCCCTGTACGGGCCGGGCGATGCGGTGGACGAGCGCCACCGACACCGCTACGAGGTCAACCCCGACCTCATCGAACGCATTGAAGAAGCGGGGCTGGTCTTTGTCGGCAAGGACGAATCGGGTCAACGGTGCGAAATTTTCGAACTCAACGACCACCTGTACTTCGTTGGCGTGCAGTTTCACCCTGAATTCAAATCCCGCCCCGGCAGGCCCAGTCCACCCTTCCTCGGCCTGCTCAAAGCAGCCTCTGGCCAACTTGACTAATCCACCAAGGCGTGGCCAATCAGCAATAACGCCACGGCCAAAACGGACATCGCTCGTTGCATGTGCAACAACCTCGAGACTTTGCGTATTTGCTTGGGGGGCGTCTTCCACATCATGAGGGAACCACTGACCACCAACATCCAGAGGAACAACATGGCCAACCACAACGACCAGTGCCATTCGAGCACATAGCCGTGGATCGTTCCGAGAATGGCCGCCGCCAACCCGATCCAAACGTGGACCCGCATGAAACGCCGGTTGAACACGCCAAGTTTCTTCTTGAACGGTCGGGCTTCGACACCGAAGCGTTCCGGGCCGTTGGTTCGCAACCACTTGAACAGGGGCTTCCATACGACGATCAACAACGTACCAACCATCAGCCATTGGGCCACCTCACCCAAGCCCTCGGCGTCGACCCCAAGCACTTGAGCCTCGTCGTCTTCGTCGCCCTCATCGTCGACGTCATCGTCAGCAGAGACCAACCTCATCGGCATCAGAACGAGTACCACGAGGAGAAGCAAGAGCCACCGGTTGTTCACGATGCTCTGCGTCCCTGCTTCCTGCTTTATTGTGTCGGACTCACGGGTGAAGTTTCAAAGGGAGACCGGAGGGACAGGCCCCATGCTGAGGCGAATCGGTGGCTTGAGCGGCTTTTTCGTTCTGCTCACGCTGGGTTGGTACCTGGTGTTCCCCTTCAAGGTTGCGGTACGAACACCACCGCCCCAGAGACGGAGGAGTGCGTCATCACGCCTGTCATGTCGTTTCTCTGTGCGCTTCCACCCCTCATGATCGCCGTCTTAGTGTTCATTATCACCCACGGACGAAGCCCAAGACGACGCTCCAGCCACCGTGGACAGCGATGGAACGATGCACCTCCGACAGGCGTTCAACAGGTTGAGGAAACCATCAAGCAGACGCAACTTGCTCAGTCAGGCCTGGGCATTGGTGGTGTCATGATGGCCGCCTCATCCGTCCTCATCGTGCTGGCAGCGTTGCTGATGGTCCTCCTGGGCGGCGCAATTGGAGCGAGCACCTGACGACATGAGTTTGACTGGTTGATTTCATGGATGAAGTTTGGAAACCTCATCAAACTCGGTGGTCATTTTTCATCTCGGTCGTAAAATTGGTGATGGAGTATCAACTGGAAGCACAAGGCGTCTCTCACAAACAAAACCACTTCAACACACCCAAACGATGGCGAGGTCGTCCTGCATGTGGAGAAATGCGCTTCCCGCAAGGTGAAGTTGACGCATGTGTTCGTGGTCATGGATTGACGGGCGGTCATTCGTCATCGGACAGCCACGTTTCGACGAGCGCAGGGAGCAACTCGCCAGCCTTCCCCAAATGAACCTCATCAAACGCTTCGAGGTTGAGCGGCGCCTCGGCGTTGACCAGAACGGTTTGCGCCCCGTTGGCTTTGGCGATGTGAACAAGGTCGGCGGCCGGGTAAACATGGCCCGAACTCCCCACCACCACGAACACCTCGCAGGCATCCACGGCCGTGTAAATGGCCTCCATGTGCATCGGCATTTCACCGAACCACACAATGTCTGGACGAAGACGGGCGGGCTCAACGCAACACGAGCAGCGCAGGAAATCATCCCCGAGGTCACTGTCGTCCATTCGGACCTCGCTTCGTCCGCTCGCTTCGCAGCGCAACGTCACAAGTTGCCCGTGCATGTGGACGACGTCGTCACTTCCGCCTCGCTCGTGAAGATCGTCGACGTTCTGGGTGATGAGGGTGAAGTCCTCCAAACCGTTCGCCAGTTGTGCCAGAGCCTCGTGAGCGGGGTTCGGTTTCACCTCGTTGAGTTGGCGTCGGCGCGCTTGGTAAAACCGCCACACTAAGCCGGGGTCGGCCCGCCAGGCTTCCGGAGTGGCCACGTCCTCCAGCTGATGATTCTCCCAGAGGCCACCGTCATCTCGGAAGGTTCGAATGCCAGATTCTGCCGATATTCCTGCTCCCGTCAACACCACAACACGTTTTTCTTGCATAACGGTTTGACCTCCTCGACGCTATTTGAAATTCACAAGAACGATTCATGTCAGCTCTTTTTCACAGAATCGGACGAAGTTCTGCCTCAAAGTTCTGCCACACGAATCAACCGTGTGGTTCGGAAGCCCTGGAGGATTTTGATGAACCGCTTGGCTTGGAACTCGGCATCGAGGTCGTCGTCGCCCGTATCGATTCGAACCGCTTCCAAACCGATGAGTTTCGAAGGGGTGGCTACGCCCAAGATGTTGCCGTGACCGATGGCACGGAGCACATCGGGCGAGAGTTGCAGGTTGCCCCGTCCGATGAGAAAACCCTGGCCGCCCATGGGCGAGAGCAACAGCAGAAGCGGGCGCTGGCCGTCGGCGTTGGTGTGAGCGCTGATCACCTCCAGCAAACCCTGTTCGTTCAAGTCAGCGTGCACCGTCTCGCCGTGCTGCACATCGATGCCCAGCAGGGTCAATTCAAGGTCGAGGTGTTCGCCCATGCGACGCAGGGTCCCCCCGCTCCCCCAAACGACCATCAGGTCGGGCTCGTCCTCAAGCAAGGTGCTGACATGGTGAGCCAACCCCTCGATGGTGTCTTCTTCGCTCACGCGTTCCACCTGCTCCTTGGCGCCCTGCATGAAGCGTGGTGAGGAAGGCGTCCACGCCTCGCCGTACATGCGCACCTTCCATTCGCCCTTGGCGTAGACCGTTTCGTCAAGGTCCATGACCTCGGTGATGGCCGTGCGAAGGTCGCCGAGCGCGAAGGCCAACGCCACTTCGGCAGCGGCTTTTGGCGTGGTAGCGAAGCAGCCCGAGTGCATTTTGACGCCGCCCGGAACACCGATGAGGGCGATGGTTTGCGCTTCCGAGCCTGCGGCTGCCAAGGCGTTGACGATGTCGCGGGTCGTTCCGTCCCCACCGGCATAGAGGATGGCTTCAACACCAGCGTCCACGAGTTCGCTCACCAACCTCGCCGTGTCCTCCGGCGCCGTGCTGGAAGGAGTCGATCCCATGGTGGTCAATGCAACATGGCGCTCATCACCGAGGCCCGGCACCCAGGTACCACCCATGCGGCCCTCCCAAGCCACGAGGGTCAACTGAACGCCCGTTCGATTGAGCGACGACAAAGCGAGGTCGGCGAGGTGGGTCAGGCACTGATTCATACGAGGGCCAGCACGGTCTTCAGCACCTGCCGCCCGGGCTTCGGCTGCTCGACCATCGCTGCCCTTGAACCCCAATTTTCCACCGAGTCCGGCGTCGGGATTGACCACCAGGCCGATGCGCATGCCGAGGCGTGGCGACACTCCCTCAAATAGCCCTGCTTTGAGCATCCTCGGGCCCAATTCACCCGAGCCTTCATGAGGAGGATGAAGGATGGTTCATCATGAAACGGGCACCGTCCGACGAACCGAACCTTGACGACATTTTGGCCCGGGATTTTGCCGACTTGAAGGTCGGAGAGGCCAATCTCACGCCAACTGAACCGCCAAAAGAGGGGAAGGCGGAGGAAGCAAAGGCAGTTCAATCAACGGTCCCGACCGTGTACAATCAACGTATTGACGCCGTGGAAGACCGAGCCTCCTTTGCGGTCAAACCGCCCACCAAAGCCTCGCCTGATGTTGCCCCAAAACCCACGGCTCCTGCGCCACCGGAGGTGCTCAAATCACCCCGTGCTCAACCCGGCGACGACTTCGACGTGGACTGGTAGAACGCGCATCAACGGCACGCCTCAAAGCGCGGGATTCATAGCGAGGGGGCAACCCCGTAGGGGTTGGGGAGACCAGCATGACGATGATTCACATCACGCTGCCCGACGGTACGGTGAACGAATACGCCGCTGGAATCACCTGCGGCGAGGTCATTATCGATGCATTGGGGAAAAAACACGGCTGCCTCGCCGCCAAAGTGGACGGCCAAGAGTGCGACCTGTCCACGATGTTGAGCGACAACTGCTCCGTCGAAGGCATCCTCTCCGAGTCGGATGAAGGCATGCACATCCTGCGCCATTCGGCTGCCCACTTGCTCGCTCAAGCGGTGATGGCGCTCTACCCGGGTGCTCAACCAACGATTGGCCCGGCCATTGACCGCGGTTTCTACTACGACTTCGCGATGGAACCCATCACCCAGGGCGATTTGAAAGCCATCGAGAAGAAAATGCACGAAATCGCTCGACGGAACCTGACGGTTGAGCGTGTCGAACTCGACCAAACAACGCTTCGTGAACACTTTGAGTCAAATCCATACAAACTCGAGATCATTGACGATAAACTGGAAGCCGGTGACGGTTCAACCATCTACAAGCAAGGCGAATGGTACGACCTGTGCCTTGGCCCCCACGTGCCGAGCACGGCCAAACTGATGTTTGTCCGCTTGACCTCCGTGTCCACGGCGTACTGGCGAGGCGATCAGGACCGTGAGCAGTTGGTCCGCATCTACGGCATGGTTGAGCCGACCAAAGAGGCCCTCAAGGCCACGATGACGCGACTTGAGGAAGCCAAAAAGCGAGACCACCGAAAGTTGGGGAAGGACCTGCAACTCTTCCACATCGACGAAGAGGTCGGCCAAGGCCTCATCCTTTGGACGCCTCGTGGCGCCATCGTTCGGCAAGAACTGCAGGATTTCATCTCCCATCATCTCCGAAGACAGGGCTATTCGCAGGTGTTCACGCCTCACATCGGCAAGTTGGACCTCTACCGAACCTCAGGCCATTTCCCCTACTACCAAGATTCGCAATACCCGCCGCTTGTGGAGCGCGACCTCATGAAAAAACTCGCCGACGAAGGCTGCACGTGCGGCGAATTGTCCAACATGATGAAGGCCGGTGAAATCGATGGCTACATGCTCAAACCGATGAACTGCCCGCATCACGTCAAGATTTACGCCAGCCAAGCACGCTCGTACCGCAACCTCCCGTTGCGCCTGGCTGAATTTGGCACCGTCTACCGATGGGAACAATCCGGGGAGATTTCCGGCATGACCCGAGTTCGTGGATTCACACAAGACGACGCCCACCTGTTCGTCACCGAAGACCAATTGGCCGAGGAAGTGCTTGGATGCATCGAGCTCGTGCAAATCATCTTCGACAAACTCGGCATGGAAGACTACCGTGTTCGAGTGGGCCTGCGGGACCCGGACTCCTCAAAGTACGTCGGCGACCCCAAGCGCTGGGACAAAGCCGAAGAAGCCTGCAGGGCGGCTGCACAGTCGCTGGGTGTGGCATGGTCGGAAGAAGAAGGCGAAGCAGCGTTTTACGGTCCAAAAATCGACTTTGTCGTCAAAGACGTGATCGGCAGAGAATGGCAGCTCGGCACCGTTCAGGTCGATTACAACCTTCCCGAGCGGTTTGACCTGACCTACAAAGGTCGAGACGGTGAGCTCCACCGGCCAGTGATGATTCACCGCGCCCCGTTCGGCTCCATGGAGCGGTTCTGCGGCGTGCTCATCGAACACTTTGCCGGACGTTTCCCAACGTGGCTCACACCGACACAATGTCACGTCATCACCATCCGTGAGGAGCACGCCGACTACGCCGGCAAGGTTGCTGAAGGCTTGCGTGAGGCAGGTGATCGAGTTGAACTCGATGACTCCGACAACAACATCATGAAGAAGATCAGGAACCACCGCAAACTCCAGCCCGCCTACCTCATCATTCTCGGCGACGAGGAGGTGCAGAACGAAACGGTCAGCCTCCGAGCACGAAACGGTGACCAAGTCGCCGGTATCCCCTTGGCGACGTTCATTGACGACATCGCTCGCGAAATCAGCGACAAAACACCTCAACCCTCCCTTGTCCCCCCATCACCCGAGTGAGGCAGCATGACATCCCCGTCCATCGTTCACGCCTACGAGGGCGACATGATTGCGCCCCTGTTCTTGGCCATCCTGACGGCAGCGTTCTTTTGGCGCAACGTGGTTCCACGCCAACTCAAGGGACTGCAGGTCGCGTTTCCCACCGGGCCTCGCACCTACGAAGTCCATCAGGTGACCTCCACGGTGGAGGACGTGCGCACATTGCTGGCACGACGAGGCACACGACTCGGTGTGGCCTCCTACCTGATGGCCTTGACCGGCTCGCTCGTGTTGTTGTTCGAGTTCCTCAATTTCCGGGCCGGGAATTCGGCGGGCTACCACGCGCCTTCCGTCGCCTTTGCCTTGGTGCTCATCGTCATCCCCGCTGTTGTTTCAAGCGGAACGTCCCTGGGCGCTCAAATCATCAAACCTCACGGCGTGAGCAGGGCCTCGCTTCAAAGCAATTCCACCCTGCGAAACGCCTCGTACTTCGCGCTCACCGTGGCGTGGTTGCTGCTCGCCATGGGGATTGGAGCGGTGCTGATAACACGCGATGTCTCGACCACGACCCTCTACAGCACCGTGGCGCTCATAGCGTTCAGCCCCGCCATCCTCGCCTACGGCCGGGTCCTCGGTTCGTCGTGGCACGCTTTGAAACAGTCGTCCGAACAGATTGCCAAGGGACGAGCATCACCGTTCCACAACCATCTCCCGAACGCACGGCAGCAATTTGTGGCTCAGGTGGTTCATCTCAACTTGGTGGTGATGCCCTTTGTCGCCGCCAACACCCTGCTCTCGCTCATCCTCTTGGCCTACAATCCGGACATGTTTGTGCATTCAGACCGCGTGCTGAACCTTCCGGAATATCGCCTTCAATCAACCTACATGGAGGAAGGAGGACTGCTTGGGTTCGGTCTCATCGAGTTGTTTTCCCACATCCCGCAAGCGGGGATTCGCGTGCCCATCGTCACCACCCTGCTGTTGTTCCTTTTGCTCAACGTTGCCGCCATCGGCTTCCTCTTCGTGTACGAAGTGGCACGCATCCTGTTCCTTGACATTCAGGATGTATCGGGACGAGGCGGTATCCGACTGGCCGACAGTCGTTTGCTCCGTGCCGAACCGATTCAGCAAGCCCACGTCCTGAACTTCTGTTTCACCGGCTTTGCTGGCCAGTCCATGCTGCTGCTGGCGTTGGCGATGATCACCTTCTGGGACTCCAGTTTCCTTCCTCAGGGCGCACAGTGCGGTGAATGGGAGGCCGATGTCTGTGCCGTTTTGGAAAAAGACATGCTTGAGCAGTTGACCTGGATGCTGGCAAGCGCCGGTCAAATCGCGTTCTTGGTGGTGTGGGGCCTGTCCCGCAGCCGGTCCACCCAACTCGACGAAATCACCTTTGACGCCTCGATGGATGAAGACCGGACCCGCCTGCGAGGCATGAGCGACATGATTTACCTCAAACAACGCCCAACGGCAGAGCTGCTCGGCAACGACGACTGGAACACGGCGATTGAACGGTTTGAGGCTTCGACGCAAGGCCAAGAAGCCATGCTCGTTGGCTTGGACATGATTCGGTCTACCCAAGCCAAGATGTTGCTCTACGTCGGGTTGGGCCGATGGGACGAGGCCGAAGAGATGGCGGTGGACCTGCTCGCTCTCCAAGGTGGACGAGACGCACAGACCGCCCGACTCGTGCTCTGCGCAGCCAGTTTGGCTCAACGAGACTACCAGGAGGCCATTCCTCGTTTGGCGCTCCTCAACAACGATGACGTGGAGGCGGTCCGATTGCGCTGGGTGGCCAGTCTTCTCACGGGCAAGCAACACCTTGACCGGGACGGCCAGTCCATGCTGAGCGTCGATCCGCTCCGCAAAGACAACATTCGCATGCTCAATGAATTCGAGCAAGGTGAGACAACCCTGCGAACCGGTCATGTTCGCCAACCCGCCCAACGTGCCATGTACCTGGCGGAGATTGCCCGGTTGCGCATGGTGGGTCGGAGCGAAGAAGCGCTCAACCACCTTGAGCGAACGATGACGATGATGGATGAAGCCCCATGGGTTCAGGGAAGGCTGGTTCAAGCCTTGCTGAATTTTGACGACGGGCGTTCGTTAACGGCCATCAACACCGTGAAAGAACTCGCTAAGGACTACCCCCGCCACCCGCATGTCAGGGCCGTGCTTCATCAACTGGCCCTGCTCGGAAAGGCCACGCGTCCGCCCTCCGAGCCCACCAACATCCACTGGATCATTGAGCGTGAGACCGATTGGAAACACGCATGGCCTCAGCACAACGTGACCGTCGCACCCGTTCTCGACACGCAGGAACTCAAGCAACACGCCCTCAAAGCGAACGCCTGGTCGCTCTTGCTGGGTGAACAGGGTGTGAGCAAGCCTGCTGGAAAGAGGGCCCACAAGCAACTCCCGACGAGGTGCCGCTCGGTTTGTACACCCACCTCGGTGGCCTCACCATCACCATCTCCGGTATGCCGGTCGACCTTGGCCTGCCGTCCAACATTGACATCGGTGCAGCGAGAAAACTCGGGCTGCTCAATCCCTGATCAGATCCGGCGACGCAGCCGTTCCATGGCGCCGTCAGCGACGCCCAAGGCATCCAGTGCCTCCTCAAGGCGAGCCACGTCAAGGTGAGCCTCCGCCTTGGCCACCGCTTCTTCAACCGCCCGACGATCCTCGTCCGTGGCCGTGATGTGAGCGGCCTCGCACTGGTTACGAAGCACGGCCCCCTGCTGGGTCACGAAATCGTAGAGTTCCCTGGCTTCATCAAGGGCATGGCCCTCACGGTCCAGGGCCGTGGTCATCTGCTCCAGCAGCATCGCAGCATGGCTCCAAATCCTGTCGTCAGCGGCGGTGACGATGTCGTTGAGCATCGCCTCCCAGTGGTCCTTGTCCTCGCGGCCCTCGTACCGTTGTTTGAGGTTCTTTTTCTGCTTCAAGGCGCGCAACACATCGTCCATTGCGGCGCGTTCTCGCTCGAGCGTACGAACCACGCCGTCCGCCAACCCGATGGCTTGACTGGCGTTGCCGCTGGCCAAGGCTTCCGACGCCTGTTCCAATCGAGCTTCCATCTCCGATGTGTCGAGGCCATCACTTTGGGCAACGCTACGAACGGCCTCCTCCACCGATTGTTCAGCGCGCCCAATGGCATCCGCATCGGCGTCCAATTGAGGTAGAATCACAATGGCGATCTCGTACGCCTCCTTTGGTTGTTCTCGTGTGAGTTGAGCCTTCGCCTCTGACAACACCTCACGGAGTTGGTTGGCACCCGCACCGCCCTTTCCGTCCAATGCCCGGGTGGCTTCAAGGATGGCTTCCTCGGCTTTGGCCCACCATGTGATGGTCTCGGCGGCGCGCTTCTTGGCCTGACGATAGAGTTGTTCACCTTCCCGGAGCGAACCGAGTTTGACCTCGCGCTCGCCCATTTCGTAGGCTTTTCGGGGGCGTTTGACCGTTGGTGCAATCGACTCAGCCTCTTCAACTGCCGTTAACGCGTCCTGACGAATGATTTCCACATCGTCTGCGAAGGAAAGAGCGCGTTCCATGTCCTCCTCGCTTTCGTCGAGAAGACGCATACCGTAATCCGGATCCAGATGACCCTCTTCCTTGGCCGTGGTCAACAGGCTGGCCGCTTGAGCGACAGCGGCTCCTTGAGCCTTGAGTTCAAGCAATCGCGTTTCCAATCGGTCAAGGCGCTGTCGGAAGCGCTTTCGCTCAGCCTTCTGGTCGTCCCCCACCGTCCACGTGTAGGCGGTGTCGGCCATTGCGAACACAGATACGCCAAGCGCCAGCATCATCGGCGGTTCGGTCAACGATTCACCAGTGGTGAGCGTGAGGGCCAGCGCAGACAGTGTCCCAATGCCGGTCAGGATGGCTCGGTAGCGAAGGACGCCGAAGTGGCCACGCATCGTACGATGTGAGAGTTGCCTGCACATGAAACCGGAGATGAGCACCAACCCACTGCCGGCCATGGCAGAAGCATCCCCCTCAAAGCCCAGAGCGCCGAGGCACATCAGAAGGGGCCACGCCACCGAGGTCGCCGAAGCGACTCGAGACCGGGCCACGCCGTCGTCAAGGGTCAGGTCTTGAACGAAGATACCCCAAATGAGCACGAGGAGCGGTGCACCAAAACTTGCGAGGACGACCCCGTCGCCGTTGCACTCAAGCCTCGAATGGACGGCCAGGCCAGCCAAACGGCACACAACAACAACGTGAGGGCAGAAACAAGGGTGGCATTTTCCACTCGCTTGATGCGAAGAGCCCGCTCGGCTTCAACGGCTGCATCCGCATCCGCCCACGTGACCATGCGGAGTCCTCACCGTGATTCCCACATAATCACTCCGATAACCTGTCCGCCCTGGGATGAACCTCAAAGCAAACCAGCGGCAAGGTTCAAGGGTGTTATCGGGTTGTATTCTCAACCGAGGGAACACCATGCCCGGACTCATTACCATGGACGACTTGTCCAACGAAGACATCTTGAGCATCCTTGACGATGCAGAGCGCCTGTTGCCCGTGGCTAAGGGCGAACATTACCTCCCGCTGCTGCAGGGGAAAATTCTCGGGAACCTGTTCTTTGAGCCCAGCACCCGCACTCGCATGTCGTTTGAGACGGCCATGAAGCGCCTGGGCGGGGATGTCGTGAATCTCGGCGATGTCAAGACCTCGTCCGTGGTCAAAGGCGAGACGCTGTTTGATACCATCCAAATGGTGGACGGGTACACCGACATCATTGCGATGCGCCACCCTCGGCAAGGCGCCGCCCAGTACGCCCAAGACGCTGCGCGCGTCCCCATCCTCAACGGAGGAGACGGCGCTGGCCACCACCCCACGCAAACCATGCTTGACCTGTTCACCATTCGGCAGGCTCACGGTCGCCTCGAAGGACTGAAAGTCATCCTTGCCGGTGACTTGCGCTACGGACGAACCGTCCACTCGCTGAGCCACGCCTTGACGCGATTTGGATGCGAACTCATCTTCGCCAGTCCTGAATTGCTCAAGATGCCACGAGAAATCGTCTCGGACCTCACCGCCCACGGTGCGAACGTCACCGAAACCGATGATCTGCTGGGCTCCATTGCATCGGCCGACGTGGTCTACATGACCCGAATCCAAAAGGAACGTTTCGCTGATGAAGACGAATACACCAAGGTAGCGGGAGCCTACAAGCTCCATGCCTCAAACCTTGAGGGCGCAAAAGAGAACATGATCATCATGCATCCGTTGCCTCGGGTGGACGAAATCCACCCCTCGGTTGACGCAACCCGGCACGCACGCTATTTCGAACAGGCGTTCAACGGTGTCGTGGCCCGCATGGCCCTGCTTTGCAGGCTGTTAAACATCGAAGTGCCCGCTACCGTTGGAGGTGATGCCTGATGTCCCAAGAACACAACATGCGCCGTGTAACCGCCATCCGAAACGGCACGGTCATCGACCACATTCCCGCTGGCCAAGCCATGCGCGTCTTGGAAATGCTGGGCATCAACAGAGGCACCTCCGTTCCCGTGTCGCTGGTGATGAACGTCCCCTCGAAGAAAAAAGGAACCAAGGACATCATCAAGGTCGAAGACCGCGAACTCAACCAGGATGAACTCAACCGCCTCGCCTTGGTGGCACCTGATGCACACGTCGCCATCATCCGTGCCTACAGCGTGGCTGAGAAGTTGACCATCGAATTGGGAGATGAAATCACCAACGTGGTCCGATGCACCTTCTCCAACTGCATCACGACCAACCCCCGTGAGCCCCTTGCTCACCGTCTCAAGGTCATGAGCAGAGCGCCTCTTGAACTCCGATGCCACTACTGTGGTCGACCTCAGGACTTGGACGAATTGGTTCACAACGTCCTCTGACGGTCATTCAACACCGAGCAAATCCCGCATATCGCAGGCCTTGCATTGAGATGCTGACGTTGGACTTCCGCAACGTGGACAGGGCGTCGGTGGAGCAGGCCGTCCTTCGTCACCACCCAACGCTACAATTTGGTCCCGTAGCCCTTTGATCTGGTCGGCCATTCGCACCAAACCGTGCCGAGTGCCAGGCACATCCGCTTCCATATGAGCCACCATTTCTCGGTGGCGCCACCGAAGCGCACCACGGGCGTTCGGACACTCCTCGTGGTGCATGGGGAGGGATTTGTGCAGGGCGTAGAGGTGAATTTCCTGTTCTGGGACCCAGCGCAACGGAACAATCCTCGGTGCCAGCCCGTCAACGGGCGTGGCGGTGTGAGGCGCAAGGCGGAGGGTGCGCTCAATGTCGGCGTTGGCCATGTTCATCAGAACGGTTTGGGCCATGTCGTCCAAATTGTGGCCAAGTGCGATGACATCGGCGCCGACCTTGGTTGCGAGGTGATTGATGCCCTGTCGACGAAAAACGCCGCAATACGAGCACGCCATGCGCGGGGCATCGTTGTCCTTGGCCATCACCATCGGCAAGCGTTTCACGACCTCGTCCATTTCGATAAACGACAATTCCGGATAGCTGACCACGTGGTGTTCAACGCCCAACCGTTCACACAACGAAGCAGCGCATTCGATGGAAGGTGGGCGGTAACCTTCGATGCCTTCGTCAACGGTTCCGGCCACGATGGTCACGTCCCGCCGTTGGCCGACCAAATCGACGATGGCGTCGAGGAGAACGGCGGAGTCCTTCCCGCCGGACACCGCCACGAGAATGGTCGTGTGTTCCCCCTTCACCAGCGGGAGTTGGAGGCGGAGTTCCTTGCTGATCTTCTTTCGAACCGACTTGGCGAGATGTTTTCCGCAGAGGATTCTTCCAGAGTAGGCCTGTTCGACCACGGCAGGTTTCTCGCAAGCGTCACAACGAGGCACAGAAAACAAGGCGCCCGTTGATTCCCCCATGAGATGGCCTGCAAGGTGTGAGGTTTGAACTCAGCGGACACCAACGGGTGGCTCACCAAACTCAAAACCTCCATTTTACGCCAATAATTTTTCAATTAAAAATTCAAATTATCAATTAGATTTTTGACGCAGATGGGGCATCGCATTTCCCCGTCGCCCATGCTGTGTCGGACCCAAATTCCGCGCACTGAAGGCAATTGAAGTGCGCTGCGTTGGAGGCAAACAAATCTGCATTTCCAGTTGGAAAATGAGAAAAGGTGCCCAAACCTGCAAAATCCGCCGTTCAGGCGCAAAACTTCTTGAAGGCCACAGCGCTGTCCGTGGGATTGAGCAACCATGCTGCAGCGCTTGTTGGGGGAGTTCCTGAACGTTGACGGGGTGGAACAAGCCACCGCCATTGACGATCGTGGACGGTTGCTCTCCTGTGTTGGAACAGAGGGTCAACTCCCCTCAACACAACGCGCCGTTGACTTGACGGTGGCAGCCCTTGACGCAGCACAAGGAAGCCAATTGGGCGAACTTCACGAGGTGTGGGTCGAGGGTGAAGCCACGACGTGCATCGACATCATCACCCCCTACCGCATCTTGATGCTGTCCGGGGGCCAAGGGAACATCGCTCGCTGGCGCCACAGCGTCGACCGATTGCGTCGACAACTGGCTACAACCCCTGAATTGTAGGTGAACACCGTGTTTGAACTGCCGATTGGAAAGCCCGTCAATGAATCCATCTCACTCGATGAGGGCGTGCTCCAGCCCTTCGCTCACGGCGTCATCTCAACCTATGCAGGACGCCGGAAAACGCCGCAGGGCCACCGGCTGGTCCGGGCAGGCCGAGTGGTGGGCTACCTGTGCGACGGCGACAAAAAAGGTGTCATGCTGGGCGGTGCGGAAGCAAAATCAGCCCTCGAAGCCCTTGAAGCACAACAAAAAGTGCGGTACGTTGCTTCCTCGTACACCATCGCCCGCCTTGGTGCCCTGGCCGAACTCGTTCCGGAAGCCTTCGTTCACCAAGCGGACCGGCAAGGACTCAAATCGAGCAGCAACGCCGTGGAGCGCCTCTTGGCACGAGACCTCTCCACCGTGGTCAAGACACTGGCCGAGAACATGACGGTTCGTGGTGCCATGGCCATCGACAGCGGGATGCTCATCGACCATGCCGGCGACCTACCAGGCCTTGGTGAGGAAGAACGTCTGGCCAGTGAACTTCACGAATTGATGAGCGGCATGGGCCACCAGTCGATGCACGAAGGATGGGGCATGTCCGGCCAAAGCCACTGGACGCTCCACACCGAAAACGGCGCCCTGCTGCTGGCCCAAAGCGGCGAGATTTCAATTGCAGCATGGACGGAGAAGGACGCCAATCACGCTCGCCTCCTCTCATCCACCTCCCTCGCCCTTGAGGGCGACCTCATCGCTGCTGGCGCCCACGGCTCAAAACTGCCCGAGGGGTTCACGCTCCGAGAAGGGCGTGGCGGCCCTGATGCGGTGCTCTCCATGCTGAAAGCCGCCATGCAGGAAGAAGTGACCGGCCACCTCCAATCCGGATCCTCGAGCAAAGCGGTCTCGCTCATTCTGTCGCGAGGAGTTCCAGTTGCCCTTTGGGCCCCTTCGGTGGAGACCAATGAGGAGGCCATGCTCGCGCTCACCGAAGCGAAGCGCAAGGTGCAACTCATTCGGTTGCCCGCCGGGACCATCGTATCGGCCAACTCAGGAACCGTCGAGGGTTTCACCCTGACAGATTTCATTGAAACCCTGGCCACCGTCCGCACGCGGTCCGAAGCCCGTCAAGCCTCACTCAAGGCGATGTTGGATGACCTGCTCGGCTTTGAAGCCAGTTTGGAGGCACTGCGAGCCGCACGCTCCAAGCTCAAGTTCAACACCGGCGGTGCCGATGTTGCCGAAGCCCTGCCCGTGATGCGAGATCAAGCCGTCAGCGCTGTCGACGCCGGGCTACGACGCAAACTCGAAATGGCCGAACAACGGGTTGATGCACTCAACAAGGAAAAGGCCGTGCTGACCTCCCAGGTGAACGCCCTGGAGAAGAAGAAAGATGCTGCACAGATCGTTGCCCGAGAGGCCACGGAATCACGCCAAGAAAACACCACGGCGTTGGAGGAGGCACACCGTCAATTGAACACCATGCAGGTGGACCTGGCTCAAGCACGTTCGCAATGGGAAGAAGCAGAATCCCGTGCTGAACGCCTTGTGCGGCGAGTCAACGAACTGGAACATCAAGTCAGCGAGCGGGCTGCTGAACTGGCAAAGGCGGTCGGCGATGCAGAAAGCAGTGCAGAATTGCAAACGATGCTTGAGGAACTCTCGCTGAAGGAAGCTGAACTTCAGGCCAACCTTGCCGAGGGAAGCGAGCGCCTCAGCGCCATTCGAAAACAAAGCGAGGATGAGGAACGACGGCTCCGAGTGTTGAGCGAACAAGTCAACACCAGCCGAGAGCGACACGCCCGAGCCCAAGCTGACCTGATTGGTGTGCAAGAGCAGGTTCATGTGAGCAACCTTGAGCTTGAAGCGGTTCGAACCGAGGAGAAGCACGCACGCCAGCGCACCGAAGAGGACCGTCTTCGACGAGCGGAGGATGAAGCGCGTCGAGCCAACATCCAGGCAGAATTGCGAGAACTCATGGACGAGCGCCGCCAGGTGCTGCGTGAGTTGGGCGACCTGGGAGCTCGTCGTGGTCATGCGGAAGCCGAGTTGTCCACCCTGGTCGACAAAGCCACCTCCTTAGCGGAGGCTCACGAAGAAGCCCTCGCTGACATCCAAGAAGCGGAGCGCCTGCGCGCCCGCTTGGCCGAAGAACCGCTTGCACAAGCCTTGCTGGACGACAACACGACCTTCCAAGGCTTGGGCCCTGTGTTGGAACGCCTCGAACACGCTCGAAGCCTCGGGTACTCGGTCACGATGCTTGACAGAGCGGTCGAACGTGCCTTGCAAGTCATTCAGGGAACGGTCGATCATGTCGCCGCAACGCCCCGCCACCTCCTGTCCTCGGAAGTCATGACGTTGCTGGAGCGCCAAGTACCGCAAACGGCGGGTGCTGTCCGAGGGTTAGCTCGCTGGTCCGTGCAGCAGCGGCTTGAGCAACAACTCGGCGAAACCGTCAACCATGTCGTTGTCGACCTCGAACATCTGCTCGAAGACTTTGACCGCTCCATCACCATGCTCCGTCGCATCCGGAACGTGCTCGAACAGGTTGAGCGACTCGGTGCGCCCTCTCATGAAGTCCACGCGTTGCTGGCCAACTGTCAGCGACCCGAGGCCCTGCCAAGCCTGGCCATGGGCACCCGAAAACTGATTCAAGTGGCGCTGGATGACATCTACCTTGAAGCCGACCAACGCGATGCAGGCGAGGCCATTGGTCTCGAAGAAACTGCACGTGTCCTCGAGGAACTCATCACCCAACTCGATGCATCGGGTTTGACCGACGGACGACCACGCGGCATGATGTGGGAGTTCCAACGCGACGGCTTGCTTCCGTTTGAGCGAGAATCCATTCCTGCTGAGCAGCGCCTTCCCGTGAACGAGGCCATGCTGGACGGCATGGAGCCTCATCTCATCCAGGCGGAAGCCGTGGAGATCGTCGCTCCGGATGCCAGTGAAACGGTGGACGATGAAGGATGGTCTCCCCTCCCGCCTCCCACAAGCGAAGATGCTCCCGTGAGCGAGGTCGTGGCGACCAGCGACACCTCAACGCACATGGACTCGTTGGAAGACGAACGCGCACAACTCGAGGCTGAACTCGCTCGCTTGGACGCTGAGCGCAGCCATCGCATCGCTCACACCCCCTCACCAGTCTCCAGCGGTGCTGATACGGCCCTGGCTGACCTCGAGTCTCGCCTGTCCGACATTGAATTCTGAAGATTGACATGCCGACCGACGCCACCACGCTCATGGGCAGAGAAGAAACCGTTGGAAAACGGTACCCGCTCTGGTTGGAGCGGCTGCTCTTGTTGAGCGTCATCGTTGTTTTCGTCCTCGGTCGACCGGCGGGCGCCGACTCCGTGAGCCAGCCCGTGGCGAGCGTTCTCCTGACCTACATCGCCTTCCCGCTCACCTTGCTGGCAGGCGTGGAACTCTTGGGCCGTGCGCTTCAAGCCTCGATGCGCTCATAGTTGCGAGAAATCCTTGGTTTCTGGCTCGGGAGGAATCCGACTGGTTTTGGATTGGATGAACCCGATCACGCGCTGCCAGGGAATGAAGAACCGAAGCACGGCCATGATGCTCAAGAACAACAGCGCCGAGATGACCAATCCATAGGTCAGCGTCAGTTCAATCGATTCTGACACTTGTCCCGCCCACTGACTTCCCGTGGTGTCCGAGACAACGGTCAGCAGGACCTTGTGGAAACCGAGCGCCACCATGGTGGCCACGCCGGTCAGACCGAGGAACAGGAAGGTGTGTCGGAGATGGGTGTTGAGCACGTTGTCCATCTGGCGGACGTATTCGGGGTCACGCTTGCACGATTCAGGGAGGCGGAAGGCGTACTCAAGGTTACGAATGACGCCGTAGCTGGCCTCTTGGAACACCATGATCAGCACGGCGATGAGGATGAGGTTGAATTGTTCCTGCGTCACGAGGTTGAGGCCAAACAAACCGATGGTGGGGTCGGAGGTTTGACTCTCCAGTGTGGCCAGGGCACCACCGTAAGAGCCCAGTTGGGATTTGATGAGCGGGAAGGTCAGGATGGCGTGGATGCCGAGGAAAAGAAGCGTGAACCCGATGGCCCATGCGATGGATCGGCGGGACAGGCCCCAAATGCCACGTGTGCCCATGATGACGGGAAGGAGATAGATGAACAGAATGAGCAAGGACATGATCATCAGCAACGGCCACTGAAGGGTCTCCAACTCGTCGTTGGTGGGGAATCGAAGGTCAAAGGAAAACAACATGCCAGCGAACCAGGACAACACCAAACGCCCGATCAAGAGCACAATAAGACCGACGATGAAGCCGAGTTTGATGCGTTGTTGCACCTTGGGCGACTGGAACGCAATGAACGCCATCACACCACCAAGGCCCAGCCCCAGCACGAGGGGGACGAAGAACCGGGCCATGCCCGTTCGGCCTTCACCGGTCAGCCAGTCGCCCAGCGGGAGTTGGTCCGAAATGAGCAACTCGATGGAATCAAAGAGGATGGTGTGGTCAATCGAACCGACGACGTAGGTTGAGACAACCTCGAGGTACATGCCGATGAGGGCGATGGTGGCCACGACTTGCAGGGCGATGATTTGCCACTGGCGACGCAGCGTCTTGAGGTGAAGCGTACGGGGCTTGGCCGCCCCGTCGAGGTAGACGTCCGACTGGAGACCGACTTCACCTGCCATTTCAGTACCCCCTCACCTGCATCAACGCCTGAGACAAATCCATGTCAGGCATCCAATCGATCACTTGGGCTCCCGAGCCCGCAAGCGTCGTCAAACGGTTTTGCCGCTCCAGTTTCAACACCTCGTAGGACATGCGAGGGATGCGGCTGACCAAGCGTTCGAAATCAACGCTGGACGGCGAGAGCACGGTGACTTCGTGCCCTCGGCCGACAAGGTCACGCACGGCGGCCGGTACGGTCCCGTCACCCTCGCACGATGAGATGATGAACACCGGGCTGCCGCGGCTGAACCGCCCGCTCAGGGAGTTGGTGACCGCTTGGAGCGGCATGGCGCCTTTTGGACGGACACCGGCAAGCGCACTGAGGATCTTGAAGTACTGCTTGTCGCCGGTGTCAGGGGGCAAGTAGGCGAGCTTTTCGTCGTAGATGGCGAGGGCCACCGAATCTCTGCGCTTCAGGAAAAACGCTGCCAGACTGGCGGCAGAGACGGTGCCCATCTCGAGGGGATTCTTGAGCACCGTGCCGATGCGAGCCAAATCACGGCTGTCGAGGATGAGGTACAGGTCGGTGACGGCGTCCCGGCACTTTTCGTTGACCATCAATTCCCCGGTGCGAGCGAAGGCTTTCCAGTTGATGTTCTTGAACGGGTCGCCGGGCACGTATTCTCGAAGCGAGTAGAATTCTGAGCCCTGCCCGGGTGTTCGAAGTGTGGTTGCGCCGGTGTACATCTTCGGGGTTCGACTGCGAAGGAACGCTTCCTCGATGTCCTTGATTTGTGGGAAGATGACGATGTCGCTGTGGTGGTCGACGTACATCTCCTCAACGCCCAGGTTGAACGTGTTGCGGGCCCGCAGCGACACGGGGCCGATGGAGTAGTGCCCGCGAAGCGGACATCGGAGGACGTAGCGAATGCGGGCGCTCTCGCCGGGTTTGAGGTTGAGTTGCATCTGGTTGAGGCCACTGCGCAACTTCATCTCGTGAGGGATGTTGTCGTAGATGTCCAACATCTGCGTCTTTCGGTTGCTGCGGTTGGTCACCAGCAATTCCACGTACAGGTCGTCGCCCTTGTACAGGTTATCGGCCGAGAGCGTGCGTTGAACTTCAACATCGCCGTGACCTGAAATCCATGAATTCACCACGATGAAGGCGATGAGGCTCAACCCGAGGATCATCATTTGTTGATTGGAGATCATCATCCCGATGAGCACCAGCGCAATCCCGCCGGTGAAGGTGAAGGCTGCCTTTCTTGTCCACATGACCCCTCACCTCACTGGCGCCCCCACGCCTTGATGCGTTTGACCAGGGCCACCGTCTGTTCGAGGGTGTATTTGTTGCTGGATTCAACGGCGAATTTCGCCAGCACCGGGTCGTTGATCATTGAGACCAGTTCGTTGGCCTTCATCGCTTGGAATTCTTCTCGGTTCAGCCCGTTTTGGTTGCGAACCTTGGACAAGAACACCTGTCGAATCTTCTCAACTTTGGAATAGTAGGCATACCGATTGGCATCGCCAAAGCCGTAGTAGATGATGCTGAACACATGGCGCCACGGTTCGGGATCTCGCTTCTTGATCAGCACCGCCTCGAACGTAATGAACAGAATAAGGAACAACAGCAGCATGGCCAGGCCTTCACCGGTGAAATAGACGAGAAGAAAGTAGACGGTGTTGTAGGAGTCGGCCGCCAGTGCGCTTTGGGGGTGGCGACTCTCGTCAAAGATGACCATGGCGTTCTCGGCCGGCTCACCGACTTCGTCAATGCGTTCGCTCATGAGGGCTTCTGCGATGAAATCGAGGGCCCACTTTCGGTTGTCGTTGGCAGGCATCAGGGTGTCGGTGGGGCCGTACTTTCCTTCGTTGAAGCCTTCGTAATCGTACATGGCGTTGATGAGGGCAGAACCGTCAGCGACGAACACGATGCGTCCACCGTCGGACGGTGAGCAACTGGCACGAGCGCAGGCTTCGATGCTGAGGTTGAACTGGCCCCAACGGTCGGGCGTTTCGGGCGTGATCTCGTTGCCCACCCAAATCTCGCCGTCGCCGTTCACATCCACCGTGGCTTCGTTGCTGGTCAGGGCCCGAACGGCCACCTCACTGAGCGGGCCACGCACCCCAGGAATGACTTCGAGTCCAGTGATGTTGTTGAGCAACACCTGGTAGGTGCCGTTGTAGTCCACGCGACCGTTGATCATGTGTTGGGCACACAGCGGGGCCTCGCCAACGACAAAGGTCTGCTCGTCAAGTTTCGAGCAGGGGTGCTCGCCCGGCCCCCCGACATCGGCCCAGCGGTCGTGCGTGGAGAGCGTTGAGGGGTCAAGCTGCGTGCCGTTCATCCCGCAGGGGTTGCTTTGCACGCACATCCAGACATAGTTGAAATCCAATTCGGTGGCGTAGGTCGTATCAAACACCTGCTCGCCCGTGAAGCGAATACCAAACGCCTCAGCGATGGTGTTGGCGTAGCCATAATCCTCGAACACCATCGCCGTGCCACCGGCTTCGACAAACTCAACGATGGCGTTGATCTCCGAAGGAGAATAGCCGTTCCCCGAGGCGATGGTGATGAAGCCGTCATCATCGAATTGAGGCAGCGACAGGGTGTCTCGCTCAACACCGGCCAGAATGTAGGTGGTGTTGCGGGGATCCTCAATATCGGCCAGGAGCAGCGGACTGCTCACCAAGGAGCGGGTTTCAATGCCCATGGATTTGATGTCAGCACGGAAGGCAGACATATCGTCCCAATCGTCGTCGTAGGCCGACAACTGGTCGGTAGCGCTGAGGTTGATGAAGTTGAGAAGAATGGTCATCAACAAAATGAGCATGACCGCCCAAAACGACGCCTGAAGGGCAAGCCTTCGTGCGTTGAAGTTGGCAGGGAGACCGAGCATGCCAACCACGAGGGAAGGATTCCCAGCCCAAACACGCCCCCTACTGTCTTTAGAAGGTTGTCCACACGGGTGGAGAAAATGCTCACGCGGGCGTCGGATCGCCTCATACATTGAGGTGAATGTTTTCAGCAATCCGAGCCACGGCTGTCCCTGGAATGTGAACGGTGGCACCGGTGTTCTCAAACGGCAACGCAGCGGCATCCACGGTTGCTTCAACCTGGACGAGGAGTTCGCTGATAACGCCCGTGTTCAAGTCGAAACTGAGGTCCACAAGCGACCCCAACACGGCCCCGGTACGGTCCACCACGTTGTTTCCGATGATTTCACGACCGAAAATCGCCATCTGTGTGGACCTCCTGTGCCGTTGGTCCGGACTGGAATCCCATCAATGCGTCGGTGTTCGACCCTCACATCGTTTCGATGCCACGGCTGAAGTCTCGGTTTCGTTTGATGTTGGTCAAGCCCGAAGTCAAGCGGGTTTCCATCTTCTGGTAGTACTCGAGCATGTCAGGAGTCACGGTTGGTCGGACACGAGAAATCGCCTCTTCGAAGTGACCCTTGGTGACCTTCTTTTTGCCGGCACGCATGCAGATCAGCGCTGCTTCGCGGCACACCGCTTCGATGTCTGCACCGGTGAAGCCGTCCATGCCCGTCAGGATGTCCTTGAACGAGAACTTGGACAGTGGCATGCCTTCGCTGTGGATGCGGAAGATGGATTCACGGGCACCGGCGTCGGGCGGTGGCACGTGGAGCACGCGCTCGAAGCGACCACTGCGCAACAGGGCGGGGTCAATCATCTCCGGCCGGTTGGTTGCGGCGACGATGATGACGCCGTCGAGGGATTCGACGCCGTCCATGCTGGCCAGCAGTTGGTTGACCACGCGGTTGCCGACATCGCTTCCTTCCGATGCGCTGCCACCGCTTCGCATCGAAGCAATGGACTCAAATTCATCAAGGAAGATGATGGACGGCGCTGACTGCTTGGCCTTCTTGAAAATCTCACGAATGGCCCGCTCGGATTCGCCCACCCACTTGGAGATGAGTTCTGGCCCCTTGATGCTGATGAAGTTCGCTTGAGCTTCGTTGGCGATGGCCTTGGCCAGCAGGGTCTTTCCGGTACCCGGCGCCCCGAACAGGACGATGCCTCGAGGGGGCTTGATGCCAAAGTGCTCGAACAGTTCAGGCTTGGTCAACGGCCATTCCACGGATTCCTTCAGACGGTCCTTGACCTCCAACAGGCCACCGACGGCGTCCCAGCCCACTTCGGGAACTTCAACGTAGATTTCACGCAGGGCGGACGGCTCAATGTCCCGAATGGCCTCTTTGAAGTCGTCCATGCAGACCTCCATCTTCTCAAGCACCTCGGGCGGGAGCGTCTCCTCTTCGAGGTCGATTTCGGGGAGGTATCGGCGCAAGGCACGCATGGCGGCCTCGCGGACAAGGGCAGCAAGGTCAGCACCGACAAAGCCGTAGGTGTTGTCGAGGACCCAGCCCACGTCGAAGTCGTCGGCGATGGGCATCTGGCGGGTGTGAACGTCCATGATTTCACTTCGGCCCTCTCGGTCGGGCACGCCGATCTCGATTTCTCGGTCAAAGCGGCCCGGGCGTCGCAAGGCTGGGTCGAGAGCATCGCGTCGGTTGGTGGCGCCAATGACCACCACGTTGTCTCGGCCCTGCATGCCGTCCATGAGGGTCAACATCTGAGCGACCACGCGCCGTTCGACCTCACCCGTGACGTCCTCGCGCTTGGGGCAGATGGAATCAATTTCGTCAATGAACACGATGGCGGGGGCGTTGTCGGCCGCCTCGTCGAAAATCTCACGAAGTTGTTTCTCGGATTCGCCGTAGTATTTCGAGATGATTTCTGGCCCGTTGATGCTCTTGAAGTGGGCGTTGACTTCGGTGGCCACCGCCTTGGCGATCATGGTCTTCCCCGTACCGGGCGGCCCGTGAAGGAGAACGCCCTTGGGCGGGTCGATGCCGAGGCGTCGGAACAATTCGGGGTGCTTGAGCGGCAGTTCAATCATCTCACGCACCTTCTGAAGTTGCTGGCCGATGCCACCGACGTCTTCGTAGGTGATGCCCTCGGACTGCCCAACGTCTTCTTCGGCAACGGCTTCGTCTTTGATGACGATCTCGGTGTCGGTGGTTACCACGACGATGCCTTTGGGCACGGTTTGGACCACAGCGAAGGGCAGGGCCTCAGCGAAGAGGGTCATGCCGGGGATGAAGATGCGGTCGCCAGCCACCACCGGACGCTTGGCAAGGCCTCGCTTCGCAAAACCTTCGATGCCAGGTCCGAACTTGACCTTCTGCTTGTTCGCCATGACCGGCGAGATGGTGAGTTTCGTGCAGGTCTTGGCTTCCACCTTGCGCACCGTAACACGGTCGCCGAGACTGACGCCGGCGTTCTTGCGAATGATACCATCCATGCGAATGATGTCCATCTTGGCGTCTTCGGGCCGGCTGCGCCAGTAAATGGCGCCCGTAGAGCGCTCTTCACCGCTGATTTCAACGAAGTCGCCGGGTTTGAGGTCGAGTCCCATCTCAGAGGAGATGCGCGCCCTTCCGAACCCGACGTCGGAGGGGATGGCTTTGGATACGCGCAATTCAATGGTGTCGTTCTTGTCTGCCATACTACTCCCTCTTCTCGAAACAACATTTCACGGTATATAATGAAATTCAAGCGGGCCTTTCGCCGCTTGGTATGATTTTGTCCCCAAGGGCCACTATAAACCCAAGCCCGTGGGTCTTTGAACCTCGGACACCGATGCCTTAGAACCACGCCATCACATTCAAGAGACGGGTCAAATTGGCGAAGAGCATGGTTCACGTTCTTGAAACCGGCTTGGAATACATGGAAATCGACAACCCCACGGGCAAGCCTGCGGTCCGGGGCTACAACATCATCAACGGCCAACTCACCTCGGCCAGCGACGCCTCGACGTTCACCTCAACCAACCCCGCTCACTTGGCGGACTGCCTCGGTGAATTCCCGCTCTCGACCCGAGACGATGTTCGCGACGCCCTCCACGCAGCTCACGCTGCCTTCCCCGCATGGGCCGCCACACCGGCGCCCACACGCGGCCAAATCATCGGCAACATGGGCCGACTCTTGATGGAGCACAAGGACGCACTGGTCGCCCTCGAAACCCGTGAGATCGGCAAGACCCTCAAGGAATCAGGCGGTGAAATCCAGGAAGCCATCGACACCTGTCTCTTCTTCCAGTCCGAAGGGCGCCGACTGTACGGCCAGACCGTCAATTCTGAACTCCCCGACAAAGAGCTGTTCACCTACCGCCGTCCACTCGGTGTCTGCGGCATCATCAACGCCTGCAACTTCCCATCCGCCGTGCCCTTTTGGAAGATGATCCCCGCCATCATGTGCGGCAACACCTGCGTGTGGAAGTCGCCACAAGACGCGCCGTTGCTCTCGTTCGCCCTGGCCCGCATCATGCACGAAGCCGGCTTGCCCGACGGTGTGATTAACCTCGTTCACGGCAAAGGCAGCGGTGCTGGCCAGTACCTCGTCGACGCCGTCGATGAGGGGCTCGTCAACAAGATCTCCTTCACAGGTTCCACCGGCGTGGGCAAAATGATCGGCGAAGTCTGCGGCCGCAACCTCGTTTCCTGCTCGCTTGAATTGGGCGGCAAGAACCCGCTTGTCGTGATGCCTTCGGCCGACATGAACAACGCCGTCGAAGGCGCCTACTGGGGTGCGTTTGGTACCGCCGGCCAACGCTGCACGAGCCTGGGCAACCTCATCGTCCACGAGTCCATCTACGACGAGTTCATGGAGAAGTTCATGGCCAAGGTCAAGTCGACCCGCATCGGCAACTCGCTGGTGCACAAGGACGTCCTCTACGGGCCTATGCTGTCCGAGAAGTACGGCAAGGATTTCCTCGCCGGCATCGAAATGGCCAAGGCCAGCGGTGCGACCCAGATTTGGGGCAACGGAACCATCACCGCCGACAACGCCCCGGACAACTTCCTCGGCGATGCCAGTGAAGGCGTGTTCATGTGGCCGCACGTCTTTGTCGACGTCACCGAGGACATGGAGTGCTTCCACGAGGAGATTTTCGGCCCCGTTGTCACCGTGGTCAAGGCCAAGGATTTCGACCACGCGCTCCACCTCGCCAACGCCAGCCCCTACGGCCTGTCCTCCGCCATTTACACCAACGACCGCCTCGAAGCCTACCGCTACAAGACCGGCATCAAGGCCGGCATGACGGGCATTAACAACTCCACCACGGGCGCCGAAGCCCACCTGCCGTTCGGTGGCGTCAAAGGCTCCGGAAACGGCACCCGAGAATCGGGCATTTGGGTCATCGAAGCCTACTCCTACTGGCACGCCGTGAACGACGAACTTTCGGGCAAACTCCAACTCGCTCAGATGGATGTCGACGAGATCGAAATGGTCGAGGCGGAAGTCAATTGGTCGGAATTGGCCTGAGAATCTTTCAAAAACGGCCTGCGGCTCAATGGTGAACCTCAAAGACCCTGCCCTGCTCGGGTAGATTGTTCCCGTAGGGAACTGGGGGATTTTGAATGGGTGAAGGGATTAAACTCCCGGTCCTGAACGGGCTCGGGCGTACCAACCGTATCGATAATTGGTGGAGCCAACCGATGGCCATGGGCATCGGGCTCACCGCTGCACTGGTCTACACCTTTTGGCGCCTTTTCCTCTACGGAACCGAAGCAGCCAACGGAACGTCGCTCATCTCGTACGAACTTCACGGCAGCACCGTAATTTCACCCATCTTCTCGCCCAACGTCCTTGAGTGGAGCCTGTTCGGGCTCAACGAGTGGAACCACCCCGAATGGGTCAATGCTGCCATCCTCGTGCTGTGGATTCCGTTCGGTTTCCGAGGCACCTGCTACTACATGCGCCGCGTCTACTACCGCACCTTCTTCGCCAGTCCCGTGGCGTGCTGGGTTGACGAGCCAGACATCAACAAGGCCATCGGCTACAAAGGCGAGAAGCGACTGTTCATCTTCAACAACCTTCACCGCTATTTCCTCTATGCGGCCATGATCATTCTCGTCATCAAGTGGTGGGACGTCACCCACACCATGCACTTCCACTCCGCAACCCACGACGGCTACGGCGTGTCGATTGGCACCTTCGTGATGGCGATTGAGGCCTTCCTGCTCACGATGTACGTCACCTCCTGCCACGCCCTTCGCCACCTGGCCGGCGGCATGCTCGACCGATGGACCACCGGCATCAGCCGAGTTCGTGGCGTTCTGTTTGGAAAAATCAGCGTGCTGAACCGATCCCACGGGTTCTGGTTCTGGACATCCTTGACCTTCGTGTTCCTCGGCGACCTTTGGGTCCTGGCCGTAGCAGAAGGGCGTTTGAGCGACATGGTGCTCTTTGTTGTGTGAGGTGAGATGATGAGCGAGAAGATTACCGAACACGAATACGACGTCATTGTCATCGGTGCTGGCGGAGCCGGTCTCCGTGCCGCCATCGAGGCGGCCCGAAGCGGCGCCAAGACCGCCATCATCACGAAATCCCTGCTGGGCAAGGCCCACACGGTCATGGCCGAAGGTGGCTGCGCTGCAGCCTTGCAGAACGCCGACCCTCGCGACGGTTGGAAGGTGCACTTCCACGACACGATGAAAGGCAGCAAGTGGCTCGCCAACTGGCGAATGGCCGAATTCCACGCCAAGGAAGCCCCCGACCGTGTTCGTGAACTCGAGCAGTGGGGCGCCGTGTTTGACCGCACGCCCAAGAACCTGATCAACCAGCGAAACTTCGGTGGCCACACCTTCCCCCGCCTCGCCCACGTTGGCGACGCCACGGGCCTCGAGATCATTCGTACCCTCCAGGAGCGCGGCATCCACGAGGGAATTGACATCTTCATGGAATACACGGTTCGCACCCTGCTTGAAGGAAGGCGACCGTGTCACCGGTTGCGTGGCCTACACCCGTGTTGACGGTGAATTCCACGCCTTTTCCGCCAAATCCGTGGTCCTCGCTACGGGCGGTATCACCCGCTGTTGGTCCGTGTGCTCGGGCTCGTGGGAATACACCGGTGACGGGCACGCCCTTGCACTGTGGGCCGGGGCAGAACTCCGCGACATGGAGTTTGTCCAGTTCCACCCCACCGGCATGGTGTGGCCGCCCTCGGTTCGTGGCATCCTCGTGACGGAAGGTGTTCGTGGTGAAGGGGGACGCCTCACCAACAGCGAAGGTAGCCGCTTCATGTTTGACTACGTGCCAGAAATGTTCGCTGGCGACCACGCCGACACCATCGAAGAAGCCGACCAGTGGGTCGAAGAAGTCGTCAGTGGCAAGCTGGCGACGGTTCGCCGACCACCTGAACTGCTGACCCGAGACGTTGTGGCCAAGGCCATCAACGAGGAGGTCAAAGCTGGCCGAGGTTCCCCTCACGGCGGTGCGTTCCTCGATATTTCTCATCGCGGTGAGGAAGCCATCATGAAGAAGCTCCCCTCGATGCACCACCAGTTCAAGGAACTCGCTGGCGTCGACATCAGCAAGGAACCCATGGAAGTGGGTCCAACCGCTCACTACGTGATGGGCGGAGTCATCGTCGACGCAGAATCACAGGAAACGACCGTCCCCGGCCTCTTCGCCTGCGGCGAGGTGGCCTCGGGCCTCCACGGCGCCAACCGCCTCGGAGGCAACTCGCTCTCCGACCTCATCGTGTTCGGCAAGCGAGCCGGTGAGTTCGCAGCCAAGCGAGCCAAGGACTTGGCTCAGCCCTCCATCGACGAGGCCCAAGTAGGCAAGGCCATCGACGACATGTTGGCCCCGCTCCAGCGGGACGGCGGTGAAAACCCCGGCGCCATCTACGACGAGATGCGCGACATGATGCAGGCCAAGGTCGGCATCATCCGCACCAAGAGCGAACTTGAGGAAGCCCTCGAGGACATCACGGCGTTCAAGGCCCGCGCCCTGGCGTGTTCTTCAGGTACCTCGCGAAAGTACAACTCCGGATGGCACCAAGCCCTTGACCTCATCAACATGGCCGACGTGTCCCACGCTGCGACGCTCGCAGCCATCACCCGCGAAGAAAGCCGAGGTGGCCACACCCGGGACGACTTCCCGACACCGGAAGACGACTACTGGGGCAAGACCCTGAACATCATCTGGATGGAAGACGGCGAGATGAAGATTCGACAGGAACCCGTTGAGGAGATGCGCGACGACCTCAAGGACGCCCTCACCGAGGTGAAGGCGATGATCGCTGAGCGCGCAGCAGAAGCAGGAGGTGGAAACTGATGTCCCTCAAAGGCACCAAACAATCGTTCAACATTCTACGCGGTGAAGGCGACGACGCCAAACTTCAGGCCTACGAACTTGAACTTGACGAGGGCATGGTCGTTCTTGACTGCCTGCACCGCATCCAGCATGATCAGGAGCCCGACATGGCGGTTCGATGGAACTGCAAAGCCGGGAAGTGCGGTTCGTGTTCCGCAGAAATCAACGGACGACCTCGTTTGATGTGCATGACCCGCATGAGCGACGTGGTCGCTGAAACCCCAGCCGGCCAGCCCATTGAAATTCGACCGATGAAGACCTTCCCGCACGTCAAGGACCTGGTGACCGACGTGAGTTGGAACTACGAAGTCGCTCAGCGCATCGCCCCCATCAACGGCCCCGAATCCATGGATTGGGAGTTCAACCAGATGGAAGCCGACCGTGTTCAGCATTTCCGTGAATGCATCGAGTGTTTCCTGTGCGTGAACACCTGCCACGTGCTGCGAGACCACGAACTGTTCGATGATTTCGCAGGCCCCCGCAACCTTGTTCGCTTGGCCCAGTACGAAATGCACCCGCTCGACACCGAAGATCGCGTACCCGAAATCAAGAAGGAATTTGGCGTCGAATACTGCAACATCACCCGATGTTGCACCGAAGTTTGCCCTGCAGGCATTCAGATCACCGACGACGCCATCATTCAGCTCAAAGAGCGCGTGGTGGACCGCTATTACGACCCGCTGCAGCGCATCTGGCGTACGTTGACACGCCAGAAGGTTCGCTATTGACCTTCCAACGAGCACCGAATTGGTCGTGGGTTCACCCACGAGCGATGAGCCAGTCTCGAATCCATGTTTCACCAAGGCCGTCGTAGTCCACGTTGGGCGGTTGAAGCGGGCGAACGATGACCAAGATGTCCAACTGACCACCCCACGAAGCCTTCGCCACCATGGAGACCTCACCGACCTTCGTTCCTTGTGGGTCGGAGCCAAACGCCGTGGTGTTGATGTCGTAGGCCCTGTGCACCACCGTTTCAACGTCGCCGGAATCCCAACTCCCGAGGATGATGTCAACGGTTGACGGCGCCGGCACGGGTTGCAGCGTGATCTCCTCGGGGTTGAGGCGAACGAAGGGGACCTCCTCGTCGATCAGCTCAATCGCTTGGTGCAACCGATCGGTTTCCATGTTCATGAGCGACGCCAAGGTGAGCGCCACCGTTTCAGCACCCATCACACCCGGTTGATGCGGAAGGCGCATGCTCAGGGACTGCAGCACCACAACATCTGAGGTGACCCACGTGTACTGCTGACCGGCAGGGTAGACCGGTGCATGCGGGTTTTCGGTGAACAGCGGTTGGCCCCAATCCTCCGGAGAAACGGGCTGCGAAACAGGAAGAAACCCGGTGGCACCCAGGCAGAGGACCGCCACACACAAGGCCAACAGACGAGGTGTTCGTTGGACTGACCACTCCAGGCGACCGGCCGGACTGAGGAGCGAGAGCATCAACAACAACGGGACCGCCAGCAGCGCACCCGCAGGCACAAACCAGATGAGGACGGCGAAGGCCAGCGCCATACGAACACCGCCCACGCCGATGGCATCGGTCCAGTGTCCCCCTTCCTCGCTGTTGGTTCGCCGGTGATGAAGGTACAACGCAAGCCCACCTCCGACCAGCGGAGCCAAGGACTGGAGGACGCCTTGCCACATCGTCAATACCGCGCTGAGGTCTTCCACAAGCCCGCCATAGAGGTTCGCCTCTCGCCAAGGTTGATGCAAGGGTTTCTCCTGGGTTTGGCCATGGCGGAGGCGGTGCTTTCCTTCCGGTCGGTCCAACACCGCCATGCCGTGCCCGCTCCGAGGCTGACCAAGCCGTGGGCCAAACGAGAGGGGCCCGGTGTGGTTGGCGTCTCACTCGACCTTTACCAAGGCGCAGTGTTGGGCCTCATCGGACCCAACGGCGCAGGGAAAACGACGCTGCTGCGATTGATGGCGGGGGTTCTGCCGGTTCAATCGGGTGAGATCAAAAGCCGATTTGACGGGGAAACGTGGACCGATGCAGGGGACCTGCGAACCTTTGTCGGTCACATGCCGGAACAAGTCCGCTGGCAAGGACGCTCCACGGTCGTTGACGCCCTGACCCAACTCGGCGACATGCGCGGCACGTCGGCGAAAACCATCGAACGCTTGCTCGCCCTCGTAGGCTTGCGCAGCCGCCGCGAGGAACCGCTCGACAACTTGAGCCAGGGCATGCGCCAGCGTTTGTCCATCGCCGCCGCCCTGTTGGGCTCACCCAAGGTGTTGCTGCTCGATGAACCGTTCAACGGCCTTGACCCGGTCGCAGCACAAGCCTTTGCGGCGCTGGTTCGCACACTGGCGTCGAAAGGGGTGAGCGTCGTCATCTCCTCGCACATGGTGGCGCAACTTGAGGGATTGATCGACCGAATTGCATTGCTTCACCGAGGGCAGCTGCTCGACGAAGGACCCCTTGGCGAGGTCGAACAAAGGTTGGGCTTGAGTGGAAGGTACGCCATCACGGGAACCGGTGAAGTGGACCCGAAGGTCTTGGTGGACGAGAAGGCCATCCTGACGTTTGAGCAGCGTGAGCACGATTGGACCCTGACCGTGAACGGACCTTCGGCCGAGGCGTTGAAAGCAGCCGACCACAACGGTGTTGCCCTGACGTCGTGGGCACCTGTACGCCCGAATTTGGTTGAATGGTTGTGTGCAGCCACCGGTATGAGCGTGGATGACATCTCCTTGGAGGTCGCGTCCTCAGCGCTGCTGCCCATGCAGTCGTTGGAGGTGAGCGAAGATGAGTGACCTCCAGCGAATCCTCAACGTCGCCTCGCGAATTCGAAGGGAACGGTTGGCCGGTATCCGCCTCAAGATCATGATGCCCATCCTTTTGCTGTTCCTTCCGGGAATGGCTTGGGGCTTTTCCGACCCCAACATCGTCCTCCCCGGCGGTCATCGTCCCGACACGGCGATGGAAGTCCTCTTCTATGCTTCACTCGGCGTGGTCTTCGGCGCCACCATGTGCGCCGTTCTGATGGCCTTTGACGGGGTGAGCAAGGACCGAGCCAGCGGCATGCTCGAGGTGCGTTTGGCACAACCCATGCCACGACGCCACCAAGCCACGGCCCTCATCCTCGGCCACGCACAGAGCATCCTTCTCCCGGTCTACGCCTTGCTGGCGGCTGCTGTGGTGCTGGTTCGCCTCCGAATGGGTGAATGGCCATCAGCGGGTGAACTGCTGGTCTACGGCGCATCAACCGGTCTCATCGTCCTCTGGTACACGCTGTTTGCCCTGCTCGCTTCAACGTCCGCAAGGGAACAAGGTACTGCCATTGCGTTTGGCATCGGCGTGTGGTTCTTTTTCACCTTCCTTTGGGCTCTGGTGACCACCATGGTGGCCTATGCGTCCGGCGTGGCGGTTGGCGAAGCCAACGACCCGGCATGGGTCGCGCTCGAAGGGTTGCTGGATTTGCTCTCGCCCAACGGCGTCTACCACCATCTGTTGGAAACCCAACTTCCAACGGTTGACCGTGGCGTCGCTCCGTGGCAGTCGTGGCTGGCCGCCCTGCTGTGGACGGTGGTGCCCTGGTGGGCCCTCCACCGGCGTATGGAACGGCTTGTTCCTTGAAGGAATCAACCAATGCTTCATGAAGGCGAAAGTCAAGGGAATGCTATGGCACGCCGATTGACCGCACCAATGCTCACCGTTCTCATCACCCTCGTGTTGATGGGGGTCTCATCATCTCCCGTCCTGACCAGTTTCGCCGATTCTCCCGTGATTTCCTCCACCGAAGGCCGTCAAGATACGCTTGATGTGGACTGCTCCGGATATTCGTTTGAAGACCTCTTCGAGTACGATTTTGCATTGTTTGAGCTCAACGTACTCGACGACTGGGCCACCGGCGACATGTACGCCAACGCCTGGGTCAACGGCTCAAACTCCGCCATCGTTCGCGACAACCTTGACGGGCTCTTTGAGGGGCTGCCGGGTGGCGACAACGACTGGATCAGCACCGACGAGCGAGACGCTGTCCGCAGCATTGGCCCCAAGTGCATCGCCGACATGGAAACCCGACTTGGCATGCGAGAAGGCATCCCTCACTCGGGTGGCGTGGACTGGAACGACTTCGAATTCGTTGAAGATGGCATCGGCCTTGACGAGGTGAACCTCGTTCCCGAAGGCCACCCCGACGCTCGAACGTGCACCAACTTTGGTGCAGCGGCCGACTGCAAGGAAGTGCCCACCTCGACCACCGACGACATGGAGATCAGCCTCTCGGTGGCCGACGGTCAGAACCACAACGTGCGATGGGACCAACTGCCCAACAGCGGTGTGTCCAACTTCACCTTGGCCATGAACATCAGCAACATGAGTAACGCCGCTTTGGTGGTCACCTTCCCCGTGCTTCAGGGCCTCCGCATGTACGATTTCCGAGTGGTGGACAACCAACCCGCTAGCGGCCAATCCTGCGACCACATCGGTGAGCCTTCCTTCAGCTACCTCCCCGACGGCGCCCTTCAAGTGACGCAACTCGTCAATTTCGACCGAACCCAATGGGATTTGTTCTGTGACATGTTCATGGATTTCACCACCCAAGAGCCGGCGATGAACGACATCCCCGCCTGGACAAGTGATGCCCCTGCCAACGGCACCATCGTTCCCACCTCCGGCACGGGTACGTGGCTGTTCGCATCGGCCGATGCTGGCAATGCATGGGCGAGCGACGAGAACGGTTGGTCGCTGCAATGTTCCTTTGATGAAGCCGGCTGGAGCGTGTCCACCAACGTGCTCGGCGACTTCTTTGTCACCCAGCCTGCCGATTCAACGCAAGCCACCGCAACCTGCACGCCGGTGGACCCCTTGGGAGCCAGCGATGAAAACGACACGCGAACCTGGACCTTCGGCACCCTCTACACGGCCACGGCCACCGTGGACGACGACGGGAAGAACGCTCGATTGACCATCACCTCCACCGGCCTGGTCAACGAATTCCTGTTCTCCGCCCGTGCGTCCCAAAACGGCCAGATGGGCGCTGCCGGAGAAACGGCGACCGTAGCGACTGAACCAACGGTGGCAGCGGTGTCGCTTCAGGCGATTCGCCCCGGAGCGTTTTCCTTTGCCGTGATGGCCGAGGCCTCCAACATGCTGGACCACGTAGCCAACCTGGCCCTCGGTCTCACCAAACCCAACTCACCGCCCGTCGTCTCAGTCGCCGTCAACTTCGACGGTGAGAACGCCACGTGGGACGAAAGCCAACTCAAGTTCGAGATGTACGGCCTTGTCTCCGACCCCGACCTTGAGGCCGTAACGATGAGCCTGACCATCTGCGGTGCTGAATACCAAGGCTTCAACATTGACGGCATCAACTGGGTGGTTGAGGTCTCGACGGCCATTTGCCTCGCCAACGGGCTGACCAACTACGACGTCCTCATCACCGCCGTGGACGAATCCGGTGCCAGCACCCAACTCGCCGTGAGCATTCCCAGCCCTGTTTCCGAGGAGCCGCCCGCGGTGGCACCACCGCTGGTTGACGACGAGAGCGGTGCGCTGCCGTCCCTCTCCTTCCTGGCCACGCTCTCCATGCTCGGTGCTGCCCTGTTGCTTCAGCGACGCAAGCCTGAGTGATACCGACAACACCAAAAGCACTTGGCCGCAGGATTAAGCAGGTCTTGGGATGTTTACGGGCACGGTTGAAGCGAAAAGCCACGAAGGTGGTCTGCTCGTGCATTTTGACGGCTCTTCGCCGGCCCTCAACGCCATCATGGTCCGGGCCGACGACGGCACCTACATCGGTAAGGTGGACGGCGTCATCGGCAGCACCGACCGACCCCTCGCTCACGTGGCTCACATCGACCGCTCGCTTGACATGGACGCCTTGATCGGCGTCTCGGTGTCCGTTCGAGCCAAGAAAAAGCCCACTGAGCAACGACAAGATCGACGCCAAGACGGCCGCAACGACCGCCAGGGCGGACGGGACAACCGTGGGTACCGAAACGACCGAGGCGGAGATCGACGATTCAACGACCGCCAAGGCGGCAGGGGCCAGCCAACCTACGACGATTGGACCTGCCCGAAATGCAACAATTCCAACTTTGCCCGCCGCACCGTCTGCAACCGCTGCGAAGAACCTCGGCCCGGCGGTGGCGGGCAGCGCAGCGACCGTGGTGGCCGAGACAACCGCGGGTTCAAAAACGACCGTGGTGGAGACCGACGCTTCAACGACCGCCAAGGCGGACGCGACAACCGGGGCGGTCGAGACAACGGCCGGTCCCAGCGAGGTAGCTTCAACGACAACGACTGGACCTGCCCGCAGTGTAACAACTCCAACTTCTCTTTCCGAAACGCCTGCAACCGTTGCGAGGCCCCCCGACCAGGTGGCGGCGGTGGCGGCGGTGGCGGGCAGCGTAGCGACCGTGGTGACCGAGACAACCGGGGATTCAGAAACGACCGTGGTGGAGACCGACGCTTCAACGACCGCCAAGGCGGACGCGACAACCGGGGCGGTCGAGACAACGGCCGGCCCCAGCGAGGCAACTTCAACGACAACGACTGGACTTGCCCGCAGTGTAACAACTCCAACTTCTCGTTCCGAAACGCCTGCAACCGGTGCGAAGCCCCCCGGCCTGGAGGCGGCGGTGGCGGCGGTCAACGAGGTGGAGGTCGCTCTTCGTACGGCGGTCAACGCAACGACCGACGTCAGGGTGGCGGGTACCGAAACGATCGTGGTGATCGAGGCGGCGACCGGCGCCCCTCCTACGGCGGCCAGCGCGGCGGAGGAAACCGAGGGTTCCGAGATGGCGGACGCCGAGACGGCGGTGACCGAGGACAAGGTCGCACGCAGGGCGGCCGAAGCGATGGTCCGCGCGGAGGGCGAGGCCCTCAACGCCGTGGCCCCTCCGATGGAAGCTTCCGAAGGGCCAAAGGCAAGCGTTCCGGCCATGCCCATAACCGTCCACCACGTGATTTCAGAGCACCTCGTTCCTTTGAACGGAAGGAAGACTGAACGGACGTGATACCATGAGCGCCGAATCGCATTACCTCAATGCGCTCGAAGCCCTCGATGAAGGCGACAGAGACCGTGCCAAGGCCGAAGCGAAAAAAGCGACATCGCTCGACCCCGAACACCTCGAAGCATGGTCGATCTACGTTGAAGCGTGCCTCCCTCCGGCTCCGACCCCACCGACGATGGCCCAAGCGGCTCAAGCGCTCTCTGCGGTCAGGAAAATCGTCGCCGCTGACCCAAGTCGAATGGACATGTGGGTTCGAGGTGGACGGTTGATGGCCGACGACTTGGGCATGCTCCACGATGCGCTTCATTGGTGGCAATCCTGCAGAGACGTGGCCCCGGATGAGGTGACCCTGTCGTGGAGATGGCATCCATCCTGGCCGACATGGGCGAATACAGCCTCGCTCAAGAACGGCTTCAATCGATTCTGGACGACAACATGGACGTGGGCATGACGCAATTCAGAAAAATCAACAGCCTGCTCCAACTGGTGCGCTCCGCAGCCACCCAGCAGCCGCAAGACATCTTCAAGCCCTATGAGCGCCATCATGACGGTTGGATTGCCATTCGCAACAAGATGGTTAAGCCACCGATGTCGCAGAACTTCATTTTCCTCATCACGACCTTACCCATCCTGCTCATCCTCATGATCCTCCTCCAGGGAATGCGCCCGGAGAGTTTCAACATCGTCACCTTGTGTTTCAACACCCTTGCCATCCTCATCGTTATTCTGGTGTGTGCCCGCAATGCCAAACGTTGGTTCCAAATCATCAACCGACCGGCATTTAACCTACTCAGAGCGATGAACTTCGAAGCAGCCACCGGCTACACCGTCATGGACGAAGAGATTCGTACCTCCGTACTCTACATGTACATCATGCAGCGAAAACCCCTGGCTTGGCAAGAGCGCATGCTGAAAATCATCGACAAGGGCACCCCACTGCCCAACAACTGGCGGTTGCGCCTTCCTGACTTTGAATCCCATGTGGATTCAGAAGGCCGCATCCCCATTGAGGAAGGACCCCTGCTCGAAGCCTACGAAGAAGAGTGAGGCTGCTCCTGGCCGGGGTATGCCGCACAAAGGCTGGTTTGGTGAATATGTGTCCTCTGAGCGATGCAACGTCATGATTCACAACGAGGTTCGAACCACGTAGACGACGCCCCCACCGATCATCATCAGCATGGGCAGGACCACCGCAGCTGTGCACCATCCAAACCCACGCCGAACCATCGTATGCAGCGGGTGGTCAGGCAGGGCTGGGCCTTGCTCCCACACGTGATGGTTCAAGGCAAACCCCAGCAGGCCCATCAGCAAACCAAGGCCCATGACGGGGCCGAGCGGCAGACCAGCGATGCCCATCCACTTCGCAATACGAGCCTGTCGGCTCAGTCGCTCCAGGTCCTCGGACATGGGAGGAACCCCCCGCCCTCAGGCCTCACTGTTGCGATTGAGCGTACTGCACGGCGTATTGCTGCGCATAGGCTGCGGCTGTCGCTGCATCGTAGCCCTGCGCCGTGAACTGCTGGTAGTACTGTTCGTACACCGCTTGGTCGTACCCGGCTGCAGCAGGTTGAGCTGCTGCGGGCTGCGCTGCTGCTGCAGGCTGCGCCGCTGCTGCGGCGGGCTGAGCCGCACCACCCACGTACTGCGCTGCAAAGGCCCTCGCTGTTTCCTCGGGGTAGCCCTGAGCGATGAGTTGTTGCACGTACTGTTCGGTGGGGTCGAGCGCATCGGCACCAAAGGCACCTTCCATGCCGCCGAAGGCGTCCTCTTTGTCGCCGCCCTTGCGCATGAACATCAACGAACCACCGATGATCAGAAGCAACACAACACCACCAAGGATGAGCATCATGGGGTCAAGACCGCCTGCGGTGTCCTCACCGTCGGTGGTGGTTTGGGTGTTGTCCGTCCATTCACCGGTGAGCGGGTCGTAGGACCATGCTCCCTCCCATTGACAGTCGCCGTTGGCATCGAGGACAAACTCGCCACCGGCATCGATGGCTCGCTGGTCGGCCTCCAAGCCTTGACAGGCTGGCAACTTCAGCGTGATGGACTTGTACGTCACCCAGCGCTCGTTCGGATAGGTGCCCTCGTAATACTTGAGGTGAACTTGACGCGATGCTGGGTCCAGCCCGTAGAAGGTGCTCACGTCGAGCGTCAGCGAGAATTCGTCGCCGTCGCTGAGGTTGTCGCTCTTGGCCCAGAGGTCTTGCTGGCCCAGTTGGTACTTGATGGCCGCCGATGCGGTCAGGTTGTCCTGGAAGAACGCCACCTCAACGTACACCTCGCCGGTCTCGGAACCCGAAAGCACCTGGCCGGTCAAGGTGATGGTGTCGTCGGTGTACTGGGTCTGGTCGAGGTTGGCCTGGTTCCACTGAACATCCGGCTCTTCGTCGCCAAATCCTTCCGGCACGACAACGAAGTACATTCGGTGCTTCTCAGAGAACTTGCCTGCACTGTCGTAAACGACCAATTCGATACGAATCTGGTTCTCGGTGGTACCGGTTGAGTCAACGGTAACGTTCTGGAACTTGTAGGACCACTGTCCGCCGCTTGCAGCGGTTTGCGTGAAGGTGTGGCCGTCCAGATCAAACGTATCATCACCGTACGGTGCATCAAAGAGGACCTTCCATTCGTAGGTCTCGATGCCGTTGCCGTCAAGGGCGTCCATGTCCATGGATTCGCTGGCATCGAAGTGGATGATGAGTTCGGCATCATCGCCTTCGCCCTGCAGGATGAGACGGTGGACGTCCCACTCCACGTTGGAGACCGTCTTGGTTCCGATGAACTCCACGTTGTCCTCGTAGTCCGTTCGCATGTCGATGACAGCGTCGGCCTCCGGTCGGAACTCATCAGCGTACACATCGTTGGTCTCAACGACCACGTCGATGGTTCGGGCGTGGCCGTTGTCGTCGTGGAGCATCAGGGTGATGTGCCACTGCTCGCCTTGGGCGCAGCCGGTTTGCGATGCAAGGTCAGCCTTACAGAAGGACATCACGGGCGACATCTCGGTGGAGTGCCCAGTGACGCCGGCAGCAAGGGTGCTGCCGTCCCAGTTGGTGGGACCGTCAATGATCCAGTCGGCTTGCAGGGTCTCGGTGGTCGAGGTCGTGTAGCCGAAGGTCAAGGTCGCGTCGCTCTTCATGTAGCGGAGGGCGTACTTGCCGGTGCTGGGGTCGATGCCTGGGACTTCGCCGTTGATGGTCAAGTCCAGACCGTTGCCAAGGGTGCCGAAACCATCGGGGTACGGGTTGACTTGGTACTGGAGGAGGTTGCCCATCAGCGGGAAGGTGGAACTGTCAGCGCGCTCGGAGTGGGTCGCCACGTCGATGGTCGAGATGATCATCCCGCCGGAGAAGTAGCTGCAGACGCCGAGGACGGTGTCCTGAATGTCCTCGGTTGAGCGGATGAGGCGCTGGAAGTAGCCACCGTCTTCCATGTAGCCGTTGCACGTTTCGGGCACGTTGTTGGTGCTGACCGACTTGGTGTTCAACACCGCCTGTGCAACACCGGAGTTGGCGTCGAAGCCCTGGAAGGCGTTCACGTCGATGTTGTCCATGACCGGGTGGTAGGGGTCAGCGAGGTCCATGGTGCTGTAGGTGACCTGGGTGCTGGCCGTGTCGCGGCTTTGGATGTCAAGGCCGAACGGCAAGCGACCGGCAAGGCCTTGGTCGAGACCGTAGATTTGGCTGCCGAGCGGCCCAAGGTGGGCCTGGACGGTACCGCCAGCGGACATGAAGTTCTCAAGCACGGTGCGGCGGGCGGGCTCACCGAGGTACTGGTAGTAGCCGTCGCCACCGAATTGGGTGTCCTTGGCCACCAAGACATCCTGCCATGGCAGCACGATCTTGTCGTAGTGCGTGAACCAACCTGCGTCAAAGTAGGTGGCCCAGTCGTTGATTTCGTACTGGGTGTACGTCATGCCGAGGATGGCCAAGTCTTGCTTGATGGCCGTCGTGCGCGTCGAAGTGTCCGAAAGGATGGCCACGTCAACATGGTCGGCGAAGGTGGCGTGGAAGTACCGTTCGTTGCCGGTTTCCGTGCCGTCAGCCAAGCGTCCGTAGAAACTGATGTTGTACGTCTTACCGTCCATCCATCCGTTCCAAGGCGTGAAGGAGACCGTGGTCTTCTGCTGGCTCTGGAGGGAAACGGCCGGTCCGGAATCCACGATGTGCGCCTGGCTGCCGTCCGCCATGTCGGTGACTTCCATGTAGAACACGTAATCGCCAGCGAGCACACCGTTGGTGGCTTGGATGTCCCAGGAGTGCGTCAAGGCACTGTCGATGGGCAGAACGCAAGCCAGGCTCTGGTCGTCGTGGCAGGCGAGGATGTCGGGCTTACCAATGGAGATGTCAACCGATTCAACGTTGAAGATCACACGCTCGATGTTGTTGGCCTGCGACAGTTCGTTGTCGTTGTACCAAGGCTTGCCAATCGTGGTGTTGTCGAAGGTGGTTTTCACGTCCAACCGGTACACACCCGAGAAGAACTCGTGGCTGGCGATGACGCTGGTCGCAGCTTCTTCTGCATCGACGTTGGTTCGGGAGTCGGTGTAGACGGCGTCCTGAACAAAGGTGTACTCTTGCAGCGAGATGTTGTTGAATCCAATGCCCTTGAACCCGTCATTGATGCCGTTGCGACCGTCATCGTCGGACTGGAAGTCAAAGTGGACATCGACCATGGAACCCTGAAGCGACATGCACTCGGCCGTCCACTGGCTGGAGTCGGGCGAAGAGCGGTTTTGGATGTACAGGTGGTCAAATCAATGCTCGTGGTCTTGACGAGTTCATCGGAGTTGAAGAACACGTTGTAGTTGCCACTACCGTCGGTGTTGGCCGGGTCGCCGATGAAGGCCAACTCGGTTTGGTCAATCGATTCGGTGGCGTTGATGATGCCGTTGCCGTCGTCGTCGTTCTGACAGGTGCCGTCTTCGTTGTAGTCGTTCCACTGGGCGAAGACCAGACCGGTGTAGTTTGCGCCGTCCTTGTCGTAATCAACCGACATCGTAGCGTAATCACTGGGGTCGACGTCTCCGTTCTGGTCAATGGTGTAGAAGGTATCAGCGTAGTACTCGAAGTTGAGCGAAACGAAATCGCCGCTCATGCTCGTCAAGTCGATGTTGGGGATGGTGAGGGTCTCGTTGGCCCAAGCATCGTCGTAGCCGAGGGTGCCGGTATCACAGGGATGACCGAACCAGTAGGCGTTGTTGTTGAAGATCTTGGTTGAGCACGAGTTTTCGTTGTAGATGGCACCCTTTGGCTGCTGGTTCTCCTCGTAGCGGTAGCCTTGACTGCCGCCTTCGAAGGTTTCCTCACAGACCGCTGAAGGCGTGCCGCAGTACACGTCCGATGGCGTGGCGGAGTAGACCGTTGCTTCGATACCGAAGTCCACAGGGGTGTTTCCGTAGTTGTTGGTCACCACCGAGATGTCAAAGGTACCCTCGGCGTAAAGACCACCTGGGTTGAAGAAATCAATGGACTCCACGGTGGGGTCGTACAGATTGAACGGCGTGACATAACCAATGGCGTCGTCGTTGATGTCCTGTTCGTCCCACGCGTTGTTGGAGATGGTAGCAGAAATACGGTAGGTGGTGTCGTTGAGCAGGTCGGCCTGGATGGAGGTGGTGTACTCTTGACCGGGCTCGAGGTTGCTCAACGGACCGATGGTCGTGGACTGCGTCTGCGGGTTGGGCAGGAAGGCCGTGTTCTGCTTCCAGATGGTCAGGTTGTCAACGGCGTAGCCGTCGCGGCTGCTCCATCGGGTCTCGTTGTCGTCGGCCGTTGAGCCTTCGAAACCGGTGCGGAAGCGGAAGCGAACGTCGACAGTCTCACCAGCCCATGGGGACAGGTCGAAGGCACCGAGGTCCTCTTCGGTGAAGTTGTCCCAACCGTAGTAGGTTCCCGAGGCGAACAGGCCGTAGTACACGATGTTCTCTGGAGCAGCGCCCCAAGCGTTCTGCTTGAAGCCGCGATCGTTGTCAAAGCCACCCCAGATGGTAGCACCGGACGGGCAGGCGCCTTCGATGGCTGCTTGCGGTGGGCAACCGATGTGGTTCCAGCCTGTTTCTTCGCTGCCAATCTCAACGATGGCGAGGTCGTCCCAGACATCACCGACGATGAAGCCGGTACCGTCGGAACTTCCGAGGGCGCCAAGGCCGAGATGGCGGAAGAGTTCAACGCTCATGAACGCACGGTCGGCGCCGGTCAAGTCTACATCGTTGAGGACCATGGCGTCGTCCCAGTTCTTGCCGTAGCCGGTCCAACTGTCGCCGGAGGAATTGGTCTTCATGTTCCCGGCCCACATAAAGTCGGTCGGGTTGATGTAGTTGGCAGAGACATTCGCGTCGTTGTTGCCCCCGCCGGTGGCGCCGGTGGAGTGGTTGGTCTCAAGGTGCCAGTTGGTGGCGCCGTCCACGTACTCTTCAAACGTCCAGGTACAGCCAGAGCCGCAACCGGTCTTGTCCTCAGCGGAATCCCAGTCGTTGGCGTAGACGGTGTTGTTGGTGGAGTTGGCTTCGTCAACGACCTTCAGCTCGACATCCAGGTCGGCGGTTTGGCCGTTGAGGGTGTCCATGCCGGTGTTGGTGACGGTCACGTTGATGGTTCGTGTACCTTCACCCACCACGCCGAAGAAGCGGTCGGTTGGTGAGATCTCAAGGTCGGTGACGGCCAAGTCTTTGTTGTCCATTTCAACGACCGTCAGCGTATCGTACTGACCTGCCCAACCGAAGTTGTCTCGCCAGCCACCGAAGTTGTAGTTGGTGTGGCCGACCACGAGGTCAGGGGCCGAGCTGGCCCCGCCCTGAAGTTGACCGACAGCCACGGCAGAGGGGCGTCGACCTGCTGGGTAGGACAGTGGGCTGACGTGCCCACCGCTGCCGTCGGAGAGGGTGACCTGAACGGTGGTGGGGAAGTTGAGGAAGAAGCTCGAGGTGCTTCCTCCAGCGGAGTCCGAGGTGTTTTGCTGGAACGCGATGGTGGGGTTGACGAAGTCGGGTTCACCGTCACCGTTCAGATCAGCGACCTGAATGGCCCACGAGATGTAAGGGCCGAAGTAGGCAAGTTGAGAATTCCCGAAGGTACCTTGGGCTGAGGCTTGCTTGAAACTCACGTTCTCAAGGTTGCTGTCCATCACGGCGATGGTGTCGACATAGCCGCCACCACCGATGTCGGCGATGGAGAAGTCTTCCGTGGTTGCAACGCCCATGTTGATGACGTGGGTGTTGGCTTGGTTGGTGCCGTAGGAGTATGTGGCGGGGTAGTTTTGGAGTTGACAGTCGTATTCGATGACGGTGATGTTGTCGTCGTTGCCGGGGTTGGTGACTTGCCCGGTGGAGTAGTCAAGACCTTCGCTGCGCAGCAGGAAGATGTCATCGTCCGTACATGCGCCAGTCAACCCGCTCTGAGATTCACCGTAATCGCCGACTTCAATGGACCGGTACGTGTTGGATTGGGATGACCCAAGCGTGGTGGGAAGGCCGTTGGTGGCCGAACTGATCGGGCTACGGTAGGTGACAACTCGCTGCGTGGTGATGTCGCTCAGGAGGTCGAGCACGAAGATGTCGTCGTTGCCGTCTTGGTCGGCATCGCCGACGGCCATGTCCCACACCCAAAAGTGGGTAAACCGTTCGCCGATGGACCATTCACGGTTGTTACAACCGCCGTTCTCGATGATGGTGACGTTGCCGGGTTCACCAGCAGGTGCGCCTTGGTCGTTGGTCTTGAACGGGTTGTTCTTCTGATAGATGACGATGTCAATGGCCGAGTCGCCCGTGAATTCACCCACTTCCACCTGCTCGACGTTGGCAAACTCGTCCCAGTCTGCGTTGCGGCTCTGGTTGCCGGCCACCCAAATGTCCTGGCGTTCGTTGAAGTTGCCCATGCCGTCGTTGTAGAGGATGGTCATGGAGTGCGTGCCGTCGGTAGCGACGGCCATGTCGTTGTGACCATCACAATCGAAATCACCGATGGCGACGTCCATGGGGTCGCGGTTGGTGGTGTAGGTGCGCGCAACCGAGGCGCTGGCGGTGGTTGCGAGCGCAGCGGTGGTGCTGAGCACCATCAACACCGTCAGGAAAATACTGCGCATTCGGGCCTTAGAGAGGTCGTTTTGGGTAAACATGGACATCACTTGTCCCTGCGATGGCCTGTTCGGATATAATGCCTTTGCCCTCAAGTTCCCCGCCAACTTGGGCGCATGCCCCCGTTTATGTTCAAAAAATGAGGGCTTTTCTCCCTCCGAATTCCGACAGAAGGTTCAGACTCAAATCCTACCGGACAGCCACTTCGGCGAGGGCCCCCATCCAGTGGCATCGCCGCCGTGAATTTTCACCAGTTTCCCCGCAGAAAACAGCGATTCCAGCCAGACTTCGAGGGCGGTGCCTTCCCGCCCCCCAGTTTGCTGCTGGCGATCTCCTCGATGTCTTCGGTCCGAAGACCGGTGCTGCCGTGGTCGCGAACGACGAGTTGGAGGAGTTCACGCAACCACGCCTCGGCCATGGGATCGACGCTCGTCGCACCTTGGACCGGCGTTGGAGGGTCCATGTCCTCGAGGATGTCCATCAATTCGATGATGTCCGGACGCTCGGCCGGTTCAAGGCCTGCCTGACTCAATTTTTCTTGCAGATTCAACTCGCCGATGGGACGACGAACGATGGGGATGCGACTCGGGTCGGGCGTGGGCCCCATGTCGGCTGGAGGTTGGTCCTCCGGAGCATCCTCCATCTGGATGTTCTCACCGGCTGCCTGTCGTTCTCGACTGACACTGGAAAGGTTGCTGGCCTTGACCTGCGTTCCCGTTGGCATGGTCCAGCCCACACCGGTGAGCCCCAATTCCTCCACGTGGTTGGCCACCCACTCAGCATCGCCTTCGATGACGATGTTGACATCATGGTCGTCGGACCGGAACCGGTACCTGACGTTGCCGCGGAGTTGACGCATTGAGTGGGTCCGTGCCTCATTTGATTTTCAATCTACTGCATTCATGCGGTGGATTGGGCCATCTCACGGAGAACCGTATGCAGGATGCCGCCGTTGCGGTAATATTCAACCTCAACCGGCGTGTCGAGGCGAACTTGCGCCTCAAAGGTCGTGGAGGTCCCGTCGTCTCGGTTGGCCGTAACGGTCACCCACTGGAGCGGTTGAACATCGTCGCTGAGGGGGATGCTGAAGGCTTCGTGACCGGTCAACCCCAATTGCTCGTGGGATTCGCCGTCCTTGAAGGTCAGCGGGAGCACCCCCATGCCGACCAAGTTGGAGCGGTGAATGCGCTCAAACGACGTGGCGATGACCGCCTTGACGCCGAGGAGGTACGTGCCTTTGGCCGCCCAGTCGCGTGAGGAGCCCGTACCGTATTGGCTGCCCGCCAAGACGACCTTGGGTGCGTTGATTTGGGCAGCATCGTAGACTGACATGACCTCGCCCGTTTCGTGGTTCAGGGCGTATCCGCCCTCGGTACCAGGCGCCATTTGATTGCGGATGCGAACGTTGGCAAAGGTACCGCGCATCATGATCTCGTGGTTGCCACGCCGGCTACCAAAGGAGTTGAAATCGCCTTTCTCGACGTGGCGCTCAACCAACCACTGGCCCGCAGGGCCATCGGCTGGGAAAGAGCCTGCCGGAGAAATGTGATCGGTGGTGATGGAATCGCCCAACTTGAGCAGCACCTTGGCACCCTCGATGGACGTGATGGGTTCCGGTGTCGCCGAAAGACCCGAGAAGAAGGTCGGCAATCGAATGTAGGTCGATGCATCTTCCCACGGATAGAGCGGCGATGGTTCGGCGGGAATGCTGTTCCATCGTGGCTCGTTCATGGCGTCGGCGTAGCGCTGGCGGAACATCTCGGGCGTGATGACCTTCATGGCTTCATCAACCTCGGCCTCGGACGGCCAAATCTCCTCAAGCATGACGGGTTGGCCCTCCTGGTCGTAGCCGATGGGTTCCTTCGTGAGGTCCATCTCCAAATTGCCGGCAATGGCGTAGGCCACGACCAGCGGAGGACTGGCCAGGTAGGAGGCCTTCACCTTACCGTGGACACGCCCCTCGAAATTGCGGTTGCCCGAAAGCACCGAGCCGACGATGAGGCCAGCCTCGTCAATGGCTGCCTCAATGGGCTCGGGCAGCGGACCGGAGTTACCGATGCAGGTCGTGCAGCCGTAGCCGACGGTGTGGAAGCCCATGGCGTTGAGGTCGTCCTGCAGCCCCGTGGCTTCGTAGTATTCCGTAACGACCCGGCTGCCGGGGGCGAGGGAGGTTTTGACCCAGGGCTTGACCGAAAGGCCACGCTGTCGCGCTTTTCGGGCCAGGAGCCCAGCCGCCATCATGACGCCGGGGTTGGACGTGTTGGTGCAGGAGGTGATGGCAGCAATGACCACATCGCCGTGGTTCAAATCGAACATTTCGCCGTTCATCTCCACGATGGCGCCGTTTGACAGGTCGTCGGCCGCCAGGCCGTGGCCGTGGTGACCCACCTCATGCGTGAGGCTTTCCACGAAGTGGGATTTCATGTCGTCGAGGTTCACGCGGTCTTGCGGGCGCTTGGGGCCGGCCAGGGCGGGCACCACGTCGTCAAGGTTGAGCTCGAGGACAGCGGTGTAGGATTTCTCCGCAGCGTCCTCGCCACACCAGAGGCCTTGCGCCTTGGCGTAGGCTTCCACGCCGGCGACGGCGGCGTCCTCGCGCCCCGTCAAGCGAAGGTAATCGAGGGTGCGCTCGTCCACCGGGAAGAACCCGCAGGTGGCGCCGTATTCCGGCGCCATGTTGGCGATGGTCGCCCGGTCGGCCAGCGAAAGCGCCTTCATGCCGGCGCCAAAGAATTCCACAAACTTCCCGACCACACCGTGCTCGCGCAGCATCTCAACGATGCGGAGCGTCATGTCGGTGGCGGTGACACCGGGCTGGAGGCTGCCGGTCAGTCGAACACCGACGACGTCGGGAGCGAGCATGTAGATGGGTTGACCCAGCATCACGGCCTCGGCTTCAATGCCACCAACGCCCCATCCAAGCACACCCAGTCCGTTGACCATCGTGGTGTGCGAATCCGTTCCCACCAACGTATCGGCCAGCCACACGCCTTCTTCTTGGCGTGCCACGCTGGCGAGGAATTCGAGGTTCACCTGGTGAACGATACCGCGGGATGGTGGAACGGCTTGGAAATTGGCCAGGGATTGCTGACCCCACTTGAGGAACGTGTAGCGCTCCATGTTTCGATGGTATTCGATGTCGAGGTTCATGTCGAGGGCGTCGCTGCTGGCGCCGGAAACATCCACCTGCACCGAGTGATCAATCACCAGATCCACGGGCACTTGGGGGTTGACCTTCTCGGGGTCGCCGCCCATTTCCACCATGGCGTCACGCAGGGCCGCGAGGTCCACCACGGCGGGGACACCGGTGAAGTCCTGGAGGATGACACGAGAGGGACGGAAGGGAATCTCGCCTCGCTCACCGTCGGGCGTCCAAGCGGCGATCTTGCGAATGTCCGCTTCGGTGATGAGGAACCCGTCGTTGCCACGCAAGGCGCCGTCAAGGAGATTGCGGATGGAGTAGGGGAGGTGAGCCGTGGAAACACCGTTGGCATCGAGGGCGTCAAGCGCGTAGTAATCGCCACCAACAGCGAGGGTCTTTCGTGCGTTAAAGGGGTCCAAAGTCGCCATGGTTCAACCGAGAACCCAGCCGTCTATGAAGAAAACCCTTCACACCTCAGACCGGGCTGGCCCGTCGCTGCTGTGCAGGCCCTTCCTGTTGATGCCCACTTCACCAGAACTCGTACCAGGGCTTGGTTTCCGAACCAACAAAGGTGGCGGAGACCAACTCAACGTCTTGACTCGGTCGGTCGTTGTCCGCTGTTGAGACCCCGGAGATGGCCGTCACGTGGTCGCAGCCGTTGGTGACTTCACCAAACACGGTGTGGACGCCGTCCAACCAGTTGGGGGTGCTGTCGTCGGGGATGAGGAAGAACTGGCTACCGCCGGTGTGGGGGGCGCTGGTCTTGGCCATTGAAATGGTACATGGCTCGTGCTTGAGGCCGTTGTCGGCCTCGTCGGGAATCGTGTACGAAGTCGCCTGACAGTCCGCCTCCGAAACGGTGTTGTCGCCGTTGCAGTAGCCGAACCACTTGGCAGCGTGGCCACCCGTGCCGTCCCCGCGAGTGAAATCGCCACCTTGGATCATGAAATCGTCAATGACACGATGGAAGATGGTGCCGTCGTAGTCACCGTCCTGAACGAGGAGTTTGAAATTCTCAACGTGAACCGGGGCCAAATCGGGGTACAACTCAATGGTGACCGTGCCGCTGTTGGCGCCGCCGTTCCAGGTCAATTCAAACTCGACGATGTCGGTGGTGGTGTCGGCTCGGTTGGCGACGTTGATCATCGCCAGGACGAGCACGCCGGCCAGGAAAATCGCCATAATGCCGGCGGGCGTTGGCGTGCCGTCGTTGAGCAAGCGAGGGAAGCCGGTTTCGCTGATGCCTTTGTCTTGCATCTCGTTGAGCAGTTCGTTGTAGAGGCGGTCCGCCTTCTTGTCTCGGGGATTTTTCTTGGTGGATTCTCGAAGAAGTGAGGCGGCCCGTCGGTAGTCGCCGCGGTTGTTGCGTGTCTTGGCTTCCAGCCACGTTGCATGGCCTGCCAGACGCAGCGTTGTGGGCTCTTTTCCGTCAACGTCGATGTCCCGAAGAATCTTCAGGGCTGCATCGCCTTTTCCTTTCGTGATGGCCTTCTCAGCCTTGTCCCAACCGGCCGTCATCGCGTCGTCCGCCATGCCCCAACCCAACCGCCCTGTGGTTTTGAGCCGTTCGCTCAGGCCAACTGTTTCCCGCCCTACGGGCGCCTGCCCGCTGAATGGGACGGCAACATGTTGAAAGGGTGCTTGACCAGCCCAAACCCAAGGACGGGTTTTCCGCCAGCCCCACGAGGGATGTTTCACATGGACCGCATCATCAACGACTTCACCATCAACATCGCCACCGCCAACGGAACCGGGTCGCAATCGGCCAACCTCATCCTGTTGCAATCGTTCTTTGACATGGGCGTGCCCGTTAGCGGAAAGAACCTCTTTCCCTCCAACATCTCCGGCCTGCCAACATGGTACATCGTCCGCCTCTCCGACAAGGGCTACCAGGCTCCCGGTGACCGCACCCACATCCAGGTGCTGGTCAACCCCGCCACCTGGGACGAAGACCTCGCTGCCCTCGAACCAGGCTCGGTCGTGATTTGGAACAGCGACACCAAGAAGAAAACCGTCGAGCGCGACGACATCATTTCCTACCCGGTGCCCATGAGTTCCCTGGCACGAAAGATCAACCCGAAGATCGCCAAACTCGTTACCAACATCATCTACGTCGGCGTCCTCGCCGAACTGCTCGGCATTGACCAAGCCTGCCTCGAGTCCGCTGTGGCCAAGCAATTCAAGGGCAAGGCCACCGCCGTTGAACTCAACATCACAGCCCTCGGTTTGGGCCGGGACTACTGCAAGGAGCACCTCACGAAGGAAGACACCTACGCCGTGGAATCTCGCGACGTTGATGTGCCCCAGTTCTTCATTGAAGGCAACGAGGCTGCCGCCCTCGGTGCTCACTACGGTGGTGTCCAACTGCTGGCATGGTACCCCATCACGCCCTCGTCCTCGCTGGCTGAAGGCATCATCAATTACATCCCACGGCTGAGAACCGACGACGATGGCAACGCCAACATGGCCGTGATCCAGGCCGAGGACGAACTCGCCGCCGCCGGCATGGTGCTTGGCGCCGGTTGGGCCGGTGGCCGCGGCATGACCGCCACTTCCGGGCCCGGTATCTCCTTGATGCAGGAATTCATCGGACTGGCCTACTTTGCTGAGATTCCTTCGGTCTTCTGGGACGTCACCCGTGTCGGCCCCTCAACTGGTTTGCCCACCCGAACCCAACAATCCGACATCGCCATGCTCTACGAGGGCAGCCACGGCGACACGCAGCACATCGTGCTCATCCCGGGAACCGTGGAGGAGTGCTTCGAATACGGATGGCGAGCCTTTGACTACGCCGAACGCTTCCAAACGCCGGTCTTCGGCATGAGCGACCTCGACTTGGGCATGAACCGTTGGGCTTGCGGTGGATTCACCTACCCCGACCAGCCCATGGACCGTGGCAAGACCGTCCGCGAGAAGGACGTGTTTGAGGCCTTCGAAACCTTTGGCCGCTACCTCGACGTTGACGGCGACGGCATTCCTTATCGCACGCTTCCGGGATCTGGCATGGCCCCTATCCTCTACCGCGGAACCGGCAACAACCCCATGGGCGTTTACTCCGAAAAGCCGGAGGATTACTACAACCTCATGCAGCGCTTGCGAATGAAAATCGACAACGCACGCGATCAACTGCCCGCGCCCATTCTTCGGGAGGAAGAAGAGTGCGAAGTCGGTATCGTCTTCCTCGGCAGCATGGAAAATTCCATTCAGGAAATCGACGACATTCTGGAAGAAACAGGCCTCAAGGTCAGCCAGTGCCGTGTTCGCGCCCTGCCCTTCCACTCTGATGTAGAGGCCTTTGTGCGCCGCCACGAGGTCGTGATCGTCCTTGAAATCAACCGAGACGGCCAACTGTACGGCATCCTGCGCCGAGAACTCCCCAACGACCTGGTCACCAAGGTCCACTCGGTGGCCTACAGCGACGGTATGCCGCCACGGGCTCGCATTTACGCCGAACGCATTTTGGCCACCCTCGAGGAGGTGAAGCAATGAGCGACAAACCCGCACGAGCCATCAAACTGAACGTCCTCAACGAACCAAAGGACAGCTACACCGGCGGCCCGTCCTCGCTGTGCCCCGGCTGCGGCCACGACCAAATTTCCAACGTCATCATCACCGCTGCTTGGGAAAACGGCATTGAGCCTCACCGCATCGCCAAGATGTCGGGCATTGGCTGTTCGTCCAAGACCCCTGCCTACTACCTCGGTCAGTCCCACGGATTCAACACCGTTCACGGCCGCATGCCCTCGGTGACCACCGGCGCCTACGCCATCAACAAGGACCTGCTGTACCTCGGTGTTTCAGGCGACGGCGACTCCGCCTCCATCGGTATCGGACAACTCATCCACGCCATTCGACGCAACATGGACATGGTCTACATCGTCGAGAACAACGGCGTGTACGGCCTGACCAAGGGCCAGTACTCTGCCACCGCCGATGTCGGCTCCAAGAAGAAGAAAGGACCCGCCAACGAAACCCAGCCCATCGACCTGTGTGCGCATGGCCATCAACCTCGGTTGCACCTTTGTTGCCCGTTCGTTCTCGGGCTCCAAGAAGCAGCTGACCTCGCTGCTCAAGGCCGCCATGTCCCACAAGGGCTTCGCGCTGATCGACGTGATTTCACCCTGTGTCACCTTCAACAACAACGACGAATCCATGCGTTCCTACGGCTACGTGAAGGAGAACGAAATCACGCTTCACATGGCCGATTACATCCCGCATTTCAACCCCATGGAGGAAATCGAAGTTCCCGAGGGCCACTTCCGAGACATCACCCTCCACGATGGTTCCACCATCCGTTTGGAGACCATTTCGGCCGAGCACGACCCCGGTGACGCCATGGCGGCCCTCACCGCACTGCACGAAGCCGAGACGAGCAAGAAGCACGTCACCGGTCTGCTGTACTTCGACGCCAGCAAACCGTCGCTGGCCGAAGACCTCGGTTTGGTTGAGACCCCACTGCTGGATGTTCCCGACGAAGTGCTCCGCCCAGACCAAGCCTCGCTTGACGCGCTCAACGCAGAATTCCTCGCTTGAGTGACTCCGGACCGCTTCTCTCATTAAGGAGCCCGGCCAAATAGAATGTCATGGTTGACCCCATTACCCTCGGCACCAGCCTCGGTTTGGGAGGGTTCGGCGTCTACTTGCTGGACCGATATTGGAGGCAACGGCAAGCCCGACTCCGGGCTCAAGCCTTGCTTGACAAGTACAGCACGCGCTCCCGCATTGGGCTGCACCGAGGTGAGATGCGGCTCCTCGTTTCCATGCCGCAGGTGGGCGAGCTTCCACTGGCCGAGCAAGCGGCGTGGCAGGAGCGGGATGAGCGACGCAATCGCAATTTTCTCGAACTCGGCCTGCTCCAACCCAACGCCGAGGCAGAGAGCACCCCAGATGTTGACGAAGACGTCCCGGACGACGACGAGCGGCTGATGGAACTCGAGGCACGTCAGGTATGGACGGATGAACACGAGGCCCCGATGAGCGAGCACGCTGCCGTGGTGGCGGAAGAGCACGTCGGAAGTGGGGTGGTCGTCGCAACTGAAGAGGACCAAGAGCCCGAAGTCAACATGGACGAGCGCCTTGAACGTGAGGGCGGCGCCTCGGGTGACGTCCAAATTTCGTTGGCTTGGGATGACTACAACGACCTCGACCTTCACCTGTTTTGCCCCTCGGGTGAACGCATCTACTTCAACAACAAGAAGAGCGAATGCGGCGGCCATTTGGACGTCGACATGAACGTCCGCCCCGTGTCCAACACGCCGGTGGAAAACGTGGTGTGGGCCGGCAATGCTCCGCTTGGCACCTACAAAGTGGGCGTCCATTTCTACAAACATCACCGGAAGCGACGAACCAAGCGCGTCTGCAAGTACCGCCTGCGAGTCGTGACCCACGGACGAAGTCGAGAATACCTTGGCAGCATCAAGTACGGACAAGCGATGCAAATGGTGACCTCGTTTTCGCTGGCTGACGCCGCTCACAAAGGCTGAGTGGCCAGCGCAGCGCCCAAGGGACCTGCTGTTTCCAGAAGGGCAGCAGGGACAAGTTCCGCCCGAGTTGAAAGGAGCGGGTGGATTGTGTCCCAGTGTTCCATCAGGCCACCGTAGAGCACGATTCGGTCGGGCGCAAGTTCCGCTTCGAGGTGCGCAAGCCCTTCCTGAAAGCGTTCAGCCCACGCCTCCAAACTGAGACCTTCAACGCGACGGGCCCGGCCCGAGACATGTTCCTCCAAGCACCCTGTTCGTGTCGGGTGAGGCCATCGTCCGTACTCCAGGTTCGGTACCAGCGTTCCATGCTCGTGGAGGGTGGTGCCAAGCCCCGTGCCAACGGTCAGCGTGAGCACGCGTCCTGCCTCCGCGTGGCCCACACCGAACTGGCGCTCTGCCACGGCCACGGCGTCGGCGTCGTTGATGAGGGCAAAGCAGCCACCGTGAAAGTCATTGAGACTCGTTCCGATGTCACGGCCAACCCAGGCCTCGCCGAGGTTGGGGGCGGTGATCGGCCGTCCATCCTCAACGGCCCCGGGAAAACCCATGCCCATGGGCCCATGCCAGCCGATGGCCTTCAGCGCTGCTCGCAGGGCGGAAAGCACGACCTCCGGTTCGGTCGATTCACCATGAGCGTGGCGCTCCAATTCCCCGACGAGCGCCCCGGTGGCCAAGTTGAACACCCCGGTTCGAAATCCGCTGCCGCCCACATCGATTCCGAGCGCTTTCACGCATCATTCCCCCGTCTTTCGTGCAAGAATGGCGTCCACCAGCGGCGGGAACGTGGCACCGTGGGGATGGGGCGACCTGACATCGGCAGCCCTTGCTACGACGTCAAAGGCGCCGCCAACGGCCACCGACCAGTGCAGCAGTTCAAACATCGGCAGGTCGTTGGGGGCATCGCCCACGCACAACGCCTCCTCCACCGACCAGCCCATGCGTTCAAACAACACCTTCAGGCCCTCGCCCTTGCTGAGGTGGGGCTCCATCAGGTGGATGGCAAAGCCGGTGCGGACCACGCTCAGGTGTGGCCAAGGGCCGGTCGCCATGGCCGATGTAACTGCTTCAAGATTCTCGTAAGGGAACAGGCACCATTCGCTCTCTCGCCATCGGTTGGTGGCGATGCCGTCCGGGTCCAACCCGTCAATTTCACCGGCTAACCAGCGAGCGGCATCCTTGGCCTCATCAGCCGTCGCCCTCAACATCGGTTCGTCCCACGAGGGGTGCCAAATGACGCCCCCGTTTTCACAACACATCGGGGCAGAGAGGCCCAAAAACCGCCACAAACCGTAGGTGACTGGACGGACGTTTCCGGTCGCCAACACCACAGGGATACCTGCATCTTCCAGTTTTCGAAGCGCCTGGACGGCCTCGGTGGAGAAGTGCTTTTTCCCGTCGGTGATGGTACCGTCGATGTCGATGACGACCACCTTGGGGCACCAATTCGGCGGCAGCCACTCCATGGGTGCGGCTGTGCTTATACGCGGCATGAACCTTGCCTTGACCGGCTTCCTTGGGTGCGATGGGTGAGATGAATTCTTGAACGGCCGTTGATTGGGACAAAGCATGGCGGCTTCGGACGAGACAGAGGTGTTTCTGTCCCTCGAGGACGACCCACCCGTCGAACAGCCCAAGAAGGTCGGAAACCCGCCGGCCCCCATCGCCATTCCAGCGCAATCATCCGAGGCTTCAACCCAACAAACCGACGAGGAAACACCCGTCCTCGAGGCGGATCTCGTCGACACTACCGTGTTGACCGATGCCACCGGCTCCTACACGGTCAGCTGGCCGATTCTTGGAATGGACTGCCCCGACTGTGCGAGCAAGGCCACTCGAGCCATGAACCAGATGAAGCAGGTGTCCAACCCCAACGTGTCCGTCACTTCTGGCGAAGTGAAATTCGACGTCGACCTTGAATTGGGCCCCTTGTTTGAGATCTCGTCCGTGTTGCGGTCCCTCGGCCACGCACCCGATGTAGAACACCACGAGCTCGTCGGCGTGAAGGCCTCGGCGGTCGCCCAACGTAACGGCGTCCCCGTGCAGCGGCTCGACCGCGTCATTCGTCGGCAACCCGGCGTGTTGGACGTGGAAATATCTGACGATGACCGTATTCTCCTCCAATTGGTGGTGACCAATGAACAAGCCCTCTTGGATTCACGACGCCGCGGACTCGAAGCGGTGCTTGGCCGACCTCCGGAATTCTCCAAAGCCACCTCCAACCGGGTACGCCCCGACCAGTGGCGTCTCATTGGCGGCGGCATCGCCCTCCCTGTGCTCATCATCGTGATGGTGGCCGAATTGCTGGGCTATCACGGACCGCTCATCCCCGTGCTGGCCGCCCCCGGCGTGGCCATCGGCGGCATCCAGATGTTCAAGGAAGCCTACGGGTCCCTCCGCAGTTTCCAGATGGGCTTCCAGGTCCTCACCAGCCTCGCTGTGATCGGGGCTTGTATCCTCGGCATGTGGGAGGAAGCCCTCATCGTGACCATTTTGGTGGCGTTCACCGTTCACCTCGAAGGCGACGCCCTCCTCAAGGCACGCGAAGCCATGCAGGGCGGCCTTGACCGCTTGCCCCGAACCGCTCGCAAGGTCAACAAGGCACCGGCCTTTTCCCTCAAGAATGTCGGCTCCATTGGCGCTGCACCGGCAACCTTTGCCCTTCCCATGGCCGCAGGACCCACCTTGGCGCCCGTTCACGAAGAGCAAGAAAACATCGTCCCCATCGACCTCATTCATCCGGGCGACCACATCGAAATTCGAAGCGGTGAACTCATTCCAGCCGACGGACGCATCGTTGAAGGCACGGGGGCACTCAACAAAGCCCCGCTCACCGGTGAATCGGTTCCGGTGGACGTCGGTGTGGGCGATGTCATCGAAGCCGGGTTGGTTTTGGCCCAAGGTCCGGTCGTTTGCGAAGTCATCGCCGTGGGCGACAACACGCGGCTGTCCGGGCTCATCGATGCGGTCCACACCTTCCGAGAAGTTCCTCCTCGACTCCACAGCGGCATTGAAAAATTCACCGCCATTTGGGTGCCGCTGGTGCTCTTCGGTGCCTTTGCCGTGTGGTATTTCGCCTTCCCTGAAGATTGGAAAATAATCCTTCTGCTGTGGGTGGTCTCTTGCCCGTGTGCCCTCCTCCTCGCCACCCCTGTTCCGCATGCCGCCGCGCTGTCCAACGCTGCACAAAGCGGGGCTGTCGTCCGAGGCGGGGACGCGTTGGAGCGGATGGCACACGTCAATCACATCTTGTTGGACAAGACGGGAACCTTGACCTCGGGCAAACCCAAAATCGGAAGCATCGTTCTCGGGAAAGGTCGTCGCATGAAATCAGCCCTGCAGGTCATGATGGGACTCGAGGCACGGTCGAACCACCCCTATGCACTGAGCATTTTGGACCACGGGAAAGCCGAGGGCATTGACGCGGCCAACATCAAGGGCCTGAGCGACATTGATGCCGGTGTGGCCGGAAAACACGGCACGGCCGAGGTGGCGTTTATCCGACCGGACAAGGCTGAAGCCATGGGCTTCACCGTTGAAGAGCGGTTGCTGGAGGCGTTTGAAGCGGCCAAAGCCGAAGGACACGGTGCGAGCCTGCTGGTGAAGGACAAGGTCGGCATCGCGCTGGCGACCTTCGTCCACGATGATACTCGCGACGGTTCGGTCGAACTCATCACGGCCATGCGTGAACGGAACATCAACGTGGAAATTCTCTCAGGCGACCATCAGCAAGCCGTTTCGGAATTTGCACGCTCCGTTGGGTTGCCCGAGAGCGCAGCCCACGGCGGCCTGAGTCCTGAGGAAAAAGTCCAGTGGGTTCAGGCCCGCTCAAGCTCCCATGTCACCATGATGGTGGGCGATGGATTCAACGATGCAGCAGCGCTTGCGGTCGCCGACGTGGGCGTCGCCATTGGCACGGGAGAGTCGGTGAACCTCGAGGCCGCAGACGTCCTCATCCCCGGCGATGACCCCCGTCTCCTGACCGACATGATCGACCTCGCTCGCCAAGCCCAACGCACCTTGATGCAAAACCTGTTCTTCTCGGTCTTCATCACCGTCACCTTGGTGTTTGCCGTGATTCAACAATGGTACGACCAACTCTGGGTCGGTGTGCTGATTCACGAACTCTCGGTCATCATCGTCATCCTCAACGGCGCACGACTGGCCCAAAACGGGCAGTCGTTCAACCTCCTCAAAGAAACCCTCAGCACGATGGTTGACGACACCAAACTTGCCTTCTCCACCTTCAGAGCCCGCTATCTCCCTGCCAAGGGCTGAGCGGAATTGAATCGGTTTGACGCGACATCTTCAAACCATAGAAGCCTTTCTTGGCAAACGGTGAGCGAATGGGAAGAGTACGCGGCGACCCCATCACCACCGCTCTGGCCCACCCGACGCGGCGTGGCGCCTATGTTGAACTGGCGCAAAGCGAAGAGATGAGCACGGTCCAGCTGCAAAAAGCGTTGGGCGTTGACCGATACAACCTCTACCATCACCTCAAGAAATTGGCGTCTCTCGAGCTCATCGAGAACCATCGAGATGAAGGCCGAGCACGATGGTGGCGCAAGAACCTCCACGTTGACCTTCCCGAATTGCTCAACGCCTCAGCCGCGCCCGGCCCAACCGCACCCAGTGTGGTTGCTCCAGAAGCCACAGCGACCCCCCGAACCACGTTGGCCTCGTTGGCGGTGGACGAGGAGGGACGGGAAGTCATCGTGTTGGACCTCGAAGGCTCCCGAGACCAAGTCAGCGCCAAGCAACTCATCGTTCGTCTCTCCGAGGAGTTCGGATTAACCCTCGACGTACCGTGGAACTTTATTCCCGAGCAACTCGTTCTCTACTCCAAAAAGAAGTGATTCCATGGCCGAGGAATTGAGCGTGGAATCCAAGGTGGCCCCGCCGCCGCTCTCCTGCCCGAAATGCAACGGCCTTCTGCCTTCGGACCTCGGTGAACTCCAGTGCAGACTGTGCGAAGCCCGGGTTCGCGTGGATCACCCCGCCACACGAAAGAAGTGGAAGGAAGAGAAGTTGTCCTGTCCCGAGTGCTCAAAGGTGCTCGTAGCGGGGGTGGACGAACGACCTGCCGATCTAAAATGCGGTTCGTGTGAGTCCTACTTCAGCCTCAAAGCGCACGTGCCAAGGGTCGAGATTGAGTGCCCGGGTTGTCATCGCAACCTCAGAATGAAGCGAAGGCCGGGAACGCGAGCGATTTCCTGCCCCGCTTGCGACAAGGAATTCACGGTCCGATTTTGAGGACCTCCGCACCTCTCTGTGGGTGGAAAAAGCGCGTGCTACGCCCTTGGCTCCGTCGCGCTCCTTATCTATGAAGAGAAGTCCATGAACCAGTGGATGGGATTCCAATGGGGATGAGCGAAAGCCATGATGGTGAGGCTGTTGATGCAGCACACGCAGGCCACGATACCACGGAACGGATGACGCTCGCTTCGTTGCGTTCCCAGTTTACCTCCACCAGCACCTCGACCCTTGACGAAGCGATGGGCACACGCGCCCGATTCCGTCAGGAAGAACGGTTGAGGGCTGATTTGCGGCGTGAGCGCCGACTCCGCCAACAGGCGATCACCGAACGCGTGAACGCCATGAAGGCCAACATCGCCAAGGACCTCGCTACCCAACATGAGTTGACCCTCGATGCGCTCGAGAACGAATTGCGTGGCACCATGGAGGCCGAACTTGAAACGATGGAGCGCGACGCCTTAGCGGCTGAGGAAACCCGTCTCCGGCATGAACTTGACCTCCGACTTGACCGGCAGGTCCAATCGCTCCACGAAAAGCACGGTGTTGAACAGCATCAGCGGCTTGAAGAGCGAAAGGCTGAGATGAAAGCCAGCATTGAAACGCAACTCCACGAGGAATACGATCGTCGGTTGGCCATCCAAAAAGAACGGTTGCGCCTCGACTACAACCAGGCTCTCCAGCAGCGCCTCCGGGAGATTGAGGCCAACCTCGAACAGGAAATGGAACGCCGATTTGTTGAGATGGAGGGCCTGGAAATCAGCCGCCTTGAAGAAGGGCATGAGGCCTTGTTGGCCGAACGAGAGGAACAACTTCGCCGCGGGATCCGAACCCGCCTTGAACAGCAACTTCGCCAGCGACTCAAGCAGCGTGAAGCCCGACTCAAGGTGGAATACGAGCGCCGAAGCCTTCGCCTCGAAGAGGACATCGCCCAGCAGCTCCAACAGGACATTGAACAGCAACTCCGTCGTGAAACCGATGACCTCGAGGAGCGGATGCGGGAAGACGTCGAATTGGCCATCGCCAAGCGCCGAGACGAACTACGCGGCCAAATCGAATCACAACTCAACGAACAACAAGCCGAACGCTTGGCGGAACGGAAGGCCCGTCTCAAGGCGAAGTACGACTTGACGTTCAGCAAAGCCATCGATGACATTTCACGAAGTCTCCAAACCGAGATCGAGACCGAACTTGAGCATCGGAAAGAGAACGAATTCGCCTCGTACCGACACGCTCGCGAGGCAGAAATCCAAAACCGATTGTCCCGCTACCGCTACGAGCGAGAGGCTGAGCTGCGAGAGCAACTCGAGGCTCAATACGATGCGAGCAAGCAGGATTGGACCGAACGTCTGGACCTCGAGTTCCAATCCCGGGAAGCCGCAGCCCGCAAGGCCATCATGTCAGAAGTGGATGCGCAACTCCGCAACGAACGCCTCACGCACGAGACGGACCTCGACCTGCTCAAGGAAGAAACCGCCCTCGAATTGGAGGTCGAGATGGAAGAGCGCCTTCAGGCCTTCAAGTCTCGCAAGGAAGACGAGGTTGCTACCCAACTGGAACGCCAACTCGACAAGCGCGAGGAAATCATGCGCAACAAAGCCCTCATCGACGTGCGCAAGCGTGAAGCACAAATCCGGGCTGAAATTGAAGCGCAACTCGGGCTCAAACGTGCAGAAATTCGCGACCGCTTGAAGGGCCTTGCTGAGAAGATGGACTCCTTCAAGGAGATGGCCGAAGAGAAGATGCGGGAAGCCGTTTCACAACAAATTCAGGGTGAAATCGACGCCGATGAAGGCGAACTCCGAGCACGTGAGCAAGAGTTCAGTGCCCTCCAAGCCACCGACACTCGAGCAGAGAAGCGACAGAAGTGGATGCAGTCCATCTCAGGACAGGCCCCCGCCGCCTTCGGTGCTGGTGCGATGGACCCCACCGCCCTCGGCGCTCGCCCGGACGGGTTGGGGGCTGCGGCAGGCCGACCGCTTCGAGGCTTGATGGGGCAGCAGGCACAGGACGAGCCGCGGCTGGGCCTCGGCAACATGCGTGCGCCCATGACCAGCGCCCGCCCACTGGCTGGACAAGTGCCACCGGTTCGCACCGTTCGTCAGCCAATCGCTCAGCCCGTGGCTCAGCCCGAGCCGGTTCGCACCGTCCGTCAGCCGATTTCCACGCCCGCCATCGTGCCGCAGGAAGAAGTCGCCATGGAGGAGATCGGCGAAACCATGCTCGAAGAAGCCCATGTGCCGGATGAAGTGGTCGAGGAGATGGTCGAAGAGACGATTGAAACGGTTGAAACGGTTGAGGACACGATTGAAACCGTCGAGGAGTCGATTGAACCCGCCGTGGAGGACTTCGATGAGGAAACACTGGAGCAACCAGTGGCCGATGTTGTGGAGGAAGCCCTTGAGGCGTCCACGACGACGATGGCTCGACCAACGGCTCTTGCTGAAGCCCATCCGAGGCACCCTCCAACCGCTGACGGAAGAGGAAGAAGTTCGCACGGCTTCACTGACCCCAGTCGGCCACATGCTCGTGCCTGAGAAGAAACGAGGACCACCTCCCTCCGCCGCCGTCGGGCGCCCGCCAACCGCCAAACTTCGCCCCGTGCGAGGAACGCTCACACCGGTGACCAAGACCCCTGTGAAGCAGCTGAAGCCGGAAGAAGAGAGCGAAGATTGAGCCTCAACCTGTGAACGCAGGTGGGCGCGTGGTTCATATCTCACGAGACCGTCGCTTGTCCCATGAACCGACGTCTTGCAGTGTTCATGGTGTTCTTGCTGAGCGCTCAATGCGCCGTTGGCTCCGCTGCAGGCGATCTCTCCTTGTTGACCGACGGGGGTGAAACGGACAGTCTCGACCGCCCCCTGGTCCTGTTCACCACGCTGAACGATGGCAGGGTGCTGACCGTTGACAGCGAAGGCAACGTGAGCGTGAACAGTTTCAGCAACGGCGTTCTCTCAACGCAGTGGACCGTGTTCTTGGACGTCAGTGCCAACAACGCTCGTCTCGACGATGCACAGGAGTTGGTGTCGGTCGCCCACGACGACGGAGCCTACGTCGTGCAGATGAGCACGCAATCGATGTACTGGAACATTTCCTCACCCGACCCCGTCGACGATGCTGTGCTCGACCAGGAAGGCGACCTTTGGTTGGCGTTCTTTGCAGGCAAGCGAAGAGCCGACCAGTACGACACCTCAGGATTCACCGGCGTGAGCAGCACCACCATTTCATCGGGCATTTCTGCCTTCGAGATCCTGCACGACGGCCGCTTGGCCATCGCCTCCTACGACAAGAAGATCTACGTTCACAACAGCGACGGAACGCTGTCCACCACCTTGACTGAACCCAACGGCATCGTCTCCAGTCTTCGTGAACTTGACAACACGACGATGCTGGCCGGCACCACCGGAGGGACCGTTTACCACTACAACTCCGAGACGTGGGCGTCCTCCAGCCTTTCCCTCGGCCACACCAAACAAACCACCTTTATCGGGGATGCAGGCGACATGTACGTCGTTGGAGCAAAACAAGGCCGTGTGTCCTTTATCGACCAAACCAATTTCACCGTGCTCGAAACCTTCACCGCATCGGGCGACATCATCAACGTGCTTCCAGAATTCACGGGACAATTCTTTGCCATCGGCACCTTCCCCACCAAGACCACCCTCCGCTACTTCGATTTGGACAGCGACCAGGACGGTGTCAACGACCTCAGGGACGCGTTCCCCAACGACGCCACCCAATCCGAAGACCAGGACGGCGACGGCTACGGCGATAACGCAGCGGGCAGCCAACCCGACGCCTTCCCCAACGACGAGACGCAGTGGGCTGACACCGACGGCGACGGCTACGGCGACAACGTGGCCGGCGAGAACCCCGACCTGTTTCCCAACAACGCTGACCAGTGGGCCGACGCCGACGGCGACGGCTACGGCGACAACACCAACGGCCAAGACGGCGATGTATTTCCCGAAGAATCCACGCAGTGGGCCGACACCGATCGGGACGGCTACGGCGACAACCCGGACGGGTTCAAGCCCGACAGCTGCCCGACCGTGAACGCCTTTTCCAGTTTGGACCGCTACGGCTGCCCGGACAGTGACCTCGACGGGTATTCCAATCCAGACGAGAACTGGACCGTGGACAACGGTGCCGACGCCCTGCCCAACAACCCCACCCAGTGGCTGGACGGGGACGGGGACGGCTACGGGGACGCCGGCGACGGTCAGAGCCCGGATGCCTGCCCTTGGGAATTCGGCACCTCCACCAAAGCGGTGAGCGTGGATGCGAACAGCACCTCAGGCTATGTTGCCGTTCCGTCCTTTGGCTGCCTGGACGAGGACGGCGACGGTTGGGTTGACCGGACCGAATCACCACTGATGGACATCGACCCCAACGAACACTTCGACGGGGACGGGGACGGGGTTGGCTCCAACTCGGATTACGACGACACCAAGGGCTTCATCCAAACCGAGCAGGACCACTGCCTCAACGACAAAAACGACACCTCAGAGGCCTGCATGGGATGGAACGACCCAGCGTACCAAGCCTACCTGAGCAGCGTAGAGGAAGGCACCTTGGTGTTGGGCTACAACGCCTGGAACACCACAAAGGACGACAACCCTGCTGGCAGCAGTGACACCTTGGTCGACGAAGACACGCTGAACCAAGTGATCATCGTGGGCCTCGTGGCCTTTGTTGGCCTAACGGCCCTCATCCTGGGCGTCGCCTTCATCATGAATCGCAGGAAGACGGCGGCCACCACCAAGCAGTACGGCGGCGTAGCGCCCGGAGCAGCCACCAATGCCTCACTCGAAGCGCTGGAGGGGCGTGGTGGTATGTCGGCCGACGGCGGTATCATCGCCGACGGTTCGTGGGACGATGACGTGGCCCAGCTCGACTTTCGGAGAGTGACGGCTTCGATGACATGGCGATCAAAAACGAGGATGCTCCTGCGGAAACCGAGAGCATGACCTACGAGGAGGAAAGCATGGAAGCCATCGCCGGGGTTGGCGCTGAGCCAGCACCCGAGCCCGCCGCTGAAACACCGGAAATGCCAGCTGAGGCACCGCCGCTTCCCGATGGCGGACTCCCGGACGGTTGGACGATGGACCAGTGGCGATGGTACGGCCATGAATGGTTGGCCAAGTACGGGAAGAATTAGCGCCAAACGATGGGCAAACTGGCCTTGAGTGCACCGAGTTCAACACCGGTGTAGAGCGGTGTTCCTTCGACCTTGCAGGTGTTCATGACCAGCCACAGAAAGCCGTTCCACGCCGTGGAATCGGCAAAGAGTTCCACCTTGCCCAGCACGGCTGCCATCAGCAGTTTGGACTGGTCGGTGTCGTCGCTGCACAGCGCCTTGACCAAGTCTTTCGCACCAAAGCGATAGGCAGGGGGGCGCCACGACATCATGGGCATCACACCGGGAAGGGCGCCATGTTGAGGCGTTCGGCAAGATGTTCGACATCCACGTCCACGGCCATCTTCATGCGTTCCCGGAGGGTATCGATTTCTCCCTTCATCTTGAGCATCTTGTGCGTGCGGATCATCTCAGCCAGCAATTCGTTGACGCTGCGATGGCCACCCGTGGTTCGCAAAGTGTTCAACTGACGTCGAATCTCATAACTCACGCTGACCGAGGTCATTCCTTCGCCTGTCATCTCAATCCCTGCTTGCGTTGGGCCTCGGCCCATACTTAACCCATGCGAAGGGTTGCGGGTTCTGAACGCCCGTTTTCACACGAAAACCGGCTCACCAAACCTCAACGGATGGTGCGTTCTCGCCGCAAACGAGATTCCTCAATCACGCCAAACTCTCGCCGGACTTCTTGCACGCGCTGGTGCACTTCCTTGGCGAGCGTCCAATACTCGAGGCTACCGGCGCCGGCCCCCGAGTTGGTGGGTTTGTTGAGGATCACCGTCGGTGCGCCACTCCAAGGCGCTTCAGCGACCTTGGCCAACCGTCGGACGGTGGTGTTGAACAGCTTGTTCGGCATTTTCTTGTTGACCTGGTCGCACACGTAGGTGCTCAGTTTGGAGCGACCGTCCACCATCGTCATGACGATGCCGAAGATCTTGAGGTTGCGGTTGATGCGGCGCTGAATCATCTTGATCGAATTCATCAGCATGCTGAAGCCCTCGAGCGCGTAATACTCCGCCTGCACGGGCACCATCACCCAATTGGCAGCGCACATGGCGTTGATGGAGAGCAACCCCAGTGAGGGAGGGGTGTCGATGATGATGTAGTCAAACTCATCCATGATGGGCAGCAAGGCCTCCTGCAGGCGTGTTTCACGGCCGATTTTGTGGCTGAGTTCAATTTCTGCGCCGGAGAGATGGATGTCGCTGGGGAGAATCCAAAGGTGGCCGGCATCGATGGTGTCGGGGACCTTCTTGCCGCCGTTTCGGTTGCTCCACGCTTCTCGCATGGCCTTGGTGATGTCTTCGGGCGGAATGAGGTACTCTTCCATCAGCGGGAGGTCTTCCCCGGAATCGTTGGTCAACAGGTCGTACACCGTTTTCTTGATCTTCTTCTTTTCAAGACCAAACGAGGTGGCACAATTTCCCTGAGGGTCCAAATCGATCAGGAGCACCTTTGCTGGAGGCAAACCTTGGCGGCGAGATCCTTTGGCCAAGGCGGCGGCCACGTTGACGGCCGTGGTGGTTTTGGCACACCCTCCTTTCTGGTTCGCAACAGCGATGACCATTTTGTAGGGGTTCATGGTGTCCAACCTCCGGCGTCTTCAGCAGGAAGGACCTCCCCTTTCAATGCAGGCATCAAAGACCCACACATCAGGCCGGTTGAATCACAGGAACAGGAACCTCGGAGAGAATCTTCCGAACGATGTGCATGCCCGTAATCCCTCGAATCTTTGCTTCCGGTTTCATGTTGATACGGTGTGAGATGATCTGCAGGGCGATGCCTTTGATGTCATCGGGAATGACATAGTTTCGACCGGCCACGGCCGCAGCAGCACGCCCGGTCTTGAACAGGGCTTGGCTGGCACGGGGAGAGGCTCCGTTGATGACACGGTGGTCCTCACGGGTGCGCTGAACGATTTCGATGATGTAGGAAAGGATGGCCGGGTCGACGTGAACCGTCTCGAGGGCTTTCTGCATAGCAACGACCTTCTTGGGCGAGGTCACTTGCTCGACGATGTGTTCGTCTTGACCTCGCAACTTTCGTCGAGCGAGGATGGCCTTTTCCTCTGCGCGGTCGGGGTAGCCCATGCTCATCTTCATCAAGAATCGGTCCATTTGGGCTTCAGGCAGCGGATAGGTACCTTCCTGCTCAATGGGGTTCTGCGTCGCCAACACAACGAAGGGAGCAGGCAACTTGTGCGTAATACCCTCAATGGTCACCTGCTTCTCTTCCATGGCTTCCAACAGGGCCGCTTGGGTCTTTGGAGGCGCACGGTTGATTTCGTCAGCCAGCAGAATGTTGGAGAACAGCGGACCGGCACGGAGTTTGAACTCCCCGGATTTTTGGTCGTACATGTAGGTCCCCATGATGTCCGAGGGGAGCAGGTCGGGCGTGAATTGCACACGCTTGAACTTGCATCCGAGGGCGCGGGCGAAGGTGTTGGCGAGCAGCGTCTTGGCCAGACCGGGGAAATCCTCCAGCAGCATGTTGCCGTTGGACAGAATACCAACGGTAACCCGTCGGAGGTTCTCGTTCTTCCCGATGATGACCTTGCTGACCTCGTTCATCAGGCTGTTGGAGATAGCCGATACGGTCGCAATCAAATCTTGGGTACGTGCGCCACCGGCGCCTGCTTGCATACTTGCTTCCATGACAAGACCTCGTTCGCAGGAAGAATCTCTGCTCATGTCTTATATGAATGTGCGCGCTTTCTCTATCAAAAATGCTCACCCGCACATCAGAGCGCAAGGCGCCTATCGGCCCCAGAAATGGTTGTCTTTCCGGTGAAGCGCCACGATCTCCGCAAGAATCTCTTCTTCCACGGGCGAAAGGTCGGCCTTCTTGAGCCGCTTGACGTGGCGCTCCGGGACGTCGACGTAGAATTCGTCCAACTCCTCGATGTGACGCCCCACGGTGGGCCCTTGGACGGCCACGGCGATTTCTTCACCCTGCATGGCTTCTTTGACGTCCTCACTGGAGCGGGTGCGCAGGCTCTTGACCTGGCCGACGGGCGTGCCGTCCAACTTCATGAGGCGCTGACCCACATGGATACGGCCGCCCAGCACGCGCATACCGACGATGGCCGGTCCTTTGGCGCGGAAGGTGTGGTCTTTGAGGTAGAGCACCTTCCCCGGGTAGACGATGGATTCTCGCTGCTCTTCTTCGATGGCGGCTTTGGTGGCTTCCTGCCATTCCTCAAAGGCATCCATGATGTGGTAAATGATGGGCCCGGAGATGAATTTGACCTCGCCCCCGTCGTCCTCAAGTTGTTGTGCGACGTCGCTGGTGTTGGCCTTCGTGGAAAACCCAAGGATCACCTGTTGAAGCGGATCGGCGGCCGATTTCGCCATCAAGAGGTCCTTCTTGTTCACCGGGCCAACCGTGGCCTGACGAACGGGAATGTTGCGCTGGTGCAACTCAAACGCCAGGGCTTCGAGACCACCGACCGTGTCGGCTTTGATGACCACGCCCGTGCGGTCTTCTTCTGCTCCACGGCACGGGCCAGAGGCGGTGTGCTCACCGAAGGCTTGGCGAGCAAAAATTTTGTTGCACGACGAGCACATGACCGGCATGGTGTTGAAAATCGCTCGCCATTCCTCTCGAATGGCTTCCTCGGCTGCCGCTTTTTCTTCGTCGGTGTTGGCCAAATGGAGCGTCGTCCCGGCGATGGTCGCTTCGAGTTTTGGCGCCACGATTTTCACGCCGGATGCGGCTTCGACCGTGTCAAAGTTGACCCAACGTTTGCCAGCGTCCCGCATTTCAGCCATGCCTTGCGGTCGCTTGAGACCCTTGATGTGGGTCGTGAACGGGCCGTCTTGGCCGGCGAGCATGACGGTGTCGCCCACGCTCAATTCACCGCGGTAGAGGATGACGTCAATCGTCTTGCCCATACCGACTTCGTCGCGCATTTCAAGGACGGTGCCTTGAGCAGCGCCGAGCGTATCCGTGAGCCGGTCTTCGAGGAATCGTTCAGCCAAGCCGACCGTCACGGCCAAGAGGTCTTGGAGCCCTTCGCCTTCCTTGGCCGACATCGGTACGAGGGCCACATTTTGTCGGAAATCTCGAATTTTGTCGTAGCGCTCGAGGTTGAACCCGTGCTCTGAAAACTGCCCGACCGTTTTCCAATAGCGGTCCTCGAACAGGGCTCGGACGTCCTCTCGCTGAGCGCTGAAGGATTCAATGAACGAGCGCCCAGCTTCGCAACGCCAGCCGTGCAGCCGGTCAACTTTGTTTCCAGCGATAACGAACGGTGTCCGTGTTTCCTTGAGGATGTTCAGGGATTCGATGGTTTGGGGCTGCAGGCCTTCCATGATGTCAACCACGAGCACCGCGATGTCCGCCACGGAACCGCCTCGGTTTCGGAGCGAAGCAAAGGAGTGGTGCCCGGGCGTGTCAATGAACAACAAGCCGGGCGACTTGAAGTTCTTCCCGCCCAGCATGGCGGCGCAGGTTTCGTTGAGAACGTCGGCGGGAACTTCGGTGGCCCCGATGTGCTGGGTGATGCCGCCGGCTTCCCTGTCCATCACGCTGGCTTGGCGCTGGCTCCCGATGGAGCGAACCATGTCAAGCAGGCTGGTCTTTCCGTGATCAACGTGGCCGAGGACCGAGACGATCGGTTGCCGGTTGTGCCCGCGAGGCGTCACCTCGCCTTCTTCGGCGCTGGCGACCTCTTCGTCGGTCATGGTTTCACCACCGAGGTTGCGGTGTTATCAGGCTTCACTCGTAAACCCAGGTGCCCATGGTGTTTTCCCAAGACATCAAGCCCTCAGGGAACCAGAGACCCAGTTCGAATTCGGCGGTTTCCGGTGCGTCGGAGCCGTGAATCATGTTGAAGCCCATGTCCATGCCGTAGTCGCCACGGATGGTGCCGGGGTCAGCGTTGCGTCCGTTGGTGGCACCGATGAGTTTGCGAGCGACGGCAATGGCTTCGACGCCTTCCCACGCCATGCAGACCACGGGACCCGAGGTCACGAATTTGATGAGGCCGGGGAAAAACGGGCGCTCCTTGTGAACATCGTAGTGAGAACGAGCAATCTCCTCGGTGGGCACCATGGCCTTCAAGCCGACCAGCTTGAGTCCTTTCCGCTCAAATCGACCGATGATTTCGCTAATGAGTCCTCGCTGCACGCCGTCGGGTTTGATCATGACATAGGTCGTTTCCATGGTGTTCACCATGCCGACCCAAAAGTGACCCGTTTATGGGCGTTGCTGTGGGGCTGTGCGATGTTCAAGCACTCACTGGATGCCGCCCTTGACGTAATGGCGGGTCCACTTGACCTTGCGAGCGTTTCGCTTCAGTTGGAGTTGGTTCTTACGAGCCTTGCTGCTCTTGAACCAGAGAACACTGCCGTCCTTGCGGACGAACATCATGCCGGTACCGGGTTCGATCTCCTCGCCCGTAAAGTTGCAAATTCGTCGTTCTGGCATTGTTCTCACCGTGCGTTCAGCTTGCGGGCTTCACGGCCCGTGTCCTTGAGCATCAAAATGTCGCCCACTCGAATGGGTCCGACGACGTTTCGGCTGATGATACGGCCAACGTCCCGAGGGTTGGGGGCATCGTTGACACGCACCTTGACTTGTGTGGCCTCACCGGTCATACCGGTTCGTCCCACGATTTCGACCACTTCTGCTGGCCATCCACCAAGTTCTTCACTCATGTTCAATCAACTCGTGGTCGTGGTTCAGTTCTTGAGGCCCTTGATTTCCTCAACGACTTCGTGGAATTTCTCTTGGGCGCCTTTGGTGATTTCCATGACAGCAACGGAGGCCGCAGAGGTGTCCTTGGGCATGCCGATGGCTTTGGCCAAGAATTCCTGACTTGGCACGTAGCCGAAGGGGATGTCTTTCTCAGCGCAGATGAGAGGGATGTGGCCAACAACTCGGGTGGGTTCACGTCCTCTGCGAGGATGATGAACTGGGCCGTACCGCGCTCGGCGGCTTTGGTCACTTCGTTGCTTCCTTTCTTGACACGACCGTTCTTGTTGAGGTCGATCATGTCGTAGATTTTGTTGGCTAGGTCTTCTGGGGTTTCAAATTGCACGTGTACACTCATTGGAATCACTCCTTCCTCGTGATAGGGGCATCCCTCCGCACGACCTCGCGGATATAAACACAACGGAAGCCGCCCGGGCTTCTCAATTCGGCCTTTTTCATTCGAAATCTACGCAGTCCACCGGTTTTCACGAAGAAAGACCCAGTTCACCGAGGACCTGCTGGACACCACGGGCCAGCGCCGGACCGCCCGATATCACGTCCCTGGCGTTGGGCAGCGAGCCGGTGGCGTGCACACCGTCCACGTACCGCAGGAGGCGTGCGATGGCCCCGCCGGTGAACAGCCCGTGGCTGCACGCGGCGTGCACCTGAACGGCCCCTTGACTGCGAAGTGCTTCAGCGGCACGGCAGATGGTCCCGCCCGTGGCGATCATATCGTCGACAATGGCGACGGATTTTCCAGCCACGTCAAGGTCCTTGGCTTGGTGAACGATGGTGTGGGCGTCAATGCGGGTTTTCTCGAGGTAGGAAAATTCGCAGTTGATTTGTTGGGCGACGCTCGATGCACGGTCGATGGCCCCTTTGTCGGGCGAGAGAATGAAATCGGGGTCCACCGTTTCTTTGAGGTGGTGGGCCAGTTCAGGCATGGCGCTGGTGAAGGCCACGGGAATGGACATGTCGCTCAGGACAGCCGGAGCATGAAGGTCGAGGAGGACCATTCCGTCGCATCGGCTGGCCAACATCTCGGCGATGGCTCGTGCCGAAATGGACTCCCCGGGCTTGAAGCGCTTGTCTTGACGGGAATAGCCAAAATACGGAATCGCCAAAATGACGCCTTTTCCGACGCCAGGGAGGGTCTGAGGGCCGATTTCTCGCAAATTCTGCAAACGGCCACCTCGGACGTCCTGAATGGCGTCGAGCATCAAGAGCGTCTCAACGATGCCGGAGTCGGGAAAGGTGTTCGATACCAAGACCACCGGTTCCTCCCTGAGGGCTTCGATGGTTTCGGTCGGGATACGGATGTAGCCTTCCGTGTCGGGAAAACGACGTGTTTCCAACGGATGGTGGGCCCAGCCGAGTGCGTCAGCAAGTTGCTTGGCCATGATGCCTGCGTTGCTGCCCGATACGACGACCATGCCATCCCCTTGGTCAGTTCCAACGGCTGGCCCTTCATCTTCTTTGCGAGCCGCCTGAACCAGAGGAATGGTGCGCGAGGCAGGACTTGAACCTGCGACCTCCCGGTTATCAGCCGGGTGCTCTAACCGACTAAGCCACCCGCGCAAGGGTAAACTCGCCGACTTGACCCCCCGTCATAAGCATGACGGCTCGCGACGCAGTGCTTCGGTTCGAACCGACTCACTCTTCTTCCATGCTGTTGATCGTGATGTACGAAGGCAACTGCATGACCTTCTCGAACGTACGAGAAAGGACGACTTCGTCCAAGCGCTCTCGGGTTCGAGCCAGGGCGGTGATCGGGATGCGGATTTGTTCATCCACACCGAATTCCATCTGCATGCGCATGCGGGTCGTCACGATGACGCCCTTGTACGTGCGCTTGACACGGAAGAGGCCGGTAATGACACCGATTTCTTCGCCTTGGTTGTCCAGAACAGCTCGGTCCAACATCTCGTCTGGAGCGTAGAGCTTCTCGTCGATGCGGACGGTGTTCCGCCAGCGGCGCTGCAGTTCTCGCATGGATTTCGACAGCTTCACGCTCCCGTCGCCACGGATGCTGTGCACCAGTTCTTTCGGTAGCGGCGCCAGTTCCGCAGGTTTTCGCATGTATTCGTCAGCAACGTCGGGCACGACTTGAATTCGCATGGACTTCACTCGTGCCTCGTTGGGGTGATGACGCTCACCCACAATCGTTCCTACTTTGGTATCGTTGACGTAGACATCTCGTTGGAGCAACTCCTGGATGTCGTAATCTGTGTTTTTCATTTCCCATCTCTCCTTGCCGGTTTTGTTCGGCTTACCCTTTGGTCGACCTCGGCACCTAATATATTCTTCCCCTTTGAAAATATCATTTCCAATTGTATTTGACGCATAATTTCAACCTCAACCAATTGAAATATAGAAATAAATTTGATTTGTTGATGTCGCATAACGCGTCAAATTTCAATATGATTCTCTTCAACAATTCATCTGAATTTGATTCATTTTTGAGTTGGAACCCTCCATCTTCGAGATCTCCGTTTCCTGGACAGCATCGTGGCTCAAAAATTAAGACGATTACGAAATATTTCAATTAGAAATAACGAAATTTGGCCCTCATTATTCAGGAAAAAAGAGGGAGGTGCCCGCCGTGAACCAAGTTGCCGGGAGCCTTGATGAATCACCGGTCGTTGCTCCGACCATGAGCCCGTGGTGCGTTCTGGCCCAACCCTTGCATCCGCTCTCCCAGGCCATCGTTGCAAAAGCCGCCCTCAAAGGCGTGAACTTCTTGGCAACGGCGGAGGCCTGCGCCGAACTGCGCTTGCACCATGCCCCTGTCCTGGCTGTCTTTCCAGGAGCCTTGGCGGCGCTGACCGATGAGGCGCGCATGTTGCTTGAACCCGAAGGCACCGAGGCCGCCCACCTCCTCATCGGCGTTGAGGCCAAGCCCGTTGAGGGAATTCAAGCACGCGTACTACGAATCCTGCAACAATATCGAGAAGGTGACCCCAGCGCGGGTGAAATCACCGTGCACCTCCACGATGTGCTCCCGCCAGAACGAGGCAGCGACCGTGAAGCCATGTTTCGGGCATGGATGGAAGCCGCCCGTGCTGGAACACAACCAAACCTGCATGAGCAGCGCTTCCATTGGTGCGACCTCAACGACGTCACGTCCGCCGTGTCAGATTTGCTGAAGCACCCTTGCAAAAGACGGCGAGTACCACATGTCGGGCCGAAGGGCATGGACCATGGACGAGACATGGCAAGAATTCGATGCGCTGGTCCAGCGCACCATCGCGGGCAAGACGGGCAAGTTTGGCACCGAACACCTCGAATCAAGGGGCGTGCCCGTCGTTGAAGCGGTCGCTCTTCGAGGCGGAGAAACAGCGCGTGCTCGCCCCGATTTGGGCCCGCTTCACGATGCCCTCACCAAGGCGAACGGTGAAGGTTGGCGGCCAAGAACGCCGTTGCGGCAGAGCTTGATGATGGTCATCGCCCAACTGTCAGAAACTCAGCCCTCGTGAGGCTCGCTGAACAGATCGGCGCCCAGCAACGGGAGGAGCAAACTCGCATCGCCTTCCACGCAGACATGAGGCGCTTCTGGACGCATTTTCCCCCACGAAATGGCTTCCCGCAAACGAGCACCCGAGAGGCTACCGTCGTGTTCGGGTGCCGTCGTGATGTAGACGGCGCTGTCAAGCCCACCACGGTACTGATTCCACCAGATCACGTGGTGTTTGGAGATGCCACCGCCCACCATCAACGCGTTAGACGTTTCAACGTCCCAGGTCAAATCGCTCATGATCTGCTCGTCGGCCAGGGTGTCGAGGTGGAAATCGCGGTGCTGTTGCCTGAACATGAACAGCTGCGCACCAATGGAGCCGTCCGTAATGCCGGGAATGCAGACTGGAATCTGGTGTTTGGCGGCCCAGTGAATGAACGTGTCCGGGGTGCCGATGCGCTTTCCAAGTTCCCAAACGAGGTGAATGGAGCCAAAACCAATCCAGGCATCGGCTCCTGTTTTGCCGGTTTCCTTCAATCGGTCGTTGTAGATGTCTTCGAGAACGGGCATGACCACGGCTTCGATGATTTCGCCGTACGATGCGTTGGGGACGATGACGTTACCGAGGCGCATCAGAGCGTGCTCGCCCAGTTCAACGTCATCGAGGTCAAAGGAGCCGTGGTAGTAGTGCTTGTACGCTCGTGCGATGTCGTGGTCGAGCGTTCCGCAGGTGGTTGAGACCACGTTGAACATCTTACGCTTGATCGCTTCAACAAAGAAGCCGCGGGTTCCGGTCGCACACAGGCACGCAGGAAAAGACAACCAGTTGGTCACCTTGGCAGGGTCGGCGTCAGCAGCATCAATGGTGGATCGCATGTCGGCGAGAATGGTCCGTGCCTCTGCGAATTTCGTGGCCGTAAAACCACCCGCCTGAGCCATTTGTTCAATCAGCGCTCGTGGCGTGGTCGCTTTGGAGAAATCGTAATCCATCACGGGGACGTCAAAGGCTTCCGGGTCAACTGCCATGCCTTGACCTCGCGGCCTTGCTTCATGAAGGTCGCCCTTGCTTCGTCTGCTCAATCGTTCCATCGCTCGAGTTCATGCAAACGGTCTCGCAAGCGAGCAGCCTCTTCGAAATCGAGGTCCTTGGCGGCTTCGTTCATCGCTGTGCGCAACTCTTCCATGAGGGCGGCCCGTTCGTCAGCGGACAAGTTCGCCATCAGGTCGTCAGGTTCGTCATATGTCAATTGAGAAATTGAATTTTCAATTGATTTTTCTTGTGGCTGTTCGGTTGAACTCCACGAACCCGCACCCAAACGAAGCCGTTGCGCCCAATCGCCATCTCGACGCCCACCCTTTTTGGCGATCAGTCGTCGTTTTCCATCGCTTCCTGTGGTCGTACCGGTGATGGTGGCGTCCTCGGTTTCACCCATCACGGGAAGGGCCTTGACGATGGTTTTGGGCGTGATGCCGAGGGCTTCGTTGTTAGCCTGTTGTCGTTGGCGACGTTCCAGCGTCTGACGAATGGCCGCTTCCATCGCAGGCGAAAACCCGTCGGCGTAGAGGAGCACCTTGCCGTGCTGGTTTCGAGCGGCTCGACCAATCGTCTGGAGAAGGCTGCGTTCGTTTCTCAAGAAGCCCTGTCGGTCAGCGTCAAAGATGGCCACCAAGCTTACCTCGGGAATATCGAGGCCCTCACGAAGGAGGTTGATGCCGACGATGACGTCGATGTGGCCGAGGCGAAGGGCGTTGATGATCTCGGTTCGCTCGATGGTGTCAATTTCCGAATGCAGATGGTGCGCCTTGACCCCCATGCGATTGAGGTAGGCCGCCACCTCTTCGGCGAACTTGATCGTCATCACGGTGACCAAGCACCGCTCCCCGCGCTCAATGCGCAGGTTGATCTCCGTCAGCAGGTCATTGACCTGGCCGGCCGTGGGGCGAACCTCAATCTCCGGGTCGAGCAAGCCCGTGGGGCGCAACTCCATTTTGGCGATGCCCTGAATGCTTTGCAGCATGTCGTACATCGATTCGGCCTCGGGGTGCTTTTTGGCCAAATCAGGCTCACCTGCTCCACCACCGGTCGGTGAATGAAGCAAGCCGTTGGGGACGGTTTGTCCGGTGATTTCGCAGAGGTGTCGAAGTTCTCGTTCGCCCGGCGTGGCTGAGACGTAGACCATCTGAGGCACCAGGCTTTGGAATTCCGGGAGTTTGAGTGGGCGGTTGTCCGCTGCGGTTGGTAGACGGAAGCCGTGGGTGATGAGGCTCTCTTTGCGAGACCGGTCACCGTGGTACATGCCACCGACCTGCGGCAGACTCACGTGGGATTCGTCCATGATGACGAGGTACTTCTGCGGGTCACCGTGGAATTGATTGGCGCAGGCAGCGAAGAAGTCGAGGAGGCAGTACGGGCGCTGGCCCGGTTCACGACCGTCAAAATGGAGCGAGTAGTTCTCCACCGACTGGCAGTGGCCGATTTCACGAAGCATTTCGAGGTCGTACTCGGTTTTCTGCTCCAATCGGTAGCGCTCGAGTTCCTTGCCTTGCTTGGCAAACCACTTGCTGCGCTCGTTGAGTTCCTCCTCAATGGATTCCAGGGCCGCCTCAAACCGTTCGGGGCTGGTCATGAAGAATTCCTTCGGATGAATCCATGCTTCCACGAGCGTGTCCAGCGCCTCCCATGACACCGGGTCGCAAATCTGGATGCTCTTGATGCCGTCAAAGTCGAACACGATGCGAAGCGGGTCGTCGCGACTTGGCATCCATATGTCAACCACTTCACCTCGCACTCGGCACTCGCCGCGCTTCAGGTCCGTGGTCGTCCGCCGGTATTGGAGTTCAATCAGTTCACGCAGGAGGTCGCTGGTCTCGATCGCCTGCCCAACGTGGCAGCGGAGGTGGTATTCAAGGAACGTTTCGGGAGGGTTGAGACCGTAAATGCACGACACCGACGACACCACGACGCAATCGGGACGGGAGACCAGCGAAGCCACGGCGGCAAAACGTTCCTGCTCGATGCGCTCGTTGATGCTCAACTCCTTGTCAATGTACAAGTCCCGCTTGGCGAGGTAGGCTTCGGGCTGGTAGTAGTCGTAGTGAGAGACGAAGTATTCCACGGCGTTGTCGGGGAAGTAGCCCACCATTTCTTGGTGCAACTGGCGAGCAAGGGTCTTGTTGTGGCTCATGATGAGGGTGGGGATGTTGAGTTGTTCAATCACGTGCGCCATGGCGAAGGTCTTGCCGCTGCCCGTCACACCGAGCAACACGCACCGTTCTTGTCCATTTTTCAATTGAGAAATCAATTCTTCAATTGCTTTTGGCTGGTCACCGGCCGGATCGAACTCGGCGTGGAGTCGAAACCGCTTGACATCGGGACGCAGTTCTTCCAGGGCAGCGCCGTCCAGCGCTTTCGAGAGGTCAAACGGGTTGCGCTGCGTCAGGTCAACCTCAAGGAGCGGCTGGTCGGCCAGCGACTCAAACGAGCCGTCGTCATCCCATTCGTCCACCATGTGATCGCCCCGCAGGTTTGCTCGTTTCAGGGGAGATAAAGTCCGCCGTTCACGTGGAGAATCGCGCCCGTGATGTATGCAGAATCAGGACCGACGAGGAAGGAGACGGTGGCCGCCATGTCTTCGGGCGACCCCACGCGCTGAAGAGGCACTTCCTGCTCTCGCTGCAGGCGCTTTTCCGGGCTGTCGCCTGCCAGAATGTCCGTATCCACGTAGCCGGGAGCGAGGATGTTGACGCGCTTTCCTTCAGGCCCGACCGACTGAGCAAGCGAGCGCGCCCAGGTGGACAGGGCAGCCTTTGGAAGCGGCGTAATCAGCACCGTGAGGTGAACCCCGAGTCCCAAGTTGAGAGCCGACGACCACCATGCGGGCGTGTTCGGTGAGATGGGGCTGGACGGCTTTCCAAACAGCCACGGCGCCCTCAAAATTGGTCTTCATGGTCGCCGTCAAATCATCGAGGGTCATGGCGTGACCTTGAACTCGGTTGTACACACCGTGGTTCAACACGAGCACGTCGATGCCTCGATCCATCCACGGATGCTGACCCAGCAAGCCCACCTCGCCCATGTCAGCGCAGTCCACTTTGACAGCCAACGCATCGTCGCCGCGCTCTCGAATCTCATCAACGATCATCTCCGCAGGTTTGGAGGATTGGTTGTACGTGAGCAGGACGTCGTAGCCATCAGCCGCCAATCGGTCGGAGATGGCGGCACCGATGCCGCGTCCGCCACCGGTCACGAGGGCTACGGGACGGCTCATGGAACGGGGTGGGCTTCATTGTTCATGAAACCATGTGAGCGCGTTCACGCATCGTCGGGAAGGAACTGCGCCAGCTGCGGGGGCTGCCAGCCCTCGGGCTTGAGCACCTTGCCGTCCTCACGACGCAGGACCTTGCCGTCCACCAGTTTGGCCATGTTGGAGCGATGCACCTCGTTGAACGCATCGTCGTAAATGCCTTGCATACCGTGGTTGATGATGGTCCCGGCCAGGATATAGCCGATGTCGGCGAGGGCATCCAACACCTCGACCAAATCGCCTGCACGAGCGGCCTCGGCGTATTCCTGTACCTCTTCGGTCAAGAGTTTGATTCGGAGTTCGATGAGTTCGTCAGGTCCGAGACCTGGCGCATCGAGTTTGGGAATTTCAAAGGCCTGATTGAATTCAAGCAGTGAAGCGACCATGGGGTTCATAGGTCGTGTTTCTCAAGTCGGCTCAAGAACCTTCACCACCTTGATTTCGGAAGAGAGAACGGAGGCATCAGTCAAGGGCCATACTCGCAGATTCAGCCGAGAAACCGACAACCAGCGAGGCCAGCAACACCCACCCCGTGAGCATCGACACCCTGAAAAGCACCGTTTGGAAATCAGCGAATCGTTCCATTCGAAGCACGACGACGATGTTGGCCAGCGCCATCACGGCGGCAGCAGCGAGGAACCAGATGCCGTCCATCGGGTCAGCGATGGCAAAGCAAGCGAACCACAGCAAGGAGAGTTGGATCGTCGTCCGGGTGGTGGCCGTATCACCGAACCTCGACGGGAAAGAATGGATGCCTTGCTCCCGGTCACTCTCCACGTCCATCCGGGCGTAGTTGATGTCAAAGGCCGCAATCCACAGCGCCACGCCTACGGAGATTGGAAGGATGGTAGGCGCCCAAAGGAACTCGGTTCGCCCGGGCAGCATGCCGGTGATGGCGCCCCAGCCGTGAACATCAGCAGCGATGGCGACCCAAGCCCCAGCAGGAGCGAGCCCCAAACAAAGGCCCAACCAGAAGTGGCACCCCCACGTGAAGCGCTTCATGTAGGGATAGATGACGAACGTCAGCACGGGCAGCCAGGCCATCATCAGGGCGACCCTGTTCAGCAACCCGGCGCTGATGAGCAGCATGGCCAGGAACACGGCTGCAAGGGTCCAAGCCGTCCTCATGCTCATGCTACCTGATGCGAGATGGCGCCCCTGAGTGCGAGGGTTGGCGGCGTCGATGTCGCGGTCGATGATTCGATTAAGCGCCATGGCGAGTCCGCGGGCCCCAACCGCCGCCAGCAAAATCCAGAGGAGGTCAACATCGCTCCCTGCGCCAAACTGGTGAACGGCGATCAGGTACCCCAGGAGGACGAAGGGGAGGGAGAACAACGTGTGCTCGATTTTGATGAAGGACAGGACTTGCTTGACGTCCATCACTCGGGGCCCCCAAAGGAAAGATGGGGCGGCCATTCGTATTTCTTGAGTTCGGGATGGGAGGCTACCTTAGCCAGCGTTTCCTCGTCGTGGAGCGTGACTGCAGGCCAACGGCGAACACCGTGCTCCTCGGAGGGAATCGGCGTGGTGGCGTCCCAGCACAGGCGATCTCGGCCCTCGTCAAAGGTCAAGCCTCGGCCGACATCGAACCGGGCCGTCAACTGCCACAGTAAACGGCGTCGGGCTTTCGTGTGCGTCATGTCGAGGTCGTCGTTGGTGATGAACAGCCAGCGAAGATTCTTTTCAACATCCAACTGCCAAATTGAATTTCGCAATTGAGAAATCTTCTCAATTCGCTGGGCTTCCAGGGCGTCGTTGCCGTCGTGTTCACCCGTGAGTGGGCTTGGCGTGCCCTCAATGGAGGTCGAGACCACCAGCATGTTGGGGCGAAGCATTCGGGCCTGGCGGACGCCATCGAGGGCCTCAACCGCTTCAAGCCCCTCAAACGGTGATGAAGCCTCGCCGCGCTGTCGCCACTCGGGCGTGGGCTGATTGTAGGAACCCTCCAGCGGTTCGTCGGGCGAGCGAGGGTCGGTGGATACGATGGAGGTCGCGTCGATGAGCAGTTTGTCGTGAACGTTCTCAAAGGGCGAGGCAGCCTCCAGAGCGTCGGCTACCATGCCGGGGAGCACCACGATGTCCTGACTGATCTCCACCTTGTCGTTGAGCGCATCAAGGAAGGCTTCCAGGTCTTTCGGGTTCTGATCGGAGTCAATGGCAGCGATGACCTTGAGGAACATCATTTGACCCGCCCCGAGCAACCCCAAGGCGGTCTTTCGACCCTGACGTGGATAGCGCTGTTTGGAGGAAACGATGGCGAGGTTGTGGAACCCTGTTTCCAACGGAAGGTGGACGCTCCTCACGTCCCGATGCTGGAATTGCAGCACAGGCGAGAACTGGCGGCCGATGGCCTCACCGAGGTAGCCGTCTTCCATAGGCGGCAAACCGACGATGGTGGCCGGGAGGATGGCGTCAGAGCGGCAGGTGATGGCGGTGACGTGAAGGACGGGGTACTGCCCTGTCAACGAATAGAAACCGTAGTGGTCGCCGAACGGACCCTCCAGCTTGGTTTCGGTCGGGTCGCAGTAGCCTTCGATGATGATGTCGGCCTCAGCCGGCACCCAGAGGTCTTGGGTCAATGCCTTCGTGATCGGGAGCGATTTCTGTCCCAGAATGCCGGCAAACTGGTACTCAGAGAGGTTGTCGGGCAGCGGCGAGATGGCGGAAAAAATCAGTTCGGGCGGCCCACCAATGCAAACGGCCACGGGCATGCGTTCGCCCTTCGCAGCGTGCTCTGCTCCGTGCTTGTGAATCTGCCAGTGCAAACCGAGCTCCGTTTCGTTGTGGACTTGAGCGCGGTACATGCCAAGGTTGTGCTCACCATCCGAGTCTTTGGTGACCACCAAGGGCAACGTGACGAAGTGGCCGCCGTCCATGGGCCACGTCTTCGGAATAGGGAGTTTGGTCAAATCGTTGGGCAGGCGAACGCGCTGGCCCTTGCCCTTTCGGACTTTCTTGGGCGGCATGGCCAGTGCATCCCGCAGCAATGGCAGGCCCTTCCATGGCTTGCGCATGTAGAGGCCAATGTCGGGCTTCATCATCGCCACCATGCGGTCGCCGATTTCCGTTTCGTGGCTGGCGCCCAACGCCCTGAGCGTGCGGTCGTGACTCCCAAAGGCGTTCATCAACAGTGGAATGGAGGAAATGCTGCCGTCGGCGAGACGGGGTTGTTCGAACAGCACCGCTGGCCCGTCGTTTTTGACCAGCAAATCTGCGATGGCTCCCGCCTCGTAGACAACATCTACCGGGCGGTCGATACGGAGCAGTTCACCCTGCTCTTCGAGGTGGTTCATCCACCGCCTCAATGTCTTCCATGCCACGGTTGACCCTGGGGCTTCTTGGTTTTGAACCTCCGTATACGAACCGCTTTCACAGCAGGCAGGTCAAGCAAGGCCACCGTTGCCTTCATGGGCTACCGTGGCCCGCTTTCACCGCAGGGGCTGAACATGTACGACGTGGTGGTCATCGGCGCTGGGCCGGGAGGCGGTTCTGCCGCGCTTCACGCTGCGCGGGCCGGCCTGTCGACGTTGTTGCTGGAGGCCGACCCGGAAATCGGGACGCCGGTCCACTGCGGCGAGTGCCTGTCCGAGTTGGCGGTACAGAACCTCGACCTGGAGCTGCCCGACCACGTCAAAGCCCTCGACGTCAAAGGCATTCGCGTCATTTTCCCGGACGGCACCGAGAAACTGCTGACCGAAGAAGGCTATGTTCTCGAAAAGCACCTGTTTGAGCGCTGGCTGGCTGAAGAAGCGGTGGCCAAGGGTGCGGAACTGCGCCTTCACCACCGGGTCACCGGCATGGAGCGAATTTACAATAGTGAAAATCAATTTTCTAATTGGAAACTTGAAGGTAGAGGAGAGGGCTTTCCCATCGAATGCCGAGCGGTCATTGACGCCTCTGGCGTGTCGGGTGCAGCGGCTAAATTCCTTGACATGGGCGGCGAGGTTGAGGTCATCGCTGGCTTCCAATACGAAATGCTGGACGTGCCCAACGACGGTTATCTGGACTTCTACCTCTGGCCGAAATATTCCCCCCACGGCTACGTGTGGATGATTCCCAAGGAAGGCGGACGAGCCAACGTCGGCCTGGTGACCACCGACAAGAAAGGGGCCATCAAGTACCTCGAATCCTTCATCCAAGACACCTACCTCAACGGCAAGCCAACGGTGAACCCACCATGGCGAGCAGAAGGCATCAAGATCCGACCCTTTGGTGGCACCATCCCCATTTCAGGGCCACGCACCACGACGGTGGGTGACGGTGTGGTGCTGGTTGGCGATGCAGCAGGATTCACTTCGCCGTTGTTTGAAGGCGGCACCCACCTGGCCTTGTGGTCGGGACGCGAGGCTGCTCAAACGGTGGCGGCGGCTCTCGGTGAAAACAACCTCTCACGGGACCGTTTGATGGCCTACGAGCGAGCGTGGAAGAAACGATTCCCGCCCTATCACAAGATCCTGAAAGGCAAGACGGCCCTGTACGAACTCACGGACGAGGAAATGTCGGCCATGGCCCGCTGTTTGCCCAACGAACTTGGCAACATGAGCCCCGTTGACAAGGCGTTTATTGGACTCAAAATTCTGGTGAAACGGCCCATGCTGCTGACCAAGCGTGTGATTTCGGTCCTGCTTTCCTTCGGCTATTCTCGAGCCAAATTCTTCGGCTGGTAAGCACCGCCTGCTGCCGGCCGATGACCAAAGCCCTTTGACGGTCGCCCATCACCCGTGGTTCATGTGGGGGCTGACGATGTGGCTGGCCCTCGGCGCCACCGCTTGGCTGCTGGTCAAACCCCGTCTCCACGAAGAGCAACCGATGCTCTCCACCGCCCTCCATTTGGCCATGGTCCTTCCCTTCGTGGCCCTCGCCCGTCTGTTTCTCGTCAACGACACCTCCGTGCTCCATGTCGCCGCCTTTGGAGGCGAGGACCTCCCGCTCAAGTACCGGTTTGCAGCCACCTGGGCTGCCCGTGAAGGCCCACTGTTGATGTGGCTCGGGTGGATGTCGCTGGTGGCTTGGTTGTGGCGCCGACCTCTTCCCGGGGAGCGAGAAAGTACGGTGGACGTGCACGCTTGGCGCCTTCGTTTCATGCACCTCATGAGCCTGACCTTGCTGCTGGTCGCCTTCTCGCTCGACCCGTTCAAGGCCACACCGGCGTTCTTTTTGGGAGCAGGACTCAATCCACTGCTGCAGACCGACCTGATGGTCATTCATCCACCGTTGATCTTCCTCACCTACGCGCTGTGCCTTCATCTGACGGCGATTGCGCTGTCGGCTGCCTACACCTCGGAGACCAACCAACTGGGCGAGCGCATGCTCCATCTTGCGCGCCCCGGCTTGCTCATGGCCACGCTCGGCATTGGACTGGGTGGCTTGTGGGCCTACCTCATCCTCGACTGGGGTGGCTACTGGGCCTGGGACCCGGTCGAAACCGGTTCCTTCCTGCCGTGGCTGGCCCTCGTTGCCATCGTTCACCTTCGCACACGGCCTGGCACCGTCCGCCCAGAGGCCTGGATCGGTGGCGGCCTCATCACGGGAGACCTTGGCCTTGTTTGCTACGACGGTAACCCGAGCCGGTGGTGTGTGGGCTTCGTCCGTGCACACCTTTGTCACCAGCGACACGAGCACGCCACCCAGCGATGTCTTCGGTCGTTTGATGATTTTGCGAGACAATCCCGCTGGCACCGAAGTCATGACCTACGTGGTGTGGATGTTTGTTCTCATCGGGTGCTGGTTGGCCGTGCAACGCGCTGCATCCAGTGGACGACCCTTGCAACTGCAGCAAAGTTGGGTGGTTTCAACGCCCGCAGTCCTTGCGCTCCTCGGCTGCCTCGTCTTCACCGGCAGCAACGGCGAGGGCTTGTCGTGGGCCAGCGTGCCAAACATCGTGTTCCTCCTGCCCGTCGTGATTCCCCTTCTCCTCGTCGGTGGACCCTCCGAGAAAGAGAACACCGAAGCATGGAGCTATCACGGCTTGACGCCGGCTCCATTGGACGTGGTGTTCACGCTGCTGGTCTACGGTTTGACCACCGATGTTTGGGTAGCACTGGCGGCCACCGTCCTGTTCGTGCCCTTGTACCGGGCCAGCGACGCCCTCAAGGCATGGCCATGGGCGGCAGCCGGCGTGATGCTGGGGTTGTCGCTGGCGTGGTCGGGCGCCCTGAGCATCGGTGTGGCGGGAGTGATCCTGCTGGCGTTTGTTCTTCCGTGGCTTCTCGCTCCGCAAGAAGAGGACAACACATCCGTTTCACCAACACAGCGCAAACACCAGCGCATCGCTCTGTGGGGCAGCGTGGTGTTGGTCAGCCTCTACCTCGTCCTCACGTGGGCGTTGCTGCTGACCAGCATCGATGCTGTCAACTTCGAAGCCCACGAACTCTACGGCGCACCCTTCCTTGCTGCTGTGGGCGCCGGTCTGTTCACCTACACGCGCCGCAAAGACGACGCAAAGGCCAACCTGCAACTCCTCGGCGGGGCGTTGGCCATCTCCGCCTTGGGCTTGGTGCTAGCCCCCGATGCATTCGGCGGCGATTCGACCACGATGGTCTCAGAGCACCTCACCCGCGGCCACATCGTCTGGATGTCGCTGCCCATGCTGGCTCTGGCGGTAGCACCGGTTGGCAGAGAGGTCGCTCGGCAGTTCTCCACTGCACAAGCGAAAGGCACGTGGAAGCGAATTCCACTCGGCGCCCACGTCGTTCACCTCGGGTTGCTCGTGTTGTTGCTCGGTCACCTCTCGACCACGGTGCTGGTGGACCGTGGCGACGCCAGTCATCGCGTTTCACTCATCAAAGACGAGGTGATTGTTCACAACGGCCTCGGGTTCGAATTCGTGGGTTTGGACCTCGAAAGCGAAGACCTCGAGGTCGGCGACGGTTTCATCGGCGTTCGAATCAAGGTGTACGAAATGAACGGCCCCTCCATTGGTTCACAAATCGGCGAAGTGGTTCCCGGCACCCTTCGATTTGACAATCAGGGCATTCCGCGTTCGGAGGTGGCCACCCTCACCCGTTTGACCGGCGATGTGGTCTTCATCTTCGACGGCAGCCAAGCAGGCGGCCTCATGGCCTCTGCAGGCAGCGACGGCTTGGAGAGCATCGAGTTGGTTCGGGTGACGGTTTACGACCTGCCGCATTCCCATCTTGTGTGGGTGGGCTGGTGCGCCATGATGGGCGGCATGGCCCTCGTTGCTTGGGCGGGCACCGGACAGGGGAAGAAACCCGTGAAGGGAACGCCTGTCGAGGGTGCCGAGGAAGAATAATTGCCTCCAATGCAGTTATGAAGGGGGGGCTGGTCGCCGAATCATCCCCTTGGAGGTAGCACCATGGAAGAAGGCACAAGTGTCCACGTTGATTACGAACTCTACAACAGCGAAAGCGGCGACTTGATCGAAACAACCCGAGAAGCGGTGGCCAAAGAGCACGAGATGCACCAAGAAGGCCGCTCCTACACCCCCATGGTGTGCGTGGTCGGCGGTGGCAACCTCATCCCCGGTTTCGAAGCAGCCCTTGCTGACGCAAAGGCCAACAAGGAAATCGAAGTCACAATCGAGCCCGCCGACGCTTACGGCGAAAAGGACCCGCAGCAGATCGAGACCATCAGCATTGACAAGCTCATCCGAGCCGTCAAAGACCCCAACTCGCTTTACATCGGTGCACCCGTGAACATCGGCAACCGTCAGGGCTACCTGTCCTACCTCGCTGCAGGTCGTGCTCGCATCGATTACAACCATCCCATGGCCGGAAAGACCCTGAAGTACAGCTTCAAGGTCGTCAAGGTCGTTGAAGGCAAGGAAGAGCAAGTCATGGCCCTCCTCGAGTCCAACACGGGCCACAGCGACTTCGGCGTGGCGTTTGACGGCGACGACCTCAACATCACCATCCCTCAAACCATGCTCTTTGACACCAACGCTGCCATGATGAAGTTCCGTCTGGTCACCATCATCCGACACGCTGTTGAGTGCGGTAAGGTCGCGTTCATCGAAGTCCACGAACCCCGTGGCTTCGGCGTTGCCGACGAAGAAGACGACGGTGATGACGGCGAAGCAGAGGACCTCTCGAAGCTGTCTGTGGCTGAACTCAAGGAACGCCTCAAGGCCGCCGGACTCCCCGTTGGTGGCAAGAAGGCCGACCTCATCGCTCGCCTTTCCCAAGAAGAAGAGTGAATCCGTAGGAAACCCGATAGCCAAGCGGGCGCTCGGCCCAATTGGAGAGGTGCGTGAACATGACGGATCATGATGATTCCTCCCCGTTCACCACACCGCTTCCTGACGACGTCTACTCCACCACGGAAAAGGCCGTCATTTGGACGGCCATCAGCCTCGGTTTGGCCGCTCTTGCCGGTCTGATGTTGGCGTACGACACCGTGTGGACCGAAACACTTCGTCCCATCATTTGGGAACCGGTGGTCAAGGATGCCGGGGCTGCCGGCGACGCCGGATACACACCGCAGAACACGGCGATTTACACCTTGAGCATGCTCGGTTGCGTCGTCCTGCTCCAAGCCCTCTTCAGGAAATGGAAGTTGCCAACCGACGAGCGCATGACGTTGGCGCTCATCGCATGGGTGTGCCTCGCCCCCGTCCTGCGAGTCCTCGAAGACGCCGACTTCTTCTCCTCTTCACAGGACGTGTTGTTCATCTCGCCAATCATTCACCTGCACCTGGCAGGTTGGCTCGTCGGCGTAGCCCTCCTGAGCCACCTGCTGGCGGGTCGCTTCGACGGCCATCACGGCGACGAGGCCCAAGAAGCCCAAGCCACGTTGCTGGGCGGTCTGCTCTTCGCGCTGCTGATGGGGCACTGGTACTTCCTCTACCGACCTGCCTACGCCGTTCACGACACAGAATTCAACCTGGCCACCGCCGGATTGGCCCTCACGGCGGCCGTGCTGTGGGCGACCATCGTGTGGACCCGCACGTGGCCGGCCATCACCCGCGGCATGCTGGCGTTCGCCACGAGCGCCCTCGTCATGGGGGTGGCCCATTGGGTGCAATTCATGGTCACCCCGTGGGAACAAGAAAGCGGTTTTGCGTCGGGGGAACTGACGTTTTGGCCGATTTGGGTCGTCTTAGGGCTTCCCGGCCTGGTGTGCTACGTGCTGTATCGCATGGGGAAAGAGGACGCTCAGCAACTTCGACTCACCGGCTACACCGCAGGCGTGCTCCCCGGTCACGTGGGCATCAAGCAATGGGAGGAAGAAGCCGATGTCTGGGCCGACCACCCGGTGGAATTCCTCTCGAACAAGGCCCTGCTGGCCCACCCCATGGTGCTCGGCATGGTCTTTGGCCAACTGTGCGACGGCTTCGCCACCATGGTGGGCATCGACATGTTTGGCTACGGTGAGAAGCACCCGGTGAGTAATGCTGTCATCCAATACGGCGGCAGCATCAACGACATGCTTGGGATTGACTGGGGTGAGGGCGCTTGGCTGTTCGCCCTCGTGAAAGCCGCTCTCGTGGGCCTCATCGTCTGGTTGTTCGTCCAGATGCGGGTTGAACAGCGGCAGCAACACTTCCGACTTCTCATCGTCTTGGCGGTGCTCATCGTTGGGCTGGCGCCGGGCCTGCGCGACATCGGTCGCTTGATGCTCGGTGTCTGAGGACCAATCCACGGCTTGAATGGAATTAAGTGCAGGCCTCGCCTCGGTGGGGATGAGGGCTCAGCATGGACAGACTGCCTACCCGAGTCAATCGAGCCGACCCCGACTTTACTGCTCGAAAAGAGCACAACCTCGCCCTGCTCACCGAACTCCGGGAGCGCTTGGAGACCGCTTCACAGGGCGGTGGTGGAAAATACGTCGAACGGCATCGCTCCCGAGGAAAGCACCTCGCCCGCGAACGCATTGAGCGAATCGTTGACCCCGGAACGGCGTTCTTGGAACTCTCGCCGCTGGCCGCCTACGAACTCTACGACGGACGAGCCCACTCGGCCGGCATCGTCACCGGCATTGGCATGGTGCACGGACGTGAGTGCCTGTTCGTCGCCAACGACGCCACGGTGAAGGGTGGTTCCTACTACCCGATGACGGTCAAGAAACACATCCGGGCACAAACCGTTGCCCACGAGAACCACCTGCCGTGCATCTACCTCGTCGACTCCGGTGGCGCCTTCCTCCCCATGCAGGACGAGGTGTTTCCCGACATCGGGCACTTCGGCCGCATCTTCCGCAACCAGGCTCGCATGTCGGGCGACGGCATCCCCCAAGTGGCGGCGGTGTTGGGCTCGTGCACGGCAGGAGGCGCCTACGTTCCGGCCATGTCCGACGAATCCATCATCGTCAAGGGCAACGGGACCATCTTCCTGGCCGGCCCACCGCTTGTCAAGGCCGCCACCGGCGAAGAGGTCACCGCTGAGGAACTCGGCGGGGCCAATGTCCACACCGCTCAGTCCGGTGTCGCTGACCACTTTGCTGAGGATGAGAACGAAGCCCTGCGCATGGTTCGTAACGTCATCGAAAACCTAGGGCCATCCCAGAAAACCCCAGCCGCCATGGCCGAGCCCGAGCCACCGGCCCACGACGTGGAGGACCTCATGGGCCTCATTCCTGCTGACAACCGAACGCCTGTCGACGTGCGCGAACTGATCGCCCGAATCGTGGACGGTTCACGCTTCCACGAGTTCAAGTCCCGGTACGGCACCACCCTGGTGTGCGGTTTCGCCCACATCCACGGGCACAAAGTGGGCATCGTGGCCAACAACGGCATTTTGTTTTCCGAATCGAGCCAGAAGGGCGCTCATTTTGTTGAACTCTGCGGCCAGCGAGGCATCCCGCTGGTGTTCCTTCAGAACATCACCGGGTTCATGGTCGGTAAGGCCTACGAAGCCGGCGGCATCGCCAAAGACGGCGCCAAACTGGTCACCGCTGTTTCCTGCGTCAACGTTCCCAAATTCACCGTGATCGTCGGTGGTTCACACGGTGCCGGCAACTACGGCATGTGCGGCCGTGCCTACGACCCACGCTTCCTGTTCATGTGGCCCAACAGCCGCATCTCCGTGATGGGCGGCCCCCAAGCGGCTGACGTCCTCACCACCGTGAAACAAGACCAGCGAGCACGGGAAGGGAAGGCGCCCATGGAAGGCGAGGAATTGGAAGCGTTCAGGGCGCCCATTCTTGAGAAGTACGAAACCGAAGGCAGCCCCTACTATTCCACCGCCCGACTGTGGGACGACGGCATCATCGACCCGAGGGACACACGCGACGTCTTGGGGCTCTGCCTCGCTGCCGCCCGCAATGCACCGCTGCCCGATCATCGCTACGGCATCTTTAGAATGTGATTTTTCAATTGAACATTTGATTTTTGAATTGGAGTTTTCAACATGCCGCTCATGGACGAACCACCCACCACCCGCATGGTCTCGTTGACCATTGAAGGCGCACAAGCCAACCTCACGCTCACCCGCTCAGACAAGTTCAACGCCATGAACGTGGACATGATCCAGGAGCTCATCGCCGTGCTTGAATGGACGGCAGAGCGCAGCGCTGGACGCCAAGATGCACTGCATGACGCCAACGGAACCCCTTACCTGCGCACGCTGGTGCTACGAGGCGAGGGGAAGCACTTCTGCGCCGGGGCCGACATCAACATGATGCGAGATGCGGGTGCGAACACTCCCGAGGAGAACCGAGCGGATTCCGAACGCCTCGACCGCTTGTTCAACGGGTTGTGGGCCCACCCCTGTTTCACCGTTGGCGCCGTGCAAGGCGTGGCCCTGGGCGGCGGTGCGGGCTTGGTCTCGTGCTGCGATTATGTCGTGGCAACGCAGAACGTTCGCATCGCGCTCTCCGAAGGGAAACTGGGCATTCTCCCCGCTGTGATTGGACCCTACGTCTACCGCCGCCTGGGTTCGGCCACCTTCCGTCGCTTGGCCATGCAGGCCAGCCGAGTTCGAGGCGATGAAGCCCTCCGAGTCGGTTTCATCGAAGCACTTGTCGACGACCAGGATGGGTTGGAGGAAGCCGTCTCGTCCATCGTAGACGAAGTCATGACCACGGGGCCGTCGGCGGTGACACTCTCGAAGGAACTCACGCTTGGGTTTGACCGCTGGACCGGATCGGACGAAGAACTCCGAAACTGGACGCTGGATTTCACGAGTCGAATGCGAGGCTCAAAGGAGGGCCAGGAAGGCTTGTCCTCCTTCCTCGAAAAGCGCTCACCAAACTGGAAACCTGAGACGGAATAAGGAGGGATTGCAATCAACGTCTTGGTGGCCAACCGTGGTGAAATTGCGTGCCGGATTCTCCGTGCATGCAAGGAAGCCGGCCACCCCACCGTGGCCATCTGTGCACCCAACGATGCGGGCAGCATGTTCACCGAAATGGCCGACCAAGTGGTCATGCTCAAAGGCGAGACGATCGCTGAAACCTACCTCGACCAGCAACAGATCATCCAAGTGGCACTCGACACCGGCGCCACCGCCATCCATCCCGGCTTTGGCTTCTTGTCAGAGCGAGCCGAATTCGCCAAGGCGGTCCAAGCGGCCGGCTTGACGTGGATTGGCCCTTCGGCCATGGCCATTGAGAAGATGGGCGACAAAATGACTGCTCGCCAAACCATGCGTGCAGCTGGTGTACCGGTGATCCCCGGCGAAGAGGTGGAAGAGGCCGATGAAGACAGCGCGCTTGAAGCCCTGCGTCAAGCCGCTGAGCGCGTCGGCTACCCGCTCCTGCTCAAAGCCTCCAGCGGTGGGGGCGGCAAAGGCATGCGAGCCGTTCACGAACCCGCTGATTTTGACAGCGCTGCAGCAGGTGCTCGACGAGAAGCCGTGGCCGCCTTTGGCGACGGTCGCATCTACATCGAACGCCTGCTCTCCGGCTCCAAGCACGTCGAAATTCAAGTGCTCGCCGACCAACACGGCCGAACCATTCACCTCGGTGAGCGAGAATGCAGCGTTCAGCGCCGGCACCAGAAGGTGTTCGAGGAAGCCCCGGGACCTACCATGACCGAGGCGCTACGCCAAGCGATGGGTCAGGCCGCCGTGGCAGCGGCAGAAGCGGTGGACTACGTTGGTGCCGGAACGGTTGAATTCCTCCTCGCACCCACCGGGGAGTTCTTCTTTCTCGAGATGAACACTCGCATCCAAGTGGAACACCCCGTGACCGAGCTCATCACCGGCGTGGACATCGTACGGGAACAACTTCGCATCGCCAACGGCGAGCCCATGTCCTGCGGTCCGCTGATGATTCGAGGCCACGCCATTGAGGTTCGTCTTTACGCCGAGGACGCCGCCAACGGCTTCCTTCCTTCCATCGGACCCTTGGCGGTGTTCCGACCGCCCGAGGGCCCTGGCATCCGGTTGGACACGGGCGTTCGTGAAGGCGACGATGTCACCCCAAATTACGACCCCATGCTGGCGAAGCTCATCGTGTGGGCGCCATCCCGCCCGGAGGCGCTTGAGAAGATGCGCCGTGCGCTGGACGAATTTGTCGTGCTTGGAACGACGACCAACATCGAATTCCTCCGTGATTTGTGCGATGCTGGACCAGTCGTCGACGGTTCCACAACCACGACCACCATCGACGAGTTGTGGGCGGGCGGGTGGAATCCACCCGCTGACACCGTGCTCGAAGACGCCGCCTTGCTCGTGGCCGCCAGCGCGGAGACGCTCGGGCTGCATCGAGTTCGAACGGCAGGCCCTGCCGGCTCGTCGGACGGCCCAGCGAGTCCGTTCAGCACCCTCAACCGGAGGTACCCCTGATGCAGCACACCTTTGCTTCCAGCGAGGGCCCCGTGGAGGTCACGCTGACTCGCGACGGCGAGGCCTTCGTGTTGGAAGGACAAACGCTGGTCCAACACAACCGTGGCCGCCTCCATCTCACCCTACGGGACGGCCGTACATGCCTTGCTCACGCCGCCAAGGTCGGCGACGTATGGTGGGTTCACCTCAACGGTCGCACCTACAAGTGGGAACGCATTGAACCCGGTTCCTCGGGCACCGAAGACGAGGGTGGATTGGTCGCACCGATGCCCGGCAAGGTGCTCGAAGTGCTCGTGGCGCAAGGCGACGTCGTCGAGGCGGGCACGCCGCTCATGGTGCTCGAGGCGATGAAAATGGAACACCGCATCGTCGCGGCTGCAGACGGCACCGTGGTGGCTGTTCACTTCCAGGCTGGCGATCAGGTCGCTCAAGGTGCCGTTCTCCTCGATCTGGAGTAATTCGTCAGCCTCCGACGTTTCTCTGTCGCATCGGCCGGAGTGATTTTTCTACTGTAAATTTGATTTTTTAGTTGAAATATTGAGGGCGATTTCTCTGTCATTGGCAAGGGAATGCCACGAGAAAAACAGCGCCTTGGCATCAACGGGAAAACGGACGGTTATAAGCGAAAAGAATGTGCAAAAATCATGCGAAATCCTTTCATGATGCTGACCGACTGGAGCGTTGACCGTCCAAAGCAAGCCTTTGCGGTGGTCATGCTGGCCATGTTCACGCTCGCCGCCGGTGGCATGCACCTGCAGTTTGACAACAGTGAGGACGGGTTCTTCCCCGACGACCCGAGCGTTGACCTGCTCAATGAAATCGAGTCGGAGTACAGAGCCAACCTCGATTTCATTCGGTTCATCGATGAGATCGAAGCAGAGGCCCTGCTTGAGGCGGAGACGTGGGAACAGTTGGCCACCATCGAAGCCATGATGCTCAACGACAGCAATTTCGAGCCCTACCACTACCCCTTGTTCGGCACCCAAGCCAACAACGGTCCCGCCGGCCAAGCCATGCAGTGGATGGCCCTGCAGGATGAGGAAACGGCTGCGGTTTGGCTCACGAGCCTGCAAGCAGCCGCCATTGAGGTGTTGACGGCGAACGACGACGCAAACCTCTCATCTGCTCTTGGCAACCTGTCCGCTGCAGCCGCCAACGTGCCCGGCGTTGACCCCGTGACCCCCGAACGCCTGCTGGCGTGGGACGCCAGTGAACCCGCGGCGTGGCTCGCTCGAATGGACACAGGCAACGACCTCAGCGATGAGATCGGCATGCTGATGGGGCAACTTTCCGCCATGACCCAAAACAGGACCCCGGCCCAGACCGGGCAAATCCTCGCCGTCACCGGCCCGCTTCAAGGTCAACTCGGACCGATCATGGGGTTGCAATCCATTGATTTCCGCGCGGCCATCCTCTCGTGCCTGCCAAGCGACGATACGGACGACCCGTGGGTCTCGGACGGACCGGTGATGGTCACGCTGGTGGTCTCCAGTGAGCCGTTGGATTACGACTACGAGATTCTGGGCGACGTGCAGGCTGATTTGACGGCCTGGGCCGAAGCCATGGAACTTGAGGTCGTTGCCGCGACCAACGACAGCGACGTACGCACCTTTTCCTTCGCTCAATTCGCCGAGAACAACAGCGCCACCATCGGGAAGGAAATCGGCATGTTGACCAGCGCTGCCATGTTGCTGCTGGGCATCATTTTGTGGTTCAACTTCCGCAGCGTTCGAGAAACCGCCTACGTGCTCATTTTGACGGTGATCGCCATCGCTGCCACCTACGGCCTCTCAGGATGGCTGCAACTCGCTGGCGTGAACATGACCTTCAACGCCGCCATGAATTCGATTCCCGTCCTCTTGCTGGCGATTGGTGTTGACTACGGCCTCCACGTCGTGCTGCGTATTCGCGAGGAATTGAAGGAAGAAGAGCTGCGAAATCCGACGGGACGCGCCACCCTGCGGGACTTCGACAAAGCCTCTCGCCAACGAGCCATCCGGCAGGGAACCATCTTGACGTCCATTGCACTAATGATCGCCATCACCACCGACATCGTCGGCTTCCTTTCCTTCCGCCTGTCCACGCTGGCCTTCCTGCAGGTGTTCGGCACCGTCATCGCCATCGGCTTGTTCCTCATCTACCTCCTGAGCATCTCCGCCTTACCCGCTCTCATGCTCATCTTACCGACCAAGAAACTTCCACTTGAGAAGGCGAGCAAGGTCGAGGTGGGCCCGCTCGCAACAAACCTGGGCAAACTTTCCACCCAACCGTTCAAGGTCGGCCTCATCGCCTTGGTGTTGCTGGCACCCATGGTCGCCGGTTTCCAACAACTCGAAGTGGCGTTTGAACAGCGAGACCAACTGGACGAATCGATCCCCGTCGTCGGTGATTTCCTGCTCATCAGCGACGAGTTTGGCACCAGCCGCTCGCCCCTGTATGTGGTCATCGACGGTGATGTCATCAGCGATGAAGGGCGAACCGCCTGGACCGCAGCCTTCGATACCATGTCGGCCCGGGACGACGTGAGCGGCGTGCCGACGGGCATTTGGGACGTCTACGAGCAAACCCGTTTGCAGGACCCTGTCGTGGACGGCTTCCTCCTCGCTGCTGAATCGGGCGACGCCACCGGTTACGACGACCTGCTGGCGTGGTCCCTTGAGAACACCACGGGCATTGAAGCGACCAAGAGTCTCCTCGCCAGGGACGGTCTGCAGACCGTGCTCTCCTTCCAAGCCGACACCTTGGACTGGGGCGCCACCGTTGAGTTGGCTGAAAGCATCGAGGCGGCCCTTGACGACCTGTCGGCACAGGCCGGCGATGACTACACGCTGCGGCTGAGCGGTCGTGCCCTCATCAACGCCCAGACAACGGCCGACGTGGCCACGGCTTCTGTTCAATCCACGGGCATCGTGGCCGTGGTGATCCTGTTCATGCTGGTCGGCATCCACACGGTGCGCAACGACAACGACCTGAAGGAAGGCGTTCAGCGTGGCGTGGTGTCGTGGATTCCCCTCATGATGGTGGTCGTGTGGGTCTACGGGATCATGGGCTACACGGGCTACAACATCAACTCGCAGACCGTCACCATCGGTGCCCTTTCGCTGGGGCTGGGCGTGGACTACGCCGTCCACTTCACGACACGCCTCGAAGAAGAAGCTGAGCATCGACCGTTTGCAGCACCTGAAGAGTGGGTGGCCAAATCCACGGCCACAACGGGGCGGGCCATGGCGGGTGCGGCCTTGACGACCGCCGGTGGCTTTGCCGTGCTCAACCTCTCGGCCTTGTTGCCCCTGCGCCTGTTCGGTCAGGCGTTCGTGGTGGCCATCACCTTGGCCTTGTTGTCGAGCCTCATCGTCCTGCCTGCGCTTTACAGCCCGTTCCTCAAGCGAACGGCAGCCAAGGCCCAAGGTGAAAGCGAATGAAGCGAGCCACCGTGTTTTGGTTCGCCAACGTCGTCGGGCCGCTGATTTTGGTCTCGTACTGGCGCGGGGTTCAGGCCTTTGACAACCCGTCCGTGTACTGGGGCGAGGTCCCGACCTCCATGCAGTCGCTCATCGTCCCGTGGATGTTTGTGGCTGCTGCAGGCTACCTGCTGATGATGCATCGGTTCTTTTTGGCGTGGACCGAAGAAGAGGTGGCTTCCCTGCACTGGCCGTGGTCCCTCGAGGACGGAAAGGGCGTGCAGCGTCTCATGATGCTGTATGCGGCCTTCCTGCTGTGCTCCCTCGTGTGGATTGACCTGACACGGATGTACATCGAAGGGCCCTCAACGGCCGGCATGGCCGCCATCGTGGCCGTGTTGTGGACGGCCGGCGCAGCCTCGGTTGGGTTCGCCGTGCTCGTGTGGTCTGCTCGGGACCGACTGGAAGGAGCCAAGTTGGCCATCGCTGGCTCCGTCATGCTCTCGATTCAATGCACGTGGTGGGACGCCCTCTACTGGGTGATGAACTTCGGATTTTGAACAGGCGTTGATATACCGACCTCGGAGGTTGATGTCCATGCTCCAAGCCAAGCGACTCGTTTCCGTGATGGTCCTCTTGATGATGTTGGCCGGTTGCACGGCTGCGCCGGTTGAAGACGCCGTGGAAACCGAGGAGGAAGCGGTGCTCTCACCGGTTCCCGAGCGCCTCTCCTTTGTTGCACCGACCTTCGACCGAGAGGTGGACAACGGGTCGACCCACGACCTTCGCAACTCCTTTGACGGCCCCGTCTTGATGCTCTGGGTCGCTGCGGGCTGCAGTGGTTGTCACGACTGGACGGCCATGCTCAGCGAAGAACTGGAGGCCGGCAACATCTCCAACACCACCAACATCGTGTCCGTGCATCGCTACCCGGCCTTTGAATCCATCAACGACGTCCGAGAGCGCTACACCAACAACAACAGCACCACCTACACGCCGTGGCCGCTGCTGCTGCCCTCGGAGAGCACCAAGGTCATTGACGCAGAAACCGGACGCTTGACCGACGTGGACCTCTACCGAGCGTTTGAGATGCCGGTGACGCCCACCCTGCAGGTGCTCGACAGCGAAGGTCGGCTTGTGTGGACCTCCAAGACATACTGGTCCAACGCCACCGTGTTGGAGGAAGCCTTGAACATCATGGAGACGGGTGGCCTGTGACATGGTCGCCATGATCGACATCCTGTTTTGGTTCTCCAGCATCTACATCTTCCCGTTCTGGCTGATGATGTGGTTTGCCCCCACCCACGAGCGAACGGCTGCCCTGATGCGCAACGAGTGGGTCTACCTCGCCCCGTTGGCCGTAGCCTACACCCTCGCCGTGCTTCCGAACCTCGTTGACATCCTCGTGCTGCTGGGAAGCGACATGCCCAGTCCCGACATCGTGGTGGAGATGTTTTCCGAGCGAGAGGTCATTTTGATCGGCTGGCTTCACTACTTGGCCTTTGACTTGTTCGTGGGGCGCTAGACCTGGCAGCGCTTGGTGGCCACGGGCAAGCCGATTTACGTCTCGTTCCCGGTCCTGCTGCTCTCCATGTTCGTGGCGCCCCTCGGTGCGCTCATCGGCATGATCGTTACCCGTGAGCACGTTGAAACGACGGCGCAGACGGTCTGATGCTGTGGAACATCAGCGTCGGCTGAAGACGAAGAAACGCCAACAAGCAGGGGAGTTCAAGCCCCAAAACGGTGCATTTGACTCGGTTGGAGACGATTCTTGATATATTGAAAGGTGATTTTCTAACCATGATTGGTCTTGACGAACATGAGCGTGTGGAAGTTTCGTCTTCCAACCAGTTGTGGGACTGGCTTCACACCGCGCACAGCCAGCCCGAGAGCGTGTGGCTGGTGACCTGGAAGGCGGCCAACCGGGACAAGTACGTTTCACGCGACGAGGTGCTCGATGCCCTCATCGCCTTCGGATGGATCGACGGCCGGCGGATGAAACTGGACGAAGAGCGAACGATGCAACTCATCGCTCCGCGTCAAGAACAAGCGTGGGCCAGGACCTACATCCAGCGAGCGGAACGGTTGGAAGCCGAAGGCCGAATGCAAGATCCCGGTCGAGCGGCCATCCGGCGAGCCAAAACCTCGGGACGCTACGATTCCATGGCCGAGGTCGACGATTTGATTGAACCTGAAGCGCTGAAAGTGGCCCTCAGGGCAGGCCGAGCCACGTCTTGGTGGGACGGGGCAGCCCCATCGTACCGACGCAACATATTGCGATGGATTGCCAAAGCCAAGCGAGATTCCACCAAGGAAAAGCGGATCACCACCGTCGTGGAGCACTGCATCCGTGGGGAAAAGGTGCCCAATTACTGATATGACGGCTGATTGATGGCCAGTCTCGCATCAACCAACCGCTTCCGAAGGGTTCTCTGCCACGGTTGACTTGGCGATGGTACCCTTGTTGACGCCGAATTGATTCCAGATAAGCAACGGCGTCCCAACCACGGTAGCGCCCAGCCAGGTGAACACCGAACTTCCGAGCACGGTGATGGTGAAAGCGGTCGTGGTCGAAATGGTTCCAGCGCCCATGTAGGTCACGTGAAGGTTGATGCGCTTCTTGCCCCGGGGATTCTTGCCGTCTTTCTGAAGGGTGCGCTGCTGAAAGGCCAGGGAGATGCTGATGATTCCGAACGTGGTGGGGACGGCAGCAAAGGCCTTCGAGAGACCGAACGGGGCATCACCGGCCGTGGCGATGTAGGCGGCCATGGCCAACAGCGCCACACCTCCACCCATGCCAAGTTGAATCAAGGCCGTATCCACGCTGCTCACCTCGCCCTTCCGGTTGGTGGCAAAGCGCCAACCGACCAGCACAAGGTAGAGCGAGAAGAAGGCGATGAGGAGAAGGAAAGCCGAGGCGCCGAGGAAGAAGAGGGCGATGGCGGTCAAGCCCACACCGACCATGGCGTAGCCGTAAATGCGGCCCACCTTCGCGTGCATGGCTGGACCTTTTTTGGTCAAATAGGCCATCACCATCGTCACCAGAGCGACAAAACCGCAGACGATGTGGATGGCGAGCATGATGTCTTTGGCGTCCATGATTGTTCGCAAATTTTCTCATATTTGAACATCCCCCGACCTGATGCGGGACAAATGAGCATATGCAGCATCGGTCAAACAATGCATTAAGAGCAGAAACCGTGGATTTCGCATGGATGAAGAACGTTGGAGGGAAAGAACGGGCGTTGCGTGCCGTGTTCGGCTCAGGCGTGGTCATCGCTGATTTCCTGGCGACGGTTCAAATCGAAATCGTGTTTCTGCTCGTCGGTTTGTGGGGCGTCCTGACCTCCGCTTTTGGCTACTGCCCGTTCAACGGCTTGCTCAACCGCAACACCTGCGCCATTGACCTTCAACCGGCCCAGTCGTGAAGGCTTCAAGCCTCGCCTGAGTCCGTGTACCAGTTGCCGTAGAAATCCTCAGCGTTGTCCACGCGAATAAACAGGTCGAGCGACGACCACACCAGGCTGTTGAACCCGCTCTCCATGCCTTCCTGCCCCCGGCCTTGGCCGTCATGAACTCGAGCGTGTCCGAGGGTGAATGCCACTCCTGCCAGAAGGAAATGTCGCCACCCGGGCTGAAGAAGTTGAACGTCGGGTAGCCGGCGGAGAAAAAGGAACAGTGGTCGGAAGCGCAGGATTCAGCGATTTGCCAGTTGATGGGGTTGCCTTCGGTGGGGGTGTAGGCGAGGTCGTCCTCGATGGTGGTTCCCACCCACTCCATCATGCGGTTCATGTTGGTCTGGTTGGCGCCGGCGATGCTGATGTCCCAGTCGTATTTGGTCGGGGCAAACAGATCGCCAGTCAAGGGGTCAATGATCGGCTCGGTGAGCGGCGTGATGGGGTAGTTGAGCGACACCATGTCGAAGTTCATGTAGGCCTTGACCGAGACGTTCTCTGGAAGGTGAGCCACATAGGCCAAGGAGCCCAAGAGCCCTTCTTCTTCGCACGCCCACAAGGCGGCGACCACGGTGTGGTCGAATTCCATCTTGGCCAAGGCTTGGGCCATCTCAAGGGAAACGGTGGAGCCCGAGGTGTCGTCGTTGGCGCCCTCGTTGGTCCCGCCGCTGGGCGGGGTAAAGGCGTAAGCGATGTCAAAGTGGCCACCGATAACAATGTACTCGTCGGGGTTGGTTCGACCGTAGTTGTAGCCCACGACGTTGAGTTGGTCCGGGTCGTCTTCGTAGCGAGTGACCTCGACGTGGTCAAACCCGTAGCCTCGCATGTTCTCAGCCATGGCCTCGGCGGCGGCTTCGTAGGCAGCACCGCCTTCGTGAACGGAAGCCGAAGCACACCAGCGGTTGTTGTACTGCGACGTGAGCATGTCGATGGTCTCGTAAGCGCGGCGGCCGTCCACCAGCATCAATTCCGTGCTGTCCTGAAGAGGAAGGGTGGCGTTCCATGTTTGGTCGCCGGCCGTGACGTTGAACGAAACGCTGTCGCGCTCGGAGTCGAGCACCAGCATCGTAACGCCCGTGGCGCTGGCGGGCAGCGTGAAGTTCACGTCGTCTCGCAGCACACCAAACTCGTCCATGAAGAACACACCGGGCGAACGGCTGATGGTCCAGTCCACGGTGCTGGTGAAATTCAGCGTCAGGTACTGGCCACGGGTGGCCGAAGTGGGGTTGGCTTCGTCAGCGGCCAGCATTGGAACGATGTCTGCGACCTCTTCCTCTCCAAAACATCCTGAAAGCGGTGCAATGGCGAAGAGCAAGGCGAGCAAGACGGCCATTCGACGCTGCATTTCTTCAACCCCAGTTGCACGGTTCCAACACCGTTTGTCCGCCCATGTAGGGCTGGAGAACCTCCGGCACGGCCACGCGACCGTCCTCAAGTTGGTACTGCTCCATGATGGCGACCAAGGCACGAGAGGTGGCCACAGCGGTGGAATTGAGGGTGTGGACGATGGGTTGGTTGGGGTGACCGGGTTGGCCGTATCGGATGCTCAACCGGTTGGCCTGGTAGTCGGTGCAGTTGGAGCACGAGACGATTTCCTTGTACTGGTCGGCACCGGGAATCCACGCTTCGAGGTCGTATTTCTTCGAGGCCACCGTGCCCATATCACCGGTGCAAATGTTGACCACTTCGTAGTGAATGCCGAGGCTGTTCCACAAGTCAACGCAATTCTGGAGCAATTCTTCGTGAAGCGCCCAGGAATCTTCGGGTTTGGCGATGATGATTTGTTCGATCTTGGTGAACTGGTGCACGCGCCAGATACCGAGGTCGCTCTGGCCGTGGCTCCCGACTTCCCGACGGAAACACTGGGACACGCCGACCATGCGCAGCGGCATCTGCTCTTCGGGAATGGTCTCGTCCATGTACATGGCCGTGAGCGGGTGTTCAGAGGTGGCGATCATGTAGTACTGGTCCGGTTCAATGCCGTACATGACGGTTTCAAAATCGCCCAAATCGGTGACCCCTTCGTAGGCTTCCCGGTTCATCATGACGGGGGGTTGGACGAAGGTGTAGGCGCGCTCACGCAGGAAGTTGACAGCGTACTGCTGGAGTGCGAATTCCAGTCGTGCAAGGTCGCCTTTCAGGAAATAGAAGCGGCTGCCCGTGATCTTGGCGGCACGCTTGAGGTCGACCCACTTGTTCATCTCAATGAGTTCGTTGTGGGTTCGTGGCTCAAAGGTGAACGCAGGCTTGGTACCGTGCACGGCATGAACGGTGTTGCCCGACTCGTCCTCGCCAACGGGCACGTCGGCGTGAAGGATGTTGGGAATCGACATGCGAAGCCGGTCGCGAACGGTCATGGCCTCGTTGGTTTTGGCCTCCATTTCGGCAATCTTTGCACCGAGGTCGGCCACCTCAGCAAGGATGGCTTCAGCAGCGGCCTGGTCGCCGGCCTTCTTGGCCGCCCCAATGCCCCGAGCGGCCTCGTTCTTGGCCCGACGAAGCTGGTCGGTCTCGTGGAGCAGGTTGCGCCAGGTCTGGTCGAGTTCGATGACCTTGTCGATGTTATCGTGGGGCAGGCCACGCTTCGTGTGGTCGGCACGAACGACGTCGGCCTGTTCTCGGAACATGTTCATGTCAAGCATAGAAATCACCACGAGATGTTGAAACTGAAAATATCGCCGCCAAGGAAGAGCAGTCCGCCGATGAAGAAGCCGAGGATGGCACCGCCGTTGAGCAGCGGCAGCCCGGCCTGGGCCTTGCCTCGTGCCACGTAGGTCATGAGGGCAAGGTAGCCGAGCAACGAGCCGACCAGCGTGGCCATGGCGACCTCAAACGCTGCGCTATCGTCCAACCACTGGATGGCGGACAGCACCAGCATGCCGGGGAAGATGATGTCGCCCAAGCCCATGAACATGGCTTCGCTGCCCTTCTTTGCTCGCTTGGGTTTGGCGGCAACGGGGGCGGGGGCGGGGCGAGGCTCCGTGGAGACCGGGCGCTTGGCGCGTTCGGTTTCCTCGATGAGGGAGTAGTCGCTGCCTTGCGGGGCGACGAGCAGGATGGGCAACCGCAGGCCCACCATGGTGTCGGCAAGGTCGAGCATGTGCTTTGATTTGTAGACCGCCCAGAAGTCGTAGACAGCGGCCAAGATCATGAACAAAATGGCCAAAGCGGGGACAAAGGTCACCCCCAACATCACACAAACCCCGGCCCCCAGCAGGACACCGGTGGTGTTCACGACGTACCACTCGCTGTGAACCACGAGAAGGACGAGGAGAAGCAGCGTGGCCACCAAACCGGCCAAGGTGGGCCCGGTGAGCAGTTGCAGTCCGTAAAGCGGGAACATGTCGGTGGTCAATTCACCGCGCTCAACCAGCGTGGCTGCGGCACCTTCAACGGGGCTGAGCACCACCAAGTCGGCCTCGTCGCCGTCAAGGGCAAAGAAGGCGGCTCCGGCATCCTCTGCCACCGGGAAGCTGGCCCGGTTGATGAGCGATTCCGTGTAGAGCCAGTGGGCTTGTCCGTCACCAACCACAAGCAGATCGCTGTAGTTGGAGTTGTCCAAATCCGTGATGCGAATCGACGACACGCTGCTGACCAAGCCGTTGAGGTTCATGCGGTCTTGAACGGCGTATGCGTCCTCTCCCTCCATGCTACCGTTCCATTCCACACCGGTGATGGTGCCCGTGGATTCACCGAGCAGGATGAGACGCTGATGGCGGGTGTCGGGCTGAGATTTCGCCTTCTCAATGGTTTGACCCAAGAACGGCGACCAGCCGATGTCAACCGAGGTGAACGAGCCGTTGCCGGCCGGCACGTGCTGTGTCAGGTAGGTGGCGTTGTTCAGACCGCCAAGACCCAAACCGAGCGAAGGCGAAGTGGTCTCGAGCAGGACGCTGGCCGATTGAGCGGCGGTGGTCAAGGACCACTCGTCCGCGTCCAACAGGTGGCTTTTCACCACACCATCGCCGGTCAGGAAACCCGGAATGCGCCAGCGTGCTTCCTGCGTCAGGACGCCAGGGCTCTCGTCGAAGGTGCGGTAGCGAATCAATTCGTCAAAGGCGTTGGCGAGGTAGATGGCGTCCCCGGTCGACACCGCAATGGCACAACCGCCGAACATGTTGTCGAGCGGAACAGGTTCGCCGTTGTCCCACGTGTAGCAGGCAAAGCTCTCGATCAGTTCGCCGGAATTGATGTCAACCGACCATGCGTAGGCACCGGAAGCAAAGGTGAGGTGCTCGGCCGACGAGGTCATGCTCACCGGTGAGTTCACATCGTTGACCTGATGGGCGTGGGTGTTGGTCCACACGGGTTCAGCGTAGCCGTTGGTGGCGTCCCAGGCGGTGATGTCCACGCTGGTGTTCACGCCCCCCGCACTGATGTTGTACAGAACGAACCCGTCATCGCCCCACGTGCCCAACATGGCACCGTTGCGCTCTTCGGTGGATTCCACGACGAAGGGATCGGTGTCAAAGTCCAGCACCAGCATGTGGGCCAGCGGCACCATGGTGTACATCAGCGCCAGCGTGAGGACGACGTACATGCCGTACTTGATGATGTACTGCTTGCCCCAGCGAGCAAGGAAAATGATCAGCGCCGTGAAGGCAAAGATGGCGATGAGTTCCATCAGCACCCAGCGCACTTGGGTTGCACCGGAGGCCCCAAAGGCGTGGAGTTCGCCCACGTCGTAGTAGGGGCGAATGTACATGGCGAGAGCGAGCGTAGCGACGAACATCCCTGCCATGCCGGCCATGCCGCGCCACTGTTCGGCCATCAGCGCAGCGAGGTTGTCGCCTTGTCGAAGTTCATCCTCGACATCGGCAAACCGCTGCGAGACTTCACGTCCCTCACCGGCCTCAGCATCGCTCATGGTCTTGCCACTTCCCTCTGCCATATCAGCGTCGCGTTCTTCCGTAGGAAGAACACACGAGGAAAAGAGCCATGGAGAAGAGGCGGCTGTTCTTGCCCATGGTGGACACTCAACCGGCACGAGCATGGCTCGAGTCCACCAAATCCAAAGGCATGGCCTTGGGTCTTGACAACACCGCCCGGGCCGTTGCAGCGCTGGACCTTCCGCCACCCACCTACGAGACCGTCCACGTGGCGGGAAGCAACGGGAAAGGCACCACGGTCGCCACGCTGGGTGCGGCCCTCACCGAGGCTGGCTTGCAGCACATCGCCTTCACGTCGCCCCACTTGGTTCGGGTGGAAGAACGCGTGCGACTCAACGGAACACCGGTCGCCTCGGCCACTTTTGACGAGGCCCTTGCCCGCGTTCACTCGATGGCGACAACGACGGGCATCACCTTGACCTTCTTCGAAGCGACCTTGCTCGTGGCCCTGGTCGTCGCTGCTGAACGGCAACCGGACGTCCTGCTGTTGGAGACCGGCCTTGGCGGTCGATTGGACGCCACGCGCGCCGTGCCCGCCGATGTGGCCGTCATCACCTCACTCAGCCTCGAACACACCGACCTCCTCGGCGAAACCTTGGAAGCCATCGCCGGAGAGAAAGCCGCCATCGCACGGCCCGGGAAACCGCTGATCGTCAGAGCCGTCGGTGACCCAGCAGCCCGCGCTCGCATCGAGGACATCGCGAACAACGCCGGCAGCCAAACCATCGACGGCACGCAAGGCCCTGCGGCCCTGCAATGGGTCGAGGTGGCCGAAGAGGCGACGTACTTCGATGAAGCCAACCTGCTGGCTGCAGCGGCTTGGAAACACCTCAAGTGCGCGGATGATCGAGCTTGGAAAGAAATCCGCGGACTACGATGGCCGGGTCGGATGCAGGAAGTTCACAGCAGAGGTTCGGGGAACGTCTGGCTCTTGGAGGGCGCCCACAACCCCAGCGGGATGAAGGTGTCCTGCAGGGAACTGATGGATGATGATCGCTGGACGCACCCGTGGATGCTGCTCCTCGGAAGCACACCACAAGCGGACATGGAAGCCATGCTGTCGCCCCTGGTCGACCTCTGCCAGCAGCATCCACCGGCAGCCGTCGTGCTGACTGAACCTCAATTCGGCCGCTACCCGGGGGTACCATGCGCAGCCTTGGAGGCGGCGCTTCGAGACAGCGGCGTTGAGACGACCGCGTCCTTCCCGCAGCCGGACGACGCCGTCGCATGGATTGAAGGACGAGCGGACGAACTTGGTGTGGCTCACAACGTGCTGTGCATTGGCTCGCTTTACCTTCAGGGCAACGTGCTGCAAGCGCTGGGTGCTGACGACGACGAAGCCTTGGCCATCCTGGCGAAGGACTGAAACGCTGGAACCCGACCAAGCGGAACGGTGAGACCGTGAAGGACAAGCACTTGGCCATCCGCATTCAACAGTGCCTTGCCCTCGCCGAGGCCTCCAACTGCCCTCGCCGCAACTTCGGCGCCCTGCTGGTCGACCCCAAGCGCAACGTGGTGCTGATGGACGGCTACAACGGTGGGCCTCGGGGCGGCGGACGCTTGTGCGGTGGCGAGGAATGCCTTCGCGACACCATGAACATCACCTCGGGCACTCGGGTCGAAATCGGCTGCCATCACGCCGAGATGAACCTCATTTGCAACGCGGCGGCCAACGGCGTGCCGACCAACAACGCCTGGCTCATCGTCACCGGTGAGCCCTGCATGATGTGTGCGAAACTCATCCACCACGCCGGCATTGAGCGCGTGGTCATCGTCGACGGCGGGTTCATGGGCGAAAACGGCGTGGACTACCTGGAAAACCACGGCGTGGAAATTCAGCGTACGGAAGGGCCGAAAGACCCGCGCGCTGAGGCCTGAGCAGCTAACGGTTGGCCTTTGGCTCCTTTCGCTTGGTAACGGCTTGTTTCAACAAGAATTCAATTTGCGCGTTGATGGAACGAAAATCATCTTCCGCCCACACACGAAGGTCGTTGTGAAGCGCAGGGTCAATGCGAAGCAGTATCCGTTTTTTCTCCACTTTCTTCCTCCCCCCTGGTGCTCCATCGTCACTGGTTGTTCGTTTTGTGCTCTCACCCACGTGCTTCCCACCTGCACCGCATCACTGGTACAGCGTGCCGGTGTTGACCACCGGCGTGGTGTCGGTTTCTGAGCAGAGAACGACGAGAAGGTTGCTCACCATGGTCGCTTTTTTGTCCTCGTCCAAGTCGATGATTTGCTTTTCACTGAGTTGTTCCAGTGCCAGTTCAACCATGCCCACGGCACCGTCGACGATCTCTCGCCGTGCAGCGACCACGGCACTGGCTTGTTGACGGCGAAGCATGGCTTGAGCGATTTCCGTGGAGTACGCGAGGTAGCTGATGCGGGCTTCGAGCACGGCAATGCCAGCACGGGAAAGGCGCGCCTCGACCGAGGCTTGGAGTTCCTTGGCGATGGTGTCCTGGTGGCCGGACAGGGTAATGCCACCGATGTCTTTCTCCTCAATGGCGTCGTAAGGGTACTTGGTGGCCATTTCTCTGAGGGCGGCCTCGCTTTGAATCTGGACGTAGTGCTGGTACTTTTCCACCTCGAACATGGCTTCGGCGGCGTCGTACACGCGCCACACGACCACGGCTGCGATGTTGATGGGATTGGCGTTGACGTCGTTCACCTTGAGTTTGCTCGATTCGAAGTTGTTGATGCGAAGGGATATGCGTGATTTTCCGTACAGTGGGTTGGGGAAGAAACGGAACCCTTCCTGCTTGAGCGTGCCCACGTATTTGCCAAAGAACTGAGCCACGACCGCTTCGTTCGGATTGACGATGACGTAGCTGTTCCACATCAAGAACCAGAGGATACCACCCCCGACATTGAGAAGGATGGCGACAGGCCAAGCAAAGGCCCAGAGGACTTGGCCGAACAGCAGAAGCAGGCTGAGAAGCGCATGGGCGCCGAGGCCAACAAAGCCGTTGATGGAGGGCAGGGGGGCGTCCTTGAAGGTCGGTCGGGTTTGACGAGTCGTTGGCATGGATTGGCCAGCAGAGGGGGCTTGCATGCTTCACGGATGGTGGATGACACATTAAAGATATTGGAATGATATCACTTTGACACCACGTGCTGAAGCCCACGCAAGCCTAAACACATCACTGTCCCCCGTCAGGGCGTGTAGTTGACGAACATGAAGATGCCAAAGAGGAAGATGAGCAGCGGAACGATGAGGATCTCAAACAGCGATCGGTTCTTGGCCAAGACGTCCATTTCCGTTCCGTAGTGCAAGACCGAGGCATCGCCCGTGCCCGTCGTTGGCACCATCGTCAGCAAGGCCTGCCCGAGCGTCTCATCGCTGCCCCACTTCTGGAGGTGGTCAACGTCGCGGGGCACGCAGTCACCCAAAATGTAGACCGGGTCGCCGATGCCAAGACCGACCAGGTTCCATTTCCAATCGCCACGCTGCCACGAGTCGAGGACGGGGCCGTAATCGATCGGCTTCTTGGACCACAGGGCCGGGTCGATGAGCATCCCGCCCGAACCGTCGTGAACCATGAACGGCACACCACCGTCCCTCGTTTCTCGGTGCTCCCACGAACAGTGGGTGTCGCCGTCCGAATCGGTTCGGCACACGTACTGGTAGGACTTCCACTGCCAGGCCGCCAGGCCCTTGTGGGTTCGACCGCCCACGGACATTTCCGGCGTACCGGCCACGGAAGGACGAACCTGGCCAACGAGTTCAGCCTGACCGACGGCCACGCTTCGAATGGGCGACGTTGGTAAATCTCGAATCAGACGGTTGAGTTTGAATTGCTTCCAAGCGCTGTAAAACCACAGGAGGTTGATGACGGTCACGGCCACGGTCATGCCCCACCCCAACATCGTGTGAAAGTCCGAGCCGTCCCTCGCCCGAAGGTCGGCAGAGAGCCAGATGAACGAGCCGGCGAACAGGATGGCCCCGATGCTGTACGGTGTCAGCAACGCCGCCTTGGGCGTGCCGATGACGTTAGGATGCTCACGAATGAGTTTCCCACCCTGATCCCCAGCGTAAGGGTCGTTGAAACTGCTGGGTACGGGCGCCCCAAACAGCCAGTCGTCGTTCACCGAACGAGCAGGATGGTCCTCGTAGGGCAGCGGCTGGAAATTGGGGCCGAAATGCGGGAACAACCGGCCACCAAACCCGAGCACGCCCGGAGCAGAACTTGTGTCCTTCACCGCCGAACGGTTCGCCTTGCGAATCTTGCGAAGATTGTCCATCAGCGGAGGCGAGGTGCTGTACATGAAAATCAGTCCAGCGACACCGGTGCTCAGCAAGGCCCAGCGGCCACGGTCTTCACGCTGCGTGACCTCTTGTGGGTCGTTGGAAGGGTTGTTGAGGCTGCTGATTTCCTTGACCGACAGCAGTTGGTAGCGAGGTGGATTCTCCTCCACCAAAACAAAGGCATTGAACAGGAAATTGTCGGCGTCCATGCCGTAGCCCTGGATGGTTCGGGACCATTCACTGTTGCACCCAGGGTCGTCCATTTCCCCCTCTGGAGAGAGCGAGCCTCCCAGGGAAAACGCTGCTTGAATCACCGTGCCCTCGGCGTCCATCATGGTGAGCGGTTGGGCGTCTGCCATGTAGAAATCGTAATCCCAATGGCCTCCACCTTCGTCGTCTTCCACCCATTCGCAATCGTCGTAGGCCAACGTTCCCTCAACGAGTTCCAGGGGCACCACAACAAAGGCCGCCTGAGCAGCGTACTCTTCATTGTCGTAGCCGTCCTGCAATGACCCGTACTCGTAGGCCGCCATGTCATCGTGGAGATAAGGAAGCACGTCGGCTTCCTCCACGCGTGGAACATCGGGTATCACGAGGCTGCTGGAAAACAATCCAAAAGCGACGAGCATGGCAGAAATGGAAAAGACGTAGCCCAACCCGTGTTTGAAGGTCGGCTTGGGAAAGGCGAACACACCTTGGTCGATGCCTTGCACCTCGGTGGGGTCCATGAACCAACCACGGCGCGCCGTGCTTTAATCCAACCCCCGACAGCAGCGTCGAAGCGGCAAACACAAGGGAACATGGGAGACGGAAAGGGATTCAATGCCGGGGGCAGGATGCTCACTCAGGTTGGTTGTCACCAACCAAGTTCGAACCCCTTTGATTCGTAATGCCGGGGGCAGGATTCTCACTCACGTTGGTTGTTTCCAACGAAGTTCAAATCCCTTTGATTCATAATGCCGGGGGCAGGATTCGAACCTGCGAAGCAATATGCAGAGGAGCTTGAATCCACCCCCTTTGACCACTCGGGTACCCCGGCTTCTGTCCTCTCGTGAGGCCTGTTCTTCTTGACTATTCCTCTTGCAGGATGTCCACCAACTCCACGGGTTTCGGTGGCGGGCGGCGGTGAGCCACAATGCGGCGAATGCGCTCAAGATGGTAGACTTCTTCCCGTTGAGCACGTTGATTTCGTACGACGAACAGCACCATGCCCGCCACGAGCAGGGAAAGCACGGACAGGCTCAGCGCAGCCATCCCGCCCGACGGGTCATCGCTTTGGTTGGGCTGAATGTCGGCCAGCGGAACAGGAACCTGCGGTGTGAAATCAACGATCGCGACGGTCAGTCCCAGCCTGCCCTCCTTCCAGGCCTCAATGTTCCAAACGAAGTTGATCCACTCGCCGGGGTTGAGGAACGCCGTGGCGTTGTTCATCTCCCGACCCTGGTCGTCTCGGAGAACGACGGTAAATTCGCCCGGCAGCAGACCGTCGTTGGCAATGCGGGCGTAGACCGAGACGTTCTCACCCACCACCGGGCGGAAGGGTGTGGCTGACAGGTCCGTGAGCACCGGCTCAAAGGCAAACCACGTCAGCCCGACGTTGAGCGGTGCAGAAGCCGTACCGTAGCCGGTCAAGACGCGCCCGGACCGGTCGGTCGCATTGAACCATACGAGCATCACATCGCTGCGGGTGAGGGTGACCCCCTCGGGAAGGAAGTCAACGGTTCCCGAGTACACGGTGAACTCGTTCAGCGTGGTGTTGAGCGGGAGGGCAATCGTTTGCTTGGAGCCTTCAACGGGCTGACCCAAGCGGTAGAACAGCGTGTGCATCTCCAACGGACCAGGCGGCATGTCGGTGTCGTCGTTGATGCTGACGGTGATGGCGACATCGTTCAATTCGTTCGAGGCGAACTTCTCGAGCATGCCGGGTGCAATCACGAGTTTGGGTGCCACGTCGTCCACCACCACGTTGTAGCTCAAGCCGTTGAGGTCATGACCCGAGAAGCCGTCTGGTGAGATGGAAAACAGGCCCTCGTCGTCGTAAAGGATGTTTTCGTTCATGGCGACGGTGAACGCCATCACACCGGTGGTGGAAAGGTTCACTCGACCTGTTTCCGAGCGCTCGCTGTCGCTCAACGTCCAGGTGAAATGACCGGTGTTGGGAAAGCCCTCCGCCAGCACGGCGGTGTTGTTGTGGTACAGCCCAATGCGATGCAGAACCGGATCGTTTCGGTGGAACCAATGCGTGACGCCATCCGTTTGGCCGTGAGGAGACTGCAGGTCATCGATCTCAATCCACCTCACTTCAACATCGTCGCTGGCGGTCCATGCAAGGCTGCTCAAGCGGTACAACCCCAAGCCGACGTCTTGACCTTCGTCGATAACGCTGAGGCCCGGAACGCCAACGGTGCCGTTCAGTGAAGCCGTGGTGTTCCAGTCCAATCGGAAGGAGAAGGTCAGGTCGTAGTTGGTCTGGAGGGGGCGCTGTTGAACATGGACCACGGGTCGGTCCGCAAAACAGGATTCGTCGTACGTCAACTCGCCAAAGCGAGGTTCGTAGTGGATGAAACATGCCGAAGCATTCACCTCACCAAGCAAGGCCAAACGGATGCTTTCGAGGGACTGGATGCCGTTGGCGTCGCCCAGGGTGAAGGTGAAATCATGCTGGTGCCCGGCCAGCAGACGCCCTTGGACGGCATTCAAGCCGATGTTGTCCACGTCCACGGTGGTGTCGGCTCGCCGCTGCACACTCAAGGTGGCCAAATCGTTGGCGTCGCCGAACGAACCTCCACCCACCAGCGCATTCCCTGCCAAATCTTCGCCTACGAGAACGATGCTCAGTCGTCCTTCGTTGGCGCCGTCAGGCACCACGCTTTCCGAAGAAAGCAGCGGCAGGTCGACTTCCAGTTCAGCCACGCCCCGATTCAGACTGACCGTTTCCATGCGGTATTCCTCCGCTTCCATGAGGCCGTTGTTGTTAATGTCGTGCAGTTTCTCGAGCCACGTCCACACCTCGAGGAGGCTCGCCAACCCTTCGGGGTCGCTGATCTGCAGCCTGAGGGCGATGTCCTTGCCGTACATGGCAACATGACCGTCGGCAGGGACCTCTTGACCTGAATCCAACACCGTGAGCGTGTTGACCGTGGGTTTCACCGTATCGTAAAGCAGCCTCGTGGGGGTCAACACCACCGTTCGGTCCTCGCTTGAGGAAGCGTTGAGGCCAACGGGGCCCCTTCGTGAAAGACTGGGGACCAGTTCGAAGAAGGTGTTGCTCGGCACGCCGTCTTCATCCGTCGGCGTGGAGGCTTCGACGCTGAACCAACCGCCCGATTCAACCTCGGCCGTCCATGAACGAGACCACGAGACCGGCTCACCGGGCCATTCGTCCGGACCCCCTGAGAGGTTCTTCGGGGGAACAGCGCGTAGGGTCACCGTCGCTTCAGCCTCTCCGGCTTGCACCCACTGGTTGGCGACGCCCTCCATTCGAACCCGTCCAGAGGCCAGCAAGGACTCGTTTTCATCGAGGTGGAACGGCCAGAAGGAATTGGTCCAATCGTCGATGCGCCGCTGTTGGCTGTCCGTGACCGTGAACGCCACGACCTCGAGGTCGTTCTCAACCTCGTTGAACGCCGTCTTTCTGACAAACACCTCCGGGCCTGCGGCCAACCCTCGTCATCCGTAGCCGTGGTGAGCACGTGGAGGTCATCCACATCGTCGAGAAGCCAGGTGCTGGTGAACGCCCAATCGATGGAGCAGGTGTTCGTGGTGCAGACGACGCTGGAGGCACTGGCATCGAACAGCGCCAAGCCCGCACCGGCCAGTTGCCGGAACCTTGGTGCCGTTTGGATACGGTCGAGTTCCACCTGGATGAACGCCTCGTTCAGGTCGCTGCTCGGGCCGAGCAGGAACGAGACCTCGGTGATGTCCGGGGCGTTTTCAGACAGGTCAAGCGGGTTGGACCGGGTGTGGTGCGTCGTGAACATGACCGTCTGGCCGGGCAGCCATCGGGTGTAGGCGGGTGCATTCACCGACTCGGTCATCAGCGGCAACGTGGTGGCGTTCAATCCGACACGAAGCCCGCCCACATCGGTCTGAACTTGAAGAGGGACATCGAGCACTGCACGCGTGTCCCCACCTGCCGAGGCTTCTTTGGCCATGTTGAGGTCGCCAGCGCTCACACGAACCTCAAGGGTGGTGTCGGGAAGCAAATGCATGAACTGCAACACCTTGACGTCGGCCGTCCCTTGAACTTCGACGGTCAGCGTGCATGTTCGTTGCAGGGCGATGAACACGGGACTGAGCGAAGCGTTCGAGGAGGACGGGCACGAAGCGGTGGATTGGTGGCTCAAGGCGGTTTGACCTTCGGCCAAGGTTTGGAGCACGCCGTTGATTCGAACTTCCGTCGCTGAGGTCCGGTTGTTGAGGGAAAGGACCACGGCAGGCGGAGGTCCGTTGGTTCCGGCGCCAGGGGGCTCGAGCGTCGTGTAGGACAAATGGAGGGTGCTGTCCTCCATGGCGATGCTTGGGGAAGGTGCGCTGCGGTTCCAGGTGAGGTTCGTGCCGCTGTGCTCTGCGCGTGAGAGGTGGGTGTTCAAACCGATGTGGTCCGACATGCCGCTGGGCGGCCACACCATCACGGAAACGTTGTTCCAACCCAGCGCGAGATGAGGGCGTTCGGGCGGCGAGACGCAGTCCGGCTCCGCTTTGGCTCGGACGAAGGCTTCCCCGCCGTTGGCGGCGATGGTGAACTCGTTCACCAGCCCGATACGACCGGCAAGCGTGTGGTTGAGGTAGGTTGTGGGCTCCCTTCCTGGCACGTGCGCAGAAGCGACCACCTGGCCGTTGGTGGTGAGCCACGTCAAGTTGTCACCCACCGTGGTGAGACGGTAGCCGTCATGGGGACAGGTGGCCATGGACGAAAGCGGCAGGGTGAACGAGCCGGTGACGCGCAAGGTTCCGTTGCTGTCCACCATGGCGTTGGCACCAGCCGGGCTGTTGAGGATGTGCTCCGGTCCGATGTACGTGGTTCGACCGACGGAGAGGCTGTGAACCAGCGGCGTAACGTAGGTGTCGTCGGTGGACATTCGCACGCGAACGTGGACGGTCGGGTGTTCCATCGGGTCCACGGCCACGGGAGCTGGCAGCGTGAGGTTGGTGTGGCCCTCGATGGGTTGGTGTTGAGCGTCCAACACATCAAACAACAGCGACGTCCCGTCAGGTTGTTCGTACCAGCCGTCCAACCAGCCGTAGCCAAACAGCGGGTCGGGGCTGATGGATCGGGACACCCACGTGCCCGAGGATTCGAAGACATCGATTTCAACACCAGCATCGTCGATGTACCACCCATCACCTTCCACATAGGTGTCGGAGAAGAAGGAAAAGCGAGCCTTGATCGACTGACCGGAAAGGTTCGACAGGTCGTAGGTTTTCAGTTCAAAATCGCGTTGATTGGAGGCACCGCAGCCGTTTGGAACACTGGATCCGTCGATGATGCCACGGCCGAAGAACGGCGAATTCGTGTTCACGGTTGAGATTTGGTCGTGGAACCCATCGAGTTGTGGAGGGAGCCACCACCACTGTTGGCCGCCGTCGGTTGAGATGGCCACGCCACCCCCGTCCCAGTTGAATTCCGTGCAAACCCAAGAACGGAAGGAAAGGCGCGCCGTGGCGTTGTTGGGAACGGTGTACTCCTCGCTGATGAGGTGGGTGTAGACGTTGTTCGTGTACTTCGTTGTGAGGTTGATGGCGGCCCCGTTGTTACCCGAATGGAACACGCCCGGGCCCCATCCCGAAGAGTTGCGGGTCGCCCCAACTTCCCAGCCGTCGGGCCATGTCCCATCGATGGTCCAACCGGGAGGCGTGGTCATGGATTGCTCAAACGAACGTTGCGCGCTCGAGGAAGGGTTCATGCCAAAATCGGTGGTCCAAGCCCACTCGTTGATGACAGCCGTCGAGGGGTCAGGCCAACCGTGGACATCGCCCACGTGGTTGGTGGAGTTGATGGAGAAATTCGCCAGTTGACGTCGCTCTTCACTGGCGGTGCCCGGGCGATGGATGACGGTGACATCGTCAACGGCCACGCCTTCCCAACCCGAGGAGGCAAAGCCCCCGTACCCGGTCTGATGATTGGTCGTCACCTGGAATTGAAACAGCACGTTAGAAGCGTTTGGGTGGCCCGAAACGCCGCTGGGGATGTTGTAAGAAATCGGCACCCATCCAAGCGATTCATCGGTGTAATACGTTCCCTGATAGGCAAACCCGTTACCAGGCATCCCCGGAATGCCCGACACGGGCGCCCACGTTGTGCCGTTGTTCACGCTCACGTAGACCAGCAAGTTGTCCGAGAACGAGCCCTCGAGGTCCCAGTTGGCCCAGAATTCAAGCCTCATCGGGCCCGTCAAGCCAGAGAGGTTCGCAGGTAGGTACAGCCGTCCATCGGCGTTGTTGGCGTAATCGCCGCTCATGTTGCCGTGGAACCATGCACCCGCGACGTCGCCGAGGTTGGAGAGCGTGTAGTTGTCAACAAACCAACCGTGACGCAGGCCAGGCGTGCTCGAGGTTTGGAAACAGAACCGCACTTCCAAGGTCGGAGAAGATTGCACCAACGTGTCAAGGGAGAAATGGGCTTGCTGCCAGGCACCGGACTCACCCGCCCACGTGCTGGCCGGTGCACCTGAAAGACCCGATGCGTTATCGTAGCCACCTGTGGGAACCAGAACTTGCCAGTTGCCGCCGGCCGTGCGATGCTCCATCCAGGCGGCGTCGTCGTCCTTGAAGGCCAGCCAGTGATCGACCGTCAGGTTGTACTGATTGACGAAGGCCGGGACGACCTCGGCCGGCGAAGCGAGGCAGCCACTCATGTTGGCTTGCAGACCACCAAGGGCCTGTGTGGCCAACACGCGCTGCCCGTGCGTTGCGTTGGTGGGTTCGCCTTGTTGTGCCGTTGAGGCGTTGAGCGGGACCACGTTCCAGGCGTTGTGATTGGGCCCCTGGCCCACCCAGTCCGGAAGGGTTTCGATGAGGGTTTCAAAATCGGTCAGGGTGGCCAGCGTTGATTGCGTGGCGAGACTCAACTGGCCACCGTGGCCGATGCCTTGGGTGCCCTGATGCGTTCCGTTCCATCCCGCATTCGCATCGATGCCGAACCGAGCACTGGTGTCCGACGCCTCGGCCCACATGGGCGTGACATCGATTTGCCCGCCAGAGAACGTCCGATTGTACGGAATGCTGAGCACACCGGTGCTGGAGGTGTTGACGCCCTCTTCTCCCGCCTGCGGCGTGTAGTAGGTTGAACGAGCCACGTCGGTGGAGAAAGGACCGAGCGAGGCGACCATCGGTTGGGCCAGAACGAGAAGCATCAGGCAGGTCATGGCGATGGCGGCAGCGCACGACGAGCGAACGCGAACCTTCTCATCGGGGACGACCACGGGAAAACACCTCGCTCTGCGAGGTGGGGTCGTTCAATATGAAGGGGTGTCATCCCTGCGTCAGGGGAAGACAGACAATCAAGGAGCGGAAGAGGATTCAAATCCCGTCACCTTCACGTCCACTTCATGACCCCTGTTCGGGATCTCGACGGCGGACAAGCCCAAGAGATCGAAGAGCAGTTGTTCACCACACACCGGCAGCAACTGCCGCGCCACGTGCCGGTTCCGCTCCCCCGACAGGATTTTTGGGAAATGGTACGAGCCTTGCTGTCCAGCTTGGATTTGGAAATTCAAAACATGGTCCGAAAAGGGTCCATTGACATGCGTTTGCAAAACCTACAGAAACGCCAAACCAACATCCGCCGCATCGCCTCTGAACTCGCTCGAAAGCGGATGGTGGCGATGATGCAACATGCGGCCAGTCAGGCCTTACGGAGCGGAGTCAACCCCGGCATGAATCAGGAGCTTCCCTCGCTGGATTGGCAGCGACACGATCCCGCTGAGAAAGCATTCTACCATGCCCTGCAACTCAACGTTGACCGTTTCAAGAAAGAAATCGACTGGCAGGGCATGCAGCAAGGGTTGCTTGGCGAGATCATGATGCAACCACAAACCCATGCGCCCGGCACCATGCAACTCGATGCATTTGTTGGCGATGGCACCCTGAACGCTGGACCTCCGCCGGATTTGGCCTTTGAGGACACGATGGAACCGCTGCCTCAAGCCGAAGAGGATGCAGAAGAACGCTGGATGGACGACGCTCCTTGGGTGGATGAGGAAGCCTACCTCTTGGCCGACATGCAAGACCAGGCACCGCCTGCCTCCACCACGGCACCAGCCGTCGCTGAACCGACACCGGCGAGCGCGGCGTCAAAACCCTTGCCCGCACCAACTTCGGCGGCGACCGCCGCCAACAAGCACGGTGCAGCCATGGAACTGGCACCGTCAACGGAACCGCTGACCACGATTCAAGACGAACCACCTCAGCCCGAGACCGAGGATGAACCAGAAGTCACGGTCGTTGAACACAGGACGGAGGAACCGTCGGAGGAAGGGAACGTGCGTGTTCGAATCCTCGAAACCCTTCCCGAGCCCGTGATGGACGCCAGTGGTCAACCGCTGACGCTTGAAGCAGGTGACGTTCACGTTCTGGATGAAGGCACGGCGGCTTGGCTCACGGACGCAGGCGTTGCCGAGCGCGCTGAACTTTGAGACGCTGCCCCAACATTGGGCGGTTGATTTCCGAACGAACGACGGCTCTTCGAGCACAACCAATTTCGTAGGGGAGACTGGATGTCCAGGCGACGAGAAAACGGTAGACGCTACGCTGTCGGTGTTGAGATGGCCCATGCTGGCGCCACGCATCAACCGATTCAGTTGATGTTTCTCATCGAGATCTCGATGCTGACGGTGTCAGGAATGGGGATCTTGGTCACCGAGCGGAGAGCGGTCTGGTCCTTGGTCGTTGAGATGTCCATCTCAAGAAGGCGCTTGTGGATGCGCATCTCCCAGTGGTCGTAGGTCTCGCTGCCTTCACCGTCGGGTGCCTTGCGAACAGGCACCACGAGACGGCGAGTGGGCAGGGGAATCGGACCACGAAGGTTGATGCCGCCGCTGTCGCAGATGGTTTTGATCTGGCTGGCAACGTCATCGATGTCCTTGTGATTCTCACCGGTCAATTTGATGACAGTCACAGCAACCATTCAATCCACTCCTCACATCAATCGTGTTGTGAGCGAACTCACTTCTTCTCGATCTTCAAGCAAACGCCAGCAGCCACGGTCTTACCCATGTCGCGGATAGCGAAGCGGGAGAGCTCAGGGAAGGTGTCCATTTGCTCGATGGCCATGGGCTTGGTTGGCTGGAAGCGGATGAGACAAGCGTCGCCGGTCTTGAGGAAGGAAGGGTTGGCTTCCTTGCCGGACTTGTTGGTCTTCTCCAAGAGTTCCATGAACTTCACAGCGACTTGAGCGGTGTGAGCGTGGAACACAGGGGTGTAGCCAACGGAGACAGCCTTGGGGATGTCCATGAGCTGGATTTGTCCCACGAAGGTCTCGTCGTGTCGCACGAAGGTTGGCTCGCTGTCGGTGTAGCCGGCAACGTCGCCACGGCGGATGTCGGTGGAGGCGAGGCCACGGACGTTGAAACCAACGTTGTCGCCTGGCTCGGCCTTGTCGACCATGGTGTGGTGCATCTCGATGGACTTCACTTCACCGCCCTTGGCAGAGGGGTTGAAGACCACGTTCTTGCCGACGTTGAGCGTACCGGTTTCGATCTTGCCGACGGGCACGGTACCGATACCGGAGATCTTGTAGACGTCCTGAATGGGCAAGCGGAGAGGCTTGTCGGATGGCTTGTCGGGCATGGGCGTGGCGTTGATGGCCTCGAAGAGGGTTGGGCCGTTGTACCAGGGGCACTTGTCCGACTTGTTGAACACGTTGTCGCCGTTGAGGGACGAGGCAGGGATCATGGGGACGTCGTCTGGCTTGAAACCAGCCATCTTGAGGAGGCCGGAAACTTCAGCGCAGGCAGCCTTGTACTTCTCTTCGGTCCAGTCGACACCAGAGATGTCCATCTTGTTGACGTGGACGATGAGGCCCTTGACACCCAACACCTTGGCCAAGAAGGCGTGCTCCTTGGTCTGGGCGTTGACACCGTCGTTGGCAGCGCAGAGCAGAACAGCGGTGTCGGCTTGGGAAGCACCAGTGATCATGTTCTTGACGAAGTCGCGGTGGCCTGGAGCATCGATGATGGTCCAGTAGTAGTCAGGGGTGAAGAACTCCTTGTGAGCAACGTCGATGGTGATACCACGCTCGCGCTCTTCCTTGAGTCCGTCCATGACGTACGCAAGACCGAAACCGGCCTTACCGGATTCAGCGGCGAGTTTCTCGTTCTTCTCAATCACGTGCTCTTCGATGTGGCCGGAGTCGAGGAGGAGACGTCCAACGGTGGTGGACTTTCCGTGGTCGACGTGACCGATAAACACGATGTTGCGGTGTGGCTTGCTTCTGTCTTCCCATTGTGATGGCATGGTAATCGCTCCTTAGCAAGCGCTCCGACAATTATCCCCTATATCAAGAGCGCGACGCGCTTTGAGCCACGAATTCACCACGCATTCGCTGTTTTTGCCTCATTGCGTGTCAAGAATTTCACCGGCCGAGCCGATCTTGTAGAGACGTAGGGTGCTCGTCGCACCCCGCATCGCCAGCGGACTGCCCGAAATGGCCACCACGCGGTCACCGGGCTGAATCAAACCCTGGAGCACGAGCTGGTCGACCGCTTCTCGCATCGTTTTCGAGCCGCGGTCGTGCTCCTTGCAAAGCACCGCGTCCACACCGGGAAGCAGGCATGTGCGACGAAGGGCACGCAAGCGGTCCGACACCGCCGTCACCGGGATCGAAGGGCGATACCCTGACACCAGCCGCGGCGAGGTCCCGTGTTCGGTCGCCACCACAATGCGTGCCGCGCCGGCCTCTCGTGCCAGTTCAACGCCGGCATGCGCCACCGCCCGGGTCGAACGGAATCGAGCGAGGGCGGTCGGGCGAAGTTCGTGGGTGGCCAAGCCGTCCTCCGTGGCGGCGGCGATGCGCGCCATCGTCTGAACCGTCTCGAGAGGGTACTTGCCCGTGGCGGTTTCACCCGACAGCATCACGCCGGTGGCACCGTGTCGAATGGCGGTGGACACGTCGCTCACCTCCGCCCGAGTAGGGCGTGGTTGGAAGGTCATGGAGTCGAGCATCTGCGTAGCCACCACCACGGGCATGCCGCGTTCAAGCGCCTTGTCGATGATGCGCTGTTGAACCACAGGGACGTTTTCGAGGGGAATTTCAACACCCAAATCGCCCCGTGCCACCATCACGGCATCGGCGGCATCAAGGATGCTGTCGAGGTTCTCCAGGGCCACCGGGTGCTCGATTTTTGCCACCACGGGAACGTGCATTGAGGCCGCCCGAACCGCTTCCTTGGCCGGTAGCAAATCCTCAGCGGTACGAACGTAGCTCACAGCGATGTAATCCGCCCCGTTTTCCAAGGCGTGCTGCAAGGCGGCCTCGTCTTTTGGACCGATGGCGGGAAGGTCGACGAGGGTGCCGGGGACGTTGACGCCTTTCCGGCTGCTGATGGGCCCACCGTCTTCGACCCGACAGCGCACCGTGGCGCCGGCCTTGCCCTCGGTGGAAAGCACGGTCAGTCGGATCAGTCCGTCCGCCAGCAGGATGGGGTCGCCGGTCTTGAGTTCGGCGGAAAGCCCAGCGTATTCGACGGGAAAGTGGGTGCCGTTGGTGGCTTCCACGCTGACCTGGCCGCACAAGAGCGTGATTTCACTGCCCTCTTCGAGCATGTCCACTTCGGGAAAGGTGCCGAGGCGAAGTTTCGGACCGGGGAGGTCAGCGAGAATGCAGGTTGGACGGCCCAATTCGTCCTCAATGTCCCGCACGCGACGGTAGAGGTCGGTCTTGTCCTCGGGTTCACCGTGAGAGTAGTTGAAGCGGCACACGTCGGCGCCTGCTTCCATGAGCGCCTTGAGGGTTGCACGGTCATCGCAGGCCGGCCCAATGGTCGCTACGATTCGTGTGCGTCGCATGCGGACTCACCTCATTTGTAGTAGAGCCGAATGACAAACTGGTCGATGTTGAAGTCGTTGACGCGGTCGTTCTGAATCGTCATGGTCCACTCGCCCTCGCCGTAGGTTGATTCGGTGTCGGAGAACATGTAGCCCGACAACTTCAGGTGGATGCAATCCTGGTCGTCATCGCAGTCGCCGTCTTCGCGGGATTCAATGTCGGTTGACGTGGTGTTGGCGGCTTCCTCATCCTCCTCGTTGTAGGCATAGATGTTGAGTTCCGCACGGCAGTTGTTGGCACCGGGAAGGGAGGTGCAATCACCGTCTTCCTTGGGGTATTCCAGCTCAACTTGCGTCTTGACGATGGTGTTTCCAGCCTCTTTGTCGTAATGGATGATGGCGTCAAAATCCAACTCAGCGGCGTTGCCGCTGCTGTTGCCCCCGATTTCGAAATCGTTCCAGTAGCCCGCATAACTGACGTACACCCGAATCGTGGCGCTGTCGGTCATGTCAACGTTGTTGGTGACCGTCAGGCCAATTTCGTATTCGCCCGGTGGAACGTTGCTCCAGTCGACGGTTGAGCCCACGAGATCGTCGTCGTTTTCCGGGTCACCGTCGTTGTCCTTGTCCTCGTTGAGGTCCAAATCCCACGTGTAGCCGTCCTCCGGGATGTACTGGGACGTGCTGTCGCCCGGGGTGGAGTCGGTTGCATCCAGTTGAATGGTCGTCGTTTCGGTGATGCTGCGGTCCGTGATGGACTTGTCACGAGCGCAGATCCAAACGAGAATGTGCCTGGACTCGGTGATCTCGTCGTCCTCGCAGTCTTCTGCGTCGGCGTATTGGGTGATCTCCGCCGTTGGGGGTTCTGCACTCTCGGCGTACACCGTGACGTCGCGGGTCTGTTCCGACGTTGATGTGCCGTCGGATACTTCGAGGGTCACCTTGTAGGTCTTGGCCTCGTCAAACGACCACGAGGCGGTCAACCCGGTGGCGTCGATGTCGATGGTCGCCTCGGTGTCGAAGTTCCACCGGTAGGTCAGCGAGCCGTCGTTCGGGGTTGAACTTGAGCCGTCAAAACTGACGGTGGTGCCGACCTTGATGTTCTTGCTCGGACTGAAACTGAACACCGCCAAGACTTCGGCGTCCTCGCCTCCTGAGCCGTCTTCGAAGATGCACCCAGCCAGCGAGGAACACAACATCAGTCCCACCACCATGAGGGTTCGTGAATGGCTTCCCATGGTAGGATGTGGTGGCTCGTTCATCAAAAGGGCTTCCTCGTTCGGCCCCGGCTAAAACGAGAACAAACTCGTTTGCTTGTTGCCGGCCATGAGGTCTTTTGCCTCCCATCCGAAGGCTTCCGTGATTCGGCCCACGGCGGCTGCCAGGCGCTCGGCGTAGAATCGGCCGTCGTAGGTGACCTTGGCTTGCTCCTCTTCGGTGTCCGGCCAGAAAACGGCCGCCATCGGGGGTTTGCTGGCGTCGGTGACCACGTACGACACCTTCATGCCCGAGGTGAAGCCGAGGCCGCGTTCAATGCGTTGCTTGGCCACGCGCACCTGAACCATGCTGTCCGGTTTGCTGTAGTCTTTGGTGAAATCAACGTCGTCCGCCGTCTTGACGGGCGTTCGCACAATGCGACCCTTGCAGGATTTGGCCAGCACGACCTCGCTCGCCGGAACCTGGCAGGTACGAAGTGCCTCAACTTGCTGCTTGGCGTAGGCCACCAATTCATCGCCCTGGTCCGCCAGCGTGTAGCGGAAAATTTCCTTCATGGTCGTGGTCAGGTAGCTGAACGAGTCCGTTCGTTGCGTTTCGTATCCGCGCACCAGCATCTCGTGAGACGGCCAGACCACTTGGCCGATGTACCGCTTCTTGGCGCCGTGGCTGAAGAAGACGGACAGCCCTTTTTCGAACTCCAGCACGGCGGAATCTCGACTGTATTTTTCAGCAAGGCCCGTGCCAAACGCCACCATGCTGCTGCACGCTGCTTCGTAGGCGGCGACGGTGGCCATGGCGGTCTTGTCGCCCTCCTGAGCACGTTCTTTCACCTCATCGGTGAGTTGGCGAGGCGCATCGGGGTCAACGGGTGACCGAACGAAGATGGAATCCGTATCGGAGTAGACCACGCCGTGCCCCTCGTGTTCAACCGCAGCGATGATGCCCTTGATGTTTTGACGAGCCCACGCCGTGATGGAGGAGCCCAAATCTCGGTGTGTAAAGCGGTAGAAGCCACTGGCGAAGACCCCGTAGAAGGAATTCATCAGGATCTTCACGGCGTACTGCATGGCGTCGTGAAAGGCTTCAGCAACCTCATCACCGTCGGATTTCGCCTGCTTGATGGCGGCTTTGTGTTCATCGCGCTGGGCCATCAAGTCCTCGAGCAAGGCCGGCACCATCCCTTTCCGATCTTCGGCCAAGCGGAATTTGCTCTCGATGGGCGAGGTGTGGTACCTGCCTTCCTCGGGAGCGGGTTGGGCCGGGTCGATGCGGGTGGTGTAGCAGATGTTGTGGCCGATCATGATGGACGGGTACATGCTCTTGAAATCGAGCACGGCAATCCAAGGGTGAAGCCCTGCTTCGACATCGTGAACGTAGCCGCCCGTGATTTGGCCTTCCTTCGCCTCGGCCGAACCGGTGAGGGGCACTGCCACCTGCTGGACATCGGCCAGCCGAATCACCAGCGAATCAATCAGCTGGCTGGTGCTGCCGTTGGCAGCCGTTTCAAACGGCACTTTCGCCACCGCCGCCACCGCTTCCTTCCTTCGCACGGCCTGAATGGCGTTGAGGATGTCCAACGGAAGTTCAGCGTCTCGTACGCAGTAGGCCATGACCTCGTCAGGACGGTCAGCCCATTCTTGGTCCATGTTGGAGGCGTCCACGTCCATCTTGTGCTTGTCCTCGTCATCAGGGAACAACAGCGAGGCGACAAAGGACAGGGTTTCGCGTCGCGGTCGCAGCGCTTGGCGTGCTTGCCACCATGCGTCCATCACGACGCGCCCCGACAGGTTCCAGGCGCGGTTGCTCTGGCGCTTGGGCACCAACGCGTCCCGGTTTCGCTTGAGTTCGGTTTCGAGTCGAGGCGCTCGCCCCCAACCAAACAGCGATGCCGTTCCTTCCCAACCCCGTCCCCGCTGCAACACGCCCGTGCGGTCAGCCAAACGTGGAAGGTCAAAGTTGTCGATGTTGTAGCCCGTGATGATGTCGGGGTCGGTGGCTTGGACGGTGGCGGTCAGCCCCTCGAGAATGTCGACTTCTGACCCTCGGTACTCGAACACCTCACGCTCGCCCGTATCGAGATGTTCAACGCACGCCGCAGCGCACAGCACCGTTTCGTGCTCAATGCTGGTTTCCAAGTCGAACGAGAACACAGTGTAGGGCACTTGAAACGGTTCGGTTGAACGAACGTTGTCGACCTCACACCGAACCGTCACGTCCACGGCGTAGCGTCCACCACCACCGGCTTCGATGACCTCCGGCTTGAGAGCGGGGCCCTGGGCCGACCGCTCGTCCACCACCTCGCCCGTGAAGGCGACGTGCATGCCAACATCGCTGTCCAAGAACAACCGGTTCACGAAGGGAATGTCGCCGGAGAAGATTTGCCACGACCTGGTTTTGAGTAACTTACGAAGGGCGGGCACGTGGAACGGTTGTTCCACTTCAACATTCCAGACCGGTCGATCACCCAGCTGGGTCCACTTGACCACCGGACCGGTAACGTTCACCACGTTCTCCATGGCTCGAACGTGCGCCAGACGGTCTTCGATGAAGGTCGGAATCGGCTCGTTGGCATCCCACGTGCCGATGGGGGCAATTTCGAAGGAGGGGCGCAACCCGTGAACGAGCAGGCAGACGGAACGGCCGTCCTCACATCGGCCAAACAATTCCACGATGGTGTTGGGTTGTGGTTCGCCTTCTGCGGAGATGGAAGAGGAGCGGTATCGGCCGCTGACAATCCCCATGCGTCCATCCATCGAGCGACCCCGTGAGGCTTGACCGTTCCGCCCCATTAGAACCCATCTGCCGGCGTGCATGGAAAACCGGGGCGGCAGAGCAAGAAATGGGAGAGGAACCCTTGAAAGCCTCATTCCAATGGCTTATGTTGACAGGAGTGGCGCTGCATGGATGAATCGTTTGATTGGGACAGCCTGACCTTTTCACTGACGCCCACGGAGACCATGTACCTTACCACCACCACGGCCAACGACCCGTGGATGCCCGGTGAATTGCGCCCCTACGGCGAGATCCCGATGTCACCGGCCGCAGGTGTTCTCAACTACGGCCAAGGCCTCTTCGAGGGCATGAAGGCCTACCGAACCTCAAAGGGACGCATCGTCTTCTTCCGACCCGAGGAAAACGCCCGACGCATGCAGCGCGGAGCGGACCGCCTCAAGATGCCCCCCGTTCCCGAGTCCATCTTCGTGGACGCCGTCGAGCAAGTCGTGGAGGCCAACAAGCACTGGGTGCCCCCCACCGGAAAGGGTGCCATGTACGTCCGCCCGCTGCTGATGGGCAGCGGGCCCGTGTTGGGCGTGGCTCCCGCACCGTCCTACACGTTCCTGATCTACGTTACCCCCGTTGGACCGTACTTCAAGGGCGGCATGAGCGCCATCGATCTGCTGATCTCCGAACATCACCACCGAGCAGCCCCGGGCGGCTCGGGCGGTGTCAAGGCCATCGGCAACTACGCACCGGGCATGAAGCCCAGCAAGGAAGCCAAGGCCAAGGGCTACGCCGAGGTGATTTACCTCGACGCTGAAACCCACACCGTCATCGAGGAAGTTGGCGCGGCCAACTTCTTCTGCGTCAAGGACGACGTGCTCTACACGCCGGAACTCACCGGCACCATCCTCCCCGGTATCACGCGTGATTCCATCATTCAACTCGCCCGCCATCTCGGCTACGAGGTCGTTGAGGGCAAAGTTGCGGCCGACATTGCGATGGCGGCCGACGAGGCGTTTTGTTGCGGAACAGCCGCCGTGATTTCCCCCATCGGCTCCATCACCCACGACGGCGAGAAGAAAGTCTACGGCGACGGTACGCCCGGTGCAACCACGTTGAAACTCTACGATGCCTTGACGGGCATTCAGAACGAAACCGAAGAAGACGTCTTCGGCTGGCTTCACCCGTTGCCCTGACGTCGCTGAATTGCAACCCAAGCGAGGCTGAGCATGCTGGCCGTCGCCAACGCCGTGACAGCGGGGGTGTCCTCGGACATCGGCGGCTCCTCCGCCGTGGCGTTGGTCTCGTTCAATGGCGGAGCAGGCTCGACCACGATTTGACCGACCATGCCCGCCGAAGCGTGCGGTTCGCACACGAAATCGTAGGTGCCGTTCATGCCGCGCTCGAAGGTGAAACTGTAGTCGACGGCGCGAGCGGGTTCGCCCGAGTCGAACACGCCGTTGTTCTCAACAGCGTTGTGCGGCAGGGCCTGGCCGCTCCAAAAGAAACGGACCGTGTCGCCCTCCGTGATGGTCACCGAGGACGGTGAAAAACGCAGGTTGGTGCTGTCGACCGTGATGACCACCGTATCAGGTTCATCTTCTTGCGCCATCAGGTCACCCTGAAGGCCGCTGGTGCACAGCAACAGCACCGAGAGCACAATCAGTGGAACGCATGTTCAAAAATGAACCTCAAAGGTTATCAATTTCTGTTTTGACAATCAGCGATTTTTGAAGCTCTTACGCTTCTTGAAACTGCTTCGCTGTTGCGTGTTTTTGCGTTGGGAACGAGCACGGCGATCGCCGGTTTTTGGACCTCGAGCGGTTTCTTGGGCCACGGCTTGACGCTGGTTGCGTTGCATCTCGCGCCATTGCCCGCCGATGAGCTGGAGCAACTCTTCCTTGCTGCCCGCACCGATGGCTTCCTTCGCACCGGAGGACGACACCCACAAACGACCTTCGCGGCCGTGGGGTCGACGTGGATGAGAGGTGAGTTCCTCACGCTTGATCTTCCGCAAACCCACCGCTCGTGCGGCGTTGAACAGGCCTTCGAGGTCGGGCTTGAGCACCGAGGCGTCCTTCGGGACACGGCGCCCTGCACGGCGAGAACGCTTCATGTCAAAGTAGCCCGGCCAAACGCACAGTCGGTCGGGGTTGTGGTCCATGGTCTCGCCTCATGGGCTGGTGACGACCTGCTTTCTTCAAGCCGTCGCTCGACTTCACTCGAGCAGAACGCCGTTGATGACACCGTCTTTTCCAGGGCGGGACGTGATGCGAACACGACCTTGGTCGGTCTCGATCACGGCACCCTTGACGAGGATGTTTCGACGGACGTAGTTGGGGTCCGAGGCGTTCTCGACCACGCTGTGGATGGAACCCAAGGTGGTCTTGCCGGTCTTGGAGTTGTTGATGCTGACCTGGTTGGCGGCCATCACGCGGACCATGGTGTTGCCACCGGTCTTGCGGTAGATCTTGCGCTTGGGCTCGCCAACGAGGGCGAATTGCTTCTCCGTGGAGATTTCAGTGGCTCGCTTGCCGCGTGCCTGAACCTTTCGTCCACCGGATGGTTTGCGTCGTGAAATTCCGTGCCATTGAGCCATAGGGATGCCTCCTGCGTCGCCACCCACCGGCACGGGCTATATGAAAGCAACCCTCACGCACAGCGCAGGTCAATGGACGACCGTTCAACGCCGTCCGGACCTGTGAGCTTCGCCACCACGTGGTCGCCGGGATGGAGTTGTCCAACGCCTTGTGGCGTGCCGGTGAACAGCACATCGCCGCCGTCGACGGGAGCCCACGTGTGCAAGGCGTCGATCTGTTGGCGTGGCGTGACCGACATCTCCGAAAGCGGGCTTGACTGACGCTGTTCGCCGTTCACCGAGAGGGACAGGTGGAGCCCGTGGATGGAGGACACCAAATCGTCCCACGTTCCCGACCATGGCGACCACGGACCGACGACGGCGCTGGAGCGGAAGCATTTCCCTTTGGCCCAGGGCAGTTGGTCGGCGCGCAGGGCGCTCTGGGTGGCACGGTCGGTCAGGTCAAGGCCGACGGCCACCGCTTCGGGTTCCATGGCGTCGTTAAGTCGAACCACACACTCCACTTCATGATGGACCTCGCCCGGGTGAGTGGAGACAGGCAACGGCCCGTCCCCGTGAAGGCAGCCGTTTGGTTTCACGAAGAAAATCGGTTCGGCCACTGGTTCATTGCCGAGTTCAACAGCGTGTTTGGCAAAGGTTCGGATGGTGCACCACATCGCCATGATTCGTGCATGTTCCGGCCCTTCATCAATGGCGCGATGCCCAAGGATGATAGCCTCCTCACCCTCCCCGAAATCATGGCCACCGAGTGGAGCCTCCGCAAGCGACGACCTGTCCGAAGGAAACACATCGCTCCGTTGCTCAAGCGTTTGGAGAGCGACCTTGCCATCGACCTCAACGTGGACGGCGCCTTCCTCGAAATGGCCGAATACGGTCCTTGGACCATGGTGTTCGTCGACCGAACACCGCTGGTGATCGAACTTCTCGACGAGGAGAACGAGCGTTGCGTGTTCCTGACCCTGCGCGGGTTCTTGGAACACATGGACGCCCTCAAATGGGTGGAAGTTGATCACGGTGCGATCCCGTTTTTGATGAACGGGGCGGACTGCATGGTCGCCGGTGTTCACGGCGCTGAAGCCTCCGTCCAAGCAGGCGACCTCGTCTGGATCCGAGACATGACCCACAAGCGGCCGTTAGCGCTCGGATGGGCGGTGGACGACGGCGAAACCATGGTGGAAAGCACCAAGGGCAAGGGCATCAAAACGGTTCACTGGGTGGGGGATGAATTGTGGGACATGGAATGAAAGGAACCCAAATAAGGGAGCCGCGCCCCCTTCAATTCATGAAGCGAAGCGTGACCTTCCTCGTGGTTGTTGGACTGCTCCTCATGACGACCGCTGCCCAAGCAGGTGCTGCCACCGGTGGCGAGGACGTCAACCCGGACGGCGAGGTTCCGTTTACGGTTGAAGAACGCACCACGCCGTCTCAGGACAGTCAACCTTGGGCCCTCTCGGTCATGCTCGACCAGGACGCCCTCGACAACGGAACAACCCTCGCCATCACCACGCAGATCTGCCTCAACAACGGTGTGTGCGACCCGCCCACGACCCAAGAGGTCACCGTGAGCGACGACGGTAGCACCTACTCGATGGAACTCAAACCGCCGGCCGACCACTCCTATGTGAACTGGCGAATCAAGGCCACCTACAGCGACGACTCCACCGAAAACTTCCCTCAGGGCGACTGGTACAAGACCTGGTCCACCTGCTACTACGATGACGGTTCCTACGGCGGCATTCACGCCGACGGTGATGGCTGTGACGTACCGGCCGCAGGCGAAGAATCCGAAGGCTTCCTGCCAAGTGCTGGCATGGCGGTGGCGGTCATGGCCCTGACCGGAGCAGCCGTGATGGCGGCTCGCCGCTCGTGATTCAGCCGTGCAGACGGTGTTCCACCAGACGTTCGACGAAGCGACGCTGCTCAACCGTCCACGCCGTGAGCAACGTGCTCACGCTGGTCCGGTCCGGATTCAGGTTTCCTTCAGCAAACCCGGGTCCCGTCAAATCGCTGGCGACCAGCGGCAAGTGTTCGCCCGTCACGGTCAAGCGACAACCGTGGTCTTCAGCAACGGCTTGGCCGCCATCAAAGGTTAACGTCGTTCCTTCGAGGGTGCACGTCAGGCCGCCCGCTTTCACGAAGCGATGAAGGGCCGAAAGAAGGGCGGCGCCGTCGCCTTTCTGGCCGTCGTCAACACCGCCGTAGGCGGCGAGGAAATCCAATTCCGTGTCGTTTTGTTCCATCAAATGGTCGAGGCCACGGCCGTCGGTGCTCATCAGGCCAACTCCTCAACCGAAAGGCTGGTCCAGCCGATCAAGCGTCCGTCGGTCCCGTCAGCCAGCAAGGAGAAACTCCGGTCTTTCCCGCCGTCCGTCCACTGGCGTTGAAGGTCCACCGTGGTGGCGCCCGAGGTGTCGAGGAGGTCGCTGAAGTCAATGCCAAAGCCCGTGCCGGGCACCACCACGAGGTAGCCCACGCGTGTGGTGTCGTGCAGGCCACTCCCGGTGAACAGGGCGTTGGGGCCGGTCAGCGCAGGGAAGCGCTGGTCGTCCATCAGCCGGGCTTCAACATCGTGGAGCGGTAGCGCTTTGGGAATCGAATCGCGGTTGTGCGTGATTGAGTCATCAAAGGTGCCCTTGGCGATGAAGTCGCACGTCAAGGCGCCTTCCTGGCCCGACACGGCAAACTTCAGCCAGCCGGCGGTGGTGTCTGAGTCCACCCACGAAAGGTTCCATTCGGTCGCCGTTCCGTTTTGCTCGTTCACGGCTCGCCAGACGTAGCCGTCGTTTTCCAGCGCCGTCACCGCTCCGGAAGCCACGCCGTTGAACTCGTCAATGCAGGTCATGGCTTGGTCGAGCGGATGCGCCCGCTGCGTGGAGTTGTCGGGGAGGTGCGTGCCGTCCACGCCCCAATCCGCGAGTTCGTCGCTGTCCGGGTTGAGGTCGTTGGCTTGGGGTCGGTTGTCGTAGGTTTTGCCAAGTTCGATGGCTTTGATGCCGCGGGACAAGGTGGTTCGCTCAAAGGTGTGATGCAGTTCAAGTTCGCCCTCGGGCAAGACCGCATCGATGCCCCGTTGCTGCCAGGCCGAACAGCTGGTTTGCGATGATTCGCTGCTGCTGATGGCGACGTCCACGGTTTGGCGTGCAGCCCACGGACTGTCGGCATCGAGCCACATGGTCATCGTCGCATAGCCCAAACAGAAATCCCGCACGTCTCGGTGGCTGGCGGTCACCTTCCACATGTTGGTGGAGCCGATCTTCTCCGAACCCGTCACGCGCCACTCCCAACCCGAACTCGTTCCGGTGGCGTCCTTGGTGATGTAGGCGTTGCCGAAGAAGTCGGCCAGTTCAATCGGGGCGATGACCATGCCCAAGCCAGGGGAGAGTTCCTCCAAATCACCCAGCAGGCCACCTACGCCGTAGGTGAACGCCGTCCCTTCGTAGGCCGTGGCCGACAAGGTGGCGGCGAACTCCAATTCGGTGGCGAGCACCACTTGTTCTCGAAGTTCCTTCCATGTGGTGAGTTTCAGGTCGGCCTGCCCGGTGGTGGTGTCGGTGGTGAAATCCGAGCACTTGGAAGCGATGGGGTAGTGGCCCGAGACGTCGAATTGCGAGAACGACATGTCGTTCACGCTCTCCACGGCCAACCATGAGAGGCCTTGCCCGCCGCGGATGCTGACGGCGCCCAGGCGATCATCGGACGACTGGGTGTTCAACTCCACGCCCGTGCCCTCAGTGACCGACGCCGTGCTCTCGCCCTGGAAGGACAGCCGAATCTTGCAGTAGTTGGGAGGGTCGTCAAGTTGGTTGGTGACGAGTTCAACGTACTCCTCTGAAGCGAGGAAACTTCCCTCGGTGATCACGTAACCCATTTGGTCACCGTAGCGAAGGGAATCGGCGGTGAAGGGCTCGAGTTGGTTGTTCACGTAGTACCATCCACCAGCCCCGAGCAAGACCAGCGTCAGCATGACGGCGATGGCTTGCGGGCGACGCACCATCTCCATGAGCGTCAAGGGCGAGGCCTCGGTGTTGGCTTTCGGCAGCGGCGTCGACGTGCTGGTGGCCGCTGGAAGCGGGACCGTCTCCGCCTCATCTTCGAGCGAAATCTCCACGTCGTCGATCAGGTCAGCCTCGAGAATTTCGGCTTCCAACACCTCATCTTCGCTCACTTCGGCCTCGGGAAGCGGAACGGACTGTGCGTCGTCGTCCTCAAGGGAGAGCATGACCGGTTCGTCGGCCTCGACCGCTTCGTTTGACTCATCGTCGGCTTCAATCTCCGCCTCCAATGCTGCCTCGGCGTCGGCTACGTCTCCCTCGTCGCCCGCTTCCTCAGCTGCCGTTCCTTCCTCGGGGGCGGCGGGCTGGAACGTGGCGGTGGATTCGTCGTAGACTTCGATGCCGAGCGTTTCTTTGTCAACGCCCGCATCGAGCAGGCGAGCGAGGAGTTCAGCCTTTTTTCCGCTCGCAGAAACGTCGTTGAGGACGCAAAGGGCCTTGAGTTTCGCCACCGTTAACGTGGTGGTTGGCTCCTCTCCCATGGTCATACCTCAACAAACCGTGCGCACGGTGCCTTTCAAGGGTGGCGTTGAATTGAAGCACATTTGCATCAAAATCGGACGGCGCCGTTCACTTCATCCTTCGTGTGGCACATAGGCGCCCTCGGCGTTTTGAACGTAGACAGTTTGGTCGTAGGTGCCGTCGGGAAGTTTGCGGAAGAAGTAGCCGTTTTCAGCTGGCTCAAACGTTCCCTCGTCGGACGGTGGGGCTGAGGTGGATTCAGCGGCCGGTGCGGCAACTGCTGGGCCTGTGTCAGCAGCGGGCGCTTCGGCGGGTGGTGCACCGGGTGGACCGGACGGTCTGGCCTGCTGTGCAGGGGGAGCGCCGGGAGGACCGGAAGGACCTGCAGGCGGAGCGCCACCTGGACCGGCTGCGATGCGGGCCTTGCTGGCTTCGGAGAGCACCTTGGATTCCGTGGTTTCGTTTTCGCCTTCGAGGATCTTCCGGAGCGCAGCGCCGTGCTTTTGAGCGCCAACAAAGGCAAAGGCAGACAGCCCAAGGCAGAGCACACCGGGGAAACCACCGAGGAACTGGTTGGGGTAGAGTTTGCCTTCTACGCTCAGTGCATTGCCGGAAGAGGTGTTCTTGTCGCCGTTGGCGTCGATGTATTCAGCGATGAGGCAGTAGTGGCCGGGGTCGATGTTGAACTCAAAGTCGTACGTGCCGTCTTCTAGGACTCGGGTGGCGGCCTCTTGGTACTGGGAGGCGTGGGAGTCGCCCCCCTTGGCTTCCTGCATCTTTTCGCTGAGGGTGAAGTCCGTGCAGTCCTCCTGCTCGATGACGTACACGGCGATGCTGATGGTGGGGTGCTTTGGCGGGTTGTCTGCCGTCACGGTCAACCGCATGGGCACGTCAAACAGGTCTTCGCCGTCCACGGGCAAGCCCCACACGAGACCGACGTCTTTCTCAGCCGAGGTGCTGAATTCGTCCCAGTCAGCGGAAAACGGCATGGGGAAGAGGGCGAAACCGAACAGAATGGCGGCGACACCGAGGTAGAGAAACACGTTCCAGCGAGCCTTCTTCAGACGCTCCTGACGTTCCTCGATGGACATCTCTTCCATCAGTTCGTCTTGGTCCTCGTCCACAGCGAGCGCACCGGCTGCATCACGTTCCTCTTCGGACATAAAACCCCGATATCAGCCGAGCACTTCAAGACCGCGGACCGGAAATCCCTCCATCATGGGAACCGATGGAATGAAGAACGACGCCACAGGGCGCCCCGGTATGGGGCTCCGTTTGGCCGTTCTCAGCCGGGGCCCGCGCCTCTACAGCACGCGGCGCATCGTTGAGGAGGCAAAGAAACGCGGCTTGGAGGTTGAAGTCTGCGACCCGATGAAGTTCTCACTCGTCGTGAACCAAGGCAGCGTGGATGTCCTCCATCGCGGTCGTGCCTTCGCCAAAGACGCCGTCATTCCCCGCATCGGCCACTCCATCACCCAGCACGGCGTGGCGGTGCTTCGCCACATCGAACAGTTGGGCATCTGGACCGCCAACACCGGCCAGGGCATCCTCCAGAGCCGGGACAAACTCAACGCTTCGCAGATCCTGGCACGCAATCGAATTCCCGTTCCAAAAACCGTCTACGTGAGGGACATCCTCGACGTGGAACAAGCCATCGAAACCGTCGGCGGCCTCCCCGTGGTGGTCAAGGTCACCAAGGCACCCAAGGCGACGGTGTCTTCCTTCGCCACACGGCGTTTGAAGTTCGCAACCTCGTTCAAGGCTTGCTGATGACTGGAAAATAGGTGCTCGTCCAGGAATACATCGCTGAATCTCACGGCAAAGACATCCGCGCGCTGGTGGTGGGCGACAAGGTCGTGGCGTGCATGCGACGTCGGGCGCGCGGCCGGGAGTTCCGAAGCAACTTCCACCTCAACGGAACAGTGGAGAGCGTCGACTTGCCCGAAGGCTACGCCGAGGCTGCCTGTCGAGCCGCCCGTGTGTTGGGCCTCAACATCGCCGGCGTGGACCTGCTCGAAGGCAACAACGGCCCGCTCGTACTCGAAGTGAACTCCTCCCCGGATTGGAGGGCATCGAGAAGGCCAGCGGCGTGAACGTGGCAGGCGCCATCGTCGACTACGTGATGGAAGACACCGCCTTTGCCGAGGTGGACATCGGCCAACTCCTGCGCACCGTGCCCGGCTCGGGCGTGCTCTCGTTGCAGCTTCGCAACCACCCGAAAATGGTCGGCAAGCGGCTGGACGAGGTGTTCGCTTCCGTCCCGGTCTTTGCGCTGTCCCGTGGCGACCGCTTGGTGTGGAACCCCGACCATGACGTCCAACTTCGCTACGACGACGTCCTCGTCTGCTACGGCGAACTGACCGAACTGCGAGCATCGCTGCGTCAAGCCATGCTGGGCGTACCCCGAGAGGCCCTGATGTTCGATGATGCGACTGAGGCCAGCGAGCAGACCGAAGGCTGAACTCAACCCCGCCTTGAGCGGCGAATTCATCGCGCAGTTTATCTATGAATTGAAGTGAGAAAATACATGGATGAATACCATTGAAATCAGATTAGCCAAAGAAGAGGATGCACAATTCATTGCCCTCCTTGGGAGGATAACATTTACGGAAACATTTGGACATTTATTTCGAGATCAACAAGATCTGATCGATTACTACAATTCCACATTTTCTGTTCAAAAAATTGAAGATGGAATGAAGAAACAAAACAACATGTTCTGGATTGCTTTTGTGAACCGACTACCAGTAGGATACGCAAAACTGAAGCTCAATTCCAAATCAGAATTTATTGAATCGAACGACGTTTGCCAGCTGCAAAAAATCTACGTTCTGAAGGACTTTCTCTCAATGGGAATTGGATTTGAATTACAAGATGCTCTCTTGAAAGAAGCCAAGGAATTGGGTTTCAAGAACGTCTGGCTTTCCGTGCTCAACAGCAACGAGCGAGCAATAAATTTTTACAAAAAAACCGGGTTTGAAAACATCGGAAATCACGATTTTCAGATTGGAAAGGAACATTTCGAATTTACTGCAATGCTCAAAACCTTGGCATAGGGCTGCAGAGAACATACCCACGCAACACCCTTCCGTGAGAATCTCACGCGTCTGTACCCTTGCGTGAAACGCCTGTACAGAGGGTGGTTGAAGGGTTACACTTTTGTTACCGAACAAATAAGTGTGTTAACTCAATACAGGAATTATGACTAAGAAGGCTTTCTTTCTTGTTATTTTACTGATTACTGTATCTTTATCGGGTTGTTTACGCGATGGTAAGGGCGACAGAAATGATGAGATGATTACTTACGAGCCAGGTCCCTACGAAGTTTTGGCGTACGAAGACGTCGTTTACGCTAGTGGACTTGCCCATACAAAATCAAGCACAGAACCATCTGCAGTTCCACTTATGTTGGACATCTATTGTCCGGACACAAACTCAACAGACAGACCGGTCTTGATGTTCATTCACGGTGGAGGGTTTACTGGCGGAGTCAAGCACAAACCGGAAATCATTGAGATGGGGAAGTACTACGCTTCTCGTGGATGGGTTTACGTTTCAATCGATTACAGAACGACAGAAGAGTTAGGTGATATTGATGGAATGTCCCATGAGGAATCATCGATTACTATGACGGCATTGCACCTAAGGAATGGGTTGAGCATACATTTACTGGAGCCGAATCTACTAAACAAATTCAGCAATCAGTTGCCATGTATGCAGCCCAAAGAGATGCCAAAGCTGCCTTGAGATGGATAGTCGCAAATGCAGACACTTACAATATCAGTACAGACCAAATTGCAGTCGGAGGGGCTTCAGCAGGTTCGATAACAACCATTGCACTAGGAATATCGGACCTGGGAGATTTCCGTGATGAAATCTCAATCGACAAGGACCCGACTCTTGCGACAACCAACTTGAATGAAACATACGATGTCAAGAGCATGGTTTATTTCTGGGGTTCAAAAATAAAATTGGATGTCTTTGAAGCAGTCTATGGTGTCGACCGATTCGATCTTGATGACCCAGAATTATTCATGGCTCATGGTGACAGGAATGACCCTGTAACACACCATATGAAGGAGCACTAGCCTTGCAGGACATTTATGATTCCCTGAATGTTCACAGCGAACTCGTAACGCTTGAAGGCCATGGACATGGTGCGTGGAATGCAGTAGTGGATGGAAAAGGCCTCTTGAATTGTCTTTTGATTTTTTAATGGAGCGCCAAAATTTGAAATTTAGTTTTTTGATATACTACAGCATCAACAAATTGATTCAGATAAGTTGCAAGGGGTTATCCGAAAACCCTTTGCATTTTATTTTCCGATACAAAGGGGATTCAGTGGGTCGATACAGACACTACCCATGGTAACGACGTCATGTACAAGGGGAGCCCTTGTGTATGAGGGTTTTAGTCCTCTGCAAAATCACACTAATTAGGAATCATCGCTAGTTTTCAAAATGATGCTTCGTAAACCATCATTCCGAAAATCCATCCAACGACTGAACAAACGATACACACCACCAAAGCTGTATTCGCCTTTTTGTGTCCCTGATTTGCAGATACTAGGGCACAAATAATTCCTGGTAGTCCGCAAAAAAGTGGAGATAGCAACAGCGCACAAACAGAAAGAATGTACACTGCTGTTATCAACGCGTCACTCGGTGGCTTTTGTTGTTGAACCATTACATATTGTACTTGTTGATTCGGCTGAGTCATGGGTTGCATTGAGGAGAATCCTAAACCAAGAATTAAAATCTTTTCTAACTCATCGACAATCGCCTATCCACAAGGGTTTCAACATAATACCTACGTGTATTGCAAACTTGCCCAAATGGGTTCGCAGTGGGTCGTGTTCGAGGCTAGGCATGAATAGAGCCCACTGCGAACCCATGTAGACAAACCAATCGTTTCCATGGGACTCGAGCATGTGCCCATGATAATGCAGGATTCCATTTACATCCATAAAGTGGAGAACCTATGGAGAACTGTTTTGAAGAGCAGATACCTACCAAAATCATGCGCTCGCTTTTGGTTGCCATCATCTGTGCCTCTCTACTTGTCGTGCCTTTACCCGCCACCGGACAAGTCTCAGGTGCTGCATTGTCAATGATTTGTGATGACACCATGATGGTCAATGATCCATTGGCTGGTGGACCCCAAAATTTCAGTTGTACCGTTTCTAATCCAACTGCCTATGTTGAGAAAATTGCTGTTCAAGTGTCAGGCGATGGTATTGCAACCGCAGCACCAGGCGACTTTTACGTGGATGCTGGACAGGAAGAGACGTTCAATGTCACAATCCAATGGAACCCAATGATGTTCCTGACGCTTCAGAATCGCACCATCACCGTTTCTGCTGCGGTGCAAGAGCAAAACAATTTGCGAACAGCAATTACTGCTACTGCTCAAAACACCACCGTTCTTGATGTCGGTTCAGCGTACTCGGCGTGTACCACAAATGCATCCATCACGAATGACATGTACAATGATTTTGATACATTCCTGGTGCAGATGGATGGAGATTTAGGTAATTTCACAGTGAATCTGAACTATTCTGCGGCACCGGTTCATGCTGAAAACTTTGCACTTTTGAGCCTGATGGGTTGTTACGATACTACGATTTTCCATCGCGTTATTGATAACTTCATGATTCAAGGGGGACTTCAATTCCGGCGATGGTACAGGTGGTCACGCCGCCAAATTCTTCGGGTATTGCGATGGCCAGGAACAAGAAGAAATGTGGCCTCAAGACTGTTCTTCCATAACTCAGTACACCCTCCCGGACGAGGTGGGCACCGGCCTTATTCACGAGTCTTGCACCGTTTCGATGGCCAAAACCAGCGCCCCCACACCGGGGGAAGCCAATTCTTCTTCATTCCTGAAGATAGTACACCCGACTGGTTGGATGGCGTTCATTCGGTATTCGGAACAGTCACAGAAGGTTGTAATGTTGTCACATCAATCTCCCGAATAGAGACCGGTAATGGGGAAAACGGAGGAGTTCCTGACCGACCAATCAATGATGCCATCATTGATAAGATCACACGAGTTATCACTGAACCTTTGGATACAGATGCAGATACAATACCGGACCAGGATGATAATTGCCCAACTGTTTCCAACTTCAACCAAACAGACCTCGACGGCGATGGCATTGGCGATGCGTGTGATGATGATATTGACGGGGATGGTGCCGATAATTCAGAGGATGCTTTTCCCGAAGACGAAAATGAGACCAAAGATGACGATGGCGACGGGGTTGGGAATAACACGGATGCATTCCCTCAGGATGAAAATGAAACCCACGATGACGACGGGGATGGTGTAGGCAACAACTCAGATGCATTCCCCCAGGATGCTAACGAAACCCTTGATTCGGACAATGATGGGGTAGGTGATAATGAGGATCCTGAGTAACCAACCCTGATGTCCGTACCATTGATGACATCGAGGTGAACATTAGCGACAGTTCTGCCTACATGATTACAGGTGCCTTGGTGTTCCTTGCTCTAGTTATTCTCTTCGTCAATCGCAGACCACCAAAGCAATCTTTAGAATCATCGTCATTTGTTGAAGATGACTTCGATTTGGAATACATGA
>JAYQOB010000007.1:0-162968 GCA_038144595.1 Candidatus Poseidoniales archaeon | reverse complement strand
CAACCGGGTTGCACAACCATCGGACTAACGGCCGTTTGAAGGACCATGAGCATGGACAAAAAGAGGACTTTTGAGACCCCGTTATCGAGCGCTTTCGCTGACATGATACAACGAATGAACCTTGGTTTAAAATCATGAGGAACGCTCAAACTGCGTGGTTGAATGACCACGTTTCTCGACGGGCATGAGGGGCTTTCGAGCAACGACCATTTGTTGACACCGGGGTGTGGGTGAGGTCGCTGGCTGCCGTGGGCCGGAGATGCCAAAGCCTGAATGCGTTCAAGGGCGAGGCCGTGTTGTTCCACCTCGACGATGTGCATCGAAAATCAAAAAATGAACGTGACATTCCCGACATCTTGGCGTGAGCCAACCGTTCTGCGCCAAAACCGGCTTGAAAATGTGAAGCGTTCGTTGGAGCACTTCACCGCGAGGCGAGCGTGAGGTTCTTCCACATCTCTTCGGGGACTTCCATGGCAAGTCGAAGACCGCCCATGGCACCCAAGCGAACGGGGTCGTCCACGACGTGAACGTTGACGTCGCCCATATCGGAAAGACGGCGTTCAATCATGGCACCAAGACCCTTGATTGAGGAACCGCCACCGGCGAGGACCATGTTCTTGCGGAACTCGTCGTGGTATTCTGGGTTGGAACCTGCGATGAGCTTCTTGACGTTCTCAACGATGGGGTCAACGATGGACTCGCAAGCACGCTGCATGCAGTCGGTGATGTCGAGGGTCATGGCCTTGCCGTCAATGGAGAAGTCAACCAACACAGGTTCGTCAGGAGCAGCGGTGGACACAAAGGAGAATTGTTCCTTCCAGCGTCGTGCCATGTCCTTGGTGATTTGAGCACCGTTGTACTTGGACTGGATTTCCTTGATGAGGGCGTTGTCGACGTAGTCGCCGGCGTAGCCGGTGTGCATTTGGTCGCCTGGACCGGGAATGGTTCCATACACACGGCAAAGGTCCGTGGTACCTGCACCGATGTCGATGACCAAGGTGTGGTTGATCATGTCGAGGGCGTAGGCGACAGCGAAGGGCTCGGAGATGATCATGGCGGAGTTGACGGAGCCTGCAGCGGCGTCAAAGATGGCGGTCTTGTCGACGTGGCTGGCCTCGGCGGGTGCACCGATGACGGCGACAACACGGTCGTATTCCTCGGGGTCAGAAAGACCGATGAGATGCGTGATAAAGTGCGCGATGTACTCTCGGTCTTCTGGTGTGTCCTTGATGACACCGAGTTCGAGTGGGCGGAAGAGGTTCAGCGCCAAGCGGTTCTTCAGCGCCTCGTTGCCGAAGAGGACGTCTCGCTTCAGGAAGTTGCGAGCGATGGGGTCTTTTGGCGTACCAATGACCGTCAGTTCTTCCACTTCGTGGCTGTCGGAGGAGACCATCACCGAGCGGAAGGTTCCCAAGTCGATTCCAATATACAACACGTCTTTTGCCATAGGCGTAACCGTCATTGGGATACCGCTTCACTTTATGAAGAGTGCCCACCTTCATAATAGAAGGAATTTTCAGAATCGCAGAATCTTTGTCCTATAGAACAAAGGACGGGCAGGGGATTCTTTCCTCAGCACCAAGCTTCGCAAGCATGGCAATACCATGCGGCGTGTTCGGGATACAACTCTGCCATGCCTCCACAATTGGTGCATTCTTTGAGCGTGTTCTCACCGCAAATATCCATCACCATCTGAACATGATAGGCCTCGTCGATGTTGAGTTGTTCACGCATGGCCCAGAGAAGTTGGTCCTCGCTGGGCGAAATGATGCCGTCCTCAAGGACCATCTCGACGACGTTTCGGTAATCTTGGATGGTGGAAAAGTCTCGGTGGTCCAAGACAACCCCGCCTTTTTCCGCTACGATGTCGGTGCCGCCAGGATCGTCAACGAATATGACAAAGGAAGCGGCGTTCAATGAGTCATCACGTAGTTCGAACGAAATGCGCGTCCCCTCAAGGTTTGCGTAGACCAGGCGAGAGGAGCGGTTGATCACGTTGGTGATGGAACGGGCCGTGGTCTCGGCGTTTGGACCACGCTTCCATCCCGTTGGACTTCGCTCGTTGTAGGCGTAGAACTCCGTTCCCTTCCCCGGGTATTCAAGTCGAATCTCTTCACCGCCGTCAAAGCCGTTGGACACGATGGTGATGGCAGCGACTTCCGTCGACAGGATGTTGTCGTCGTCGTCAAAGCTGATCATCAACGGTTTGCGTTCTTCAGCGGCCGCATTGTAGTGGCCTTGCATCCCGCTCATCCACTTGTCCTCAAGTCGCTTCAACGACTGCTCTTGCTCCCCTGACAAGTTCTTGTTGATGCCAAGCACATTGGCCAGTTCACCCGAAGCCATATCCTGCTTGAATTGTTCAATCATCTCAGCGTCACGACGGTGGGTTGGAGGGGCAGGGCGCTTCTTGGTGTCCTTGTAGTTGGGGTCCGCCCATTCATGACCGCATGCGCCACATTGGAGATAGCCCGCCATGCTGGAGTCCTGAGCATTGCCTCCACAGCGAGGACAATCGCCGCCTTCGGTGTAGCCAAGGTTGTCACGTGCTTCCTCTCGGCCCTTTCTCAAGCCACCAAATCCTGCCATGGTTGGCTGGTGGACTTTGCTTTCTATGAATGCTTTGTTAGTCAGCGATGGACCGGGCTTTGAGGCCGTAGCGAATGAACCCCTCTTGGCCGTACAGTCGGCGGAACACCAGTTCCATTCGGAGGTCCATGGCCAGTTCCGGAGATTCGTCGTCCACGGTCAAAAACACCCCTTTTGGGCCGTCTTCCAACTGCAAAAACACCGTGCTGACGCCACCCAAAATTGGGGCCCGAAGGGAGAATTCCGATGGAGCGCCTGCGGCAGAAAGCGTTGTCCACGACTGAACGGTACCGGTGCGCTGGAGGCGGTGTTCCGAGGAGACGTTTCCATCCACGAGATGGGTGAACCGTGGAGGCCAGATCACGCCATCCCCGACCGACTGGCCGAGAAGCGAAAGGCGCGACGTCGCTGCTTCTTCGTATTGTGCTCGAGAAACATAGGCGCCTTGACTCACGTGCGTAGCCGTGAGTTCTGCCTCCCACGCCGCCTCAAGGGCATCGTTGAACTCAGCATCAACCTCAACTTCGACGTCAAGCGCTGTTAGTTCCACCTCTGCACCGTTCTTGGCGATGACCACGGTGGCTTCGTCGCTCATCAGCACGTCCCAGGCCGCTTCGCCATCCGCTTCCTCAGCGTGAACCTCAATGCCAGTGGCGACGGAAAGGCTCTGCCCGTCGATGCCCTCGGGAACCGAGAGGGATGGAATCGATTCGTGTTGAAGACGATGGAGCAGCCCCGCCACGGCAAGGGTGGTCGCATCACTGTCGGCACCAAACACCCTTGCGCCGTTGAGGACAAAGGGCGATTGAACCACGAGAAAATCGTCGTGGGCGTCCACGAGGTAACCCATCCAAACTTCGGCGGTCATGCACGGTCCCTCCCAAAGACATGGACGGCGCACGTTGCGCCCGAACCGCCGACGTTGTGCGTCAAGGCGGTTTCAGCATCTCGAACCTGTCGATTGGGGGACACCTGTCCCCGCAACTGCTTGAACACTTCAACCACCTGACCCGTGCCGGTTGCTCCGAGCGGATGGCCCTTTGATTTCAGACCGCCGCTGGCGTTCACCGTTGTGGTACCTTCGTTCAAACGGCCCTCGCCGTTGCGAGCAAACACGCCGCCCTCACCTCTTTCCGTCAGACCGAGGTCCTCGGTGGCCAGCACTTCTGCGATGGTAAAGCAGTCGTGGACTTCAGCCAAATCAATCTGCCGAGCGTCAACCCCGGCCATGGCGTAGGCTTTGGTGGAGGCTTCCCTGGTGGCTTTGAGTTGCGTGATGGTGGGGCGGTCGTGCAGTGCAAGATGGTCAGAGGCAGCGCCCGAACCTCGAACCCAAACCGGCGTATCGGTGAGTTTCTTGGCCACATGATCGGCAGCGAGAACCACGCACGACGCACCGTCAGAGGTTGGGCAGCAGTCGTAGAGCGTTAACGGGTCGGCAACCATGAAACCGCTGGCCGCTTTCTCAAAACTGACCTCTTTCTGGATGTGAGCGTCAGCGTTCATGGAGCCGTGAAGGTGATTTTTCACGCTCACGTGAACCAAATCATCGTGGGTGGCGTCAAATTCGTGAAAGTACCGTCGAGCCATCAAGGCGTACGTTCCAGGGAACGTGAGGCCTGCGAGGCGTTCCCATTCGGTATCCCCCGAAACGCCCAGCCAGTAGCGCTTGCGTTCTGGTGTCAGGTCGTTCATTTTCTCAATACCACCGGCAACCACAACATCGGCCTGACCGCTCTTGATGGCCATCCACGCATCTCTGAACGCAAAACCGGAGGAAGCACACGCATTCTCAACCCGGCGAACCGAGATGCCGTCCATCGCAGAGTGTTCGGTCAAGAGCGCCGCTGTGTTCCCGAGTTGCGAGCCACCAAACGCAATGCTACCGATGAAGGCTTCATCGATGACGGACGGTTCAAAATCTCCATCGACGCTTGCAAAGGCCTTGGCTGCGGCTTCAGCCCACATGCCTTTGAGACCCGATGCATGATTTCCATACTTGGTTTGCCCGGCACCGACGACGGCGACATCCACCATGGACCGTGGAGGAGGACGAGGCATTTCATACCCGCGCTTGATTGGAAATCAAAGGACCTTCTTTCCAAGCCTCAACCTCCCGTAGGGTTCTTGAACAGGTCGCACCCGCATGGACTTCATGCTACGCCAATGCAGAAGCCACGGACATTTTTCAGGCACGAACTGCCCTGTTTGCAACGATGAAGGGAAATTCATCATGAGCGACCGAGAAGCCAACTCCCTCGGCCGCATCCTTGCGTTGGTCCTGCGCCACGCCCCCGAGAAATTCAACGTCGACATGGACATCAACGGATGGGTCAACACCCGCGAGCTCTCCGAAGCCATTGGCAACCAGCGACGCCATTACCACTGGCTGCGAGGATGGCACTTCGAAGCCATTGCCAACGCTGACGAGAAGGGGCGCTACCAGGTCGAAAACGGCATGATTCGAGCCACCTACGGCCACTCGATTGAACTGGACCTCGACCTTCCCACCGATGACATTCCCGAAGCCCTGTACTACCCGTGTGAATCGGGCGACGTGGAGACCCTGCTCGAATACGGCCTGACGGCAGGCGACCGCAAGAACGTCCACCTGTCTCGTTCCATTCAAAACGCCATGGAAGCCGGCCACGTGCGAATTGACCGCCCCACCATCCTCGAAATCGATACCACCCGCGCCATCGCCGACGGCCACACGATTTACCGAGCAGGCACCACGGTCTTCCTCACGGACGAAGTTCCAGGCGAGTACCTCTACAAGATTGATGAAGACGACCCAATCACTCTCGAAATCATCGAGCAGTGGGAACTCGAAGAAGAAGAGTGAGGCTTCACTGCTCGGCGCCACACGCCGGGCAAAAAGGCAGATCAGGCTCAAGCACAGCGTTGCACGTTTTGCAGTGGTCGTGCCCGGAAAGCAAGGCCTCGACCTTCTTGGGTGCTGGAGGTTGTGACATGGGCGATTCCGCTTCGACGAGTCGAATGGGATCAATCCCGTGGCGTTGGAGTTCCTCAACCCTGTTCTTGTAGATGATGGCCTCTTGAATGGCCGATTCCAACTGCCAGAGCCGTTGTTCCCGTTCCTTGCGGTCCGCCATGGTGCGAGCTTCCTCAACACAAACTTGCAGATGGCGCATAAAGGCCTCAACCGTTGGTTCCTCGCCCATGACGCTCACACATGACCCGAACCTCATGAATCCTTGCCATTCGCTTCAAACGGTAGAATCATGATTCTTCGCCCCTTGGTTCGGTCATGCGTGAGCGTGTTGTCATCAAATGGGGAGGCGGGCTCATCACCAACAAAGACCAGATGAAATCTGTACGCACAGAAATTCTTGAACAACTCGCCGATCAACTCGAGAGTTGTGTGTCCGCTGGGCTCGACGTCGTTCTCGTTCACGGCGCTGGTTCATTCGGCCATTTGAAAGCCAAAGCCTACCGATTGGCCGAGGGCAGGTGCTCGCCCGACGAGGTGCCAAGCGAAATGAGCCAAGACGACGCTGTCGCAGCCGTCCGAGCGGACATGATGGAACTGAATCAGCACGTCCTGGACGCACTGACTCACTACGATGTCTCCGCCGTTTCCCTCTCACCCCATCATTGGGCGCGCAACACCGGACCTGAATTTGAGGGCGATCTTTCCATGTTCGCTGCAGCCCCTCGCGGCATTGTCATGGTGACCCACGGCGATGTGGTGGATTGCGACGGAGCGTCGGAGTTTGGTATTCTTTCAGGTGATGATTTGGTCTATCGACTCGCCACCGAACTACCCGGTGTGAAGCGACTCGTCTTCGCCATGGGCGGTGTCGAGGGCGTCCTGTCGTCCCCGCCAACCGGTGAAAACGACGACGAGAAACTGATCCCCAGCCTGTCGCAGGACGATGCCTTCGAGGGCGAACACGCCGCCCACATGGACGTAACGGGCGGCATTGGTCTCAAGGTCGCTCGTGGCTTTGAGGCTGCAGCGCAGGGTGTTGAGGTGCACCTCGTCAGCGGAGAGATGGATCATCGGGTCCGAGATGCGTGCCTTGGGAAGCCGGTTCGTGGAACGGTTTTGCTGCCTTGATGGCGCAGAGAACTCTTCATGTAGCCTCCGCGACTCCAACAGACCGGTGAACACATGTCAGGGTATGGAATCGATGATGTCCCGCATGTTGAACTGAACCCCGACGAAATGTCCGCACTCGATGCGGCCGACCAAGCACAGGCTTCGTTGATGGCAGAAGCCGTGATTCAAGTTGCAGAGAACGATACCGTCATCGGGCCAATGTCAAAACTTGAGACCCACCAAGGCACGGGCCATTTTCACCGTGCATTCAGCGTTCTGTTGTTCAACACCAACGGCGAAATGCTCCTCCAACAACGGTCATCGGACAAGGTCACCTTTCCCAGCGTTTGGGCGAACGCTTGTTGCTCCCATCCGCTTCACAGCCCTGAAGAAATGGAAGAAAACGACGCCATGGGTGTAAAGCGAGCCGCCATCCGTAAACTCGAACAAGAACTCGGCATTGACCCCTCCACCATCTCAACCGACGACATGACCTTCATGTCCAAAATGCGATACGCTGCTCGGATGAACAGCGAATGGATTGAGCGGGAAGTGGACCACATCATCGTGATGTGCGCTGATGTTGACCTTGCACCCAACCCGAACGAGGTGGCCAACACCATGTGGGTCTCGCAAGAAGAACTCGAAGCTATGCTTCTCGAAGAGCGTCCGCCCGAGGAAGCCATCGCACCTTGGTTCCGATGCATCGCGGCTCGTGTGATGCAGCCCTCATGGTGGGCATCGTACAACGACCAGAAGGCCTTGGCTGAACTGGCCGACGACCTGATTCACGACATGGGCGACATCACCTACATGCTTCCTGGCGCAGAAGGGGCCGACCTCCTCACCGCCATCAAGGAAGTGAAACCGCTCATCGAACAGCGCATTGAAACCAGCCTTCGTGCCTCCCGCCACGAACGCTTAGGCGACGCCATGATGCACCTCATCGAGGGCGGAGGAAAGCGGATGCGAGCCACCCTTCCTTGGTTGGTCGGCAAGGCCGTAGGCGACACGCACTCTGGACTGTTTGACATCGGTGCGGCCATCGAAACCGTCCACAATTTCACGCTGGTCCACGACGACATCATGGACGATGATGAGATTCGACGTGGCCGAAATGCTGTTCACGTTGAGTACGGTTTGCCAACCGCCATCAATGCGGGCGACGCCATGCTGGCCATTGCGTTTGAGCGCTTGGTGCAGGCGGAGAACTTGGAACCAGAGGATGTGGCCCCCTTGGTCAACCGTATCGCCTGGATGGTGCGCAGGGTGAGCGAAGGCCAACAACTGGACATCGAATTCGAGGACCGCCTCGAAGTATCAGAAGAAGACTACCTCGAGATGATTGAAGGCAAAACGGCCGTCATGTTTTGGATCTGTGCTGAAATCGGTGCGCGAATTTCCGGAGCTGACGACGAGGTCATCCAACTCATGGCCGATTGGGGCAAGGCACTCGGGCTCTGTTTCCAACTCATGGACGACGTGATTGATGTTCTTTCGGACTCCGAGACCTTGGGCAAGCCGGCTGGCTCTGACATCGCCCAAGGGAAGCGGACGTTGATGATCATCCACGCGCTTCGACAGCCCGACGGACCGGTTAAGCAGCGGTTGTTGGCCGTGTTGGGCAAGGGTGAATCGGTGGAACCCGATGCACTGGCTGACGGCTTAGCGGCCCTCGCCGAATTGGGGTCGGTTGATTATGCACGCACCATGGCAGAGGACTTTCACCGTCAGGCCCATGCTTGCTTGGACCGACTCGAGGACAACCCTGCCTTGCGGGCGCTCAGAGAACTCACGGATTTCCAGTTGGCCCGCCTTCATTGATGATTTCTACATCATCACCCACGGTGATGCTTCCTTCACGCATCACGCGTGCATACCAGCGGGTCTGGCCTTCGGTTTTCCGATGGCTCAACCGGTTGAAGTCCCCCTCGGTGAACGAGGCTTTGATCGTCTTGCATGGCGGAGCGTCGCTGGTGATGCACAGTTTCACCTCGCCGAGTTCGAGCAGCGTCCCCACCATCAAGTCACCTGGCTTCGTACCGCCAATCAGGACGTTTTCTCCGGTGCTTCCGGGTGAAATTGGGTGGCCTTCGGTTTGAAGGAATTCCAGCACGTGTTGTTCAAGGATGGACACGGCCTTCAGCGGGCCGCCGTGGTGCTTGCGATCGTTTTGTTTGTCACCCACACAACCTTCTCGATGAACAGACAGCGTGTTCACTGGGTGCTTTGGGACACCCCCCTCGGGGTTCACGTGGAGCCCAAGAACGACTCCCGTCATGGGTCAACCTCAATCGGCGTAGTACGACTCGGGGTTGGGCTCGGGCTTCAGGCCCTTGCGCTGACGGATTTCCCCGACGACCTTGTCAAAGAGTTGGGGTGGAAGGATCTCGAAACCAAGGTTCTCCGTGTTCCAAACGGCTCTTCCTTGCGAAGCAGCACGGATGTCGTTTGAAAATCCGAAGGTTTCAGCGATCGGGATGACACCAACCACGGTGGTGACAGCGCCTTCTGATGGCATGTCTTCGATGATACCACGGCGGGTGGTGACTTCACGGGTCACTTGTCCCAACCAGTCGTTGGGCACCGAGATGAAGGCCTTCTGCATGGGTTCGAGAAGCACCGTCTTGGCTCGCATCATGGCACCCTTGATGCCGTTTCGCACGGCAGGGATGGTCTGAGCAGGGCCACGGTGAATGGCGTCCTCGTGGAGCTTGGCGTCGACGAGTCGCACGTACATGACCTGAACGGGTTCGTCAGCGATGGGGCCCTTAACACACACTTCGTTGAAGGCCTCAATGATGAGTTCACGGGTTTCGTGAAGGTTCTGAATACCCTTGGTGTCGTTCACGAGCACGTTGGTGCCGTTGATGGCGTAGATCTTGCGCATCGTGTCCTTGTCCATGCCGTACTCGCCGAATTTGTTGCCGACTTCCTTGGCATCGCTGCTTCGGACCGGGCCATCGCCGAGTTCACCTGCTCGCAGGGCTGCGACGACCTCAGCGGAGAGCGCTTCGATCTCAAACATGAATCGGTTGTGGCGGTTGGGGGACTTGCCCTCAAACGAATTGCCACGGTTCGAGCCCTGGATGCCTTCTCGATAGACGACAATGGGTGGACTGACCTTGACCTTGATGTTCTGCTCTTCCTCAATGCGGTAGACGGTGATTTCCAAGTGGAGTTCACCCATACCGGCGAGCAGTGCTTCACCGGTCTCTTGGTTGGTGGTCACTTGAAGCGAAGCGTCGGCCTTGGCCAACGAGCGAAGGGCGTCAATGAACTTGGGCAAGTCCTTCATGCTCTTGGGTTCAACAGCAACGGTGACGACCGGGTCGGAGTAGTGGCGAATGGCTTCGAAGGGCGTGAAGTCCTTGTCGCGAGACAGGGTCACACCGGCCGCTGCAGAGCGGATACCGGTGACGGCAGCGATGTTGCCTGCAACGACCTTGGGCACGGTGATGCGGTCGCCACCGACCATCATGGCCACTTGCTGAACACGCTCAGGCTTGGCAGCGCCGATGGCGTAGACCGATTCACCCTGGTTGATGGCACCGGAGTACACACGACCCACGGCGACTTCACCGGCGTGCGGGTCCATCCAAATCTTGGTGACCATCATGGCGAGTTCGGCATCAGGGTCGCAGTTGATCATGGCTTGACCGATCTCTGACTCAAGGTCGCCCGTCCAAATGTTCGGGATACGGTACTTCTGGGCGTCAATGGGCCCGGGAAGCTTGGTGACCGCCATGTCCAGCAACACTTCGTGAACGGGTGCTTTCTGAGCGAGCGTCTTTTGGTCTTCGTTGTTACAGTACTCGAAAATTTCCTTGAACGAAATACCGGACTTGGCCATGTAAGGCACGGTGATGCCCCAGTTGTGGTAGGCGGAGCCGAAGGCGACCGTGCCGTCTTGAACGGACACCTGCCATGCCTTGCCCATGCCTTCAGGAGCGAACTGCTTGATCAGCTTGTTGACCTTCTTGATGGTCTCCGTGAAACGAGCCATCATGTCTTCGGGGGTGACCTGCAATTCGTTGATGAGTCGGTCGACCTTGTTGATGAAGAGAACCGGCTTCACCTTCTCCTTCAGGGCTTGGCGAACCACGGTTTCGGTTTGCGGCATGGGGCCCTCAACCGCACAGGCGAGAATGAAACAGCCGTCGACAGCACGCATGGCACGGGTGACGTCGCCACCGAAGTCAACGTGGCCAGGGGTGTCGATGAGGTTGATGAGGTAGTCCGTGCCTTCCACGGCGTGGACCATGGAAGCCGAAGCCGCGTTGATGGTGATACCACGAGCGGATTCTTGCTCGTCAAAGTCCAACACACGGGCTGCACCAGCGAGTTCGTTGGACATCATGCCGGCACCGGCGATGAGGTTGTCCGAGAGCGTGGTCTTGCCGTGGTCAATGTGAGCAGCGATGCACAAATTCCTGATTTGAGGAAGAACGTGCATGACTTCTGTGGCCTTCTTGATGTTGTCTTCTTTGCGTCCCATGGTAACCACCGTGTTCTCGTTACTTCGGCCACTGAAAAGGGGTTCTTAAGTGCCTCGCAGGCGAGGGGTGAATCAGTACACGAGTTGCATGTCCGAAGCCGTTGACAGCGCAACAACACCGGGGGGTCCGCTCCATGCAATCTTGTCGTCCGGAACATACAGCCCACCGTCGCCTTCCGAATGGCCGAGGGTCGCTTTCACTGAACCAAAAGAGCAGTGCAAGTCGGCGCCCTCAAGCAACGTATCCATGAAACCGTGAACCATCGTGGAGTCGGGCCCCATTTGTGATTCCAGCTCCCCCAAGAAATGAGGGTCGAGCAATCGAACCCCAGCGGCAGCGAAGAACACGCTCACGTCGTGGCCGTCGTTCACGGCCTGTGCAGCACATGCGAGCCCGACAATGGACTTCATTCGGTCGTGGGCAGGGTCGGAAACGAACTTGACGAACACCTTCTTGGTCATGCCCAGACACGGTAGCAGGCAAGCGAAGAACATTGCCCACGCAAGCGGGCCGACGAATCTTCAGGCTCAACGGGCCGAAGCAGCGATGCGCTCCAATTCTTCCTTCTTGCCAACGGCATAGGAAGTGACGTCGCCTTCGCTGGCTTTGGTCAATTCGTTGATGATGCAATTCTTCAGGGTTCGCTTGGACTTGTGCGTACCTTGCTGTGCACCTTTGGCCAAGTTGGCAAGGGCGACGTCGAGGCGACGAGAAGGCGAGGAATCAACGGCCTTTGGTTGGGAGACAGCACCGAACTTGATACGGGTGATCTCCTCCATGGGCGCAGCAGAACAAATAGCGTCAACGAACACCTGGAGTGGGTTGTTGCCGGAACGCTCTGCGATTTGGTCCAACGCCCCTTCGAACGCTTTCATGGCGCCCATCTTCTTGCCGGTGTAAGAACCGGTGCGCATGAGTTTGTTGATGTAGCGCTCAACCACGGAGAGCTTCGCTTTTCCGAACCAAGCGTTGGCGTGGCGACCGCCGGTGTGGGGCACGCCCACGGTGGTGAGGTTGATGTAAGGAGCAAGACCGGGGTCTCGGCAGGTGACTTCGCTTGCGTCCCACTTGCCAAACACCTTGGTGCCGATACCGGCAATGGGCTTGACTTCAACAACATCGGATTCTGAATCGCTCATCATCAACACCTCAGCGGACAGGCTTCTCCTTTCGGCCACGGACCATCTCGTCGAGCGAGACACCGTTCACTTGGATGACCTTGTAGCGGACACCGGGAATATCACCGTACGAACGACCCATGCGTCCGCCGATACCTTCGACCATGACTTCGTCGTGCTCGTCGATGAAGTTGATGGCGCCGTCGCCGGGAGCGAAGGCCGTCAACTTGTTGCCGTTCTTGATGAGGGAAATCTTGACGGCCTTTCGGATGCCAGAGTTGGGTTGCTTGGCTTCGATGCCAACCTTTTCCACAACGATACCCTTGGCTTGGGTGGACCCTGCAAGCGGGTCGTGCTTGGCGCGAGACATGAGCATGCGCTTCTTGTTCCGGCGGTCAGACCAACGGAATTTCTGTCGGTCTTTGGCCATCTTTGCACCTGCGAAGAGTCCTCTGCCCATCATGTTCACCTCATTGAAGCATTTCGCCGACTTGCCGCCCCTATTTAATCAAATCCCTTTGAGCGTGCCCATCATGGGCGGCGTCGTTTGATTTCCGCCGTGAAATTGACGGCCACTTTCATCCATGAACAACATTGAAACAACGCCGACCGCTGGCGTGAGTATGGCCTTCCGTGACCACCTCGGTGCAGCGACCGAAGAATCCGCTGAGGTCAGCCTCATTCACGGGATGCTGGAGCACTCCCAAGCCAGCGGCCACGCCATGACCGTCTACACCAACATTCCAGAGTGCCCCGGCCACCGAGCCGCCGTCAACATGCTGACCAGAGACCGACTCTGCGCAGCGATTGGCATTGAACCCGAGGAGTACATCGATACCCTCGGCTGGGCCATGGACCATCCAAGCGAGCCCGTTCTCGTCACGAAAAACGAGGCTGCATGCTTTGAAAACCTCGCATCCGACGTCGATCTGCGAACCATCCCGATTCCCCACCACTGGCCACAGGACCGTGGCCGATATTCATCTGCAAGCATCATCATTGCCCAGGACAACGGCATCCGAAACGTCTCCTTCCACCGTCAATTTCTGCGAGATGAAAACCACCTCGTGGTCCGCCTCGTTCCACGCCACCTCCGAACCATGGTGATGAACGCACGGGAAGAAGGCCGAGAGGTGAACGTGGCCATCGTCAACGCCCCGGACCCCGTGGTGTTGCTGGCGGCCGCCATGTCGTTCAACGAGAACATCGACGAGTTGACCATCGCTGCCGCCCTTCACGAGAAATTGTACGGCACGCCGCTTCACCTCGTTGAAGTGCCCAACGGCGTCCATGTTCCCGCCGATGCAGAGTACGTCTGGTGGGGGCGAATCACCCTTGAAAACGACGATGAAGGTCCCTACGTCGACATCACGGGAACCGTTGACGATGTACGCCAAGAACCGGTCATCGCAATCGACGGGCTGACCCACCGCAACGACCCCATCTTCCACGCCCTGATCCCTGGTGAAGCAGAACACAAGACGCTGATGGGCCTGCCACGAGCACCGACCATCAAGGCTGCCGTGAACGAGGTTGTCGAGTGCCTCGATGTCCACATGACCGAAGGCGGCTGTGGATGGCTGGGCGCCGTGTTGAAGATTCGGAAAACCGAGGCCAACGATGGAATGAAGGCCATCAAGGCGGCGTTTGACGGCCACAAGAGCATGAAAATCGTCACCGTTGTGGACGAAGACATCGACATCACCGACCCCGTCCGCGTGGAGTGGGCCATGATGACACGCTGGCAACCCGACAAGGACACGCTGATACTGAGCGACCAACGGGGAGTTCACTCGACCCGTCCCGGTACGACGACGGGAAAACATCGAAAATTGGATACGATGCAACCATTGACTTCGGCGTTGACAAGTCCGGTTTCATGTCCGTGCAGTGAGGGAGAAGCATGACGGAAAGCCAAGACCTCCTGCAACACCCTCGCAGGAACTTGGGCAATCGGTACCGCTCCACCGCACAAAAATTTGCCAACCTGGCCAAAGCCGACCCGGAACGGGCCAAAGAAAACATGGATTGGGCTGAACAAAACGCACGTCAAGCCATCCTCCATGATTTCACCGACGAGCGAAACTGGCGTTTCCTCGCCGAGCTCAAGGCCATCAACGGCGACGCAGGCGGCCTCCAAGCGGTGTTGGAGGACGTGTTTGTCGTGCTGGGGAGGGACCCCGACAACCTCGACCAGTTGGTCAACATCGACTACCTCAAGGTCGGCAGAGAACTGCTCGAGGCGGCGTTTGCCAGGGACCCGCTTGACCCCGATGCATGGTGGAATGCCTTGCTCGGCGGTGAGGTTGAGGCTGGGCTTGAGGAATTTTCAGCACGATGCCGCCGGCTGGATTTTCGAGATCAGCGCGCCAACATCGTGTTTGGTCGCCGCCTCGAACGAATACGGACGGCCGGCCACGAAGAGGTGTTCATCGAACTTGCCCGGCATTTGTTGGCTCACCGACCCATCAATCACGAATTGTGGCTCGAGATGGGACGCTTGCACGAACGCCGTCGCGAAATGGACGATGCCTGGTCGTGCTACGACCAAGTGCAGCAACTTCGACCCCATCTCAAGGAGCGAGACCGCTTCCTTCAACGCCTCAAGGGCGACATGGATGGCGAGCAAAAGCAGCCATGGTCTGGACCAACGGTTGAACACCGTGCAGCCTTCCTCGAAGGTATGCGTTCACTGACGGCAAGAATTTCGGCCACGACACCGACGCCTCTCACCAACGAACCTGAGGAAGAGGTCGTGCAGCGCCACCCCGACGAACTTCAACTGGAAGGATTGCTCGAACAGGGCGACCTGCAATCAGCGTTCTTCCTTGCACGTCGATTGCTGGCAGCCGGAGAGGACTGGGCAGAACCTTGGCTTGCACGGATTCAGGCCAACATGGAGTGATTCCATGGCCCCAACCGAACCGAGGTTTGTCTTGGCGTGGGTTACCCGTGAAGGGGAGCGTTGCACTACCATGGGGAAAGGGGGAAGTGTGCTGTTCGTTGAGCACCCGGAGCGGGGCTGGGAAATACCAGGGGTCACCTCGAACCAGGAGAACTGCCAGAAGAAGCCCTTCACCGTGAGCTCTTTGAAGAAACGGGGCTGGAGGGAACCCTCGTTTCATGGAACAAAACCTACTACCCCGAAGGCTGGGTTGCGCATGTGGTGGTGCCGGCTGAACACGGCAAAACGTGGACCGTTGAGGATGAAAACGTCCGTGCCGTCAGGTGGTGGAACACCGTGCCACCCGTGAAAACATGGACGGTTGAGGAATTTGAGGAATTGGCCGTCATCTTTTCTGATTAGCGACTTGCATCGCACTGTCAACCGCCTCAGAGCATGGTCAGCTCGCTCAACCGCTTGCTCCAAGCTGCGGTTTCTTCGGGTGTCGAAGCGCAGGCTTGGGCCACGGCCGCCAGCATGGGATCTTCAACGGCTTCAGGAGAGGCCATCAAGTCGGCGAAACGCTCCATGTTCTCGAGCCGGTGAGCGAGCGTCAGCATGGCTCGAACCGCCGGACGCTCTGCGCCGCCCCACCCTTTCTCGAGGTGATTCACGCACCAATCAAACACCCCGTGAACGTCATCGGGATGGACGGCGAGGACAGGTGGTTCATGTTCGAGGTCAAGCGGCTGTGCTTCCTCAACCTGCACGTGCATCGGCTTCGCATCCTCGGATTGATGACCGATGGCCAAATCAAGAAACATCGATCCTGCCTCAATGGCCATTTGGTGTTGGACTGCCATGATGGCGTGTTTGTGCGCGTTCCAAGCATGACGACCAGCATCAAAGAGGTGGCCCAAGCCGTGCCGAATCCGACTGGCCCCGAGGCGAGATATCGCAATGGTTTCGTGGGCGTGACCTGCGGTTCTTGAGATATCGCCGTACACTTGGAGCGCCATCAACGCCTCGCCTTGGGCCATGTGATAGGCCGCTTTGTTCAGCAGAGAGAGGTCGTGGTCTCGGCTTGCCTTGGCAACCGATTTGAGTCGAGTTTCCGCCCATGTCAAATCTTCTTCAGCCCCATCAGCGTCACCCGCTTCAAAGCGAACCAAGCCGCGCTCCATTCGCAAGCGACCTTCCAAGGCAAGGTCCCGTGTTTCAGGCGTACGCACCACCTGAAGCGCTGATTCTATCGCTTCACCGAGGTGGGTGTCGCCGAGCCAACGCCGGCGAATCAAACCGAGAACCGCTTGCTCCCCAGCACTCAAATGAGGGTCCATCGCATCGAGGAGTTCCGGTGCGTCCATGAACAAGGCTGCCTCAGCCAGCGACAGCCAAGAGGGCCATTCCAATTCGTCTTTCCAGACCAGGAGCGTCGCCGAATCAACGGGCCCTTCTGTGCGCCACCGAGAAACGAACGTGCCAGGTCCTTTTGGAGGTTCAATGACGGTCATGGGCTCACCTCGTTCCTAGCCGTTCGGGCAACGGCGTCAATAAAGGCGGTTTCGGCAGCGATGGGATGGGCATCACCGGACCAACCAGCGGCCCCGTCGTGACCACCGCCCTCGCCCCTAATGGACCGTGCCACCTCCTCCATCAGATGTCCCATGTGCAAACCGGCGAGGACACTGGAACGTGGTGCACGAACGGTGAGTCGAGTGGAACCGTTTCGTGAACGAGTTACCACGACAGCATCGGCACCAAGACCGTTGAGCATGGACGCCACTCGCCCTTCGAGCGTTCCCGCCGTTGTTCTGAGAATGGTCCACGGGCCTGCTTCCGTGGTTTCGGCCCGCTGCAGGCCTCGCAAAAGGGCTCCCCGGTCGCTGGGTGTGGTCGGTGCATCTTCCATCTCCTGAATAAACGCCTGATAGTCCAAACCGCTTCGTTCAATCAGACGGGCTGCCGTGTCAAAGGAACTTGCATTTGCATGACGAAAACGAGCCGTGTCCGTGATGAGGCCTGCGAGAAGGAATTCACAGACCTGTGGACTGAGCGCTGAACTTGCATGGGCTTCGAGGTAGGCAGCCACCACCTCGGTCGTGGAACGTGCGTCCCACTTCAACCCGAGATCGCCCTCACTCAACGCCCAAGCGTCGGTTGCATGATGGTCGATCACACACAACGGCACGTCGGGCAGCGACAAACCGATTTGGTCAGGTGCCGCCGCATCAACGACCACCACGGCAGCCAGTTGCTTGGGCCATGAGGTGTGCCCTTCTCTGAGGATTCGAAACGGTGCCTGATGTTTGGCGACGTACCGTGCTGCCACCCGACCGACGTGAAGGCCACAGGCCAGCATGTTTGGGTGGGTAGCGGCGAGCGCAATGGCCGAGCCAACGGTGTCCATGTCCCCGTTCTTTCCAGTGACGACGGCAACGGGACCCAAGCCCGTATGGTTGTCAAGCCAAGCATGGAGCCGTTGAAGGTCGTCCTCCATGGCGGTGGACGTGCTCATTCCTGTGCACCCTGCAATGATTGTTTGAGTTCGTCGTAGGTCTTGATCAGCTGCTGCTCACGTTCCGTGAACCGTTCAAGATGAACCTTGAGGGATGCCAATGTTTCGTTCAGGTCGGTGAGGAGCGCGGCACGGTCGGCCACTTCGATGAGGACGCCGCCCATTTGGCGGTGAAGGGCCAACCCGTCGGGTTGAGATTCCACAGCAGCGATGGTGCCCTCGAGTTCCTGAACTTGAGCACGGACACTGCTCACTTGCTGGCGTGCCGATTGCACTTCTGCGACGACGAGTTGGAGTTGATCGAGTTGTGCCATGGGCTCACCGTTTCACAGACGAGGCCCGAGGTTCAAGAATGCTTTCCGAAGACCTGCAGGACGGAATCGGTGGCGATGAGGCCACGAAGACGGGTGTTCCACATGGCTCGGAGGTCTTTGCAGGCGACCTCGTTCAGTTCAATGGTAAACGATTGCTCTCCCTGCCAGGTCGTCTCACAATCCGTTGCCAAGCATGCTGCGAGGGCCTTGGTATCGGTGAAGCTCCTGGATTGAACCTGAAGCGTTAACGCCCACATCGGCAACACCGAGGGAGTTCACTCTTCTTCTTCTTCGAGCGTTGGGCGGTTCGCCAATTCTCGCTCGTAGTTCATGGCAGCCTCTTGTGCGATGAACGCCATGTCGGCGGTGGTGGCACCGTCAACGGAACGACGAAGGATACGGTTGTTGGCATCGGAAGCACGCGTGAACGGTTCCCAGGCACCACCGGCGAAGGTGTGGTCGCACTTCTTGCACGACCAAATGCCGACCGATTGTCGCTCGACCTTTTGGTACTGACAAACAGGGCAGGTGTATTTGCGAGACCGCTTGGCCATGGCCGAGCCTGCGTTTCGGCGGACGGACACACCGTAGCGTGCTCCGAATCGTGCGGTTGCGCCTGCTTTCTGGGTTCGCTTTGCCAATCAGTTCCCCTCCTTTTCTGCCACGAGTTCTCGAAGTTCCACGCATCGCTTTTGTGCCACATCGAAGATCTCGGCAAACTCGGCGGGAGTGAACACCCCTTTTAGCCCCTTCTGTAAGGAATGGAGGTGTCCCTCATCACCGAGGGTGATGTGAATGCGCTCGTCGCCACCCAACTCTTCCTGCTCGTTGGCGTCGAGAACAAAGCGTCCGCCGACACGCGTGAAGGACGCCATGATGGGCGTGCCGTTCACTTGCAAGGTGTGGTCTTCACCGACGTCAAAGCGTTCGGCAGGCACCACGGCGGTTCGCAGAGCAGCGATGGCCGCCAAGCCGCAAGCGTCGAAGATGTTCCCCTGGTCGGAGAGGACGTGGATATCGATCATAACACCCCAGACCTTCTCGCCGGGGACGATGCAGAGGCTTTCCATGTCAATGCAGCCCGACTCACGGATCCCACGATCAACCACACGACTGAGTTCAATCGATTCGGGAGACGGAGGGCCTGGTTCGTACTTTCGGCCTGCGACAGGGCGAAGTTCAGCGCCGCACATCAGGGAACCCTGCGTGGGTCGGTCGGGCCACGGCGTTCGGAGTTCGAACTTCACACCGGCGTAGACGACCGTTCCACCGATAACGACCTTGGCGGAGCCCTCGGCGTTGTAGAGACAGTCGGTTTCGAGCGAAACGTCGCGAGAATCCCAGCGACCACGGCCGTCGATGCGTTGGTCTTCCTCGGCGAGGCGGGCCAGTTCTTGACGGAGCAAAGAAGGAACGAGTTCGACCATCAGGCCTCACCTCCTTCGTAGCGTCGCTGAAGCGCATCGACCATGATGTCGTGGATCTCACGTGCCGCCTTGAAGTTGTATTCCATGGCGAGTTCGTACTCTGCAGGAGACAAATCGCCGTCCATTTGCAAGAAGGCAATTTCACCGGTGTTGGGCAGGATGCCCACCGGCAAATCGGCTTGGCCGTAGTTGTCCTCGGCTTTGTCAAGGTCAAGAACCACGGTGTCTTCGATCTTCCCGGAGGCCACACCCACAATCATGTCGCGCATGGGGATGCCCGCATCGGCCAGGGCCACAGCTGCGGCCGTGATACCGGCGCAGCGGGTACCTGCTTCGGCAGCGAGGATCTCAATCTCAACACGAATCTTCGAACGTGGGTAGCGCTCAACGAGCACGACGGATTCAAGGGCTTCGGCCGTGACCTTCGAGATTTCTCGAGAACGGCGGTTGAATCCGGGTCGAATTCGGTCGGAGGTGGAGAACGGAGCCATGTTGTATCGGACATCGATGACCGCACGGTCTTGGCGTTGAATTTTCCGAGGGTGAGCCTCCATGGGCCCGTAAACAGCTGCGACGGCGACGTTCAAACCGTGCGTCACCATGGCTGAGCCGTCAGCTGCTGGCAACACACCGGCTTCAATGCTCACCGGTCGCATTTCGTCCACTTTTCGTCCATCAAGACGACTGCCGTCGTCGTTGAGCAATTGTACATCTCCATATCCACCCATCAAGCATCACCTTTCGTTTTGTTTTCCATTTCACTGAGAATTGTTTCAAAGGCCGTCGTATGACCTTCGCTTACCAAGCGCTGAAGCGCTGAGCGAGCCCACGAAGTCCCTTCGGAGGAACCATCAATCCAAACACGGCCGTTTTCACCGACCATGATTCGACAGTCGGATGCATCCCGCAGGCGCTGGAGCATCGAGTTGTTATCGCCGCGCACACGATCGATGTGCTGCACGGGGATGGATTCAACGGCCCCTTGGTTGAGCCGTCGCAGGCCAACGCCTTTCATGGTCAAGACCACGTTGTGGCACTCATCGACCTCTTGGACACGAGCGAGCACAACGTCCCCAACGTCCATGTGTTGGCGAGCAGCTCCAAACTCGACTTTCCAGGGAGCAAGGGACATGGGAAGCAAACCTTGGAACGAACCGTTGATGTTCATGAACCACAAGTTGTTGCGCACCTCGGCCACGATGCCGACGACCAAATCGCCAGATCGGGGCATGTAGGCGGCGTTGATGGGGTCAACCGACACCGTGTTGTTTCGTTCTCGCAGCCACCCGAGTTGAGTAGCCACGAAGGTATCTTCCGCAGCGATGATTCCGCTGCCTGCTCGCTTCCCGGCGGATGGCCCAACGGCCATTCCCGGGGTCACCAGGCGCTGCTCGGCGCCGACTTGACCTTGGGACATTCTTTTCTCTCCGTTGGCGGCCACTCGCCAACCCATGATAAAGGCCACCCTAAGCCCACGGCACTTAGGAACCGAGTTCTTTCACTTCTGCATCGGAACTTCGACGCATGACCTGACCGATGATTTCGCCTTTCATGCCAGCGGGGCACTCGATGACGCAAGCCCAAGAACCGTCCTCGAGCCAGCCTTCCTTTTGCTGATGTGCACGGAGCAGCTGAGACACCGAACCGTAGGCAGAACCGGGCACTTTGAACGCCAACCTGACCGTTTCAAACGAGAGCGGAATCAGAGGTTTGAGTTTCGCGATGGCGTCCTTCACCTGTTCCTCGAGTCGCTTGAACGGGTCGACCGAATAGCGTGACTCTTCCAACGCCAGCTCAATTCGAGTCTTGGGATGCGGCGACTTGGTTTTCGGATCGACCGCCGCCGAGTGGATGCGGTGGATGATTTGCTGGCGCATGTTCTCAACCATCTGCTTTCGTTGCGCAGTGGTCAGTTGGATGGAGCCTTTCTCAAGGATGGTGGCGGTGATGACTTCGATGTCTTGCGAGCCAAAGACCTTGTCGATCGCATCCTCGGTGGGACGCTCACCACCGCGCGCATCATGAAAGACCTCGTCCATGGCCAGAAAATCGTTGATATCGACCGATTGAGGGTCCTCTTTGAAGGCTTCAACCAATGAAGGGTCAACCAAGACTTCGTAGCGCTTTCCGCCTTTTTCCAAGCGGGCGAGAACGGCGTCGTCAAGACTGACCATGGTATCACTCACTCGCTCCAAGCACGGGGCGACGCTTCAACCTACCTCTTCACTCTTCGAGAGGCTTGAGGCGGTCAATTTGTTTGTTGACTTCGCCTCGGTCAAGAACACGGTAACCGTTGGAATCAACGACGGTAACTTCGACGGCCTCACGGTTCAATTCAGCATCGTTAGCAGAGCGGAGGGCCTCAAGGCCGAGCTTCATGGCAGCGTTCAGGGTCATGTTTTCCTTCCAGTTGTCCTCAAAGAATTCAATCACGGTGTTGCGGCCGCTTCCGATGGCACCAGCGTGGTAGGATTGGTAGGCACCGGACGGGTCGGTCTCGTACAGGTGGATGCCGTTGTCGTCCACGCCACCGATGAGGAGGGCGGTACCGAACGGGCGAGAACCTCCGTACTGGGTGAAGGATTGTTTGAAGTCGCAGATTTTCTTCACGAGGACGTCGACGGGCACGGTGGCGCCGTAGGTGATGCGGTTGATTTGGGCCTCAACACGAGCCCGTGCAACGAGCTGTCGAGCATCGGCGACGAGTCCGGACGTGGCGATGCCGATGTGACCGTCAATCTTGAACATCTTCTCAATGGATTCAGGGATGATGAGGCGGCTGATGATGCGCTTGTCACACACAAGCACAACGCCGTCCTTGAATTTCAAAGCGGCCGTGGTCGTACCACGCTTGACGGATTCGCGAGCGTATTCAACCTGAAACAGTCGTCCGTCTGGGCTAAACGTTGTGATGCCGTGATCGTATCCTCTTCCACTTGGTTGCATGTGATGACCTCATTTTCTTGCTCCGGTTGACACTTTATGAGGATGCGGGTTGATGGACATGAGCGTCGGCCGGGCCATCAGGACCTCAACGCCGTCCCGTATCAACCCTGCGTGGCCAACATTCACATGAAGGGAGAGAACGTGTGCAACCCATGCGAGTGGCCGTGCTCTCCTCGGGTGGGAAGGACTCCGCTGCAGCATGGTGGTGGGCACGCTGCAAAGGCTGGACGGTGGATTGCTTGGTCACGGTCACCATCACCGGTGAAGATTCACCCATGTTCCAAATCCCCAGCACGCACCTGGTGGAGCGACAAGCAGCCCTCGCCGACCTTCCTTGGATAGAAGTGCGCACCAGCGGCGAAGTACCCGATGACCTCGATGCCCTTGCCGAAGCCCTCCGAGGACGAGCGATTGACGGCTTTGTGTCCGGAGCCCTTCGTTCCGACTATCAGAAATCAAGGCTCGAGCGCATGGCGGAGGAACTCGGCCTCGTGAGTTGGACGCCCCTTTGGCACCAATCGGGCCATGAACACCTCAAAGGCATGATTGAACACGGCTTTGAAATCATGATCACCGGCGTGTCGGCAGAAGGCTTGACCGAGGAATGGTTAGGGCGCATCCTGACCGAGGAATCGTTTGAGCAACTCTCAGCGCTGGCAAGCAAACATCGATTCCACGTGGAAGGCGAAGGCGGGGAATACGAAACACTCGTCGTTGGTGGACCCCACATGGACCAGCGACTCTCGGTGGACGGCACCACCCATTGGGACGGCGTTCGAGGGCATTACGCCATTCACTGAATGGCTTGGCGTGCGAGCATCACGCATTCATCGACAATTTCGCCTGCGACGCCGACGTGATTCATCGGATCAAACATGGCCTCGAGTTCTTCCGCCGAAAAGGCGGCCGAGATGGCCGGCGTCCGGCTGCAGACATCGATCAGTTCCTCATCGTTGGCAAGGGCCGTGAAGGAGGCTTCTCGCAGGACTTCATGGGCTTCGTCCCGAGGCACACCGTGGTCAACCAACTCAATCATGACTTTTTCAGCCATGACGAGGCCCTTTTGTGAGTGAATGTTGGCCAAGCATCGGTCTTTGTCGACCCACATGTTGGTCAGCACATCGGCGGTTTTGGCCATCACGTCCTCCGCAAGCGTGGAGGCGTGGGACAGCGTGAAGCGTTCGCTGCTGGAGTTGGCGAGGTCTCGCTCGTGCCAGAGCAGGGCGTTTTCGTAGGTTGGGATGATGAACGACCGGACAATGCGAGCAAGTCCGGAGGCGTTTTCCGACTTAATCGGGTTTTTCTTGTGCGCCATGGTTGAGGAGCCAACTTGCTTCTTGACGTCAAAGCCTTCACCGGCTTCAGCGAGTTCAGAACGCTGCAAGTTTCTAATTTCCTGAAGCACCTTTTCGCAAGTGGTGGCGACGTTGGCCAGCCATGACATGTATTCCACGTAGCGATCACGGCCCACGACTTGCGTGGTGGCCAAGGGGACACCGAGACCGAGGTGAGTCATGATCAGGCGCTGAAGTTCACGTGCATGCTCACCCTGTGCAGCTCCCCGTTCCAACCGCACCGAGGAACTTGCCCACGGCCACGCGAGGGGCTGCCTCATCGAGTCGAGTGAGTTGGCGGCGAAGTTCATCGAGCCACACCGCAGCCTTGAGTCCAAACGTGATGGGAACAGCAGCCTGTCCGTGCGTTCGACCCAGCATCACGGTATCACGTTCTCGCTCAGCGACGTCTGCACATACGGCGATGAGGTGGCAAAGTTGCTTGCGGAGCAAGACGATGCTGTCGCGCAGCTGCAGGCCGACGGCCGTGTCAACGATGTCGTTGGAGGTCGCACCGAGGTGAATGCACCATCCGGCCTCACCAGCCGCTTCAGCCATGGCCTTCGTCAAGGCCATGATGTCGTGTCGCGTTTCAGCCTCAATTTCGCTCACGCGCTCTTTGGTGACGGATTCAGGATTGGCGATGGCCGCTACGGCGTTGTAGTCCGCTTCGGTGACCCGACCGAGTTGCCAGTGGGCCCAGATGAGGGCGCGTTCAACTTCGAGTTGGCGCTCGTGTCGGCCGAGTTCGGACCAGATGCGTTTGAAATCCTCACAGCCGTACCGATAATCAAGTGGACAAAAGGCCATGCTCTAAGGCATACGGCTCGCTTCATCAACCTTCCCACTCGTGTTCATGAAGACGGGTTTTGAGGGGTGACGGCATCGTCGCCGAGCGCTTCCACCGGTGCCATGACGTTTCGAATCAAGACGATGGCAAACAACGAGGAGACGCCAAACGAGAGACCAACCCACGAGGAGGTGTTGTACCACAGGAGCGCAACACCACCCAGCGATGCATAGGAGACCACCTGGCACAGGGCAGATGCAAGGTCGAGTTTTCTCATCCGTTCGGGCGGCAGTTGTGGCTCATGTTCAAGGACAAAGGTGTAAATCAGGAAGTAAATAGCCTGAAACGGCAGAGCGGCTGCAATGATGGCGAGGGCGAATTCGCGAACGTTGTCCGGTGATTTGGCCTGCTCAATTCCCTGAAACAGCAGCAGCGCCGTGTTGGTTCCGAGCAAGGCTGCCATGATGGTCCAACGCTTGTCTTGGGAGGAGGTCCTGCTCTCAACGTTGACCGAACCATCACTCATGAAGGACAGAGTTCCTGAAGGAGTGTTTGATGTTTCCCGTCACCTTGTCGCTGGGAAGAGCGATTCAGCCAAGGATACGAATGACCGTGCCAGTGATGGCGGCCACGATCAAAAGGAGCACCATCATGGCAACAGGCCCGTACTGATTTTTGTCATCCAGAGCGGTGCCAAGGATGCCGTCTCGCGTGATCGCCTCAGCAAAACTTCCGGCTTCCTCGAACTGAGGAGCCTCTCTTCGTGGGATACGTTCACCATCACGCACTTCGCCACTCATGACCCGACGAACAGCATGAAGGTCATAGCCCTTGCGAAGGAGGAGGTGCCGCAACCCTCATTCACTGATGCCATCATCTTCCCCCCATGGAGCGGTACGATTTCGGTTTGTCTGGTGAGCGGATTCACCTTGCGATTGAGGGCAGCACAGGCGGAACCTCCCTTGGCCTCCACCTCGCAGCAGACGTGATCAACGGCGGCCAGCGCGTGCTGTGGGCATCGGTTGACATGCCAGACCCTGCCCGCTTTTCCCAACTCTTTCAACATCTCTCCTTGGTCGAGAGTTCTCGGTTTCACGCCATGAATTTTGGAGGACGTTTCGACCGAGCCATCGACGCACTCCTTGAAGCAGCCACCTCTCTGCCAAGTGTGGGCTTGGTGGTGATGGACGACTGGTGCCCTGGAAGTGGCCGAATTCCATCCGATCGGCTGGAACACATCCAGCGTGTTGCTGACGAGTGCCCGGAGCACATCACCATCCTCCTGGTCTCCAAGGGAAGCGTGGATGCCAGCGGAACCACCGACGACCCCATCGTTGCCAGAGGCGCCGAAGCCATGGTCGGAAAAGGGTTCACCGTTTGGCGCATGTGGCGAGGAAAAAACGGTCCGCAACGCGTGCTGGACAGAGCTGGCGAGCGAGTCTCGCTCACCATCGAGGACTCAGGCTTCGTCGGCTGAATCGTCGTCTTCACCGAGGAGTTTGGCCATCTCTTCAAGCGCATCCTCGTCTGGCTCGTCAAATTGCTGAGGATTTCGGGCGCCACCTTCGAGTTCATCGTCTCCTGCCACTTTTGGTGCGTTGGACGCCAACATCGCCGAGCGATTTGACTTGGCTCGCTGCGTGATGAACCACACCATTCCTAGCAACGTAAGTCCTGCGACGGCATAAGCGATGTTCATCTGAGTTTCGGGCTCCATAACGAACGCTTGCGATGCGTTGTTCTTCATCGTTTTGCAGGTTCGTCCCTTCTCAAAGCCCTTCATCCCAATCCAGCGGTCGAGCGAGATGACGTCGGGCGCTGGCAGGAGGTTCTACCCAACCGTCATAGGGCGGAGGCGTCTCAGCGTTAACCCAAGCATCCTCAGAACGAAGTTTGCACTTCGGACACCGAAGACCCTGGCTTGTGCCCATGCTTTTCAGGCGAACATGACAACCAGGACAAGAGGGCCGCTGATGAGTTCGAGCCACCCATGCCTCGACTTTCAGACGCTCCGCATGAACCACGCCGTCGGCGTCGGTCAGGCCTGCAACTGAAATTTCATCCCCCGACTTTAACCAGCGAGCGAGGGCGTTCACCGGACCACCCTCGGCGTAGGCACGCACCGAAACATCCCCGCACAGCACGGTGGCGTGTTTTCGTGTCGGATGAACCTCAACGTGTTGAACGGTCAACTTCATCGGCGAGCCCAAATGGTCGCCGCTGGCTTGGTTGGTCTGAAACACTCGCCATCGGTCCACTCGTTCGGTATCGTTGCCCTCAAGCAAGCGTTGGCAACCACGCTCGGCCGTTTCAAACGTCGTGGCACGAAGACCAAACAGCACCGGCGACTTCCCCCGGGGTGCGATGAGGCTCGTTCCCTTTCGGGGGTCTCGCGACAGGAAGGTGTCGGGCCAAGCATCCACAGCATCAAGGGAAGTTTCGTCCACACGGCGCGGCCGGTCCTTGACCCCATGAAGTCGCCAGGCGATGGCTTCCCACGTGCAGTTCAACGCGGGCCACGCCACAGCCGCTGTCGCTCCAATCCGACCGTGTCCCCCCCAAGCACGGGTGGGCTCGGGGAGGCCCTCGATGGCAACGCGGGACCGTACCGCATCAAGGTAGACCGAGGGCGGAGGTGCTTGCTCGAACCAAACCATGCCGGGACTCGCAGGATACTGATCTCGGTCCGACATCGACGAGGCCTCCACGCCACCAGCAAGCGGTGCAAGATGATCGTTCCACCAGGCGTCCAAATGAGCAAGGAGGCCCTCGGTGTCTACCGTGCGGATTTCGACGGCCCGCGCTGCGTTGCCGCGCGTACGGCGCCTGGCAAACGGCCACAGCCTCACGAGACGAGGAACACCCGTTGATGCACCGGCCGGCAAATGACGAAGCAGGGTGTCAAACACCTCCGTGGTGCACCCGCCTGCCAAGGAGTCCGTGTCGTCGAGTCCCAACCAGCCCATGCCATCACCTAAGGTTGAAACCCATCACCCGGGTCGTTCTCGTCGGCCAAGCGCTGCCCCACAGCCTGCAAACCGACAGCGGCATGAACACGAAAGATTCGAGCACCAAACGCCCATCCTGCGCCCATGTCAGAGCGACGGTCACCCACCATGAGGTCCAACGGGTGAGGTGATTCTGGGGAAGCCCCCCACCAATCCACTGCCGGATGTTCGATAGGATGGAGAGCGGGGCGCCAATCCATCTCAACATCGGGTTCTTCTCGAAGAAGACGATGACCCAACGAGAGCATGCCCGGCGATGGTTTCCGGCATGGACATCGGTCCTCAAACCGATGCGGGCAGGTCAAAAACAAGTCAACCTGAGCCATAGCATCTTCGGAAAAAAGCAAGGCTTGCAAGGCTTCATGGATGGATTGGAGGGTATCTGGCCCCCATAGACCCCGCGAAATTGGGGATTGGTTGGTGACCACACACACGAGGTAGCCTGCTCGGTTGAGGTCGCCGATCACCTTGGCTGCCCCATCGAGCAACCGAACCTCTTCCGGTCCGTTGACGTACCCCGGTTTTCCCTTGTTGATGACACCGTCCCTGTCAAGAAACGCAACGGGCATCTGGCCACGCTCTACCGCTCGTGGGGGAACGGTCCACTGGACGTAAGGCCCCTCCATGGAACGGGGTTGTCTACCCAACTCATGGCCTTTGTTGCGTTGAACAGGTTGATACCCCCGGGCCTGCTCGGTGGGAGCGTGCTCGTTGAGAAGGAGACGGCCACCCTGCTGGGAGCCATTGGCATGTTGTTGCTGGCGGCCTCGTGGTGGATGAAAGCTCGTGATGTTGTGCGCCTCGCCCAAATCGGCTGGGTTCTCGTCGGGTTTTACTTTTTCACGCAAGCGTGGACCTACATGGAACACGACGACCCCATTCTTACGATCATGGCCGCACTGACGTTGCCCTTGAGTTGCTGGGCTGCATGGTGGGAAGCACAGGCTGAGGGGAGAAAGAAGGAGGCCATTGTGTGGGCTCGCGGAACGGTCGCCTTCGCTGGCGGGCCTTACCTGTTGATTGCATACGTCCCCTACCTCAGCGTCCTCGCCATTTGGTTCGTAGCGTCGCAGTCAGCCTTGTTCCTCGGCTTCGCAACGGGAACGGACATCCAAATCGGCACCACCTGGGTCAACGACACCAGCGGACGGGTTGCCTGGGAGGATTGGGATGGAAACCGATGGTTTGCGACCGACTTCACCGGCGAATACGCCTTTCAATCCGAACTTCTCCTCGCCAACGGTGAAGCCATTGGCATCAATTTCGTCCTCGCCTGCACGGCCATTCAGTCGATGGTGCTCTTCGTCGGAGCCATCGCTGTCCTCGACCTCTCGTGGAAAAAGCGAGTACGAGCCTTGCTGCTGATTCTGCCCACCATCCACCTGCTCAACCTGTTCAGAAATGCAGGACTGATTTGGATGCACATGACCTACACGGAGTGGACCTTTTGGGGCTTGAGCGTCTTTGAGTTTGGCCACAGTTATGTCGCTCGTTTCGTAAGTCTATTCGCCATGTTCTTGCTGGCGCTCATCATGTTTGAAATGCTGCCAAGCATGCACAAAAACATCCTGACCTTAACGGGCACAGAACCCAAAAAACGTCGTTAGGCATGCAGACGCCGGGACTCGAACCCGGGTGGAGAGGTTGGGAACCTCCCATCATAACCACTAGATCACGTCTGCGTCAACCTCGGGCAACCGATCTGAATTCATGAGAACTGTGGTGAGAAAGGATGATGATGTTCGGGTGAAACCTGCCTTCATGCACCCTGCCCTCGCCCCCTACACCTTTGCGAGGGGCGACCTCACCGTTCGAAACCGGACGGTGCTCGCAGCGATGACAAACAAGCAAAGCCACGACGACGGCACCGTTTCATCCAACGAGATCGCCTGGTTGGAAGCCCGGAGCATCGGTGGGTTTGGCATCATCACCACCGCCGCCACCCACGTGCTGGAGCAAGGGCAAGGCTGGGAGGGTGAATTCGGGACGTGGTCCGACCACCATGCGGAAGGGTTGACCACGATGGCAGAGGCCATCACACGACACGGCGCCATCGGCCTCGCGCAGTTGTTCCACGGTGGTATGCGAGCCCCCGAGGCCTTGACGGGGGTGCAACCCATGTCGGCCTCCGCCAACGAACTGGGAGGCGACCTCGGCACGAGCCGAGCCATGAGCGAGCAGGACATTCGTGAGGTGATCGGCGGATTTGGGGCAGCGGCCCGACGTTGTGAACAAGCCGGTTTTCAAGGGGTGGAACTCCATGGAGCTCATGGCTACCTCATCGCTCAATTTCTGGGAGCAGGAACCAATCGTAGGAACGATGGCTGGGGCGGTTCGCAGGGCGAGCGGACGCAGTTCCTCGCAGAAATCGTCTCGGAAGTCCGCCGACAGACGGGTCCGGAATTTCTCGTGGGTGTGCGCCTCTCGCCTGAACTCAAAGCATGCGGCATGAACCTGGTCGATTCCCTTGAGGCACTTCGTCTCTGTTCAACGATGGAGCTTGACTTCGTCCACGTCTCATGCTGGGACATTCAAGCCAAGGGGGTCTATGAAGGACGGGAGGTCCACTACACCACCGTGTTTCGGGAAAACCTTCCCGACCACCTGCCGCTTATCACTACCGGCGGTGTGTGGAACGCCGAGGAAGCAGGAAAGGCGGTGGAGCAGGGTGGTGATTTCATCGGTGTTGGACGAGCGGGCATCGGCCATCCAGATTGGCCGCGATACCTCCGAGAGGGAGCAGCAGAACCGTTGCGCCCTCCGTTCAGCGTCAACCACTTGGCATCGGCTGGTTTGAGCCCCACCTTCATCGACTACATGCGACTCTGGGACGGTTTTGTCGAACATTGAGCGCCCCTGCCGCGATTCGAACGCGGGTTCCTGGCTCCGGAGGCCGGGGTGATATCCACTACACTACAGGGGCGCGTGGCCCTCCGACTCCACCCGTATGATGTCTTCTGACCTCACGGCTTTGGTTGCCACATGCTCTCAGGAGTTGGACGAATCCAAATCTGACTGCTGCCCGTGGGGAATTCAATGGTCTCGACCCCGTCCAACATCATGCCCATCAATTCAGGGGACGGTGCCTGCATCGACGACGCCACCAGTGATTCGACCAAGTCCATTGGGGTGTTGTCCATGTCAGACGGCACCAACGGCGATTGAACCGAGAACGAATGTTCAGGAAGCGCGACAGCTTCCTTTTGGTACAGGTTGGTGGCGCTCCCACCATCGCTGAAGGCTGCCTCGCTCATGGCATCCTGTCCATCCCACATCCCATCCTCCGCCGGAGGGCGACCGGAACGAAGGAAGCCAATGAGCAATCCAGCGAGGATGAGGAAGACCATTCCGGCTGAGGCGTAGATGATGTCGTTGGAAACACTCGCCACAATGTCAGAGTTGTCGCCGACACCATCACCGTCCGTGTCTTTCGTTTCGGTCGGGTCCTCTGGGAAGGCATCCTGTTCGTCGGGCACACCGTCGCCATCACCGTCAAAAGCGTCAAAGGTGGTTTCGCACAACACCAGAAGCAGGTCCAATTCCTCGTCGGAGAGCGCATCGTCCTTGTCCAAACTGACCGATTTGAAATCGTAGACGTTGGCCCATTCATGGTCGGCCAAGACGGCGTAGGGCACTGAATCGCCTCCACCGCTGAAGTCATCAAAGGCATCGTTTAATTCGACGTCACAAGTGCAGAAAGCCTGGAGCACTTCTCGATATTCCAGCATCCCGTCGTCGTTAAGATCGATGTCAGAGACGTCAGTGTCATCAACGTCCGCCCCCGTTAACTCTCGACCGTCCACAAGGCCGTCGCCGTTCACGTCTGCCTCGGTAAAGGCTTCCTCGGCCCGCTCCTGACATGTCTGAACTTCACTCGGGTCAACGGGCTCAACGGGCTCAATGGGGTCGACTGGGAAGTCGCTTTCATCCCAGCGCACGACGATGGAAACTTCCTCGGCGTCCGAGAGCCCCGTCATGGTGATGTCAAAGCGGCCGTTCAACGGGAATTCGAGGCTCACCTGATGGTTCGTGCCGTCTTTCCCGCTCGTCAATTCAACCTCTCGAGGGACGGTTTCAATACCAAAACCTGTGCCTGGTCGACCTCCGCCGTCGGTGAACTCAATCTCGTATTGCATCCCTTCAACGGTGAGCATGATGTCGCCTGAACCACCGTATGTTTCCAACCAAAACATGTTGCCGGGCTCCTCAAGGACGGCGTAGAAGGCAATGTCGCCCCCCTTCCCAACGGCAATGCCTTCGAGGGCCTCATCGTTGAAGAGTTCAATGGGCGTTCCGTCGTAATCCCAGACGTAGCGGTCGGCAAATTCAGCCACGATGTTCACACCGGTGAAGGCCGATTCCGAGGTGAGCAGGATGTACCACCACCCTGGCGTAGGGTCGTTGAAAGCGATGCGGTCGTTGGCGCCATCGCTTGTGGAATGATGGTCGTAGGTGCCAGAGGTAGGGGCCTGATCGAGTCGCATGAACAAGGAGGCTTCGCCAGCACCGTCGTTGAGGTCAACGATCAGGCGTTCTGTGCCTTGGGGGACTTCAACCTTGAAGTATTGATTCAGGCCGTCGTAGCCGCTCAACAAGCCGTACTCAACCCCGGGTGTGAGCGTGATGGCGTCATCGGGATCCACGTTCTCCGGAGGATAAACGAAATCGGCCACGATGGTGAACCCGCGGGCTTCTCGGAAACTGTAAGCCGTGATGTAGTAGAGGCCAGGCTCGACATCGAAGAGATGCACTTCTTCCTCGTTTCCGGGGCCGGTGGACCATGCTTCCATCTCCACCGTGCTTTCCTTTTCGTCGTTGCCGTCTTCATCAAACCCGATGGGTTCACCCCACCAGAAATCCTCTGGCGTTGGTGGGCTGTAGTAGGAAATACCGATGTCGACGTTGCCGCGACCGCTGTAGGTTTTGATCCGCAGATCAGCCAGCGGTTCGGTGACGTTCACGTAGTAGTAATTCGCATTGTAATCTCCAGCACTTTGCCGACCGCTCGTAAAGGAATCCCAACTGACTTCTTGGTTGGTCACGGGGATGCTCTCTTTGAGCTCCGTCATGTCGTCGAGCGTGGGCGGTGGGTCGGCGATGTCGGCGTCCAATTCGATGTAAAGCTCCTCAACATCGGTGTGCAGCACCATCGTGAACCACATGACGCCCTCGGTGGGCCAGGACCATGCTTCGTAAACGAAGCCGAACTCGCCGAAGGATTCGGTGTCGTGGTTCCATTCATCCGGAATCTCGTTGGAAAGCGCATAGATCGTGTATTCAGTCATCGCTTCAAAGTCATCGAATTTCAGTGAATACGAATACCAGTAAAGCGACCGGGTGTACTCCTCAATTTCAACAAAGAACAGAAGGGTATCGCCCTCCGCTGCAAATTCAAGGTCGAAGCCTTCGCCAATGAACAACTCAACGGCTTGAGCCACGATGCTTCCATCGGGCATGACCCAATCTGCTCCCTCGATGAACCCCGTTCGCTCACCCGAGGCATCGACGGTTTGTCCACCCTCGCCCTCGGGGAAATCAAGGTGGAGCCGTGCCTCCATGTTGCTCTGGTTGGTGCCTGAACGAACCGTCATGTTGTCGAGAACGCCTTCGAAATGGTTGCAATCACAACCTGCGCCCATCCGAGCGATGTAGAGTTCATCGCATGCGAGGCCGTTCTCATAGCAGTCGTTTGAGCCAAAATCACCCAAGGGGATGGAGGCCTCGTCATCAAGGACCACGCCGGCTTCTTCGCCGTCGATGGAGAACGTGTAGCCCACACCTGCAACGGCGAGCACTTGGATGAACGACCACGTGTCAACCGCCACCGTTTCGTTGGAGACGGGATGGCGGGACAGGCTGTACTCGGATGCGAAGGCAACACGGCCGTCGTTGAGGTAGAGCCCCCAGCCGTAATCCCCTTTCATCATGATGAATTGGTTTCCTTCGACGGTGTACGGGTGAACCCACGCTGAGAGTTCAAGATGGGTTTGGTCGGTCATGTCCAAGGCTTCGTCGTGTTCAACGACAACGTGGTCGGCTTGTCCGTCAAACCGGAGGGCATAATCGGCACCCGGACCAAGTTCAACCACGCCGTACACAGGGAAATACTGCGGGTCGTTTTCGAGATCGTTCCACGTACCAGGGTCAATGTTCCCCATGTTGGTGCTGGCGATGTGAACAAAGTCCTCGTCACCGCCTTCCGAAGGTTGGTCCTCGCCCCATGCACGGTACAGGAAAGGCGTTCCGTCGTGCCAGCGATACTGGCCTTCCTCATCATGGTCGGAAAGTCCAGTCCAAAGGTGGCGGGATTGATTGTCCCACGAGGCAAAGGTGTCAAACAACCATGCATTTTCGGAGTCATCATCAATCGTGACCAAGAAGCCGTCAAGCGACCGGGCGTAGGAGGCAGCGTCTTCCCATGACGAGGCGGTGAGAAGGTGGTACGTGTTGTTGTTCGCAGGGTTGATGGCGGTGTGGAGAATGCCCATCTCATCCCCCTCATGACCGTCGGCCGATACGGTCAGCGCCAGCGGCGAGGCAAGGCTGATGAGAAACAAACCGACCAAGAACAAGGCCTTCTTCATGACCCTCACCACGGTGAGATTCTATTTCAATCACATGGTGAATTGATTTTCGCCCCGTGAAGGGAAGCGGCGAACAAAAATCCCGTGCGGTGATGTTCAAGGCTTCAAATACACCATTCATCGCCCGGCCATTATGCACGCAGAAGTCTTCACCCGAATCAAGGGATTGCTCGAGGGTGAAACCGACTGGGTGGCCGCCATGGCCACCGTGGTCTGCGAGCTCCATCACGGGTTCGACCACTTCCACTGGACCGGATTCTACCGTACCACAGAGCCGGGTGTGCTGAAAATAGGCCCGTACCAAGGCGGTCATGGTTGCCTCTACATCCCGTTTGACAAGGGCATCTGCGGCGCGGCTGCGCGAACCGGAGCGACCCAGGACGTGCCCGATGTTCATGTCCGGCCCGAGCACATTGCGTGCAGTTCAAGCACCAACAGCGAGGTCGTGGTTCCTGTGAAAAACAGCAAAGGAGAGGTGGTGGCGGTGCTCGACGTGGATTCCGACACTCCAGCGGCCTTCTCGCCGGAAGATGTTGCCTTCCTCGAAGAGGTCTGTGCCTACCTCGGTGAAGTGTTCCATGGGCCTGCACACTACTGAAGTTTCTTGCCGCCGATTCTGAGCTCGGTTTGCAGGGGCATTTGATGCTCCCAAGCGAATTCTTTGACAATTCGCCACGCCTTCTCTGAGCCTTCGTAATCCTTGACGTCGATGATCTTGTTTCGGGTGTTGGCCTTGAACGCTGCTACCGGTTCGGCGTTTCTAAACACGAGGTAAGCCGAACCAAAGCCAAACCGCTCTTTCATGATGTCAGCGAAATAGGGTGCGATGGGGTCGGATGGCGGGAGTACAAAGTCGCGAATGGCTGGGATGGATTTGGCCTCTTGAAGCAACTCCTTTCGGCCCCAGCAGACTTGGTGGAAATCTTCAATGAGGAAGCCTTTGATAAGGGTCTCATCTTCCTCGAAACTGTTGAGCACGGCCTTCAATTCCTCGGGTTTGAACGAAGGACCGGCCAGTTGCGTTAATTGACGCAGGGTGATCACCGGGAATTTTTCAACGAGGTTGCGGATGTACTCCTTTCGCAGTTCGGCACGGTCCACGCCCTCAGGGACAAACACGCTTCGGAAGCCGCCACGGAAATCCTGTACAATGTGGCCCGAGCGGATCAGCGGTTGCACAAGTTTTCGGAATTCGGATTGCGAGAGTGCATGTCGTTCCTTGAACAAGTTCGGGTCGGAGTGGCTGCTAAAGAATTCCACAATGTCCCAAAGTTCCTCATCCGCCGGTTGGTTTCGAATCGCGAGAATGTTTTGGAAGTGCTCGTACGACGCCCACACCTGGTGCCCTCGCAAGTTGATGCCTTGGTGAAGGCGGTGAGCGCTCGCCATGCTCTTGAGGTCAACGCGATAAAGTTCGCTTCGCCCCCGGAGCGCGAAGTCATCTCGAATTTCATCAACAACCTTGAGCGCCAAAATTTCGTTCTCGTGGCGAGTGGACTGATGCAAATGGTGCTTGTGGAAGAGCGCCCGCTCTGCGATTTCCCTCGGCTGGGGGTCCACCACAGCGCCACGAATCATTCGTTCGCCGGTGACCTTGAAGCCGATGCCTTCGAGCGCTGCTTTTGTCGTTTCATCAAGCGAAGTAATGGGTTCGCTGTTGAAATTCGAAAGGACGCTTACGTCCACGAGCTGAGCGGCGTGATTGTCGAGCAGGATGTTAAACGCCTCACAGAACTCATCGAGGTAGGCCGTGGGCACATGAAGGTCCTTGATCTCAAGGTAATCGTTCACCTTGAACATCAGCACCTTTCCAATGGGGTCAACCCCTTTGAAGATGGGAAGGTACCAACCTCGGTCCAGGACGCTTCGAACCTCCCAGATGAAGCGAGAAACATACGGGTCGGACTGGGTGAGAATACGAACCGTGCGATCTTCTCTCCGAGGACGCATCAACTCGTCCACTTCATCGGGCGCACAATAGAACGCTTCGGGATCAGGAACGAGGGCCATGACTTTGGCGATGCGCCCCTCCTGTTCGAGGTTCATCAGCGCCACGGTCAATTCTTCAAAACTGCGGGAAACGTAGAATCGGAGGGTGCTGGCCTTCACAGGCCCCATGCGGCGAACGACTTCTTCAAGGGCGTCCTCAAACGAGAGGGCAGGGTAGACGTCCTGCACGCGGTGGAACAGGGAAAGACGACGCCTTCTTCCGGCTACCTCTTCAAACTGCTTGACAACCAGCATTTGCCGCTCGAGGTTGCTCAGGGCGTTCTTGAGGTCGCGTTGGAGGGACTTATGTTCGTCGCCCTTCGGGTACCCGGCCATGATTTCCTGACGGGTCACGTTTTCACCGGGAGGAATTTTGCTCAAAATTTCCTCTTCCATTGGCCCCATCCAAGGCTCAGGCTTCAAGCCCAACAACATCGGAATGTTTCGTTTGGTGGTGTAACCAATCCGGTTGTGAAGCAACCGCCCCATGATGACGTCCGAGTCAAGTTGAACATCCGTCCAATCGTTGAACGCAAATTGGTCAACTCGGTAGAGGAGTTCTTGCTGTTTTTGGAACAGAACATGCTCGTTGAACGCCGTGAATCCGTCATCGTATTGCTTGAACGATTTATCGAGCACCATGTTCTGAACCCAGCGGTACTCGACGACCTCTTCTTCGCCACCCGTGAGGCGGTGTTCGACGATCTTCAGGATGTATTCGGCATCATCGGTTTGAATGAAAAACCCGACCGAAATGACGTTGCGCCCCTCGAGTTCATGCAGCGCTCGTTCAATGAGGGTTTGCGGGAAGGGGAGACGGTCGACCATCTCATCGGAGGTCTTCGGACCCTCTGAGCCCAGCATCTCAATGATTTTCACACGAAGGGCCTCTTGCGGATCGCCAAGCGAGCACTCTTCCCATGCCGTCGGTTTGGTGCCATCGAAGGCGGTCGCCATGGTGTAGGTCAAGCCAGCCGTGTGGAGTTCCAGCAGGTTTTCGACCTCCTTGCCACCGGCCACCGCTAAGCAACCCAAGGTGCCGTGAATTTCAGCCATGTACGGAGCAAACCACTTCCCATCCAACTCGTCTTGACCCGTGCCGTCAAGTTTGGTGATTTGTTCTGCCTGGCACAATTCCTCGACCCAACCACGGATGGTCTCAAGCGGGATATCGGCGAGTTTTTCTTTGTACAACGGGTTGTTGAACTCACGGTCCAATCCGCCGCCATGACTCATCAAGCGGAACAATTCCTTGGCGTTGGTCGGCACCGGTGCCTTGTCGGCGTAATAGGTGCTCAGCTGCTCGGATGACAGTTCGGTCGCAAGCGAACGAGTACCGAGGAGGCGTTGAAGAATCGAAGGGTCGATGTCCTTGACGAGGAAGGCTCGTGTTTTCATCGACATGAGGTCCTCGAAGGCCGACATGAACAGCGACATGCCCAGTCGCGAGGGAACGACGACCTTGGTGTGGACAATGCGAGCGTCGCCAGCCACACAGGCGGTGAGGAAATCCTCCAAGCCGATCAAATCAATGTCGCCAAACATGATTTCGCTCTTCGCTTCCCGCATCAAGAGGCTGCTGTCCATGGTGCGATGCTTCTGCAGGAGCCTCTGCTCGTTGTTGGAATTGCTGAAGACTGATCTCTTCAGCACCCATGCGTTTGGGGATGATGAGCGAGCGACCGGAGACTTCCCTGAACCGCTTGGCAAAAATTTGGGTGTTGATGATGTAGCGTTCGATGACGTCGTGGTGATTGTTCTCACGAAACGCCGTGTACATGGCGCCAGGGTCAACTTCCTGCGAGGTCTTGAGCAGGAGGCCGTTCTCGTCAAACGACATTTCGATGACGGCGATGTTGTTGGCTTCAGCCAATCCGGCCATGAAGTAGCCCAAGGCTGTGTTGAATCCACGCCCTCGACAGGTGGTGATCATGTAGGTCGGGAAGGATCCGGAGATGACCTGCTCCACCAAAATGCGTCGAGAATCGGGTACTTGGAAGGAATCAAGCGAATGCTCTTCCAGGTGGCGGGCAATGGCGTTGGCCACCTCGTTGGAAAGACCGTACACCTCTCGCAGGAGCATCCGAGGGTCGTGCTAACGGCGAAGGGCGACAATGCAGTGCCCAATGAGGTCGAGGAGCGCTTGTGATAATTCACGACTGCGACTTCTTGCTTCACCCGACCACGACGGAATGGTGGGCCGGTGGCCGGTGACGCTGGTGACGTTGACCCGGGTCCCTTGGATGTTGGTCACACGGTACGTCGAACCGCCCAGCAGAATGACATCCCCTGTTCGGAGGTTGGAGACGAAGGAGCCGGACAATTTTCCGAGAATCGACCCTTCAGCATTGAACACCAAGTAGGAATTGTCCGGTGCGATGGTACCGATGTTCGTGTAATAGATCATACGGGAATAGCCACGCTTTCCGAAGATGTTTTCCTCCCAATCGATCCAAATTCTGCGCTCTTCTTCGAGCATGTCGAGGACTTCAATGAAATCGTCGTATTCGAAATTTCGATACGACCATGAATTCACGATGACTTCGTAGGCTTCATCAATGTCCAAGTCGTTAATGATGACCAGCCCGATGATGAACTGAGCCACCACGTCAAGGCAATTTTGGGGGAAATCCAGGCGGTCCATATCACCGGTTTGGATGGCGGCCTGCAGGGCAGCGAGTTCGATGAGGTCATCCACGCCGGTCGGTAAGAATCGAGCACGAGGGATGCCACCAACGTGGTGGCCGGCACGACCAATGCGCTGCAGCGCCGTCGCAATGTCCCCGGGGCTGCCGACTTGGAGAACCAAATCAACCGAACCAATGTCAATACCCATCTCAAGTGAGGAAGAAGTAACCACGGCGCGCAAGTGGCCATACTTCAGTTTCTTCTCTACATCCAAGCGGATGTTTTTGTCCATGGAACCGTGGTGGCCTGCGACCAATTCGCCGAGGAAGGGGCGTAATTTCTGAACGATGGTTTCCGTCATCTTACGGGTGTTAGCGAAGACAAGCGTTGTGGTGTGGGCACTGATGAGATCTGCGATGGCTTCGATGTTGTATTCGAGCACCTTTGCCATCGAGAGATCGCTAAACTTTGGATGCGTGATGAGAATGTCAAGGTCAAGTTCCCTCGAGCCTGAAATCTTGGCGATGGACACCGATGTTGGTTGACCTCTGGCCTCGCGGTCATCGCTGCTCACGAGGTATTCCGCAACGGTTTCAAGCGGCTCCATCGTGGCGGAAATACCGATACGCTGAACGGGATTTTTGAGCAATGAATCCAGCAGAGAGAGCGTCAGCGAAAGATGCACACCACGCTTGGTGGAGACCATCGAGTGCAATTCGTCGATGATCATGTATTCGACTTCGCTGACGATGGGCTGAAAGCGAGGCGAGGTGATGGCGATCGCCAAGCTCTCCGGTGTCGTGATCAAAATATGAGGTGGGTTACGAAGCATTTTCTGTCGGTCGGATTGCGACGTGTCTCCGGTTCGAAGACCGACCCGAATTTCTTGGGCACGGTCGGGGAGGTAATGTTCCGTAATCTCGTTGAGCGGTCCAATCAAGTTTCGCTGGATGTCGTTGGCCAGTGCTTTGATGGGCGAGATGTAGATGGCGTGAACCTTTTTCTCCAACTTCTTGTCCAAGGCGAGACGAACCAGTTGGTCGATCACGGTCAGGAAAGCCGTGAGCGTCTTCCCCGAACCCGTCGGCGAACAGAGCAGGAGATGCTGCTTGTCCATGATGGCCGGAATCGCCAATTTTTGAGGGGGGGTGAAATCCGGGAATTTGTCCTTGAACCACTGGCGCACCGGAGGGCACAACCGTTCAAACAGTGCCTCAGACTCCAAAGGAGAGTCCAAGTAGACAATCTCGGCCATTTCTTTTTGCCACCCTATGGGGTTGGAGCGTGCAAAAGGTGTTCAAAAGCATTCCGCATCCTTGAATGAACATCAAGGCCAGCGAGTTGCGCGCTTTTTCCAACGAAGCACGGCTTCGGTTGCGGGCCCCTCCTTGTGGAACACGAGGGGTGATTCTGTTGCGTTGGGAGGAACACCGACCTCATGCAACGCATCGGTGGGGCAGGAACCAATGCAGGACAGGCAGCCTACGCAGCGCTGTTCAACCACCACCACAGGTCGCTTGGGATGGCTTCGGCCTGGGGGATTAACCTGGAGTGGCAGGAGCGCCTCAAAAGGGCAGTGGAGGATGCAGAGGTCGCACCCCGTGCAATCGTCTTCGATGATGGCGACCATCGATTGACCCATGAAGCGAGCAACGGGTGGTCGGCTTTAATGCTGTGTCTGAGGAAGTGAGGGGCAGGCGCTGTTGGCTCGGTGAAGTTCTTAGGTGCCCCTGACAGCCGGCAAACGAGGCGAAGGTCATGACCGAAGATGGACGGCTTGAACGACTCAGCGGGATGCTGAAGCGCCGTGGTTTCCTTCTGCCCGCCTTTGAAATTCATGGCGGTGCGAAAGGCCTCTACGATTTTGGACCCGTGGGTGGAAGAATGCGCTCTCGGGTCAATCAGCGTTGGTTGGACCACTGGCTGCAACTGGGCAACGTGGTCGAACTCTCATGCCCGACCGTCACGCCCTATGCGGTTCTCGAGGCCAGCGGCCACGTTGGCGAATTCTCCGATTTCATGACCGAATGCGTCTCATGCGGGGAAGCCAGCCGTGCCGATACGCTGCTGGAGCCCCATCACCCCAACCCCGACGCCCTCAAGCGAGAAGAATTGCAGAATCTTTTGTTCGATGTTCAACCGACCTGTCCTGCCTGTGGCGACCAAGCATGGAGCGAGGTCAAAGCACAGAACTTGATGTTCAACACCACCATCGGCGCTGGTGATTCAGGCCGCCCTGGTTTTTTGCGTCCGGAAACGGCCCAAGGCATGTTCACCTCGTTCAACGCACTGCATCGCCACTTCAGGGAACGTCTCCCGTTCGGTGCAATGCAGGTTGGCAAAGGGTACAGGAACGAAATCGCTCCCCGCCAAGGCATGATTCGCCTCCGTGAATTCAACATGGCTGAACTGGAATATTTCATCGATCCGGAAGCCGAGTTGACCGACGATTTATCGCCGTGGGATGACACACCGCTGAGCCTGATTGGCGACGGAGGAAACACCGTTGAAATGACCTTGGGTGAGGCGTGTAAGCAGGAACTCATTCGCCACCCAACGGTTGCACGATTCATGGGCATCACCCGGGATTTCCTCGTGGACATCGGCATCGACCCTGCCCGACTGAGGTTCCGACAGCACGAGCAGGACGAGATGGCGCATTACGCCATGGACTGCTGGGATGCTGAAATTGAGGGAAGTTATGGCTGGATTGAATGCGTAGGCATTGCGCACCGTGGTTGCTATGACCTCGAAAGCCACGAAAAGGCCACGGGAAAAACGCTGCGAGCACGCCGAGAATTCGATGAGCCACGCACCATCACCATCGATGCATGGACCATCAACGGCGCCACGGCTGGACCGACCTTCAAAGCCCTCGCTGGTGCCGTCAAAACGGCTGTTGAATCCCTGCCGAAATCGACCAACTTCCCCTACTGAGGTCGAGTTGGAAAACGGTGAGAAGGTCATGGTGGGCGAGGAACATGTCAAACCCAATCAGAAAAAACCATCAAGGAGACCGGTGAATGGTACATTCCTCATGTCATTGAACCGGCCTTTGGGATTGACCGAATCATCTGGCACGTCATCGACCACGCCTATTCAGAACTGGAGAAGAACGGTGAACCCTACACGCTGATGCGCTTGTCACCTACCATCGCCCCCGTTGACTACGCGGTCTTCCCGCTGTTTGAAAAAGACGGTATGGGAGTGGTGGCGTGGAAGCTTCACCAGACCCTTTGCAAAACATCCGGCCTCGTCTCCATGTACGATGCCAGCGGTTCCATTGGCCGTCGCTATGCACGGGCCGATGAGATCGGTGTTCCCGTCTGCATCACCGTCGACCATCAATCGCTCGAGGATGGCACCGTGACCGTCCGCGACCGCGACACGGGTGAGCAGCATCGCGTCACGATCGATTCGCTTTCTTGAAACCGGTCGAACGACGACACCACACTCTCGCCGGTTTGGCCTGCTGAAGGTTGAAGAACCCTCCAGCGGATGGTGAGGCATGGGTCAAGCGAGCGATTGGACGGAGCGGCACCGTCCCCGCTCAGAACAGTTGCTTGAAGGCAACGAAGTCCAACGACGAAAAATCCGAGCCTGGCTTGACGAATGGCAGAACGGGACGCCGAAAAAGAAGGCCATCCTGCTCATCGGGCCACCGGGGGTTGGGAAAACAACGGTGGCAAGAGCCATCGCTGAAGACATGGGTTGGAACGTGATTGAACTGAACGCCAGTGATCCCAGGAACGCAGCGGCCATTCGAAAAGCCGCCACGAGCGGTGCAACCCACCGGTCCCTCTTTCACGACCCCAGCGCACCACCCTCCCGCACGCTCATTCTGTTGGACGAGGTGGACCATTTGTCAGGCGGTCTGCGCCAAGTGAGTCAAGAACGAATTGAACGAGCCATGGACAACGATGACGATCGTCCCGGCTCCACCCTCTCCGGTGATTCTGGAGGAAAAGCGGAACTCCTCAGGTTACTCGACCAGACCAAACAACCGGTCATTCTCGCCTGTAACGAGGAGATGGGACTGTGGGGCAAGAACTCCTCTTGGCGGAGCACTCGGGACCGATTTACACGGCACCTGATCAAGATCAATTTCGTACGAGCCAGCGATGAGGCCTTACGGCGCATTGCGCGCCGGGTGCTTCGTGAGGAAGGCGTGGAATTTGAGGAGAAGGCCATTGACGCCCTCGCCAGCACGAACCACGGCGACTTGCGGGCGTTGGTCCGGGACCTCCAAGTGCTGGCGACGGGCCTCGGAGAAGGGGCACTGACGCCCGCCATGGTTCATGCCCACGCCGAGGCGAGCCAGCGAGACGTCACGGTGGAGATTTTTCCCGGCCTTGACCGCCTCTATAGAGAGAGAAGCAGCGAAGAAGCAGCAACCCTCATCCGGACCATTGACAAAGATCCGTCAGATTTCTTGAACTGGGTGCACTGGAACAATGCCTCCTTGTTCACACACGGGCCCAGCATTCGCCGAGGCTCATCATCACTGATTCAAGCCGACAGGGCCATGATGGGACGTTTCCTCAACACGGCCCACCGGTCAACGTATTGGACCCAACACCTCACGGCACTCGCCGCTTCAACGGCCAACGCCGTACCACTTGAAGGGAGGATTTTCCCCTCTTACCCGCACTACTTACGCCGTTCAGCACCCGTTGGGCGAGGAAGCATTGTCGAGAAATTGGCAGAACTGGCGGGGACGAACAGGGCCACCACTCGTGATGAGTTCCTCCACCCGTTGTTTATGCTGTCCCAAGACGACAGCCAACTCGGTGATTCAACGCTCTTTGACATCTCACTCAATCTTGGCCTCACGGGGGAGGAACACTTGTCCTTGGCTGGTTTGGCCAAAACGAGACGCTCGTCCAAGGCGCTCCTCAAGGACTACGAAGCCGCTGAGGAGAAGCACAAAGACCACCTCATGGCGCTCAAGCAACTGGATGCTGAGGGGCGGGAAGCACAACGGCGTGAGGCATCTTACACACCAGCTCACCGTGATGTTGCGCCCGACCAACACGTCGAGCCCGCTGAGCAACCTGAAGATGACGAACCCGGTCCAAGTCCTGGTCAAATGACGCTTTTTTAATCCTCAACGCCTTCTCGGTCGAGCATTCGCTTTACCATGGCCATGCCCTGACGTTCACCGTCGGACTTCTCTTCTCGGCGCCAGCTGTGCGGATGAAGAACGATGATGGCCGTCAACAACTCAAGACGACCAAACCACATCAGAATTGATGTGAAGATCAAGGAGGCCGAGTTCATGCTCGCCCATGTTTCGGTAGGACCGTAGGCGCCGAGGGCCGGTCCCGTGTTGCCCAACCCCGAAGCAGCAACTGAAAAGATGGTTTCAAACGACGCATCGGGCATCATCATGGCCAACACAATGCAGGAGAACCCGAACAAAATGACCCAGATAAACAGCATGCCAACGACCAGGCTCACTTGCTTGTCGTCAACCACCTCATCGTTCATTCGAATCATGTGAATTTTCCGCGGTTGTGCAATACGGGCCAACTCACGGAAGGCAACCTTGAGTCCGATACGAATCCGCATGAGTTTCAACCCACCGCTGGTCGAACCGGCGCAAGCACCCACGATCATCAACAGAAGGAGGATGATGCGTGCCACACCAGGCCAGGCAGCGTAATCCGCTGAAGCGTACCCCGTGGAGGTGCCAATGGATAGGACGTGAAACACCGTGTCCAACACCGCATGACCGAGGGACACGCCGACCAGCACCAACGAGAGCGAGATAAGAAGAACAGCCCCTGAAATATAGAACAGGTACGTGCGGAACTCCTCATCGTTGATGGCGGCCTTGAAATCCCCCGTCCCCATGAGCCACATCAAGGTAAAATTGACGCCAGCGAGGAACATGAACACGATGATGATGATTTCAATCACGGCGGAATCGTAGTAGGCGATGCTGGCATCACGGGTTGAAAACCCACCGCTGGGCATCGTGGTGAAGGCATGATTGACCGAATCGAACACCGACATGCCACCAATGAACTTCAACGCGAGCATTTCAACGAGGGTGAGCAAAAGATAGAGCCCCCAGAGGGCCATGGCAGTTTGTCGCAACTTAGGTCGCAGGCGAGACAGCGACGGACCGGTCAACTCGGCGCGGGCGAGGGCCATGCCGCCGCCGATGATTCTGGAAAGCACGAGCATCCCCAACATCACGACCCCCATACCGCCCAACCATTGTGTGAGCGAGCGCCACAGCAAGAGACCCCGAGGCTGTGCATTGATGCAATCGGGCGTGGTGCCGGGAATGCAGTTGGGGCTCATCGAGTGGGAGAGAACGGTGGCCCCGGAAGTGGTGAATCCTGACATGGATTCGAACCAGGAATTCACAAATCCACGCAGGATGTCAATGAGTTGTGCATCTTCAACGAATGGACCAACAAAGACACCACCAAACCAATAGGGAAGCGAACCAATGAACACGGTGAGCGGCCAAACCAGGCCAACACCGACGAAGGCCTCCAAATCCCGAAGGCGCTGGGCCGAGTCTGTTCGCGTGAACAACCCCAGCATGACAGCACCCAAGCCACCGCTGATGAGCATCGCAGGCAGGAAGGCCTGGACGGCCAACACCCAGCCGTCCAACAACAGCGTAATCAATCCACAAACAGCCAACGGAACAAGCAAGGCCAGCAAGGTCCAGCCGAGAATCAGGTTCAGCACGTCGGAGCGCATGTTCACACCTTGAATCGCTTCTGTGCTTCGGAGACCTTCTCCTTCAAACAAAACAGAACCATTCGGTCGTTTTCAAGCAACAGTTGATCGGGCTTCGGTTCCATCGACTCCCACTCACCCGCCAAGTTTCTTCGCTTGATGAAGGCGGGCCGTATCCAGTCGGGGAATTGAGCATCAGCCACCGACTTACCGGCGAATTTTGCGCGTTCTGTAATCTTTAGCGTGATGCCGACCACGTTCGGAACTTCTGCGAGGAGCGCATAATGCCCGGAGAGGCTACGGTGGACGTGGGACAGAATGTTGTTGACAGCCACCCGATGGCGGTCAACAGCGAACGAGATGCCCATGCGTTGCGTGACCTTCACCAAGTCAGCGTCGTGGAGCATGAGGCCGGTGTGAGGCACACCCAAATCCGACATCATCAACACCGCTGCAATGTTGGCGTGGTCGTCGCCAAGCGCACTCACAGCCACGTCGAACTGGTCGATGGAAATCTCTTCGAGAACGGACCGGTCGAGGTGGTCGCCGTGAATGACATCGATGTTGAGGTGCCCTCCGGTTTTCGAACCTGCCAACTTGTTGGCGAGGTGGAGTTCTCGTTCCAGCACAGTGACGCTCGCGCCGTGTTTCAGCCAGTCCTCAGCCATTTTCGTCCCGATGGGCGAGGCCCCGACGATGATGACCTGAGGATGTTCGGGGAAGTACGAGATCTCATGCCCGAACGTGATCAAGGCTGGGTTGAACTTGTCAAGGCCGATCACTGAAACGGCAATCCGGTCGCCAATGTGGAGAACGCTGTCGTCGTTGGGCACGAAACTCCGCTCCCCATCACGCTTCACGCCCACGATGTTGGGTAGGCCATGAACGAAGTCCTCTCGCACTTCACGAAGCGGGCGGCCGACGAGATTGACTGCGGACTCGCCGATGTCAAATTCAATGACGTAGGCTTCCTCGCCAAACGGGATGACCTCTTCGAGCTCGGTGGAGCGAAGGCCCGCATTCAATCGCAGAATGGCCCCGTGAAGCGGGTTCACCACGTGGTCAACTTTGGCCCACTCATGCAGATGACCGGCCTTGAATTCGTTCACGTAGGAGGTGGTTCGAAGACGACAAATGCTGGTTAATCGGTCAACTCCTTCTTTGGTTTCGTGAGCGTGCTCAGCAATGGAACAGGCGATGAGGTTGGTCTCGTCAGACGGCGTGGCTGCGATGAACACGCTGGCGTTTTGGATGCCCGCCTCGAGGAGCGTGTCACGATTCGTGATGTTGCCGTTGACCACCAAACAATCCAAGGATTGGGCGTTGGCGACCGCCCGTGAATCGTTGTCCACCACCACAAGGTGGTACTTCTCGTTCGCCAGGGCTTTCGCCAAGGCAATGCCCACTCGTCCAGCACCGCCGATGATCACTCGCATGCTCTATCCCTCCTCTCACAACGCCTCAGCGTATTTCTTCACCTTGTATGAGCCGCCGTTCAACTCCACGGCGTCCAAGGTCTCGAAGCTCCGTTGGCGCTCAATCGCCTCACCCTGCCCGTACGAGATGCTTCGCACGGGATGGTAGTAATCGTAGACCATACCGCCAGAGGCGTCGGCTTCTTCGATCCAGTCGACGTAGGCCGTTGGTGTGGACAAGAGCCATTTGTTGTTCACCACGTCAACCTGTGCCTCAACAAAGCAGGTCTGGAGCACGATGTTTCGCTCTTCACACCAGTCGTCCGCCAGCGGGAGTTGAATGTAGCCCCACGCGGGCCTCCCACCCCTCGTTGGAAAAGAACGGGTCGCCCAGAACACCGAAGGCGTACCAACCGGGCACGCCACGGGTCCGTAAGATGCTGAAGAACGCGTTGGTTTGCTCGTCGCAATCACCCGTCCCTGCAGCGAGGCAAGCAGGGCCAGAACGGGCGGTTGAAGGTGCATCACGGTCGTACGAGATGTAGGCATGGAGGTAGTCAAAGGTCGCACGAGCGAACGCATAGGCGTTGTCGGTGCGGCCTTCAGGCAAACTGCTGGCGATGGTATCGGCGGTGGACATCACCAAGGCATCCTGGGCGTTAATGGCATAACCAGCGCTACCGCCTCGGTCGTACCAGTACGAACCACCAAACTGCGCCTGACGCACTCCGTTGCCCCGGTTCGCCAGGTCATCAAACGTCCCAGAGTTGTCTGCGTTGATGCCCGTGTCCTTTCCTGCGATGCGAGCGTCAACTCGACCGTCATCCCACCACGAGTAGGACATGGACTGCACTCGGACGTTGAACGCATACTGGACCGAACCCCCGTTGTCAAAATTGGAACGAACTTTGACGCACTTGGCGAGTGGGCATTCGTCATCGCCACTGCCAACGGATGGCCACCAAACTTGATGGCCGCTGCTGGTGATGATAGCATTGTCGAGGTTGCGGTCGGGCATACCGTCGATGGGGACGTTGATGTCTTGGCCGTCGATGGCCAAGGTGATTTGGAGGGTCTGTTGGAGCACGAGCGGTTCGGTTTGATTGCTTCCGTCCGTGAAAGCAAATTGGGCTGCACCAGAGATGGATGATCGAACGGTAGGTGGAATCAGAATGTTCTCCGTCACGCTTCCTTCACCGCTCCCCTTTGAGACATCGGCGATTTTCGAAAGGGTGTAGCTCGCTTCGTTCGGGTACACATGGTAGGGCGCAAGTTGGGATTGCAGGAACTCCTCGACCCCGCCAAACTCACCAAACACGGCCTCTTGGGCTTGCGGTGAAAGCATGACAAACGCCACCAAGCCAAGCATGGCAAGGCTTCGGAAGCGGTTTTTCCTTCGCTTCATGATGTTGCGTTGTCGGCCCGTGTGGGTTTGAACGACGCCACGTTGGGAGGGTTTGGCCGCCATCAGGTAGGTGGTTTCTTTGGCCCCCTTGCGCTTGCTGAACTGTTGCTCGAGGCGGTAACTGCCACGGTCGCCTTTGGGCAACACGCGACCACACGAATAGCAAATCGTGTCGCCGGGCAGCGTTGCACTGCGGCAATAAGGGCAAGCACCCATGCTTTGCTGCTCGGCTGGCGTCGTATAACGATTGTCCAAGATGGCCCGCAGTTTTTTTGATAAATTCAACGTTGATTCAATCGGCGTGGAAGCGCTGACTGTAAGCAAGTAATCGTTTGCTTACTCTTCCTCAGTTGTCAATGAATCCTGCGGGTGAACCGAAGGAACGGATGAACGGTCCCGAGCCTGCTCGGCCCAGAGACGGCGAAGGCGGCGACGGCCTTCCTTTGGGACCGATTCCCAAATCCAGGTTTCTGCGTAAGGGTTGGCCAAGATGATGAAGGGGATGACAAACAGCCAGACCAGTGGATTGAACACGGCCGAATACACGCCGACGAGCAGGGCTGAGCGCCAAAATACGGAACGGAGGACAGCCCCCCAACGCCGGTCTTGCAGCATCAGAAAACCGTGTCGAGAGGTGATCAGCGCCTCTGCACGCGGGTGACCAAGGACACCAGGGCGATGTTCGCCAGGCCTTGAACGGAAAAAATGCCCTCGAATTCAAACATGCGGAACATCACGACCATGGCCGTCATGCCACCAATTGCAAGACCGAGCGCCCACCCACTCGAAGGTTGAGAGCCTCCCTTTCCGTACACGGGGCCGTCGCAGCAAGCAGATGGGAGAACACCGAGGCAATGAGCGCAACGAAGAGCAACGAGAACACGTTGAGCCCCGCATACACGTTCGCTTCGCTTTCCACCGTGATGAAGTAGGGTTGGAAGAGCAAACCGTCGGCCATCACGGCGTACACACCACCGAGGACAATGCCCCAAAACACTTGACTCCAGGCGGTCGGAAGGTCATAAAAACCGGCGAATTTGGTCATGACACCGCGCCAGCCCAAGGTCATCCCAATGAGGGCACAGAAACTCGACAGCTGAAACAGCACGAGTTCTGAAACCATGCACGGCCCTGCGTGCCTCCCTTCATGAATTCGTTGGCCTCAAAGAGGCGAGGGGAGGGATTCAAACACCTCGGCGGATTCCCCAAGCCATGGCAAGGCTCCTCCTGTTCGGCGGAAAGGGCGGCGTTGGAAAGACCACCACCTCCTCGGCCACGGCGGTCTGGCTGGCCGATGCAGGACTCCGTGTGCTGTTGGTCTCAAGCGATCCGGCACACTCAACCTCGGATTCGCTGGACGTCAAACTCGGACCGGTTCCCGTTGAGGTAGAAGGCGTACCCGGGCTGTTTGGCCTTGAAATGGACCCTGAGGCCAAGCTCTCGAACCTCCTTCCCAAAGTCGGCGAAGCCGTGAACAACATGGGAGGAAACATGGGAGGGCTTGGCGGTCTCGGGATGATGCTCGACCCCTCGGCCAAGGAAGAGCTCGCCGACGTCAAGTCCGACATCAAAACAGCCGACATGATCCTCCCTGGTTTGGATGAGGCGCTGGCCTTTGACGAACTCCTGAAACACATGGAAAACCCCACCTGGGACGTGGTGGTGTTCGACACGGCCCCCACCGGCCACACCCTTCGTTTCCTTTCCCTCCCTGAGCTCATTGAGGCGTGGTCGGGTCGATTGCTCCGATTGATGCGTGTCTCGGGCGGCATTCGGTCCATGCTCTTTGGACGAAAGGAAAGCGACGCCATGAAGGAAGAATTGGAACGCTTTCGACGAAGGGTGCTTCACGTTCGCCGAGTGCTGAGCGACCCTGCCACCTCCTCGTTCACCCTCGTCACCATTCCCGAACGCATGGGCATCAACGAAACCATGCGAGCCTACGATTCACTCTTGGAGTACAACCTGCCCATCGGTGGCTGCCTCGTCAACCGGATCACGCCGGAGTTTGAACATACCTTCCTCGCAAAACGACGTGATCAGGAATTGGACCGTATCGGCGAACTTGGAGAACGGCTTGCCGGCGTCAATGTCGGTCAACTCGAACTGGCCGACACCGAAATTGTTGGTGTTGAGGCGCTACGCGCTGTCGGGCGAACATTGTACGGCGAACCCACGCCCCTCCCGGACGCCATCGGCCCCCACGCCATTGGCTCCGTGCTTCATCACGAGGTCCATCGTGGTATGGTGGGCGAGGTTGACGGCGATGTGGAACGAATCCAACTCCATTTCCCCGGCTTGGAACGCTCGGACCTTTCCCTTCGCAGTGAAGACGGCGTGCTCTTTGTGGGCGTGAACGGACGAGAACAAGCCATCCCGACCGAAACCCACGTCAAATCCAGCCTCGTCAAAGCTTCCCTTGACCAAGACGTGCTCTCACTCCTCATTCCCCGAAACAGCAGCGAGTGAGCCACGCCCCCAAGGGCATGGTTTGAAATGGGTCAACCATGACGCCTATGCATGGCACTTGAGGGCTTGTCGAGGGGCATCTTCCGCTCGCTTGGGCTGCTCAAAAACAAACGGAAACTCGACGAGGAAGAACTTCGTGAGATGACGCGAAGCCTTCGTCGTGCCCTTCAAGAGGCGGATTTCAACATCCGACAGACCAAGGAAATCGTCGATCGATTGGAAACGAGGATGCGAGAAGAAGAACCACGTCCGGGCTTGACGATGCAGACCCACGCCATGAACATCCTCTACACAGAACTGGTCCGAATCCTCGGCCCTGCGACGACCTTCCAGCCCCGTGGGGCTACCCTTCTCCTGGTCGGACTGTACGGGCAAGGAAAAACGACAACGACGGCCAAACTTGCCGAATGGTATCGCAAGAAGCACGGCCTTCGTGTCGCCGTCATCGAAGCCGACGTCCACCGACCCGGTGCCTATGCACAACTTTCTCAGCTCCTCGAGGACACCACCGTCCAAGTCTACGGCGAACCCGAGAACAAAGACGCAGTATCGATTGTAAGAAATGGCTTACAAGCCTGTGCATCGGCAGACTTGGTCATTGTTGACACCGCTGGCCGTCACCAGTTGGACGAAGAACTCGTTGAGGAACTCGAGCGCATCGCCGGCCTGACCCGTGCCACGGACCGCTGGTTGGTCATTGACGCTCAGGTGGGTCAAGCCGCCGGTCCCGTCGCCGCTTCCTTCCACTCGCTGGCAGGCGTCACGGGGATTGTCATCACCAAACTCGACGGTACCGCACGTGGTGGTGGCGCCCTCTCGGCTGTGGCAGCTACCGGCGCACCCATCGTCCACATCGGTGTGGGCGAGCGTATTCAGGACTTGGAGAAATTCGAATCCGACCGCTTCATTTCTCGCTTGCTCGGCATGGGCGACATTCAGGGCCTCATCGATTTGGCGCCCGAAGACATGGACCAGGAAGAGGCCATGCGCTTGACGCAGCGCCTGATGAGCGGTCGCTTCACCCTCAACGACATGTACAAGCAGATGGAAATGATGTCCAAGGTCGGCACCATTGACAAGTTGATGTCCTTCCTTCCCGGCAGCATGCTGGGCGGTATGGGCGCCATGTCCAAGAGCCAAAAAGAGGCCATGCAGGGCAACCTTGACCGCTACCGGACCATCATGGATTCGATGACGGGGTGGGAAAAGAACGAGCCTGCCAAGATCAAGGCCGACCGCATCAAGCGAATTGCTCGAGGTTCTGGCGTTCGTGAAAAGGACGTACGAGAACTCATCGGTCAGTGGAACCGCTCACGCAAGATGATGAAAGGCATGGGTGGCAACCGCAAGCTGAACAAGCAGATGCGGAAGATGATGAAGGACGGCGACATGGACATTGACCCCTCCTCCTTTGGCATGTGAGATGGGCGTGAAATCATGCGTCTCGAATGGCCCGTCTACGTCTTCACGGCCTGCGTTTCATCATTCATGTGGCTTTTAATCAAGAAACCGGTCTGTTCGGATTCGCTATCAGTTTGGTTCCTCTCGCTCTGTTTGTTCTTCCCCAGATACAATACATCTCCCAATACATCTGAAACAGGTCGTGAAATGATGAAACAGAAGCCCATCCTCTCATGTTGGATGATTTTCATTCTTCTCCTACCCCCTTTCCTTCCTGTCATGCATGTTTCCGGAACAGGTTCACTTCAAACGACGATTGAATCCGATAACGGTGTTTTTGTTGACCAAACAACCCTCCACGTGAAAATCACACCAACCTCACGTTCACCATTGAGGTTCAAAGTGCTACGGTGAGCTATGGAGAATACAGTTATAGCGGTGTCATCAATGGTAATGGAACCTATTCAAACAACTCAATCATACCTCTCGCTACCAACCTTACTGGAGCCGTAAATCTGACATACAGAGCATTGGGAAGTGCAAATGAATCAACAAGACACTTCGAATCGTCTTCGATAATATTCAACCCAGCATTACGTTTTCTGCGATATCAAAACCATCTTTTCATACAATTCAACATCTCCAATACCTGAGGAAATCATCATATCACCAACCGGCAGTTTTCGCATCGCATGCCAAGATTTAACCAATGACATCTCCAACATCTCCATTTCTTCATCAAACAACACACCGCTGGCTTTCACAACGAACGCTACGAACTTGAACATGCAGGGGTCAGCCTTTGTCAATCAATCCTCTTCGGCATTTTCCGTTCATTGTACAGATATGGTTGGAAACATCTACACCGATCATGTAGAGGTTGTCGTTGACAATACACCTCCTGTTTTGGCCATCAATTACAACTCCCCGATTACAACAGATTGCTTGCCCCCGTCATGGCAAACATCAGCCTCCGCAAGTGATACAACTCCGCCAGTGACCCTCTTTTACAGACTCAACAATTCAACCGCTTGGTACAACTTGCCCACCCCATTCAGGCCAGCCTTGAATTACTCGGGAAATCTCACCATCATTGCGACAGATGGTGTTGACAATCAAAACACAAGCCTGCTCCTTATCCCCGGATTTGACCAAGAACCACCAGCCCTCAACATCTCCATCACAAATCACACACACGCCATTGAACTGAATGATGATTGTGGAGAAATTCAATCGGGTCAATTCCAAGTTGAATTTTCAGAACGGAACCACCACATCATGGTCAGCATTCTCCAACAATTCTGCGCTGAACTTTTCGACGTATTCCAATCAACCCTATCGTGTCAGATACCAAAATTACGGACTCAGCCAACCGCACCACCACGCAGACGACAAACTTTTACAGCATCAAAATCCATCTTCGCACTCAACTACAGCACAGGCATGGTCAAGGTCGGAAACTACCTCTCACCAACCGTTCGATTCACCGTCACACCACCAACCGGAGGCTCGTTCACAACAACCACACAGCACTCCACGCTTGGCCAAATCGAAGCCATCCAACCCCCGAAACAACACAAAAATCATGGGGATGGCCAGGAAGCTCAAGCACCCTCACCAGCGGCCAAATCTGATCAATGCTCACAACCACAGACGCCTTCAATCGAACGACCGTGGACACCTACACCTACCTCATCGATGGCGAAGTCACATCAACACCAACACTGTCCATCATCGGCTCGAACGCAATCTTGGCCAACCAGACACTCCTTGGACCAAACTCACGACTGCGACTGGGCAATCTGGTCGATGCAGGAGGTGTATTCAGTCAAGTGCAATGCTACAAGAACGGACAATCAAGCCCAACCATCCACACGTCCATCACCGACATCACACCAAGCGGAACTGCAGGCCAAAAGTGACAACTACACCATCAGTTGCAGAATCAAAGACCAAGTCGGAAACTACGGACCGTACACCAACTTCTCAGGGGTGGTCGACCTCACCAAACCAACCATCAACTACGCTCCTGCTCAAGGATCAACCATCAACGACAACACCACACTGACCATCACAAGCACAGATGACAAGATCAACGGGTCATCTACGGCCACCATCACATGGACGAGCAGCGATGGAAATGCAACATGGAACACCACGGTCAACTACAACGGGACGTGGACTGGGACGCTCAACAGGTTAAACGCAAACCTCACTGATGGAACCATCACAGCAACCATCAACGCTCAAGATTGGGCGGGAACCAACGCACAGACACCATCAACAGCTGGACACTCAACACCACAACAGCGACATCCATCTTCGCACTCAACTACAGCACAGGCATGGTCAAGGTCGGAAACTACCTCTCACCAACCGTTCGATTCACCGTCCACCACCAACCGGAGGCTCGTTCACAACAACCACACAGCACTCCACGCTTGGCCAAATCGGAAGCCATCCAACCCCCGAAACAACACAAAAATCATGGGGATGGCCAGGAAGCTCAAGCACCCTCACCAGCGGCCAAATCTGGATCAATGTCACAACCACAGACGCCTTCAATCGAACGACCGTGGACACCTACACCTACCTCATCGATGGCGAAGTCATCAACACCAACACTGTCCATCATCGGCTCGAACGCAATCTTGGCCAACCAGACACTCCTTGGACCAAACTCACGACTGCGACTGGGCAATCTGGTCGATGCAGGAGGTGTAGGATTCAGTCAAGTGCAATGCTACAAGAACGGACAATCAAGCCCAACCATCCACACGTCCATCACCGACATCACACCAAGCGGAACTGCAGGCCAAAGTGACAACTACACCATCAGTTGCAGAATCAAAGACCAAGTCGGAAACTACGGACCGTACACCAACTTCTCAGGGGTGGTCGACCTCACCAAACCAACCATCAACTACGCTCCTGCTCAAGGATCAACCATCAACGACAACACCACACTGACCATCACAAGCACAGATGACAAGATCAACGGGTCATCTACGGCCACCATCACATGGACGAGCAGCGATGGAAATGCAACATGGAACACCACGGTCAACTACAACGGGACGGTGGACTGGGACGCTCAACGGGTTAAACGCAAACCTCACTGATGGAACCATCACAGCAACCATCAACGCTCAAGATTGGGCGGGGAACCAGCGCACAGACACCATCAACAGCTGGACACTCAACACCACAACAGCGACATCCATCTTCGCACTCAACTACAGCACAGGCATGGTCAAGGTCGGAAACTACCTCTCACCAACCGTTCGATTCACCGTCACACCACCAACCGGAGGCTCGTTCACAACAACCACACAGCACTCCACGCTTGGCCAAATCGGAAGCCATCCAACCCCCGAAACAACACAAAAATCATGGGGATGGCCAGGAAGCTCAAGCACCCTCACCAGCGGCCAAATCTGGATCAATGTCACAACCACAGACGCCTTCAATCGAACGACCGTGGACACCTACACCTACCTCATCGATGGCGAAGTCACAACACCAACACTGTCCATCATCGGCTCGAACGCAATCTTGGCCAACCAGACACTCCCCGGACCAAACTCACGACTGCGACTGGGCAATCTGGTCGATGCAGGAGGTGTAGGATTCAGTCAAGTGCAATGCTACAAGAACGGACAATCAAGCCCAACCATCCACCACGTCCATCACCGACATCACACCAAGCGGAACTGCAGGCCAAAGTGACAACTACACCATCAGTTGCAGAATCAAAGACCAAGTCGGAAACTACGGACCGTACACCAACTTCTCAGGGGTGGTCGACCTCACCAAACCAACCATCAACTACGCTCCTGCTCAAGGATCAACCATCACCGACAACACCACACTGACCATCACAAGCACAGATGACAAGATCAACGGGTCATCTACGGCCACCATCACATGGACGAGCAGCGATGGAAATGCAACATGGAACACCACGGTCAACTACAACGGGACGTGGACTGGGACGCTCAACGGGTTAAACGCAAACCTCACTGATGGAACCATCACAGCAACCATCAACGCTCAAGATTGGGCGGGGAACCAGCGCACAGACACCATCAACAGCTGGACACTCAACACCACAACAGCGACATCCATCTTCGCACTCAACTACAGCACAGGCATGGTCAAGGTCGGCAAACTACCTCCTCACCAACCGTTCGATTCACAGTCACACCACCAACCGGAGGCTCGTTCACAACAACCACACAGCACTCCACGCTTGGCCAAATCGGAAGCATCCAACCCCGAAACAACACAAAAATCATGGGGATGGCCAGGAAGCTCAAGCACCCTCACCAGCGGCCAAATCTGGATCAATGTCACAACCACAGACGCCTTCAATCGAACGACCGTGGACACCTACACCTACCTCATCGATGGCGAAGTCACATCAACACCAACACTGTCCATCATCGGCTCGAACGCAATCTTGGCCAACCAGACACTCCTTGGACCAAACTCACGACTGCGACTGGGCAATCTGGTCGATGCAGGAGGTGTAGGATTCAGTCAAGTGCAATGCTACAAGAACGGACAATCAAGCCCAACCATCCACCACGTCCATCACCGACATCACACCAAGCGGAACTGCAGGCCAAACCACAACTTCACCATCAGTTGCAGAATCAAAGACCAAGTCGGAAACTACGGACCGTACACCAACTTCTCCGGGTGGTCGACCTCACCAAACCAACCATCAACTACGCTCCTGCTCATGGATCAACCATCAACGACAACACCACACTGACCATCACAAGCACAGATGACAAGATCAAACGGGTCATCTACGGCCACCATCACATGGACGAGCAGCGATGGAAATGCAACATGGAACACCACGGTCAACTACAACGGGACGTGGACTGGGACGCTCAACGGGTTAAACGCAAACCTCACTGATGGAACCATCACAGCAGCCATCAACGCTCAAGATTGGGCGGGGAACCAACAAACGGTCACATCAACAGATGGACGCTCAACACCACAACAGCGAACCATCTTCAGTTTGGATACAGCACATGCATGGTCAAGGTCGGAAACTACCTCTCACCAACCGTTCGATTCACCGTCAACGCCACCAACCGGAGGTTCGTTCACAACAACCACGCACTCCGCTTGGAGGTAATCGGAAGCCATCCAACCCCCCCCGAAACAACACAAAAATCATGGGGATGGCCAGGAACACAGGAACCCTCTACACAGTCAGGACAATCTGGATCAACATCACAACAACGGACGCCTTCAATCGAACGACCGTGGACACCTACACCTTCCTCATCGATGGCGAAGTCACATCAACGCCAACGCTTCCATCATCAGGAACGCAGACACTTGGCCAACCAGACACCTATCTGGACCAAATCACGAATGCACTGGATAACCTGGTCGATGCAGGAGGTGTCGGTTCGATTATGCTGAATGTTTCAAGAATACAAACAACAGGCGGATATCCATCCTACAACAACATCACTGACATCACACCAAGTAACTGCAGGCCAAACCACAGCATTCACATCAACTGCAGAATCAAAGACCAAGTCGGAAACTATCGGAAACGTACACCAACTTCTCCGGTTTGGTCGACCTCACAAACCAACCATCAACTACGCTCCTGCTCAAACACCATCAACGACAACACCACACTGACCATCACAAGCACAGATGACAAATCTGAACGGAACATCAACGGCGACCATCACATGGACGAGCAGCGATGGAAATGTTCATGGAACACCACGGTCAACTACAACGGGACATGGACTGGGGTCGCTCAACGGACTAAACGCAACCTCACTGATGGAACCATCTCCGTGAGCAACATCAACGCTCACGATTGGGCGGGGAACCAACAAACGGACACCATCAACAGCTGGACACTCAACACCACAACAGCGACATCCATCTTCGCACTCAACTACAACAAGAGCATGGTCAAGGTCGGAAACTACCTCTCACCAACCGTTCAATTCATCGCAACGCCCACCAACTGGAGGTTCCTTCACAACAACCACACAGCACTCCACGCTTGGCCAAATCGGAAGCCATCCAGCCCCAAAACAACACACAAACCATGGGGATGGCCTATTCCACAAGGAAAATCACACATCAGGACAAATCTGGATCAACATCACAACAACGGACGCCTTCAATCGAACGACCGTGGACACCTACACCTACCTCATCGATGGCGAAGTCACATCAACACCAACACTGTCCATCATCGGCTCGAACAGCAATCTTGGCCAACCAGACACTCCTTGGACCAAACTCACACTGGGCAATCTGGTCGATGCAGGAGGTGTCGGATTCAGTCAAGTGAATGTTTCAAGAACGGACAATCAAGCCCAACCATTCCAACAACGTCCATCACCGACATCACACCAAGCGGAACTGCAGGCCAAACCACAGCATTCACCATCAGTTGCAGAATCAAAGACCAAGTCGGAAACATCGGAAACAACACAACCATCTCCGGTTTTGTTGATCTCCAAACCAAACGACCATCAACTACGCTCCTGGCTGGAAAACCATCACGGCCAACACAACCATCACAACCACGATGACAAACCTCAACGGAACATCATCTACGACCATCACATGGACCAATGCGACCAAATGCAACATGGAACACAACGGTCAACTACAACGGTACATGGACGGGGTCCATTGCGGGTTAAACGCAAACCTCACTGATGGAACCATCACAGCAACCATCAACGCTCAAGATTGGTTTGGGAACCAACAAACACCATCAACAGCTGGACACTCAACACCACAACAGCGAACCATCTTCGCACTGGATACAAGCGATGCAAGAGTCAAGGTCAAACTAACTCTCACGTTGGCGATTCACAAGTTTATCACCACCGCCGCCGGAGGAGGTTCACAACAACCACGCAGCACTCCACGCTGGAGGTAACTCGGAAGCCATCCAACCCCGAAACAATACTCCAAAATCAGACCTGGCCTATTCAACAAAATCACCAGCAGGACAAATCTGGATCAACATCACAACAACAGATGCCTACGGAATCGAACGGCCGTGGATGTCCTACACCTACATCATCGATGGCGAAGTCACATCAACGCCAACACTGTCCATCATCGGCTCGAACGCAACACTCATCAACAACCAGACACTCCTTGGACCAAACTCACACTGGATAACCTGGTCGATGCAGGAGGTGTCGGATTCAGTCAAGTGAATGTTTCAAGAACAAACAATCAGGCGGATATCCATTCTACAACAACATCACCGACATCACACCAAGCGGAACTGCAGGCCAAACCACAGCATTCACCATCAACTGCAGAATCAAAGACCAAGTCGGAAACATCGGAAACAACACAACCATCTCAGGTTTGGTTGATCTCCCAAACCAACGACAACAATCGCTCCGATGGCTGGAAACAACCATCAACGACAACACAACCATCACCATCACAACCACGGATGACAACCTGAACGGAACATCAACGGCGACCATCACATGGACCAATGCAACCAGTTCATGGAACACAACGGTCGCCTACAACGGTACGTGGACTGGGTCCATTGCAACGGACTCAACAGCAACCTGGGTGATGGCGCCGTCTCCGTGAGCATCATCACACGAGATTGGTTTGGGAACCAACAAACGGTCACATCAACAGATGGACGCTCAATACCACCATGGTTCGAACAACCTTCGGACTGGATACAAGCACATGCATGATCAACGTCGTCGAAACTACGTTGGCGACTTTGTCAAGTTCATCGCAACACCACCTGCTGGAGGTTCCTTCACCACGACCACGCAATCCGAACACAACTTGGAGGTATCAGCCGCACAGCAACAACAATACAAACCTGGACCTATTCCACACAGGAAAATTACACATCAGGACAACTCTGGATCAACATCACAACAACGGATGCATACGGACGAACGGCTGTCGATGTCTACACCTTCCTCATCGATGATGAAGTCACATCAACGCCAACGCTTGCAACAACAGGAACGCAGACACTCATCAACAGCAGCACCTATCTCGGCGCAAATGGACGAATCACACTGGATAACCTCGTCGATGCAGGAGGCGTCGGTGTCGATTATGCTGAATGTTTCTGGAATACAAACACACAGGCGGATATCCATTCTACAACAACATCACTGACTCCGCCTAGTAATGCAGGCCAAACCACAGCATTCACACTCAACTGTCGAATCGTAGACCAAGTCGGAAACATCGGAAACAACACAACCATCTCCGGTTTTGTTGATCTCCAAACTCCAACGACAACAATCCTGCCGATGGCTGGAAACACCATCACGGCCAACTCAACCATCAGCTTTGCAACCACGGATGCAAACCTGAACGGAACATCAACGGCGACCATCACATGGACCAATGCAACCAGTTCATGGAACACAACGGTCGCCTACAACGGTACATGGACGGGGTCCATTGCAGGACTCAACAGCAACCTGGGTGACGGCGCCGTCTCCGTGAGCATCATCAACACAAGATTGGTTTGGAAACCAACAAACGGTCACATCAAGCGGATGGACGCTCAACACCACCATGGTTCAGAACAACCTTCAGACTGGACACCAGCGATGCAAGAGTCAACAATCGGAAACTACGTTGGCGATTTGTCAATTCACAGCAACGCCACCTGCCGGAGGTTCCTTTACCACGACCACCCAATCCGAAATGGAACACATCGGCCACTCAGCACACAACAACACCACACAAACCTGGACCTATTCAACAACCTTACACATCAGGACAACTCTGGGTCAACATCACGAACAACGGACGCCTACGGACGAACGGCTGTCGATGTCCTACACCTACCTCATCGATGATGAAGTCACATCAACGCCAACGCTTGCAACAGATGGAACGCACATCAACATCAACAACGCAGCACCTATCTCGGGTCGGACGGACGAATCGTCACTGGATAACATCGCCGACGCCGGAGGAGTCGGACCCGATTATGCTGAATGTTTCTGGAACACAAACCCAACCCGGATATCCATTCTACAACAACATCACTGACTCCCCCAAGTAATGCAGGCCAAACCACAGCATTCACGCTCAACTGTCGAATCGTAGACCAAGTCGGAAACATCGGAAACAACACAACCATCTCCGGTTTTGTTGATCTCCAAACTCCAACGACAACAATCCTGCCGATGGCTGGAACAACCATCACACAGAACACAACTCTGACCATCACCAGCAACGATGACAACCTCAACGGAACATCAACGGCGACCATCACATGGACCAATGCAACCAGTTCAACATGGAACACCACGGTCAACTACAACGGAACGTGGACTGGAACAATGCAGGCCTCAACGCAACCTGGGTGATGGCGCCGTCTCCGTGAGCATCATCACACGAGATTGGTTTGGAAACCAACAAACGGTCACATCAAGCGGATGGACGCTCAATACCACCATGGTTCGAACAACCTTCAGTTTGGATACAAGCGATGCAAGAGTCAACAATGTCGGCAACTACGTTGGCGACTTTGTCAAGTTTATCGCAACACCGCCTGCTGGAGGTTCCTTTACCATGACGGCGCAATCCAATGGAACACAAGGTATCGGCGCATACAGCCACAACAATACTCCACACAGACCTGGACCTATTCCACACAGGAAAATTACACATCAGGACAACTCTGGATCAACATCACAACAACGGATGCATACGGACGAACGGCTGTCGATGTCTACACGTTCATCATCGATGATGAAGTCACATCAACGCCAACCCTCGCTCCAGATGGAACGCACATCAACATCAACAACGCCACACACTTCGGGTCGGACGGACGAATCGTCCTGGCCAACATCGCCGACGCCGGAGGAGTCGGACCTGAATACGCACAGTGTTATTGAACAACAACCCCAACCCGGTCTACACCACCTCATCCTCACTCACCCCTCCAAACGCCGTCGGACAAACCTCCGAACTTCACGCTCAATTGCAGAAATCGTTGACCAGGTTGGAAACATCGGAAGCAACACCAACCTACCAAGGCGTCGTAGACCTGGTCGGACCAAACACGACCTACACACCGCTCGCTGGAACAACCATCACACAGAACACAACGCTGACCATCACCAGCAGCGATGACAACCTCAACGGAACATCAACTGCGACGATCACGTGGACAAGCACGGACGGAAGTGCAACATGGAACACCACGGTCAACTACAACGGAACGTGGACTGGAACAATGGCGGGCCTCAACGCCTCGCTGGGAGACGGAACGGTGACAATCTCAACCATGGCAAGAGACTGGTTTGGAAACCAGCAGGCATCAAACCTCAACAGCTGGACGCTCAACACATCCATGGTCAGAACCACCTTCGGACTGGACACCAGCACAGGCATGGTCAACGTCGGAAACTACCTGGGCGGATTGGTCAGATCTCACAGCAACACCACCGGCCGGATGATCGTTCACCACGACCACCCAACACTCCAATGGAACACAACTTGGAAGCCACTCAGCCGCACAAAACACCACACAAACATGGCAATTCAACAACCTCCCGTCAGGACAAATCTGGGTCAACATCACGACCACAGACGCCTACGGAAGAGTGGCCGTGGACACCTACGCCTACCTCATCGATAGTGTGCTAAATGCGGCACCAACCATCAGTATAACCACGCAACAAAAGGTTGTGAACAATGAAACCTACGTTGGATTGGCGGTTGTCTTTGGAATAGGGAACATGATTGATTCTCCGCTGGCAAGCGGGTACCAAGGAACTGAATGCGACACTGGCAGCGGGACGTACCACATCATATCAGGAAATCAAGTCAGCGTAAGCGCAACCTCAGGTGGAATGACCAATACAACGATTGTTTGTCGAAACTTTGACGCAATAGGCAACAGAGGGCCAGCGGTAAATCTCTGTGGTGCACGACGGCGTTGGACCAAAATGTCTCGACCATCAGGCAAAGCGGGGATGTCCTGATTCAGAATTCTTCGATTGGGTACAGCTGCGATGACCCATCCGGCTCCCAACCAAATCGGTGGTTTACGAGTGGTCCACCTCAACCACCACATTGCAAGATGAAATTGAGCTGAATGGAACGCAGCCTTCCCTCACCTTGCTCTCGTCTCAACCAAAGTGGGCAAATCTGTGGATAAGGTATACATGCATGGATTATTTTGGGAACGAGCAAGAGGTGAACATCACCGGACTGTTTTACCTCAATGATTCACCCTACGCGGATGGGGACTTATGTGGGAACAACCTACAGAAGCCCGAGTGGGAATCTGTTCGTGTCGAACACAACCGACATTGAAATTTCCTATGAGCAATCAAAACGGAAACGGCAGCGTCAACATTACGCTTCACAAAGGAAATCAATTGGTCAACACATGGAACACGACATCAAGCAGAACACTCAAGCCTCGAAAATTACAGCGACGGAGAATACGAACTGGCCGTTCGGGTGTGCTCTGAGCATCTTTGTGCGAACAATACTGAGCGCTTTGAAATCGATGGAACAAATCCAACAGGAACGTTGATCCTCGAGCTGTCAAACGGGAGTCAGCTGGCTACCAACCAGACCGCTATTGTTGTAAAAAACACGCCGATTACATTCAGAGGCATCAGCGATGCTGGATCAGGATTGGATTTGATTCAGTGCATAGGATTCGGGACAATGAATCAATCTTACACGGGAGAACTTGAACTGAACCTCTACACGACGACGCTGCTCCAGAACGGGACGACAACAGAAATTTCCTGCCAAATCTTGATAAGCTCGGACACGTCTCGGTGAACTCAACATTTACGATTACGGCAGATTATTTCACGCCCAATCCAGTCCTGGGAGTCAGTGGATTAACTGGAAACATTTACCCTGATACTATGTTGCAAATTCGGTGCAATGAAGACCTCACCGTTCAACGAGCCAATGTTGTTGTACCTGAATGGGACATTGGTTGAAAACCGAACGGTGAATGATGGAAGCAATGTCAGCCTTCAATCGCTCTACGCCACAAATTCGAGCGGTACAATGAACCTCAATTTGGTCTGCATCGATTCTGGAGAAAACCGAGCCGAGGCGGGGAACACATCGGTAACTTACGTGCGACATTTGGGCACACTTGATGTTCAAAGGCAGAGCATGATAGCGCAACAATCAACTCATTACTTCGGGAACGATTCCAGTCTATCGCTTGACCCGGAAGTCAATGTTGGCGTCCTTGAACTCAAGTTTATTGTGAACGGTAGCGTGATGTGGACAGGAAATTACCTGGTACAAATCAAATTGTACTCAACTCAACAAACCTCCGTGAGATTTTTTCAACACATCAAACAGGAATTCTCACTGCTAAGCAAACAATCGAAGGAACCCAACTCAACCTCTCCTCAACAATAGGTGAGTTTGGGATAACGAACGCACCAACCTTCACCATGACCTCACCGCAATCCCTCAAACGGCTCCACCATTGTTCTCCATTCCACACTCGCCATCTGTCAACAAACGGATGTATTGCGCAATTCACTGGCTCTCCAACATCAACACTGAGAACAACAAACGGGACATTACATGTCCAAGCAATGCCGGGCGGCAACACTCAATCCGAAGTTCTGGAAATTGGGACGGAGGATTGTTTCGGCAACACTCAAGAACAAACGTTCAGCATCACACGAGATTTGGATTTACCACGCATCCAGGTGGATGGAATCGTGGGAAACGTGGCAAGTCCATCGCGAACGATTTCTGTCCAGACAAGCGATAACTCAACCATTACATCGGTGAGTATCAGCCTCGTGAATTCCACCACCTCAGCCACAGTGTGTTCGGTGGATTGTTCCTTTGGGCTTGAATCAACCTTGAATTTCAATCACGGTGATGTCGGCTACTTGATTGTCAGGGTAGAAACAGCATCCGGAGAGACGGAGATCCTCAATCAACTTTTACCGTCGACAGAGAGATGTCCCCTGCTTCGCTATCCATACCCCAGAGTGAAAACTATTCAAACGGTGCATTTGGACCAAACAGCCTCCTCGTCTTCAGAACAAACGAGAATGCGTCTGTCTTATGTGCAACCATCACCAACCTGAATCTCACATCGTGCCTGAACAATACAACGCAGATTACGGTCAACATCAGCGGACTTAATCATCGAACAAATGTGAATGTTCTTCTCAACTCAACGGATATGCATGGCAACCAAGCCGTGTCATCTCAAAATTTCACATTCTATGACGATGCACCGAGTCTTCTGGTCAACCATTACATCATGGCAAGCCCCGGATATGTGAATCTCGACATCAATTCAAGCCTCAACTATACCATTGAGTATTCGCAAATGACCTCATTGAATGGCAGCCTTCTTTCACTGCAGACGGGGACCACAATGTATCAATGACGATGATGGACGAAGTTGGAAACATTGAGCAAGCTGTCGTTCGAGTGATCGTCGATTCAACAAACCCACAACTGAATGAAAACGCGACCGCTTTGTTCGCTCATGGGCCAAACACCTCCTTCTGATTGACGCAACGGAGACACTGACATTTATCGAGAACGTCAGTGTTTCAATTTCTGAACGGGAGCACGGTGTGTGGTTGGGTTTACGAATATGATTCAACCTACAGCATTAACCAATCAATTTCCGTTTACACCATGCTTTCCTCTGGTTCCTGTGGACTAAGTCCAAACATGAACCAAAACCTAACCTTGACCTTCACCACCATCAATTCAGCAGGCCACCGTACGACCACGAGTCATCAAATCAGGTACTACGGAGAGATTCTTGGCGGCCACATCACAGGTACCAACATCACAACCTCACCCTCCGGTGCGATTGAAGTCTCCGGACATTCGTCGTTCCGATGCAGTGTTCATCATGATCTTCCAACCGAGAATACACCTGTACTTTCTCAGGGGACCTACACCGTTTCGAATGGTATGGTCCATTGGGATACAGGAAATGCGACACTGCGTTGCCATTTTTGGGACAGTGTTGGCAATTACCTGACGAAAAACTTGGTCCGTCATTGAGATTTCCAACGATACTGATATCTCAATTCAATACCTGAACAACCACAACAACATCACACGGGGCACTGCAACCAATGTTTACATCAGTGTCAACCAATCCTCTGAAATCGATTACATTCATGTTCTCCTCAACAACCAACTCTACCTCAATCAAACCACCGCAGGGTTCAATATCCACTTCAATGCCTTTGAAGGACACCATGATTTGCAAGTCAAGTCCTTCTCAAAACTGGGTTATCTCGCCACCAAGACGACCAATTTCACACTTGATTACACTGCACCTCAAGAGGATGTCGGAAACCACCAACTACAATGTTTCAGGTTCAAACACCATTATTGCGAAGACGACAGCAGTAAATGTATTCATGAGCGTATCAGACAACTATTGCGGACAAAATTACTCCGTTTATGCAGTCAACGCCTCGGTGGTAGGGTACACAACGAGCGGTGTTTGGTTATCCGTTGGAATGAACGAAACACATTTTTCAACAGAAATCACAGATTGTGTTGGTTGGGAATCAATCAACGATGTCTTCATCACGAGAAAAGATACCATTCTCGCGCCCCTCAAATCTCCAATGAGCAATTCATCAAATTGAATGGATCATACGCAGATACAGGGGGAATATCATCCTTCTTTTGTCTTTGACCTGCTGGAATTAGGTTTGACATGTCAAATCAACACAGGTTCTGTTGCCCAGACAAGGTTGGTCAGCAACGTTGGCAGGTGAACATTTCAAACGCAGTCCAGGATGGTGCCTTGACACTGAATGTTTCTGACTCGATTGGTAATTATCGCACGATGCTTCTTCAACTTGATGTCGATATCACTGCACCCGAGTGTGTTTTGGACTCAATATTGGTGGCCGGCATCAATTATGTGGGCTCTGCGGGTAATGCATCAATCGCATGCGTGGATGATAATTTGGGAGAAGTGCAGCTGCTACAAAGTCCCGGAAGTTCAGTGGTCGAGCGACGTCAAAACAACACGTTCTCTCTGAATTATTCATCAGGTGTTCCAATCAGCCTCTTGGTCATCGACGAATTCAACAACACGAGAAGCTATGAGTACACAATCATGGAGGATACAACAGCACCACAAATAACCGGTTGTGTCTTCGGAAATTCAACCCTGAAAGATGGTTCGTATTACCTCATGAACAACGGTGGGGTCATGGTATGCAATTTGTTTGATTCAGTTGGATTTAACCTCAACTATTCCATCGTGCTTGACCCATTGAGCACAACACCAACCATTCTCACATCCGGTGTAGGCACCTCGTTCACAACACAACAAATCGTCTTGCCATCTCTTACGGATGGACGACTCATCCGAGTGGATATTTACATGGTTGATGAACTGGGCAACTCAAACAACATTGAATACCTCTTCGAAACGGACAAAACACCTCCTTCGCTCGGGATTCAACCAACGGACGGAGAACAACGTCCACTCATTGGGGACGCTTTTGTACATGACCAAGGTTATCTTATGGTTCGAACCTCTGATAAGAACAATGTTCGACTCTCAATCGTTTTGGAATGTGATTCGTTGGTCTTGTACAATCAAAACAGCTTTGTCAACACCACCATTGATTTATCGACACTGCAACTCCAAGCATGTGACGAGCGAATGCAGGCGACGATGGTGAGCGTTGATGATGCACAAAAAACAGTCGCCATGCATACATCGATTACAGAATTGACCGAACAGCACCTGAACTCATTGTAAGCAGTTCGTGCTACCTGAACGAGAACTCCTCTTCGTTGATTCTGTTGAGTCATTGTGAATTGAAGTCAGTGCTCGTGACGACGCTGCTGATAATGTCATTATTGAGGTTTCAAATGAATTCCTCTACGTCATTGCCAACCAATCACTCACTCTTGATGCCGACACCCTGTTTGCCAACGGCGATGAAGTGGTGATTCAGGTTTCATTGACCGATCAAGCCAACCGCAATACGCTCTACACCCTTTCCCTGATCAACCAGCCAACCTTCAATTACAAACTGACATCGGCAACTTGCTTACTGCCCGGTGTAGAATGCCCAGAGAACAATCCGTTTGGTTACGACGCCATCATCACGGCAAACAGCACCCCTGTCTACGGCTACTCAACTGATTCGATTGACATACCGCTCCAGCAGTATTCCTCGGAAGCCTGCCAAATTTCAATCAAAACAACTGCTACAGCTTTACCACAAATTCCATCGATACCGTCCTGTTGGGAGACGGAGAATGGACGGTCAACATCACCGTTGTCGACCTCCTCGGAAGGACACTCCAGGAAACCACAACCATACTCATTGACACAGAGCAACTTTACCTCGGTGAGATGAGCCAAACGCCAACGCTTGACCAAGACCTCAATGGCAGCATACTCCAATGTGATAGATGCATTCTCACGCTCCAGATTCATGAACACCATGAGCCGCTGGTGGAGACAAATGCGAACATCATGCATCTTGAAAGAATTGATTTGAAAACGTGGGAACTCAGGGTCAACCTATCAAGCACATCACTCCCTCCAACTGAATCAACCTTACAGATGAATATTTTTTCACGGAGCGGGCAAGAGGAGATTCTTATCAGAAGCTTGCAAACATTCAGGACACCGATATACGCGGCAGAGAGTTCTCAAGTGGTGGAGTGCAATGATTCCCCAGAAAACATCCCATAGATAATTCCCTCAACAGAAACTTGTTGTGTTTGTACTTCAATGACGATTCAGGAACAGTCGAATTGAACCGAATTGGACCTCAGATTATTCAATTCCCGTCTCTAGTACTGTTTCAGAGTGTTTCATGAGATCAGATGACTCTTGCGCTACTCAAGACTACAGATTTAATGCGGGAGATGCGCGATATCAATTCCTGCTTCAGCTACGGAAAGATTCAACCCCGAAACCAATGCTCTACAACATTACACTGTTCAATGAATTCGATTCCGAACCTGTACAACTGGTGGTGGAATTTATTGACCAGAATGAAATAACCTCATTCATCAGGAAGATTAACCAACAAACAACGTTCAATTTAAGCGAAAGCGGAATTGCAAATATGGAATTGCTGCTGGAGGTAAACTCTTCCTTGAAAGGTGGACTTGAATTGCGAAGTTCAGAGTTTACTCGACTTGCATACGAAAAAATACTCAATGCCGAGTGTAGGATATCAGGCCTGCGAATGGTCTTCGATGTCGCCAGCCAAGAATATGAACAGAACCCATTGCCTGAAACACTGCGACCATGTAACTTTGAGGAAGGATTCGGTGTTGAGATTGTTAGCGATAATCTGATCCGAATCAACATCACTAACCAAAATTGGAGCAGTGTTGTATCTACAAATCCAGACAGTGGGAACGGCCTGCCGTTCTACCTCATCAATCAGGCAACATACTCGATTATGTTTGACATACCTATCTCAAATGAGCGAGAGAAACAATTTGTGGATGTATTGAGAAATGATGCCGTTGACAATCTACCAAAATTTGGCGAGGAAGATTGTTTGAACCTCCAGAAGACATCGAGTTATCTTGAAACTGGTTTGGATTGGAATGAAGTGAATGATTGCATAAACAACATTGCTGATAAGGACGAAATCACGCTTACCGGCATACACCTATTTAGCCCAGAAAACTTCGATGTGAGAATTTTGTGCCCGCAAGGGATCATGACCTCGAAAGACGATATTCTCGAATGGATTGACTTAGAAGCGCGCTAAAGAAATGGATGTACCGTAATCGATTTAGGAGATGGGGCTGTCAAAACCAACCAAAATACCAACTCATTGAACTAAGTCTGATATCATGCGACTTGCGGTGTTCCGAAAATGGTGAATACAGTACAGGCCGCGTTGTTGAAATGCCGGGTTTATTGAGTTGGGAAAATGCTGCAGTTGAGGATCCTGGCGGGAATGAGGCAGGACAGCTTGCACTCATCTCGTTGCTCATTGGGGCACTCGTGTATCTTGGTTGTGCAATTAATTGGGCAAGAAAAGGTGATTGATGCATTTATTTATGATAAGAACGAGGGGAAATCATGGACCCGAATTTGCTGAATATCATTGGCCTGCGGCTGCTGGACTCCTTTGCGGGTGGCGCACTTTGGAACTTGTTTTTGGAACGCAGGAAAAAGAACCAGATTACTATCACGAGGAACGATGCGAAGGCTTGGCCTGGATCCAGACGATAACGTGATTATGACAATCTTCACTCATAAAACGGAAAAACGTGTTGCTCTCGCAGAACAGGTTTATGAAGAAACCCAAGAAAGAGTAAAAGCAACCAAAAGTGATGTCGACCGAAGTAGTGACAATCTCGCAGACAGTCGGAAAGAACTTGAACGGCTAAGAAAAACATTGAGGCTTGCGCATCCGAGGGTGATCAAATCATCATTATTTCAACAGATTTGACTGCAAAACTAAAGGAAATTGCCCAAGAGTCAATGGTTTTTTCAACGAATTTGGACCTCTACCTCAGGCAATTTAAAACGAGTTCATTTTGGAATATCGTTCGAAGGGGCGTCGGTAGACAGGAATGCATTGACGCCATGACAAAGCGAAGTTCCTCGACAGCTGAGCAAGACACAAAGCTACAAGAAGCCCTTGAATCAGCTCAACGGACACTAAAAATGAGCGATTCGAACGTTGAAAAGGTCATGAACCTGTACATCAAGAGGCTGAACTGAATTTAATGTGATGCAGATGGTCTCTTTTGAAGAATTGATTGTGGTGCTCAAAAAGACATCCGATCTCATCGAATTATTATTCAACGAGGTGGATTGATATTGATAAGAGGAAGGTTCTTCCTCAACCTGCTCCGACAACGGGTGGTTTTTCGCCGGCTTAACCGGCGCAAAATGGCAAGTATTTCAGCGCAATTACGAAACTTCGAACAAGCACATTTTGATGGAGATGCAATTTCAAAAAGTCGGCCTTGCGTCATATCAGAAACCATATTCGGCAAGAAATATCCGACCGATTAGAGGCCTCACCTCAGAACATATTGATACTCACCAGAGAAAATCATAACGAGTTGTATGAAATTTGGTGTGGAAACAGTCTGAGGGATTGATTTGCGGGTTTTTTCCACAAGCCCATTCACCCATTCTTTGATAACATCGATGTTATTGATTACAATGTGCATTGACTATTACTTCATTGCAAAGACAGGGGCAGTAAAATTTAGTTTTGATTACAATTACCTCAAAGGCCTTTTGTTAGCCATTTTACCTATTACAGTGAACACTATAGGTCATATCCGAGGCACCAATGGGATTCTCAATAAGTGGTTCAGAATAAATTTTGGGAACATTCGATCATATTCGTTCTCATTAGTACAATTACGCTGTCGATACTAGTGACTAGAGCACTCTATCAATCGGGACCATCTGACCTCGTCAATTTCTGGCACCTTTTTTGCCGAGCCATATATTTCTCTCCTTATTTTTCCTGCTGTATGACGGGAATATGAACCAGAACCGTGGAATGCAATCTTGCATGAAATAAGGAATAATATGCAAAACGAACCGGGAAAATAATCAGGCTACGCCCTATCTTTACCGAAAACGGATTTGAATACGAGGCCAGCACGGAGTACAAAAAGTGATGAGCGGGTCTTCTCCGACAGACTGAAGTTAGATTCATGCCGTACTTGATCGGCAATCAGCTCACAACCGGGAGAAGGACGTATTCGGTGATAAACCGTAGGAGATTGCCTTCTGAAGGACCAAAAATTACCACTTTCCATCGTGAATCTTGCTAAACTCGAGCAGTCCAGTCGAACTCATCTGTTAATTTTACACCTTTTTGGACACAACACCCGGGAAAATTTTGATTTGCCGAAGGGGGTAAAAGCCATGACGAGGAATCGCAACAAATTCCGTGGCCTCGATGAAAACAATCTTGAGGTTGCATACTCAAGTATTCACCACTGGAATCACAGTCTTATAACCCATACTGCTGACTTTCTACTTGACTCATTGATGGGCAGAAGAAGTGAAAGGGCAGAGGACAAAGTCATTAACTCGATTGTTACATACGCCGCAAAATTCATCCCAAACCAAAGACAAAAACAACATACTCATTCTGAGTTATTTGATTTTGCTCTCAGGAAATTACCAGCCCGGACACTCTGAATCCAAATGGACCGTTTTCAACATGGCTTTCAGTAGCATGGCAAAAAGCATAGTTGATCACACTGATTACGCACAAATCGAATTTCAAAATCCTCGCTATAACCGTGAACTGGTCGACAGGGTTTTTGATACTATATCTGAAATCAGGAGCGCTCCCGTTGAGAAATTTATTGAGTATCACGACAACTTAGTGAGGTATCTCAAACAAAATCCATCACACGCCGTCCAGGAGATTATTGAGGATTCGATCGAACGGATGCTAACGAATCTACGAGAGCAGAAGATTTCAAGGAAGGACATCATTGATAGAAAACAGCAACGAAAAGAAATAATTTCAGGCACCACGGTAGGCCTGTACTGTCTGTCCGAAATGGTTGAGGTGGTTAGATGCCATCAACAATGACATACAAATCCACATCTGTAGAAGACATCGGAAAATTGCTTTTTTTGATTCACAAGTCTATACAACAATCTAGATTCAATCAACTAGATGGTGATTCAAAATTAAGTAGTCTTAGAAATGACTTGTTGAATGACTTAACCCACTTGCCGTCCGCTGATTTGATTGAGAAACAGAATGTCAAGCGAAATGTGATTCAATCTGCACAGGATTTCTTAGAGGAGGATGGGAAGTTCTCATTCCTGAATGGAAGCGCAGTATCAGTGAACTGTATTAACCCCACAATTCTGCGAATTGAAGGCAAAACCATCTCTTCTGATTTAATTACTCTAAGTGATCGATTGGTTTTTTCAAAGGAAAATTTTGAGAACGGTTCTTGTTTAACCTGTGCCAGAGATCGTACCCCATTGGACCAATCTGGAAAACTGCTCATATCTAAAAAAAGACGAATAGAGACACCAAATTGTATTTTTTATGAACAGAGCAAACGGGACCCAGCCTCTTTCGAACTTGAAATAGACGCAGCGATCACAGAAAGCAGGACAATAATCAATCAATTTAGTTTGAGGTTGGCAGAAAGGATTGCTGATTCGCTACTCCTCGACCTAAAGGGCAGTCAAATTTTCCAAGAAAACGTTTTGTCGGAGATATTGGCGGCAACGATAACCTCAGATGGAATCAGTGAAAATAAAATAAAATTGAATCTTTAAGTGTGGGTTCAAGAAAGAACATCGGAATTACAGGAGCTCTCCGAAACATAGGATTCGCACCACTCTCCAACATGAACTCAAACAGGAACCACAGGGGTACACCTTTGATTATTGAAATACTTCAAGACTTTATTCGCAACGTTTGCTTCCACTGGAATCCGTTGAATTATGATAGAATCATTCACATTCTCGGAAAAAAAAGTTGAAGACTTTTGATATGCTTGAAGATGAAGAAAATCAGGAAAGAAGGTCGATTCAAGGTTCTGGCCACTGAAGTGCATTAGAATTGGGGAATCACGCTCCAATCATTACTGACTGCAGCAAATGAAGTGAGGCTTGAGACAGCATTTTCACAAAATATTTTTGTCGAGGTTGAGGACAGCAGGATCCCAGAAAACACCGTAGAATTTGTGTTAGACGATATATCATTTTGGATGTGATCTCCATGTCGGAAAAAACTCAGGAACAAAACATTGAGTCAAACCTAAGGTTTCTTCTTTTTTTCATTTTCGATTGTCCTGGTAATGTTCTATTATTCGAGGTGAAACGGATTTTGATCCCTCTCCAGATTTGACGTATGCTATTGCTGGAGTACTGGCCTTGATTTGTACTACAGCTGTTATGCTTTTAATTAGAAATGAACTCTTCCGGAGCATCTTCTTGATCGGGGAAGGTATAGTCCCGTTTATTGGGAATGTTGGGATATTGTTGATTTTTGGAACAGCAACGGGTGTACTTTGGCCCAACGCGGAGATTATTGCTTCTCGAGACGACGGCTTCTTGAACAACTCAATCGCATTTTTTTCATTTATGTTTGGAATCATAGTGTTATCTTTGATGATAGAGAAAGCGATTAGATTCTTCTTTTCCGCAGAGACTGTTTCAACAATTGAGGATATTGAATATGGAGCACTTCTTCATGGTGTCCTGATGTTGAAGCAGCAATAACACAGCAGCCTTCAACTTCCATTGTCAACGATCTAAAGGAACGCATCTTCTTGATGTTTGAGCATGAATGCCAGAAGGAGATACCAAAACAATTCTCTTCTTCTGGTTCGAGCCAAAAAATTCGTTTCATCCATGTATACCAAAGCGTTGAAAAATTGTACCAGACACAAATCAACAATGTCTTTACACAACTCACAACGTTGTCAGGTTGGCCGGTTAAGGTGAAACCTGATTACGAAGTATTCATCAAGGGGAAGGGTGGAATGCACACCTTACGTTCAGTCTTGATTGATAACTTGTTAAGCACTCTTCACCAAATGATGGAAGTTGGAAGAATCCCGTTTCAAAACATATATTGCTTAATTGTGTTGATAGAAATTCAAAGTCGTGAAGCGAATAAGCGAATGGGTGTTGACCTTACGGAAAAAGACATACTCAATTCAAATTCTATGAGAAATAGCACATTCTTGAAATATCACTTTTCAGCGCTTGATGGAGGAGTGGTGAGTCCAGTGCCCTCGCACACACGAATGATCTTTCCTCGACAATTTTACTTTCATACTACGACTACATCTTGAAGGCATACGACGACAAGATTGCTGAACGATTTGACGTCTCGATTTTATCTTATCTTATCTCCGAGATTCATCCCGCTGAAATGAACTTACCGAAAATAAGGTATGAAGACTATTTCGTTGACTGGAAAGAAGCAGAGGTGGTTTTGGACGGTAGTAGCGGCGAAAGCATTCAAATTTTGTCGCAACATATCCAGACGTTCGTAACAAGTTATCTTACAAATTTGGAAAAGCAGAGCGACGTCTTCCCGGAACCGTTTGACGAGGCGCGAAGGGATAATGAGGAAATTATTGAGACAATTAAATCAGCCATCAGAGATCTGGGTATCTAAGGGAGGAAGTTAGTGAACGCACCTTCTCGCCACCAAATAGAGCAATCATCTCTAGTAGAGTTGAAGAGCATCTGTCGGACTTTTGGTTTGACAACAAGTGGAACAAAAGCCATTGTTAAGAATAGGCTCCTCACTGCATTCCACCCCAACATCCACAACCAAAAAATCATGAGTGAGTTTTCACACGACGAAGTCAAAAACCAGTTTCCTAAACGCCCAGATGGACAGTTGTTTGAGTTTGGGCCGCAGAATACTGACATTGTTAGCCACCTTCCTCGGTATTGAGCGAAAAAATGCAAAACAAACGTTCCAAATGGTTCAAAGCCTTGCAGCCAAATCAAACATGGATTTCGTCCCTTGCTATCTTAATTCATCATCATTAGACATCAACAAGGCCGTTTGTCGATGGTGTTTACACACAAATGAGTGCAATTCTAAAGAATCCGATTTCCAGCGAGAAGATCTGCGATTTAGGTCAACATACCGGAAAACTGGGCTTTGGAAAATGATAAAACACCCAGAATGACGTGGATTTAATAAAAAATTTCATTATTGGAAAAAAATTTCAAATAAAGTACGCCAACAGACGACGATGTCCCATTTTCAAATCCAATTGACCCATTTCAGCCCTATTTCGGTCGAAAATATTCCCGAAATTTGTTTATTGTTCCAACAATTTGCATGGTCAATCCTGACGATCAAATCCATGCTTTGCACTGGAACCATACATTCTACTCGAAATTTATGAATAGAACACTTACTATCTTTGAAGGTATACTTATTCGCCTTTGCACCAGTACAAGCCTAGGACCATCAGGAGACGACGAGTTTCCAGTGCTTCGGTCGGTAAAAAATTACACCGACGAATTTACAGTAACTGATGAGAACTGGCGATGTTTAGGCATTGAAACCACGATGTAACCCCAAGGATATACGAAACTATCCTCGATGCTGAAAAGCACTTTAGCAACGGACTTTATGAGGTAAGGGTTGACTTGTTCAGTTTATACCAAGAGAATATCTCGTTCGAAGAATCCGTGAGAAATTTCATTCAAGAGGTGTATGATGCGGTTGAAAGTCACTTCGACAAAGATATAGATCAGCAAGTGTTTTTTGAGCAGCGAATGGATATTATCATTCTCGGTCAGTCTAGGAAATATCAAATGACTAAGTTTTTGCCAAAATACAGGCCGATAAGGATAATCACCATACCTGGACTTTCCTCATCTTGGGTAATTGCTGATGGTGAAGTGTCGCTGCCAACGAATTCTCAGTATGTCGCAGAACAGGTGAGGATAGATGCGGAATCGGTTTCAATGATCGATGACTTACAAGAGACACTCGAATTATCTAACATCCATCCGATGGGATTTACCTTCCATCGGTGGGATCTCGATGCAGCGCTGCACAATGGAGCCAGTATCTCAGTATTTAATCACGATGAACTTCTTTGAGGCATACGCATGTCATCTGCAATTTGTTAATCAAAAATTAACCCAAAATGATGAGAATTTTTTCACACGCAGAGAGGATTTTGAACTCGTTATTGAGCGAATATTTTTCCATCCGACGGAAGAAAAACCCCAACCCGCCTCAAAGGATATTATGAAGGATTTTTGAAAGATTTTTTCAACCCTCGATCCAGGGTTCAACAGCCACTGGAACGTATGTTGGCCTTGTCAAAATCCTACCCGACAATGCTGAGGTACTCCGAAGATCCTGATAGAAATGATTTAGCCCAGCAACAGGTCACCGAAGAATTCACTTTTTTCCATACACATATGCTTAATGATCAAGAAATAAATCGACAGCTATCAATCAGAAGGGTCTCAAGTGAGAATACGATGAATCGAAAAGGAAAATGGACACCATATCGAAATCACATCAAACTCCAAGGGTATGAACCTTTCCTCGGACAGCATATTCTGCAACCCAAGCTATTAAGGTGCCTGAACTCAGATGTAGATACTGGTCAAATTAGATTCCAAAACAACGGACTGTATTGCTCAAGGGCATTTCAAGAGGCACTTCACAAAGAGGGGAACGGTATCGTCAACTCAAAACTCATCAAACTTTTTGGGTCGATCCTCAATCAATACAACGGTCAAGGAGGACATGTATCGCCGTTGAATCTGAATATGAACAAATTACAAACGTGTTCGGATTATCTTCAAACAGAAAGCACACCGTTGAGTTAAGAACTGGGGAGACTTTCGTTTTCGTTTCATGGCTACCACCTATGACAGCTAGCGTCACCTCAAACCTAGCCATGTACATAGGGTTGGGCTCTTGAGAACGACAAAGTAACATATATACGCAAATTGAACATGTAGTATTCATGGACGGGACGAGTGTACGCACTAGGACTTGGTTTACCTACCAAATACTCTCAGATTCAGCATTAGAACTGGCAAGGCCAACATGGCGTCTTTCATTAACCGAGAGCCAAAACAAATTTTCTCAAGTACGGAAAAGGCAAGAAAGTTCCTGGAAGAAATTGGGGTTGATGAAACCAATTACAACTCTGTGCTAGATGCATTCAAAGGCATTGATTTCATGCCATTGAGTGGCAAATTTACCATAAAGCCAAGCAATGACGATATCAAACTGCTAAAGCTGGGCAAATTCCCGGATGAGGCCTTACAAGAATTCCTCAGTCAAGACAATCAACTCCTGTTTGATATCACTCAATTTAGGAACTCGAAGAGGAGATCAATGATGAATACCAAAACGGTGACATCGTGATTTTGTTTGCTGCTCTACGTTTCCTCCGACATTACAGCCAGCACCTGCGCCATGGGTCCTTCCAAAAAAGCGAAGAGAAAGTTGTTTGGGAAACCCCAGTTGATGAGTCTGAAATTAGAAAAGAATCTCGTCAGGCTTATGATGGCCGTTGAATCACTAAAAGTCGATGTGATTCTGAAGCGATGGCGAGTTGTCTACAGGAGTTCGAGTCTGGTCTTTTGACCGTTAAGGACTTCCTAGAAAACACAGCCAAGGATGACAATGCAAAGACTCGAGTCATTGATGAGTTGAATCTACTTATCGAGCGTACGGGCACTTCCTTTAGCTTGTTTCAATCGATAAGTTCGAATCCTAAACTCGCCAACAACCAGATGTCATCAAACTGTATCGCCATCAGCGATCTATTTACTTCAGTTGAGACAACTGTGATCGGTCAGACGCTAACCAAACACCTGAAACCTTCTCTCAATCTGTTCAAATCTACAGGCCTCACATTGAATACAAACGTTGAGAATTTGGAACAAAAAGAAAGCCACGCCAGAAATATTTCCCAAGCCATGTTGGCTGAAGAATTCATCCTTGAGCGTGACCTCCAACAAAACGATCCCCAGAGCACCAATGCCATCGGTGAGGAGCAAAACGCTATACTTCCAGTATCAAAGGTGATTCACTCGGAAATGGCCCGCTACCTAAACGAATATAAAGAAATTAAAGAGAACTTTGATCACTTTGACAGTAGCTTCGGTGGTGGGGATGAAAACTTTAATCAACGCTTGAATCAACTCCAATCAATAATAAATTGGTTATCTTCTCACCCACAAATCTCAAATTATGATTGCATTTTGTCACTACCAGCAGATTTCAAATCAGCGTACACCAGTTTCTTCGACAACGCAGATGCTGACGTCAGATTTAAGGAACAAATTCGTCTTTGGACCCGATCACTTGAACACAACCCAAACCAGCAAGGTAACAGCGAGACGATTGAGACCAGTCTGCTACAGCTCATTGAGGACATTGATGGTGGCACCGAATGGCTCACACTTGTCCATGAAAGATTACAACCAACAATGAATCCAATGGAGAATGCAGCCCAAACCTTCACTCGGAGAATTAGTGATTTGGCATCCATAAGAAATCAACCTGCTGGCGCCAACTCAGGTGAGCAATTGGACAGATTGAAGGAATCTCGGCAACAATTACACGATGTATATCGCGAACAGATAACTGCACTTGCCCGAGATTTTTCAAAGGCCAATTTCGAGAAGTTTGCCGAACAAATCACGAATCACATCATTACTTACCATGGCGAGATCGTTGGCGACCAGTTCTATATCGGCGAATCATCAGGAACTCCAAAAACCATGATGATTGGACTGGGACAGGCTGGTCAGCAAATCGTTAGGGCAGCCGTTGCTAGAATGTTAAACACCCTAACAGATGTTCGCTCACAAAACATGCTTAAGGGGTTAGGCTTGGAATTGGATGAGGTAAAAAAGTTGGCACATTCTCCCAGAGGCCTGGACATAGTCGCTGACAAAACAACAGACAGTGCATATTTTGATACATTCAACGACGCAAATATACTTGCTGTCAATGCCGGCGAGGAACTGCGCAAGATGCTCGGTGCACCATACAATTACATTTGGGGTAAGTCAGATAATTCAGTAGTGAAGAAACAAACAAGAAATTGTCTCCGTCCGGCAAATAATCTTGCTCTCCTCGATAAAAATGGAGAAGGGTCTGGAAACAGAATGGGTAAAGGTCGCGCCTACGCCGTATTGGCTGAGGACGGCCTTATTGATGCGATCAGGGATAAAGAACGAAACCAAACAATCACCCAGGTCTGCATCGTTCATTCCTTTGCAGGAGGAAGTGGCAGCGGAATGATTCTTCCTTTCCTTTCAATCATCAAAAACCGGTTCCCTAATGCGCTCATTTGGGTGTTTTCCGCTGGATCTGAATACGACGCTGTCGATCCATATCGTTCTCACAACACAACCTACATCACCAGCGATATTTTGCAGGCACACTATGATGCGCTTCATCATCGTGAGAGCAAGATTACCAAATCTGATTGGGACCATTTCCGTACTACATCCATCAAGAACACGCTTAAAGAACTCGACAAAATCTGGGAGAAGGACTTGAAGAAATACTTCGATAAAGTAAAGGAATCAACTGTGGAATTAAACGATTTCCTTGATACCAACGAAACCACATTGTGGGAACGTGTAGGAACTCACCCACCAGGCAAGGAGAACGAAACAACAATGATCACCCATGAAAATCATTATTCTTTGGTTGCAAATTGCCTACCGCAAACAGCTGAAGAAGCAAGTGCTTTTGTCGAGTCAGCAACCGACCCAGTAAAATCAAACGAAATTCAAACATGGTGGAAGAAATGGCACGAACTCGCCCAGGACATCGGCGGACGCTCACTTGAGCACTTTGCAGCCCAAAGTAACGATATACGTCAGGCAGAAGATGCGCAAAAAATGCGCACAAGATACAACATCTCATATTCTCGTGTTATGGCAATAGCACAAGGCGTCTATCGACTGTATGAAAAAGGTCTTGAAGAGGCGATGGCGAGTCTGGTCGATGACAAGGTCGATGATGAATTCAAAGTCTACATGGAACTCGGTATCAAGTTAAAGGTTGATGAGAAAGTTGACGACCTTGACAGCATCAGGAGGACATTAGAAAAGTATGCCTCAATACTTCGGGATTACTATCACAAAATCGAAGAGAAAGGTGAACAGATTTTGCTCATGATTGGTATGCGAGAAGACACCAAAATAAAACATGTGATTTTGAGTAATTCCCACCTTGACCGAGCGGCTTCCTTCTACAAAGGCCGTGAATCACCGTACGAGATTTACAACTCTGTTATGATTGATGTGTTCATCAATCTAATCCATGGCCTGGTTGAAGAGGTTGATTATACAGATACACAGGCATTAGAAGAAGCCGCTTCATCATTTGAATTCATGGACACGAGTGATCTCAGAACGGTAACCGCCCCACCAATTCATGCCACAATGGTTGATTTTAGTAATACATACGAGGTGAATAATTCGCAAGGATATGACCAAAACTTAGACTCGGAAGTCACCTCTGTTGATCCGGTTTACAAGATATTCCATCTTCTTTTTACCTCTGGCAATTCACCGTTATACAACTCGAAAATCCAAGGCGATCAACGAGACGGCGACGAATTCGCTATGCAGTCACTCTATCACAATTACTTTTCAAACACCGGTGGTATTCGAAACTATTCACCAAGCGACGTAATTGATGGTTTTTCACCAGAAGATCTCATCTTCAATCCTTCAAGCCTTGATGAGTTTGTAAAACAGATACTTTCAACACCAAGTCTCCTGAAGCACTGGCAAATCGCAGAGTCAAGCAATAATTTCTCAAAAGAAGAACTTCTTAACATGTGCAATTGGATTAGTCTGATACCGGTTGAAAAATTGAGCTGGATTTATCCTGAAGAATCAAGGGAAGCTTTTCATCGAACGATGCAGTGAATTATCTGAAAACTATAACAAACTGACCACCAGTGAAGACCCTTATTCGATCTTCAACCCAGAAACACGTGAAAACCGACTCATGAATCACATCACAACTTTGCTGCCAATGGTCCCGAACAGAGCAAAACAAGAGATGGGAACGTTGCTCAGCCAGATGGGAATTCTGTCGCCACAACATCTTGCTGCCATCCCATCAGGAGTCATCTATGAATTTGCTCCAAATCTATTGACGCCAACAAACATGAAGCGAAAATTGAGGCTAACAAAAATCAACAAAGGAAGAGGCGGAGATGTCTCACTGCAACAGTTATTCGAACAAAAAGTAATTCAGAAATTCCTCCTCCTTCTCGCAATCTCGCACGAGAAGGGGTTAACTGGCCGGGCATACGCGATTACATTACATCCGCCAACGGATTTATGAATGGAGAAAATGCATTTGATATGAATCCCCACCAAGATTCTGAAGAGGGACCGATGCCTTACCTTAGAATACCATCCATTCCTCGCCGACCGGTGTCCACAGCCCCGAATGTTCCCTATCTCGAGGTAAATTCAAGCTTCATGAAGGATTTTGCATTACTCAAGATCAAGACAGGAGAACTCTATCCTGAGTTTAGCAGTCTTGCTCTGATTGACAAGCTTGTAAACGCAGCCTCAAACAACAGATTGCACAAAAACAGAGATGTTTCAGAGATCCCTATTTTGCGACGTGCGACGAAAGACCTGAAAGTCTACTCCTACCCACGCAGGCTGTATCCTGCTGAGACATCAATATCTGCCTTCCTCAGACTCGTTTTGCTCGAGACTTGTCAATGGGAGATGAAAATCCTGGACGAAGGAAAATCACGGAGAAGCTTATATGACGAATTATTTGACGAGCAGCCACGCTATGATTCAATGGTCTCTGGATTAAATGCACATGAGTTCGACCCCAGTTCGTTCAATATGAGTAAATTCCTCAACCAACTTCAAACGAGGTTGGAATTGCTTCTCCATGCGGATTTCACAAACAACATGGATACCGCATCTGAGGGAATCATTCTAACAATTCAGGAACACATTCAAAAAATGAACAATGATAAAAAAGAACCTATTGAGATTTTTGACAAACTCGCCAATGCGTTCGCCGACCGAAACAGTATGGTGCAAGAGGTGAATGAGAAGTTAGGTGAAGCTGGTGTCTCCCTAGATAGTGAAACCCAAGAAGAGGAAAGTTCACGCGATGCAGATTCCAAAATAGAAGAGAGTTCCTCACCAAGTTTGGACAGATTCAGCCTAGAAAAGTCCATTTTATCGCTACACAAACTGTTCTCACGGCTCACCGATTTGTTATTCCTTGCCGAGCGACAATACGAATTCCTCAGTGAAGAGCAAAGGCAGGTCAAGGTGTGGCGTTCAACTTTGAAGGAACGGTGGACTCTGTTCGTTCAAGCCCAACCAGATACCTCGCTTTAATCAACAATGCCTCAGACATTAACCCTAGGTTGGTGAAATCTGCGGTAAATCAATATTTTACCGCTTTTGTTGACGGTGGTAGAAGTGAAGCCCCTCCAAATGGGAAAGTGTACATTCAGCGAATCAAATCAGGACCAATTGCAAATTTCACTCTTTTGCAACAACAAGCAGCAATTGTTGAAATCGCAGAAGGTTTCGTGGAGTTGATGAATAAACTTGAACGAGAAAGATTCAAAGCAATCACAAACCCATTGGTACACCCATATTCCTTTTTGAGAAACATCTTGTGGTTATCAACCATGAAGGATAAGTGGTTGACCAATCCGACAGAGGCTTATCGAAACCAACTCAGCATACCTCCAAGCGTCATTGAGGGATCTTTTCCAAGCCAGAGGTTATCGACGACCTCACTCAAACCGTCAGAACTGACCCCGACATGGCCGGCTTTACATTCTCACAGCAAGATGAAGCTCTTTGGGATAACATAGTTATTTGTGGGGAAGATATCAGTGCAGAAAATAAGCAATTGAGGTTTAGGACACCACTGCAAATTCCGGATTTATTGCTAATCAAAGCATGGCAAGCTAGGATTGATGGTCCAAAAACTCTTGACGATCTCACAAGTGATTCAGCCCATGCTGACATTTTGGAAATCTATCCTCCGGCCAACTGGAAGGAAAAATTTGAACAGAAGGCGCTAACTACAGAGTTGTTCTATCCCATAGAATCTGCCACGGAGAACAGGAGTTGGATGAGCCAGATTTCGGTTTCGGTCAAGAAATGTATGTGGAAGAGAATGATTCCTCTGAAGATGGCCAGGAAGAACCATGGTTTGAAGCATTGAAAAAGTGGATGAAGTATGTCAAACAGCCAGTGGAATCTGAACAGGGGCCCGAAGGACAGTGAACCAATGGATTTCCTGTTGGGCACCCACCGACACTCTGGTGAACCGCTTCACCTTCCTCAGAAGGTCATCAACCGGCACATCGGCTTGGTTGGACAAACTGGGTCAGGGAAAACCGTCGGGCTGAAGGTGTTCATTGAAGAAATAGCCCTTGCTGGTATACCTTCCGTCATCGTCGACCCGCAGGGTGACCTCTCACAATTTATCCTTGGGGTGGATGAAGAGAGTGTTGCTGCCGGCGGAGGCGACCTTGAACGTGCAACGACCTTTGGTGAAAACACAGAAGTTCGTGTCTGGACACCTGTTCGCTCCAAGGGTCTCCCGTTGTGCCTCAATCCCTTCGTGGCACCGTCAGACAGCCTTGACGAAGAACAACTCATCTCGTCATGGGATTTGATGGCGGCGGGATTTACCTCCATCGCAGGCTTCAATCTGGCCAAGCCTGAGGGAGCAGAGATCAAAGCCTACCTGGTTTCGTTGATTGAACTGGCGGACAGAGGCAATGTCTTGCCTAAAAATTTCCATCAATTGGCTGACTACGTTGAATCACCGGACCGTCTCCGACAATTCTCGGGACTTGACCAGGAGGTGTGTTTGATTCACGCATCACCAACCTCATCCCGAATTCGAGCAGAGACAAACTTGCCCGACGTTTTCGTGGCCAAGAAACCGGCGTCAACCATCTCTTGTTTACGCTGGGGACGCCGTTGGACTTTGACACGATGGCTACTCCATGCACGTCTGGGAAGACGCCGATCAACATCATTTACCTCAACACCTTGAGTTCCCAAGATTTGAAAGACAATTTCCTCCTTGAAATCGGACGTCGCCTCTACGATTGACCATCCGTCAAAGCCGGTTGGCAACGAAACGAAACTGGCCTTTGCCATTGATGAAGTCCATCCGTTTATGCCACCCTATCCAAAGAACCCACCACCCAAGGCGATCCTCGAAATGCTTGCGAAACAGGGCAGAAAATTCGGCCTTTCCTGCATCTTTGCCACGCAGAACCTTGCCTCGGTTGACTACAAGATTTTCGGGCAGGCTCAGACCCTCTGCATTGGGAAATTTGAGCGACCACAGGACATCAAGAAAGTGAAAGATCTCCTGACCGTTGGGAATGCCAAAAACACATCATTGGCTGACGAACTTCCCAAAATGAAGTCCGGTTCGTTCCAAATTGTTTGTAATGAAGCCTTCTCCGAACCCCAGCAGGTCCAATTCCGGTGGTTGTATTCTCACCACCGCAGCGGAACCATGAGTGAAGATGAGATTGAAGAGTACATCAGTGATGACATGCGCCTGTGCATTGAAGCCATCTCAAAGGGGGAAAAAATGGACTTGGGCCCCCAAAGCCTGGGCGTAGAATCTGAAAGGCCAGAGGAGTGTTCCACGGATGAAGAACTCAACGAATCTGATGAGGTTCTTGACGAGGCAGAAGAGGTATCAACCGCAGATGTTGAATCCGACCTCATCACCGACACCCAACATGATTCAGACGATTCCTTTGAGATGCAACTGATGGGGGCTTTACGCTCCTCAAGGATTCAAAAGACCCGCTCTCCGTTATGCTTGGAACCACCAACATCCTCACCACCCTTGTTCTCTTGTGGACGTCCTACCACGTTGGCGTCTACTCCATGACCAACAGCGTGGTTGAAATCCCACTGCTGTTTGGGATTGCGATTTCGATGATGGCAGCCGGTGTCCTGATTTCTGAAGTGTTGGCCGACGGTGAAAATTCATCGGAACAGTCTCGAATGGCCCGTCTACGTCTTCACGGCCTGCGTTTTCCTTGTCTTCGCCCTCGGCGTCCAATTTCATGGGGTGAACATGCGTCTCGGTACCGGTGCGGTCGTTGGCCTGTTCCTCCTGCTCACCGTGGCGTATGCATGGGTGGCCTGGGTCATGATCAAGCAGGAGGCCGTGCTCGAACTTCACGCCTATTTCCTTGCACAATTGTGGTGAATTGACGCCCTCACAGGGCAAGCACTGCATGAACTGTGGTGCCGTGGTTGTTGATGGCAACGCTCAGTAGGACTTCGGGAGCAAGACACGCCTCGTCGTCATCTCACCCGTCATGTGGCAGGGGCGTTCCGACTCGTAGGGGTCGGTGGCATCCCCGAGGAACGAAAACCCCGTCGTGCGTTGGATAACTTCTGCATGAGCGTCGGAACCGTTGAAGGCGAGTTCGTAAATGTGGCCGTCCTTGACCTCCCCGTCCATGCTCCACTGACCGTCGTCCTCCGTAAAGGCCGGGAGTGGCTGAACAACGTCGTCCATGTGCTGTGAGGCTCGGGAGCGCAACTCGTCGCTGATCTCTTCAAGCACGCGGTAGCACTCGTCCACGATGTTGTCCATCGGAAGCGGTTCCTTGCCACCCGTCCGTCGGGCGGCAAAGGCGGTGCCTTGAGCGATGTCTCGGGGACCGATGTCCAAGCGAAGCGGCACGCCTTTGATTTCCCAATCGTAGTACTTCTGCCCGGGGTGGAGATCTCGGTCGTCCACTTTGACACGCAAGCCACGCGAGCGAAGTTTGTCAGCAACCTCGTGGGCCACAGCGATGGTGTCAACCTCGAGGTTCTTGCGAATCATTGGGCAAATCACGACCTGGAATGGAGCGATCTTGGGCGGCATGATCAGGCCGTTCTCATCCCCGTGCATGCCGACCACGGCCCCGAGCAGCCGCTCCGACATCCCGTAGGTGGTTTGGTGGCAGAACGCCTGCTTGGCGTCCAAATCCTCGTAGGTTACATCGAAGGCTTTCGGCCCACTGGTCTCGGTAGTGGTGGCAAGACGCCACTTGGAGCGTTCGCCCGTTGGGCATGACGGCGTCAATGCCGATGGTGTACCATGCACCTGGGAAGGTGTCCCAAACGGGTCGCTTGGCCTTGATGATGGGCAGGCAGAGGTCGGACATGATGCGATCAACGATGTCCAAATCCTCGGCGATTTGTCGGCTGGCATCCTCTTCGTCAACGTGGGCCGTGTGCGCTTCAAAGAAGTGAATCTCACGGACGCGAATGAACGAACGGGTCTGCTTGGTCTCGTAGCGGAAGGTGTTGACCATCTGGTAAATCTTCAGCGGGAGGTCCTTGTGGGAGCGAATCCACAACGGGAACATCGTGTACATCGCCGTCTCAGACGTAGGACGCAGGAACATCGGAATGTCGAGGTCGTTCTCGCCGGCATGCTTCACCCAGTAGACTTCTTTCTTGAACCCGCCTTCTTCCTCTTCATCCCGAAGGTCGTCGGGGTCGACGCCTTCCTCACGGGCTCGCTTCAAACGAGCGACGAGAGCGTTTTCCTTCTCCAGAAGGTTCTCGGGAATAAGTAAGGGGAAGTTCACTTCCTCGTGGTTGGTCCGTTCCATCTCGGCGTGCGTCAGGCTGTCGATGAGTTTCATCGTCTTCCAGCCGTACGGCCGCCACACGTCCATGCCCTTGATCGGATAGCGCTTGTCAACCAGCTCAGCGGCTTCCACAATGAACGGGTACCACTCGTTGAAATTCTCGCTCTTCGAGGGAATGCCTCGCTTTGCTTTGCGGTTGCCCATGATGTTGGGGCGGACTTCCGTTTCATCAAGATGACGCTTCTTCATCGGCCGAAGCGATGGACTTCCCCAGCGACATCAACGCCAGCACGGCAGCACCGCACCACACGACTTCGAGCACCAAAAACGCCCATTCGTCAATGAGAAAGGCACGAACACCAAGCAGGCCGGAACCAACCGCCATCAACACGAGGTAGGTTGGTTGCTTGCTGTGCAGGATGTTTCGGGTCTCAAGGAGAAAGGCTAGCAAAATGCACATCATGCCAACGTAAGCAATAGATTCCGACAGCCAACCGTCGGGCGACACGAGGTCTCACTTCCTGCGCATCCAGAGGAACCCACCGATGAGGACGACCAGTGCAACGATGTCGGGAATGCCAATGCCACCGGCGACACCGCCCACGCCGTTCATGCTCTCGGAAAGCAGCGAGTAGGACCACCCGTCAGACTCCCCGATGAGGTGCGGGCTCATGAGGTTCAATCGGGTCTGTTCGGGGCCACGGCAAACATCAGGCTCGCACGTGCCGTTGAACAACGACGAGAACGCACCGAACAGATTGAGCACGACGACCAGCAAGCCCCCGAGGAAGACGAAACGGACGGGGCTCTTGTTGGGTGCTGGGACCGGAGGTAGGTCGAGTTGCACCTCTGGCACGGGCAGGGGAACCGGTGCCGCCGCCACGGGGGTGCGCCCACCGTGCCGATGACCTCGACCAGCATGTCGGTTGGGGGTGCCACTTCCGTCACCGGAGCAACACCACCGAGCAAATCCTGAGCATCTCGGGCTTTCACCGGTTGAACAGCCGCGATTTTAATGCCGTAAAGGCGGTCTGCGAGGCTCACCAGCGTTGGGTCGTCGGCGATTTCCGAGGGGTCAAGTTCGCCGTCCAACAGTTGTTGGAGTCGCTCTTGAACCGATGACATGGGGTGCCTCCTCAAGGGGTGCGTGAGCGCTTCCCTTCAAGAAGCCTCCTTTGCACGAAAGCGACCCTAAAGACTCAGGCCTCTTCGTCGTTGTACTTGTTGATGAGTGACTGACTGACCAACGCCCCGCCGCAGTGCGGACACCGATCAGCATCACCAAGCATCGTGGGGCGGATGGCAAGCACGGCCAGACACGATGGGCAGGCCGCCAGCATTTCGCCATCTTCGAGGTTGAACTCCGAGAGGGGGCCTTTGCGCAGGTAGCCGGCACGGTAGCCGGGATGCCAGTGGAAAAGCGCACGGCGGCCAGATCCGAGGGCAGCCCAGGCGAAGAGGGCCACGAACAACAGGTTGGACACGAAGCCGCCAGCGAGGAGGAGGACGAGGGAATACAGGGCGTTGGCGATGAACACCAAACAGGCCAGCACCAGAATGCCGACGCTCGGCCAGTACGCCCAGGGTTTACGATTTCTGTACCCTGCATAGATGAGGAGCGTAGAGAGCATCAAACCACCAAGCAACACGTCAACGACGATGCCTGAGAAGAGCGCTCCGATGAGCAGGTAGGCGGAAAACACCACGATGGCCCCGTCGACGAGGACGATGAAACTGGTCCCACGATGAACATGGGCCACCGGGTCACTTCCGGGAGCCGGGGTGGGGGCAGCGCCTGCCAGCACCATCTCATCCGCACGGTTGCTGGCCACGATTTTGCCTCGGGCCGAGTGCTTTTGAATGATGTGTTTTGCCGCACAGACTCAAGCGAAGATGTCTTGACGGTCAGCAGGTTCCCCGCACCATGGCCCTGCGGGACACCGACGTTGAACCGACCGGCACCTCGCTGGACGGATGCAAGGTGGTGCTCGGTGTAACGGGCGGCATCGCTGCTGTCGAAACGGTCCGTCTTGCTCGAGCCCTTCGAAGGGAAGGTGCGTTGTTGACCGTCATCATGACGCCCTCCGCACAACGCATCATCACGCCCTTGGCGGTTCGCTGGGCGTCGCAAGCCGAGGTCATCACCGACTGGGACGGCGACTTGACGGCGCTCAATGAAGCGGATGCGGTCTTGGTTGCACCTGCGACACGGGACGTCATGGCCAGCCACCTTCACGGCCTTCAGCACGGCCCGTTGATGATGGCCCTCTCCGTCGCACGCTCCCGTGGCACACCGACCATGATGGTACCCAGCATGCACGTCGATTTGGCCAACGACCCGGTGACGGACGAGATCGTCACACAACTTCGAGAGCAAGGTGTTGAGGTGCTTTGGGGCCCGAACGAAGAAGGCAAGCGAAAAACGCCTGCTTTCGACCACATCGTCGCCACGCTGGCCCACCTCGTCAACAAAGGACGACCCAAGCGAAGGAACGTCGTCATCACCCTCGGTGCCACCCAATCACCGGTGGACGATGTTCGTTTCATCCAGAACACCAGCTCGGGCACCACGGGCTGGGCCCTGGCCGACCACCTGCACAAGCACGGGCACGACGTGACGTGCGTGGTCGGCATCACCACGTCGCCAGCACCGTCATGGCTTCCACTCGTCCTCTCGTGCCCGACACCTGAGCGCATGCTCAAGGAGTGCTTGGCCCTGACCAACGACGCCATTGACGCATGGGTTCACGCAGCCGCTGTACTGGATTACGTGGTTGAAAGCCCTGCCGAAGGAAAACTCGCCAGCCAGCAAGGCACGCTCAATCTTCCACTGGCCGAGAGCCCAAAACACATCATGGAACTGAAAGAAGCCTGCAGCAACGCGGTTCGGATTGGGTTCAAGCTCGAATCCGGCATCAAGCAGACCGACCTGATCCACCGAGCCTACGCTCAGATTCAGAAAGCTGGCATGACGGCCGTGGTGGCGAACCGACTCGAAGACCTTGGCGTTGAGTGGGAAGCCTCGAGGTTATCTCGTTGACCAACAAGGCGCCCACTTCGTTCTTCAGACCGCCAACGAGCTCAACGATGCCGTCCAAACCCTGGTTGAACGGGGCACGGGGGCGTAAGCGTGCGACGCTTTGCCGTCGTTGGCCACCGTGCCATGTCCAAGGGAAAACTTCCGCTGAACGATTTAGCGGGTGGCGGCGGACGCATGGATGTGGTCGTCCGGGCCTTGATGGCGGGATTGCTCACGAGTCATGGGCTTCGAACAAACACCGAGGTGGTCCTCCATCTGCTGGGCGGTCCGGGCCCACCTCGACGCATCAAATTTGACGGTGCTGAACTCAAAGGACTTCACGCTGACGAGCGTTCTATAGCAGGAACCGTTGGCAAGGTCATCGCCACACCCCTGCCGCCGATTGGGCACTGGCAACCCATCACGGTCGGCATCACCCACAGCGGAGGCGACCTGTCAACGACCCTGCGAGAATGGCAAGACAGCCCGACGGTGGTCCTCGATGCCGATGCACCCCGCCTTTGGTCCCAGGACGCCATCCTGCCCGAGGAGAGTCTGCCCAGTGAAACGGTGATCAATTTCGTTCTGAGCGACGACCAGCCCTTAGGCGACATCGTCGGCGACCGCATCATCCACCGCTCGCTTGGAGGTCAATGGCTCCAAGGACACATGGCGATTGCCATCGTCCACTTTCTCCTCGATGAAGGTGTCAGCATCAACCTTTGATGAGCCACTTCGGCCAACCATCAACGGTGTGTTCCAACCCGTGGGCGAGAAGGTCTTCATCCAGCGCAAACGGATGACTCTGAGGCCAAACGGCCAGCGAGGAAAGGCTGGCTTTGTGTTCCTCAACCGCATCGCAATCTCCGGCAGGGACGGGCGCATGGTCGACCGAAGCAGCACCGATGGTGAACGTGGCCGTGGAATCCTCGTTTGTATCAGCAAAGTGGACCGCATTCCGATACCATCGAACACCGAGGCGGGTGCTGGCCCACGTTCCGTCCCACGTAGCGGGTGCGTTCACGTTGAGCATGAGATCCCCGTTCGTGAAGGCCTCCAGCAAGGCACCCTCGGGGTTGGCCAGCCAACGGTCATCGGTGGTCGGTTCGGGCCACGCGGTGAAATAGCCCGTGTCCAGGGCGCCGTTCGGCCTGCCGAGGTTGGGGGCCCTAATGGGCAGGACGGCGGTGGCGTTCGCCACCGCCTCGAGCGTGGCATTGACCGCTCGTTCCATGCCCTGCGGGTCAAACGAGGTAAACGACGCGGCGATGGCCGGTACGCCATACAGGCCGGCTTCGCGTGCAGCTCCCATCGTCCCGCTGTGATACGAATCCTGCGAGAGGTTGGGTCCAAGGTTGACACCCGACACCACCAACTGAGGGTGGACCCCGGGGACAAGATGGTTCAAGCCACCGTCAAGGGCGACGATCATCGTATCGCACGGCGTTCCGTCCAATTCAAACAAATGGACGGGGGCAGCGTGAGGGTCAAGCCCCCACTTGGCCACCAAATCTTCTCGGCCTCGAAAGGCCATGGGCTTCATGAGGTTGATTCGCATGCCCGTGGCAGAATGATTGCCTGACGGGGCCAAGACGGCCAGCGGGTAGCCCGCCTGGTGAAGCGCTTTGACCAGCAGTTCAAACCCAATGGCCTCAATGCCGTCATCGTTGGTAAGCAACAGCCATCCACGCTCAGGAGTCATGGTGATTCCTCAAGCTGATTTGTTTTGATTGTTCGCTTCCTGCGAGGCTTGTTCACCAGCGACCACCACCGTGAGCAAACCGGCCATGAGCACCATGCCACCCAACCAGGTCCATCTGCCGGGAACACCTGCCTCGAAGAACAACCAGCCGATGATGGAGCCCAACACGGGTTCGAGGGTGACCGATACCGAAACAACGAGTGGCGAGATGTAACGCAGGCAGGTGTTCAGCCCGGTGTGGCCCAGCAAGCCTGCCACCAAGGCCAGCAGCAAAAACCAGCCAAAGAACGCCCTGTCCGTCCAGCCGAAAACCCCGTACTCAGAAAAACTCGGTTCAACAAGGTAGGAGAGCGGAAGCAGCAAGAGCGCAGCGATGAGGGTGACCGGGAAGGCATAGAGGAAAATCGGGAGCCATGTACGCAAGATACGCCCGACCACGATGTAGCCCACGACGAACACGGCACCGCCAAAGGCCAGCAAGTCTCCCAGCACCGTCACGGTTTGGTCGCCTTGCTGAGAACCGGTATCGAGCAGGGTGATGGCCGCACCGATGAAACAGATGAGCGCACCAAAGGCTTCGTTGCGACGCGGTGGGCGAACTGCCCCTACCACGGACGCCAGCAAGGCCATGCCGATGACAATCACCAGCGGATGAGCGGTGACGAAGAGGAGGGAATGCGTCAAGGTGGTCTGGTCCAGACTGGCCACCCAAGCACCAAAGTGGGCTGCGAGAGCGATGCCGCTTGCGGTCAACAGCACCCATGTTCTTCTGGTCCGAAATTGACTGGCAACCTCGGGTGTGATGCCGGTGAGCTGGTAGAAAAAGAACGGCAGGAGCACAAGGGACGTCAGTTGGAGGCGCCAAGAGGCGCGCAAGAGCGGTGGAACGGCATCCACGTGCTGAAACAGTGCACCAGCACTTGATACACCCACGACAGCCGCAACGAGAAGCCCCCAAACCCAGCCAGGTGTGCTGGTGGTTGACATGCCTTCACGCTCAGGCTTCAGCGGCCTTGCTGTCGCCACCGATGACACCCGCCCGCTTGAACAGCAGGTAAATGGCGGCGCCGACGGCGACGTTGATGAGGATCAGGCTGGCCATACGAATGGCGTACCAAGCTCCTGAATCGGCAAAGTTCTCGATGCCCATCACGGTGCGCGCACCGTTGTCGTCGTACCACAACGAATCGACGAAGGAGAGAATGCTGGATTCGGTACCGAAGAACGCTTCACCTGTCAGCAAGCCGGCAGCCACCATGAAGGTGCTCAGCAGGATGAGTGCACGTTGTTTTTCGGCCACCGTGGTGCCTTCCTTTTCCTTGAGGGCGTCGATGCGTGGCTGGAGTTTCTTGTCCTCCCAGCGGTCACGAGCCACACCGCCGATGAGCATCGGCAACGTGTGCGGCACGTCGAGGTACATGCCAAGGCCAAAGGAGGTGCCCATGCCGGTGGCCCACTCGACAAACATACCCAAGAGGAAACCAAGGGCCAGGAGGACGAGGTCACCCTGACCTTCAGCGAAAATCACGGAGAAGGTCGCGAAAGCGTTGGCTTGAGGTGCGATGAGTTGGATGCGGCCTTCGGCCAGTTGAATGGAGAGGAAAATCGCCACACCTGCACCGATGATGGCACCTGGGACAACGCCCATGATGTTCCCTTTCGAGATGTGGTACGGCCGATTACCGATGTAGAGGCTGTTCTTGTAGTCGCCAATCACGGTCCCCGACATGGAAATGGCCGAGCCGAACACGGTGGTGCCGACCAAACCGAGCAGGACGGCGTCTTGCGTGTTGAGTTCGAGCAGGTCCTGAGCGTTGAGGAACACACCGAGCAGCATCAACAGCACGATGAATGACGTTCCCGAAACGGGTTCAATGCCGGTTTCACCCATGACACGAACGGCGATGGCGCCCAGCATGAAGGTCGTGAGGATCAGCACGGAGGCGAAGACCAGCGCTGAGAGCGGCGAGAAACCGCCGATGGAGAAGATGATGATCATGGCGAAGAAGGTCACGCCCATGAAGATGGGGATGTGCTTGAGCGGCCATTCGTACCAACCCTTGCCTTCCATGTATTCTTGGCTGCCGTCGCCCTTGAACGCTGCACCGATGTCGGTGAAGATGTTGGCAAAGGTGCGCCACATCTTGGCAAGGCCAAACATGCCACCGCCGACGATGGCACCGATGGCGATTGTTCTGACAGTCTTGGCGAAAGCGATCATCTGGAGCGGTGCCGAGCCACCGCTGGCGTAGTCCTGAATGGGGATGTTGGCTTGTTGAGTGGCGTCGTAAATCGGGACGTTCATGAACACGGCCAGCGGCACGAGGAAGAACCAACCCACAATGGTTCCCAAGTTGACGAGGAAGGCGACACGGGCTTTCATGAACCACCCGATGGCGAACATCGACGGGGTTAACGCTACGCCAATGTAGGTGTAAGCGAACGGATTCCAAGCGGACTCCTCGGACCAGTGCGTCTGCTTGAGCGAGATGCCATCCACCGTTCCCGAAGGCTGGTGGATTTTGCCGTGAGAGTAAAAGCTGGCCAAACCAATGTCGCCGTAGTGCACCGATTCGGCAATGAAATCCAGCAGAGCAACCTTGCGGTCGTTGAGCCAAATCAGCGGGTACTCGACGAGGAAGAGGCCGACCATCGTCAGGACGGTCCACACCCCGATGGTTTTCAGGGAATCACGGGCGTGTTCCACCGCACCGGTGCTGACGTCAGAGGAGATGTCCAGCATCTTGAGGGTGGCTTCGAAACCGGGGAGCGGGAGGGGGTCTTCAACCAGCCAAACACGTCTGAAGATGATAAAGTACATCACGCCGAGGAATCCGGCAAACATCGAGGCGACGATGCCGATGAAGGCGAGCGTGAAGGCCTCACCGTCCTCGAGCGTCACCAGCGGCCCGTCGGCTAACGCGTAGGCCGGTTGACTGGCCAAGAGGAAAATAGCCGGGAAGGTGAAGATGAACCCGGTCGAAGCGTGCGTTGCACCGGTGGTGGCCGAGGTCGCAATGTTGACTTCGGACGGCGACCACTTGAGGGCCATACCCAGCAGGTAGGCGATGTACCAGGCAGCAGAAATGGCCAGGCCGAGTTTGAGCCCGATGTAGGCCGTGACACCCGAAAACACCGCACCAATACCGATGCCGATGAGCACTTTGGGCGTGTTCCAGTGGGAGACCTCAAAGGATTCTTCGAGGTTCTTTTCCTCGAGGTACTGCTCGAGCACACCGGTGTTGAGGTTGTTGTACATCTCGTCGTCGAGCCAAGTGAGCGTTCCCGCCTCGATGGCCTTCAGACCCTCGGGCGTGACCGGCTGGCGATACGCCGATTTTTGGACGGTTTTTTCACCCGGAACATCTGTGTTGGACATCACAACCACCCGCGACGCATCAGCGCCGTGGTGTCGGGTTGGTGAGCCACTTCATGACCGTTGCGATGCTCAAGCCGTGGCGCTGTCCATTTGCCGGTTGCGTTCGTCTTCTGCGCGTGCAACGGCAATACCGTCCTCGACATCGACCTTGCGTAGCATGATGGCACCGGCCACAATGAGCAGCGAGATGGCGAAAATCCCTACGCGTGAGTCAAACCAAACGGTCATGACCGAGTAGATCAGCGGACCGAGCAGGGCTGCGACCTTGCCAAAGAAACCGAAGAAGCCGAAGAACTCAGCCGAGCGGGTTTCTGGAACCATTTGACCGAACATGGAACGAGCCAGCCCCTGAGAGCCGCCGAGAAGCGCTCCGCCAAAGACACCCAGCAGCAAGAACTGGAAGAACACGGACATGCCCAGTGGCGCCCACACCAGTGTACGGGCGGCCTTTGGAATGAAATCCAACAGACCGTCGCCGAGGCTGGTCGGGTGATTGACGCCCAGACCGGTGGTGTTGGCGAAATCTCCGCCTTCGATGCTGTAAGAGAACCGAGATTCGTCCATGGTGGCTTCGAGAGCAGCTATGTTCTCAGCCGTCAAGTTGACGCTCACATTCACGGCGTTGCCGTCGCTGTCAAAGGCCCATTTGACCGCATAATCGTCCCTTACATCCTCGTTCTCTTGGACGGGCAGAATGGCTTCGTGCTCAAGCGCCCACTGTTGTTCGTCGTCATCTGGAAGGGCAGCGATAGGGTTCACCCCCTCACGAGCGACCGCATCATACATGCCCGTCTCTTCGTTGTAGGTGTACTGCATGTCGTACTCGTCGTGGTTTTCGAGTTCCAACGGAGCGAAGGAGAGCGCACCGACGATGACGAAACACCAGCAGACCAGCGAGAATTGGAGGGCGCCTTTTGTGCCCCACTTCTCGGCCAGCTTGGTGAAGCCGATGGCCGCAGGTGCCGCCACGAACTGGATGATGAGGATGGTCAGGATGAGGCCGGTGGTGGTCAAGCCGAGCACCACAATGCCGAACACACCTGCAAGGGCGGTCACCGAGTTGATGCCGTCGATGAAACAGAAGTAAGCGAGCATGTAGAAAAACAAGGTTCGGAAACTCTTGATGTCCGAGAGCGTGGCCTTTACCTCGCCCAGTGCCATCTTGGTGGAAGCCACCATGCCCATGGCTTCCATCTCGTTCTCGATGTGAGGCTCTGGCACCATGCGGAAGGTCATCTGAGCGAAGCCGAGCCACCAAAGACCCGAGGTCGCCATGGCGAAGGGAATCACCCAGCCGCCGTCGAGCGTCATGACCATGGCGAGGTGAACCACAAGCAGAAGACCGCCGCCAAGGTAGCCGGCAGCGAACGCTTTGTTGGAAATGGAATCCATTTCGGACTCATCACCCATGTGAGGGAGCAGGGCGTTGTAGAAGACGCCGGCCCCGTTGAGACCAACGTTGGCCATCATGAACACGATGAGGGCCCATATCCATCCCGCCGATACACCGAGGTAGGGCGAGAGGGCGAGAAGGACACACGAGACCGAGCCCAGGATGGTGAGAATTTTGAGCCACCACATTTTGATCATGCGACGGTCTGCGATAACACCCAGCGAAGGGGCGCAGATGGCCACAAGAAGCGCACCGATCATGACGGCGGCCGAGTACATGGCGTCGGCCGTCCATTCGCTGCCGAGAAGTTTCGTGGAAATACCGTTGGCTTCGGCAAAGAGGTAAGCGAACCAAGCCGGGAAAATGGCGGTGGTCACCGACGTCTCAAACGCACTTTTCCCCCAATCGTAGGCACAGTACCCACGGACTCGTTGGTCGTTCTCAATCGTTGCTGCGGCCCCTTCCATGATGGAGGATGGCTCAATCACCTTATGAATTCATACCCGCCATTTGCGAGAACAAGGCCGGATTGCCTCCGACGGTGGAAACGCCATCAGTGGTCTCGGATGATGATGTAGCGGCCAAGGGCTTCCTGCCACATAATCTTCTGACCGGCGTCGATGTTCATGCCCGAGTCTGCCGAAGGCATGGGGAGAATCATCATGGAGTAGTCTCGGTCGTTCATGGCGTGAACTTCTTCGCCTTCGATGTGGGTGACGGTGGCCGTTCCTTTCTCGATCATAGGGACGTTGATGGAATCGGTGACGGTGCCAACGTGGGAGATTTTCTTGCCGGTGAAGATGCTCTCAAGCGAGAGGCGTGCCTTGGCGGAACCGTGCTTTCCAGGCTTGGACTTCGAGATGCTCAGAATCTTGTAGGCTTCATCGTCAACGACGCAAAATCGTCCAACTTTCAACGTTCGAATCTCAACACGGTCGGTGCCTGGCATGGTATCCCTCAAGGCCGCTGTCAAGGTGTTGGCTTATCACCCTTCGCCCAAACAGGCTTGGATTCCTACAAATCCCTGACGTCAAATCGTTGACCTGAGTGCGCTTCGGTGTGCGCCGTGATGAGGTCATGCAGCGCCTTGGCGACGGTGTCAGCATCGGACAAATCGCCGTTCTCGTGGTAGCCGACAAAGTTGTCGAGCAGCGGGAAATCTTCGGGTGCAGCTGAGCGAATCGCTGTTTGCATCCCCGTATCGACGATGCCCGGTGCGACCGAGACGGCCGTGATGTTGTGTTGCGCCCCTTCCTCTGCCAGGCAGCGCGTCCACATGTCCAAGCCAGCCTTCGCCGTACAGTACGCCGACCACGACGCTAACGGGCGAAGGGCAGCGCCGCTTGATATCGTGGTGACCCGAGTACGGTGTTCGCCCTGGAGTGCCGAGGCAAGCCCCTGCGTGAGATGCTGCACACCGACGAGGTTGACCATCATGGAACGCGTCCAGTCTGCGGTGTCCGCACCGAACAGCGGCTTGATGGGATGAATGTCGCCGGCGTTGTGCACCAAGCCGTGGAGTTCGCTGATGTCGGCGAGGATATGTCGAACAGCCGCATCAATGGAGGAAGCCTCGCCGAGGTCGCACGCGACGGCAAAGGAGGATGGTACCGATGACTGGACGTCAGCGAGGGTTTGGTCGAGTTCCGTGCTCGCCCTCGACAGAAGAATCACTTGGGCGCCGTGCCTCGCCAGTTCAAGGGAAATGGAGCGCCCGATGCCTTTCGAGGCACCGGTGACAAGGTAGGTTTGGTCGTTGAGTTCGCCCACGAACCCACCTCAGTAGGTGTAGAAGCCCTCGCCGGACTTTCGGCCGAGTTTGCCTTCCTCAACCATCTGAACCAGCAGCGGGGCAGGCGCGTACTTCTCCGTGCCGAAGCCATCGTAGAGGACGTTCATGATGTGCAGCACCGTGTCGTTGCCGATCAAATCCGACAGCGCCAGCGGGCCGATGGGGTGGTTCATGCCGAGTTTCATGATGCCGTCAATGGCCTCTGGCTCGGCGACGCCTTCCTGGAGCGTGAGGATGGCTTCGTTGATCATCGGACAGAGAATGCGGTTCGACACAAAGCCGGGAGCATCGTTGCAGGAAAGGGCGGTCTTGCCCATCTTTTCGGCTGCTTCCACCACGGCGGTGTTCGTCGCTTTGCTGGTATCGGCGCCGTTGATGATTTCAACGAGTTTCATGATCGGAACCGGGTTCATGAAGTGCATCCCGATGACCTTCTCGGGTCGCTGCGTGGAAGCGGCGATGGTGGTGATGGAGATGGACGAGGTGTTCGAGGCCAGGATGGTCTCCGGCTTGCACAGGCTGTCAAGTTCGGTGAAGATCTCCTGCTTGAGCGAAAGAATCTCGGGCACGGCTTCCACCACAAGGTCGCAATCTGCGCAGAGGCTTCGTTCGGTGCCCGTCGTGATGCGACCGAGGGCTGCGTCAGCGTCCTCCTGCGTCATGCGCTCCTTGCTCACGAGTTTTCCAAGCGAGAACTGAATGGTGCCGAGGCCCTTTTCGACGTATTCGTCTTTGATGTCAATCATCACGACATCGTAGCCCGCACAAGCGGCCACCTGTGCGATACCGTTACCCATTTGTCCTGCACCAATCACGCCAATGGTCTGAATCATCGTCTCACCTATGCTCAAATGCACAGGCATGCCGTTCATGAAGATGCGTATTCGTTTGGACGACGTTGATGAGAGAACCACCACGAGATGGCAGTGAAGTTTGGAACGCGCCGAATGACGTGTGGAGGAGAGGTAGCCCGACTCGGATTCGAACCGAGGTCGGCGGGACCAAAACCCACCATGATGGACCCCTACACTATCGGGCTGTGTAAGACGGTCGGAGCGGTTCCGCTTTTTGTTCTTGTCGGCCTTGCTCTCAGCGGAGCAGGTCGTGGTCACCCAGCGTCTTACGGGCGCTCTCGATGAATTGATGGAGGTCAAGGTCGGTCCGTTTCATGTAGACCTTGGCTTGAAGCGCCATGTCCAACTTGTCGAGCGAGCGTACGAAGACCGCTTCCGGCGTTGATTGCTGTTCGTATTCGTTGAACAGGCCAACCCACTCCGGTGCAAGTTCCTCCATGGCGGCCCGTTCATCGGCTGCTTTGGTCGACCGGTCGTCAGCGGGCGTCAGATCGCCGACGATGACCTCGGGGAGGTCGTGAACCAAGCAGAGTTTCAGCACGTGTTCGAGGTTCAAGTCCTCCGGGCAGAGTTTCAGGGCAAGCACCGCCATGCCCCACGAATGGGCGGCGACGGATTCGGGCGCCTCCACACCGGCGTTGACCCAGCCTTGACGCAGCACGTCTTTGAGACCGAGGTAGGCCATCAGGGTATCTCGCATGGTGCAGGCTTGAAGCGCGTGTTGAAAACCTCACCCCCAAACCAACCACCATGAGCGGCCGAATTCCAAACTGGTGGCAGGACGCCCTCGAGTTTCTGGCCGAGGATGCGCTTCTCGGGCCCGTGGTGGAAGAATTTGGCCCGGACGGCATCACCAGCCGAGACGACCTGTTCCAAACCCTGGTTCGCTCCATCGTCGGCCAACAGATTTCCGTCCTGGCGGCCGATGCCATTTGGGGGCGGCTCGTGGACCACCTCGGCGAGGTCACCCCGGAGGCGGTGCTGGAGACCGACCAACCGAGCATTGCTGCGTGCGGTGTCACTCGACCAAAAGCCAGCTACATCCACGGGCTGGCCGAACAGGCGGAGGAGTTGCTCCATCAACCGTGGGACGACATGAGTGACGAAGCCATCATGAAGCACCTGGTCAAGTTTCGAGGCATCGGTCCCTGGACAGCGGAAATGTTGCTGATGTTCCACTTCCTTCGCCCCGATGTCTTCAGCCTGGGCGACATTGGCCTCATCCGAGGGACACAGCGCTTGGTCCCGGAAGCTGAAACCAAAGAGGCGGTGGGAGAAATTGCAGAGCGTTGGCGCCCGTACCGGACGGCAGCCGCGTGGTATTTGTGGCGCATCCTTGACCCGGTGCCCGTGGAATATTGAAAAATACTATATCCATCGCGGGTAGAAGTGATTTCATGCCCAAAACCTTTGACCGTGCGCCTGAACTTCCGAAGATGCGCCGCAGAATCGGTATAGACACCACCGAATTGATGATCACGACCCTAGCGTTGACTGCAACTTTTGTTCTCTTTGGTATCCTGATTCGAAAACCTTCAGAATGGTTCGATATCCCATCACAAGCAGAGTATGAACGGCTCATGCTAGGAATGCTCGTCCGAACCATCATCCTCTGGCTTGCAATTATTCGGCTTGAGTTAACCGCCAAGACAAAAGCCGAGAGTCTCTACAAAGTTCAAATGAACGAATATGAGATCATGAGAACAAAATGGCTTGAAATCGCCTCTCAAAAAATGGATATTGAGGCAAAGCGTTCAATGGAACCGATGAAAGTTGAGAAAACTCAAGAAGTTGTGGTTGTTCAAGCTGCTCCCGATCCCAACCCAATCGAAGCCGACAAATAGCAACGAGATCGGGGAACGGTCTCAAACCCAACTCGAAGGCTGGTCAAGTTATCGCTGTTGGAATACGAGGACCGCATAATCCCAATCCCGCTTTTTGCAGTGGCAATAGGACTGATGACCGGTTTCACGTTTATTTTCCCAATTCTCGGATTCATTACCTTGCCAACGGCTCTGATGGTGATCTATTCAATTATGACAGGAGACATAAGTTTCATTGATGAAAAACCAATTCCTCAGTATCCTGACAAATCACCTGAAGAAGAGTGACATTACCCCGAAGACTTCACATCAAACTCATCACGTGGTGCAGGCATGGTGGATGAAACCCCCAACACGCTGGCTGACCGTCTCGCTGAGACTGGAAACCGAATTGCTGAACTGTCAAAACAAGCAGCAAGCGCAACCAAAGAAGCTGCTGGAAAAGTTGCTGAAACAAGCAAGGATGTGGCTGGCAAGGTTGCCGGTACCAGCAAAGATGTCGCTGGAAAGGTTGCTGGAGCAAGCAAAAATGCCGCAGGAAAAGTAGCAGACACCAGCAAGGGCGTTGCGGGAAAGGTCGCTGATGCGAGCAAAGGTGCTGCTGGAAAGATAGCGGATGCGAGCAAGGAGGCAGTGGCCAAGACTACACAAGCCGTTGCTGATGCAAAAGAAGAGCGTCGGGAAAAAAAGGAAGAGAAGTTGACCCAGTTAATTGAAGATACGAAAGCCGAACTCAAAGAACACGGCCATCTTGCCGAAGCACCGGTGATGATCACCCTTCCAGAATTCGAGGAATAACGAATGGCACTGATGGCTGAGGAGCACGACATCTTGGTGGACTTGGTCGACCAAATGCATGCACTGTCAAACAGGGTCGATCAACTTGAGAAGACCTACGCTGCGCTGGCCCATGAGGATAAAGCGCACATTGCATCGCAGCAGCGCAAGGTCTCTGTCAGTCAGCCTGCTGTTCTGCGATTGCTCTTTGTTTCCGTGCTGTGGGTTGGTCTCCTCACCGGACTTGACCAAGCGTTAAGCTCCAGCGACGTCTTATTCCTCTCGACCTATCCAGCAGAAATCTTCTCTTGGGCCTTGGGGACCAGTCTCTGGGTCGTCTACTTGGTCAGTCAAATTGGAAAAGTCGCACCCGTTTTCAAGCCAAGTCGATCCACATTGATTCAATTCGGCCTCTTTACGGGCATCATCTCCACGTTCCTTCTCTGCTGCTCTCAACGGACAACATTGGAACGATGTCGACGTTCTATGTCCTCGGATTGGGGATTACCATCGTGGTGTTGCTCACCTCGAGGCTCATCACTGATGAGTCAGAAATCATCGGTTGACAGCGTCCCCGTCTTTGAACAGGTCTCGCGTGATGTTCTTCTGGTGGGACTCGAGCGTTCCGCCGCCGATTTCGAGGAGCTTGGCGTCTCGCCAAAGGCGCTCAACGTGATACTCACCGACGTAGCCGTAGCCACCCATGACCTGCATGGCCGCATCGGCGATTTCCTTGGCCGCCGTGGTGGCAAAGAGTTTGACACCGTCGGAATCAAGGCGCTGGCCGGCTGAGCCGATGGTCAGGTTGTTGGCCGTGTCGTAGATGTAGGCCCGCATGGCGCGGTACTTGGCCCAGCTCTCGCCGATGTAGCGCTGGATTTGACCAAAGTCTCGAATGGGGGAGCCAAAAGCGGTTCGGTCGGTGGCGTAGCGGTTCATCTCGTCGAGCGCACGTCGACCGATGCCCAGCGCCATGGCAGCGAGGGTCAGGCGCTCCAGTTCGAGGTTGCCCATCATGTGAATGAGCGATTCACCGACGCCGCCGACCAAGTTGCCGGCAGGCACGATGCAGTCGTCAAAGACGAGTTCGGCGGTGTTGGAAGCACGCATCCCGGTCTTGTCGTAGATCTTCTGTCCGACGCTGTAGCCGGGCATGCCGGCCTCAACGAGGAAGGTCGACATCTGCACGCGACCTCGCTCGTCTTCACCGGTTCGGGCGTAGACCCAGACCACGTCGGCGGGTGTGGCTTCTTCGTCGATGCAGCCGTTGGTGATCCACATCTTTCGGCCGTTGATGACCCACGAGCCGTCGTCTCGCTGCACGGCAGAGGTGGACAAACCAAGCACGTCGGTGCCTGCATCGGGCTCCGACATGGCCATGGCGCCGATCCACTCCCCCGAGCATACCTTGGGGAGAATGCGAGCCTTCTGCTCCTCGTTGCCGTTGTAGGCAAGGTTGTTGACAAACAGCATGGAGTGGGCAAGATAGGCGCCAGGGTCAAAGTTCCAGGGTCAGAGGCATCGAGAGTTCCTCGTGCACGATGGTTCGCCCATGCTGCGCAGGCGACGGTCATCCAAGCCTCAACGGCTCTTGGGTCCATTCCGTATTCTTCGCAACATTTGGTGTTCTTCGCTCGGGTGATGCCCATGCAAGACCGAGTTCGCCCATGCTGCAGACGCAGGAACAAGTTCGAATCAAAGGTTGAACTTCTTCATCACGGTCAAACAGTTTTCCATCAACCACAGCATTCCAAGCACCGAAGGTTCTTGAGGCTCAACGTGCTCTTGGGTCCATTCACGAACCATCTCTCGCAACATTTGGTGTTCTTCGCTCGGGTTGGCGATGTCCATGTTGGCCATGACACTGCGTCCTCACGGTGGCTTTTGACCTTTGGCAAATCGGAGCGCCGCTGAACTCGCCCGTGTACATCGCAACGGCTTTACTCTTCGGCTCCAGTAAACGCATCATCGGTGGAGCGAGCATCTCAACGATCTCTTGCTGAGATTTTCCGTCAAGGTCACCCAATTCCTCGGCGGTCCTGTAATCGATGGAGACGTACACCCAGCCTCGGGAGGCGAAATACTTCCCCATCTCCACGATTTCGGGTTTGTGCTTAATGCCCCCCTTGAAACCACCACCGTGGATGAACATCAGCACCCGTCGGTCGGTTGAATTCGTGTTGGGACAGTACACGTCGAGTCAACGAAACGGGCTCGGCTTCCGAACTTGTGGCCGTGTGGGCGAGACCTGAAGCGTAGACGATGTCCTCGTAGGTCCTCGTTGTCGCCTTTTCCATTTCGACATCCGGAAAGGGAGAGGGTTGCAACAAGAAGAATCAAAAAGGCCATCGTTCTGTTCCTCTACGAGTGGCAGATGTCTTGGCACTCAAATTGCTGGCCAACCAACCTGGCGAACCCCATGTCCGCCTCGTTGTCGACACGAATACCGTTCCTGCACTTGGCACTCAAATTGCAAACCCATCGAAACGACAATACCGTAGCGCCCCTCGAAACGTCCCTCTTCTTCGCTGAGGGAGGAACGGAGTTCACCGAGATCGATGCGGTTATCCTCGTTAGCGTCCAGTGCCACGATGATGTCCGAAATGTGAGCGGGTGAGAGCACATCGCCCAACATGTCCTTGATGCCGAAGTGGAGTTCAGGTCCGTTGATGGTGCCGTCACTGTCGGCGTCAAAGGCAGCAAACATGTCGTCGACCGACATGCCCTTCTCGCTCAACGCCTCTCGTAGTTTTGCCAAGGCTGCTTCAACCGTCCATCCTTCTTCGCTCATGAACCGAACCACTGCCACATCCCCCTAAATCGTTTGCATGACGGGAAAAGGGCCGACAGGCTTGAGGAGAGTTGATAGTGGGTCCTCATGACGAGAGGCCATGAACCGCATCAAGCACCGCGCCCTGAGCCTTAGCTCGCTCATGCTGCTCAGCATTTTGCTCTCGGTTGCACCGGCACCTCATCCCTTATCCTCTGCCGGCGAGGTTCACCGCACCGGTGCCATCAGCGACACCACCTTCACGTCGAGCATGACGACCATTTCGGGCACGGTGGGTTCACCCATCACCCCGACCGTCCCCGTTCATTTCGGGTACAGCATGACACAGGGCAGCGTCAACTTGAGCCTTGAAGGGACACAAACCTCGACCACCACGACCTACACCGTGGCTTCCGGCTTGCTCAACGGCACCCTCAATGCAACGGTCAACGATGGAACCAACGTCCAGTTGGTCTCTTCCAGCGCCGGCCCCCTCAAGCGGGCTCGAACTCCTCCACCGTGCTCAGTACGACCAGCATGACGGGCACGCATGCCTTTGACACCCTCGAACTGCTGTGCGGCATTGCTTCGTGCGGCAGCATCGTTGCCACGGGCGACCTGACCCTCTACGTCAACACCCTCCGCGTCGAACAAGGCACCTCCATGTTGGCCAACGATGTCGCCACCGGGGGCCTTGGTGCTGGCACCAGCACGACCACAGCGACCAACGGCCGAAACGACGGTGGCGGCGGTGCTGGCCACGGTGGTGTTGGCGGTGCTGGCGGTGGAACCGGCGGCGGTTCTGGTGGCTCGGCATACGGCAACGGCTCCGAACGCGGGGGAGCCAAGGCGGCGGCGTCTCCAGCAGTTATCACAGCGCAGCCAACGGTGGCGGCGGTGGCGGCTACCTTCGCATCTTTGCCGACCAGGTCATTGTGAACGGCACCATTCAGGCCAACGGTGGAAACGGCGATTCGGGCAGTCAAGCCTCCAGCGGGACCGGGGCCGGAGGTTCAGGTGCAGGTGGTGGATCTGGCGGCTCCGTGTTCATTCAGGCCAACAGCCTCTCCCTGTCCAGCACGGGTATTCTTTCAGCGAACGGAGGTACCGGCGGAAACGGTGCCAACGGGGCCCAAAACGGACCCGGTTTCGGCATGTACGATGGCGGCGATGGTGGCGGCGGTGGCGCAGGAGGGCGCATCGTCATCAAGACGCAAACCGGCGGCTATACCAACGGTGGAACGGTCAGCGCAGCAGGCGGCTCCGGTGGCTCATTGGGCTACAAGTACGGCACCGGCGTGGACGGTAACTCGGGGTCAGCAGGTGCGGCAGGAACGATTGCCACTTCAACCTGGGGCGGCTACATCTCAACCGGCAACACGACGGCCAACAACGGCAGTTTCACAACCCATCCAATTCACACACAATCGGGCGATATCTCACCCGCTTATCTGCAACACACGACGACCATCCCAGCCACGGGTTCACTGACCGCCACGTACCGCTACACCGTGAACGGCAGCGATGCTTCGTTCGATGAATGGAGTCCATGGGCGCCGCTCTCCCTCTCGGGCGAGTGGATCCCCGCTCACCGGTGGTTGCAAATCGATTACAACTTTTCACGCACGGGCAGCACCAGCCCGAGTCTCTCGGCTGTTAGCCTGGAAACCTCCACGTGGACCACGCTCACGTCGACAGCATTCACCTACGACGGTCAAGCCACCCTTCCGGGACTCGGTGGCCTCACGGTGGGTCGCACGACGACCGTCAACAACACGGGAACGTCAAGCCAAGCCCAATTCAGCATTGACGTTCCATCTGGCGCCATGTTCAGCGACGACCTGACGGTCTGGATGCAATGGGACGAAGTGCAGGCCGGCTCCGCTGCCACTCTCACCGGCATCGACCTCGGTGGAACCTCGGTTTGGAGTGATACCGTTGAACGCGCAGCAGAGGGTTATGCTCTCCCTCGACCGTGCAAACCTGACCGCCCAATCGCCATCGAGCACGTGGACGGACGGCCACGGGCTCCTGTGGAGCACGTACGACCTCGCCGTGGACTTTTCACAGCCGACCAACGTTTGGTACGACCACCTGAGTCTGCCTTGGTCGTTGTCGGTGCCGGTCAACCTGACCGGGGCCGTCAACGATGCCATTCTGGGAGATTGTGGAACCTTCTACACCTTCACCGCAGGTTCGTGTTTCGGGCAATCAACCCTGCATCGACTCAGCTTGACAGGCATCACGCAGCCGGTTGGAAGCCCTGCCTTCACCTTCGAGATTGACGACCCCATCTTTTGCTTGGACGGACACCTATGCACCTGCAACTCTCCAGTGTTCAGCATCGACAGGGCATCGTCCAACTCCCAGACCTTCGTGTCAATGAGACGTTCAGCATCGTGCTGTTCGACGTCGCAGGCGAGGATGATTTGACCGTGGAGTTCCTCGGTTTGGACTGGGAAGAGGCGGACGGATTCACCGGAGCACAAACCATGTTCCATCATAACGGGCGCAACGGGTATTACATCTACCTCAACACCGAGGGGCTTGACGTCAATGCGGAACACCAACTCAACATGACCTTCCGCCTCATCGACGCTGCTGGAAACGAATTGTTGCCCCGACCGACCTATCAGGTTGAGGTCTACCCCGCACAACCCGACATCGCTTCGTTTGCACTGACGGGACCGACCGTCATCAGTACGACAGGCACCACCTCGACCTGGGGTGTTGACGATGCAGACATCACGTTGAGCGTAGGTGAGCGCCATCATCGCTCCAACCTCGACGTGGTGGCTCAACTGACACCCAACGGCAACGGCCAAGCACTTGGCCTCCCCTTGACGTGGGATGAAACCAACATGACGTACATGGCTCAATGGCAACCGGCTCGTTTTGACATGGGCGAATGGGAGATTGAAGTCCTCATGTCAGAAACGGACGGTCTAATGGCTTCCGTGGAGAACGGTTGGCAAGCGGGTCCCGACGCCATCGTCCATCTTGTGGATACCGAAGGGCCAACGATCACCGAGGTCTCTTATCCAACGTTGCTTGAACCGAATGAAACGCTGACCGTCAGCTTGGCATGGACGGGAGCGACCGATGAGACCTATCAGGGCAGCATCGCTGTGCTCCACGACGGCATGGAGGTCGCCAACAAAACCATCCTGTCCACCCAGGCCACCAACGCCACCCTTGTGTTCTCGACCGAGGGATGGACGCCTGGAACCTACGACCTCCACTGGTGGATTCAAGACGACGCAGGCAACACGGCCACGGATGCGTCTGGACACGACGGCCTGTTGGAACTTCTCGTACCCCTCATCACGGCCAACCTGTCCATGACCCAAAGCGGCACGACAACGCTGTCCTTGACGGGTGATGTCACCACCAGAAGCGGCACCTCAACCCTGACCCTCAGCCATGAGAGTGGGGCATGGACGTACACCGAGAACCTCACGAACGGACCGTTCGAACAGGAGCGTTGAATTGGAAGGGTTTGTTGTGCCCGTGTTCAATTCAACCCTGACCGTGTGCGATGGCGTCGCCACCGATGCATGCAAGACCACCAGTCTGCAAGTTGACTTCAGCGACTACTTTGCGTCTGAACACGCCCCATCAGTGCACGACCACCCAGGCTACGAGCCAATCAACGGAAGATCAGCGCCTCTTGTCCTGTGCGGTGGAGAACGCTGGGAGGGCCGACGTGAGCGTTCGCTTCCTCATCGATGGAGGCGCACCAGCAGGTTTGCTGGTCGACGCACCGTTGGTGTTGCCAAGTGGAGCCAACGGCACCATCCACATCACCTTGCCTGCCACGACCTTGGACATTGATCAAACCGTGGTGTGGTCGCTCGTGGTTGAGGATGCGTTCGATGCATCGTTGATCCTCGAAACGAACACCTTCACGGTGGAACGTGCCCCTTCCGAACCGAGTACGGAGGGCGAAGACAACGTGGAGGTTGCTGGAGAATCCAGTGGCGTCATGACGGCCGTTGTCGGCGTGTTGCTCGCCGTCGTTCTCGGCGGCCTCACCATCTATAGAATGGCGGGAAGAAAGGATGATTCACCTCTTGACCTGACCGCGGCGGTGGCCGATGTTGAGGAAACCAAAGCCGTGGTCCAACTCCCTGAGGACGATGGCGAGGTCAAGGATGCACCCGCACCATCAGCCCTCCATGCAGGACCATCGCCGGACACCGTGGCCACCTCCGTTGACGAGCACGGCTATGAATGGTATTCGACGGACAACGGCCACTGGTACCGCACCGAGGGCTCGCAAGATGAGTGGCATCCCTACCAGCCGTAGGCCAAGGCATGAAGGCCAACATCCGCTGAGAGTTTTTCTAGGCTCAACCAGCATACCTTCTTGATGGATGGAGGATTGCGCGCACATGGGACCCTTATGGCCAAGAAGTACATCGCACGAGACCCGAGGACGGGCAAGCCGATTCAGGTGAGCCAGTCCACCAAAGTCGATGCGTCGTACGAACCGGTTCAGGGGCCGTGGTGTGCGCTTCACCCCGACGACATCATGTCCCTCGCCGAAGGAACACTCGACCAGCGAGATGTTCGTTGGAAAAACGACACGCTCACCATGAGCAGGCAACACGGCGTCCGAGGCCTCAGCCACGTACCGCAGCACATGATTCGGCCCGCACACGCCCTGCTGCTCAAGGCCTTCGAAGATGAGGAACCAGCGGTGCGCATCGCTGCGCTTGATGTGCTGCCCGAGTTTGCCGTTCGTCGTTCAGATGAGTTGTTTGACTGGCTGTCGGTGCTCCTCGATGACGAGCACGGGGGTGTTCGCAAGGCGGCCAGTGCTGCGCTTGCTCGTGCTGCCCCTACCTTCCCGTCAGGTGTTCGTTCCTCCCTCGAGAATGAACTTCGCTCCTCATCAAAAGAACGCAGCCAAGCCGCCTGGAGTGGATTGGAGGCGTTGACCAAAACATGGCCGGACGTCGTGGCTGACCATGTTGACTCCCTCCTGCTCGAGTCCGATGTCCATCTGCGCCGCCGAGCAGCCAAGATGATCAGCGCCATCGTCTCCCGCAAGACCTCTGCGGTGTGGGACCTCGTCTCGTGGGCGCTCAACGATGAGGACGCTCAGGTTCGCAAGACGGTCGCGAAGTCCCTTCCTCGCCTCGCTCAGCAGGACGTGCGCATGGGAACCATGTTTGCAGAGCGTGCCATTGCGGACGTCGATGCCGACGTGCGTCTCTCCGCCATCAAGACCATTCAGCGACTCAACCGTGGCCACGGCCGTGCTCGAGACCTCATCCTAGCAGGCGCTCGTTCATCGGATGTTCGGGTGCGCCGGGCGTGCGTTGAACTGCTCCCCAAGCTCATGGGCGAGGAAGAACTGCGGGCCCTGGTGGACGACTTGCTGAAAACCGAGACGGACAAGAAGCTCGTTGAGACGCTCATGCAGTACCGCTACGACGCGATGTTGGAGGGCACCGAGGCCGAGAAGAACGCTGGCCTCTCGCCTGCGCTGGCCGTGCCTGACATCGACAAAGAGGTGCTCATGGCCCAAGGCAAGCGCGTCGGCATGGCATCGACAGAACCGAGCCCGCGGGATCTGCCCGAACACCACCCCCCCTCCACAACGCCTGACGCTCCACGACCCCCTGCTTCAACGCCTACGCCGGCGGAGCGAAGACCTACACAAGACGAAATCATGGGCTACCACGATGATGACGACGATTTCCCTGCGGACGAAGACGAACCCTACTTCTGAGGCGGCGTGCCCGTGCAACAGCGTTAAGAACAGGTGGACGGTCGGCAAGTCGCTGAAGAGGTGTATGAGATGGATGACGACAGGCCATTCGACGACAAAGCACTCCAATTTGACCGACTCTGGGACGGCGTCACACCCAAAGGTGTGAACCGCTCCAAGGCCCTCAAATTCCGCCAATACATCCTTGAGCATGTTCGACAAATGCGCCGACCACTCAACCGCGAGAACGCTCGCCGGTACTGGATGGGCGAACTTCAGAAAGAGATCGCCGACCGCGACAACTTCTGAGAATCCTGTGGAGGTCGCCCCGTCTCGGCGGCCAATGAACAACCCTGAGGCGAACGGTGAGACCGATGTTCACAACAACCCGATTCGACGCGTGGAACCTTCCTCAATCCCTCCAGAGTGGCCTCGAGGCCATGGGCTGGGAATTTGCTACTCAAGTGCAGCGAGACACCGTGCCGCTCGCACGGCAAGGCACCGACGTCATCGGACAGGCCCGAACCGGCTCGGGAAAAACCGCCGCCTTCGGCCTGCCCATCCTTGAGCGTTGTCAGCCCACCGGCGCCCTGCAAGCCCTCGTGCTCGCACCAACCCGAGAATTGGCCAACCAGGTCGCCGAGGAATTCAACCTCCTCCAGGGCGACACGGGCTTGACCATCCTCACCGTCTACGGCGGCACCGACCTCGAGAAGCAAGCCAAGACCCTCGGAAAGGGCGTCGACATCATCGTGGGAACACCCGGGCGAGTCATGGACATGAGCGAGCGGGGCCACATCGACCTTGCTTCGCCCCAACTCTTCTGCCTCGACGAGGCCGACCGCATGCTCGACATGGGGTTCTTCCCCGACATCATGTGGATTATTGAACGCATGACCGGTCGTGAGCAGACGCTGCTGTTCTCCGCCACGTTCCCGCAAGAGATCATCGATGCCGCTCATGAGTTCATGAACGATCCAGACTTCGTGCTGACCAACGCTGAGGAACTTGACGTCCCTCCCATTGACCTCTATTCTGTTCGCATTGGCCGCTCCAACAAACTCTGGGTGCTCGGCCGACTCCTCGCTCGGATGGAAGAGGACGACCAGACCATCATCTTCTGCAACACCAAGCGCATGGTGGACCTTGCCGTTGAGCGCCTCAAGAAGCACCGCTTTGACGTGGCCGGCCTGCACGGGGACTTGAGCCAAAACCAGCGTGAACGCATCCTGAACTCGTTCAAGGAAGGCGGGGTCAAGACCATCATCGCCACGGACGTGGCGGCTCGTGGCATTGACGTGGACGGCATTACGCTGGTCATCAATTACGACATCCCCAACGACATGGATTCCTTCATTCACCGCATCGGACGTACCGGCCGAATTGGCCGAACCGGTGAGGCCTGGAGCCTGGTCTCTCGGGACGACGAGCCCCAACTCTCGAAAATCATGGCCACCTACGGCCTTGATATTCAACCCAGTGAAGCACCCGAACTTCCCGAAGGCGTTGACCGAGACCCCGTTCGCCGGCAAGAGGACTTTGGCGAGACCGCTGATGTCTTCGGCTACGTCACGATGAAACTCTCACTCCATCCCGATGAGGCAGGCTCCCCGCTCAACGTTGCCACGTGGTTCCTCGAACAACTTCGCTGCGATGAGCTCGCCATCGGCACCATTCGCTTCGACGAGGAATCGACCTATGTCAGCCTTCACAGCAGCAAAATCGGCACCGCCATGAAGGCCGTGGAGAAGCGTCCGTTCAACGGCACCAGCATGACCGCTGTTATCGTGGAGTGATCACTCTTCTTCTCGTCGCTTCCACGACCCCTTTTTCTTGATGTGGTGGCTCTTCACACGGGTGGTCTCGTCAACGGTTTCCCCAGGAGCCTCGGCCACCGTATGCACCGGCCACGTTCCGTCTTCCAGCGGTCGTTCAACCACCACCATGGAACCCACGCCCAAGACGAGCCCGAGCGCCGACAAGGACCAGGCATAACCAATGGCATCGTCCCAGCGCTGCTGGGCATCGCCGCATTCGGAAGAGAGTTGGCTGGCGAATTCACAGAACGCGAGCGTATCACGGGCGTCGATGGCCTCTTGGTTGGTTGAAATGTTGGTCATGGCCAACACGAACAACAGAAGCGCAGCACCGAGCAGCGCTTTGTGCTTGGTTTCCCACATGCGACGGCGCTGGAAGCGCCACGGTGAGGGATCGTCTTTGGTGGCGGCAAGCGTACGAGCAGGACCGCCAAATCGGATGAACCACACCAACCACATGCCGACCAAGACCGCCAAGAAGCCCCAGGTGTAGACGGCTTCGTGCCACTGCCACATGGGCGTTAAACAGGCTTGGACGTTGGGCGTCTCCGTGCATGCATCGACAGCGATGGGATAGAACACCACGAGCCGAAGGATGTTGAGAACATAGACGATACCGCACATGACGGCCACGGCCTTGAGTTTGTCTCGCTGGGGTACGCCGTCGGTCATCATCACCAACGTGGACAGGAAAATCATCTCGTGGACGCCGGCGCACTCATCGGAGACATAGAGGCCAACACTGTCGTAGGGGCCGGGGAAATTGGGATGCTGCAGGTCAATGCGGGTCAGCCAACCGTTGTGGTGGCTGATGACGGCTGAACCCTCGCCGTAGAAGAGGTTCGTCACCTCGTTCCAAATCCAAGCCTCAGTGACCTGGATGAGCGCGAGCGTGTCCGACGGCATGGTAAGAAACCAATAGAACGCTTCAACGATGATGAGCGCCAGAGGAATGCGGCCGTACCGCAGACCCAGTTCGCCCACCTCTTTCCACGACATGTCTCCGTCGGGACGTGCCGTGGTCGTCGCCGCCATGGAGGGGGATTTCGGGTGGCTGTTGAAAAGTTCTCCCGAGGCGGGACCCTCGACGCAACGCTTCGCAGGTGGTAGGCGCGTGTTCAAAACATGGGAGCGAGTCCCCCTCATATGGCACATGAGGCGGAGGGGTTCCAACCGTCCCACCGTTTGGATGTCCTCGGGTTTCTCTGCCCGGTCCCTGTGGCCAAAACACGCGAAGCCCTCGAAGGCTTGGACGAAGGGGCCGTGCTGGAAGTGCTGGCCGATGACCCAGAAACACTGCACGACATGCCGATGCTCATCGGCCGTGGACCCCATCGTTTGCTTCATGTTGGCGAACACCAAGGTGAGATTCGTTTTCTGATCGAGGTGGCGCCCCAATGAGCAACGACGACGTGCCCAGCATGGCGTGGCTTCCAACCTCACGAGGGGACTTCAAAATCGAAGTGTTCCACGAGGAAACGACCGGCCTCGACCACGTGGCCTTGACGCTGGGCGACATGACCGGGCCCGATCCCGTGTTGATTCGCGTCCACTCGGAGTGCTTGACGGGTGATGTGTTTGGCAGCACCCGATGCGACTGTGGCCCCCAACTCCACGCCGCCTTGGACGCCATCGTTGAACGAGGTTGGGGGCCTTGCTCTACCTGCGTCAAGAAGGACGCGGCATCGGCTTGCACGCCAAAATCCAGGCCTACCACCTGCAGGACGCCGGGGCGGACACCTTGGATGCAAACCTGATGTTGGGCCTGCCCGCTGACGGGCGAAATTACGCCATCGCAGCACGCATGCTGGAAGACCTGGGCGTCGTGGACGTGGAATTGCTCACGAACAACCCCGAGAAGGTGGCTCAACTCACCACCTACGGCATCAACGTCGCCGCTCGTACGCCACTTATCGTGGGCGTTGGGTCAGAGAATCGAGACTACCTGGCCACCAAGGGCGAACGCATGGGGCATCACATCACCGATGATGACCTTTGACGCCGCCCCATTGCTCACCGCTTCAAGCAACAGCTAACATTCCGCCTACGTTATGCTCAATGGGGCCGTGGCCGGGAATTGAACCCGGGCTGGCAGAACCACAATCTGCCGTGCTAACCCCTACACCACCACAGCCATGAGAGGTAAGAGCGCCTCATGCGCTTGGTATTTCAATCATGCGCCATCCAACCCAACGGATATTCGCCGCTGTGGTGCACGGAACCCTTTGCTTCAAGAAGTGCCAAGCCCTCCATTTGCTCATGCGACCCGCCAACAAGGCCCTCACCCTGATGCTGATGTTGCTCTTGCTCACGGTTTCCCCTTGGGTCTCAAGCACGGGCGCACGCAGCGTTCACAGCACCAGCACGGTCGATCTGTTTCCTCAAGGGAGCTTCACCGATGCTGCATCTTGGACGGTCGGCGCTGAGACCTCGTTCACCCAAGAAGCAGCAAGTCACACCGAATCCATGGTGGCCGACCAACGCTTGACCATGCTCCACACTCGCCCCCTCAATCTCGACACGATGACGGTGTGGTCGTCCACCTCACCAACCGATTCGAATTACTCAACGGGCGCTCCAGACGGCGCCAGCACGTGGTCAACCGGTCCGGAGATTGAACTCACAGACTTTGACATCACGGGTCTTTCCAACTACCAAATGTACGAACTCCACATGGTGGGTGTGTTCCAAATTCCTGACGCCCTTTCCGAGGACACCGTCCGAATCTCGGTGGAACACGGCGACGGCTTTGATCTGCTCAAGACGTTCGCTCACACCCAAGGCAACGTGGATTACATCAACAACACCGCTTACCGCGTCAACATCACGGGGTTGATGGATTGGACGTGGAACGACATCGCCCAAATGGTGTTCACGCTGGATTATGTCTCAGCCGGCGGTGTTGACGACTCTCGCCTGGTGGTCGACGCACTGGGCCTCGACATCACCGTTCGGACGCCGTGGTACGGCGGCGAGGTCGCCTACGCTTCGTCCGAATTTTCTGGCCACGACATGCCCGTGATGGGACTGGACCTTGCCGAGGGGACCACCGATAACCTCGCTCTCGACACATGCGGGTTGAAACCAACGGTGGAGGGCACCTCTGGACAGTGGACAAGCGAACCGTTCGCACACCCTCCCGAACAGGTCTTGGGTCGGGTTCATCACGCCTTGAGCGAAGGTGAGAGCCAGAACATCACGGTGGAATTGGACACCTCGTCGGACGGCACCTCGTTCGGTGCGTTCGCGGCCATGACCCCCAACACCCTCCTGCCGCAAGGTGAGGCCTACCAGCTTCGGTTCTCCGTGACCGACGCTTGTTTGTCGTCGGTGTGGGTGGACGTGAACGACCCCTCGCTCTCGGTTGCAGGACGTGTGTTTGGTAGCAACGCTGGCATTGATGCTGACTACTCACGATGGTTGGTCTTCGTCAACGACGAACTCGTCTCCAACGAACCCATGGCCTTGGGCACCTTCACTCACGAATGGCCCATTGGCGGCTACTTGCAACCTGGCAGCACCTCACTGACGGTGAGCATTCGCGCGTGGTTCACATGGGATTCCGACGGCGCAGCCAGCCATACCGCATTGGAGCTAACCCAGGTCGACGTCTCCGGAGGCTACGCCATTCAATACGACGAGGACCCTTCTTGTGAGGGGGTGGGCGACCAGGTCCTCAGTGAGGACAACGGTGGCATCATTCTCCCGTTCCTTAGCCGATGCAGCGACGACCGAGCCACCAACGAAGACCTCAGCGTCACCTTCACCAACACCGACGATTCGGTGGTCGCCGTGGATTTGGCCGAAGGCGATGTCCGTCTTCGATTGCTCCCAGAGGCCAGCGGTCAATCGGTCATTGGCATCACGGTCACCGACCCAGCAGGCAACGCATGGAGTCAAACGTTCACCGTTGACGTTGCCCCGGTTGACGACCCGCCCGTGGTCGTTGAATTCCCACCCATCATCCCCGTCGAACACGAATTGGAGACCGTCATCAACATGACATGGAGCGACATCGATTCACCCGGCCTCGTGACCGCCTCAACCAACCGTTCGTGGGCCAGCGTGGACCTCACGAGCAACGTCGTCAAGGTCACGCCTCCAACGGTCGGGTTCCACACGGTGCTCCTGTCCGTGTGCGACCAAACCACCTGCACGGAGCGTGAAATCGACCTCGAAGTGATGGCCCTGCCGGACCTCATGGTCGAATCCATCGATTTTGGAACCGATGACATGACCCAAGGCGACCTCATCACGATGCGGGTCCTGGTGCGAAACCAAGGTCAGGCTGACGCCACCATGGTGTCCGTTCGCTGCCAGACTGACCAGCAACTCAAAGACGTACAAACGATTGCCATCATCCAGCCCGGCGAACTGCAATCCGTTCGCTGCGACTGGCAAGTACCAGAGGACGCAAGGGTGCTGCGGTTCAGTGCCGTGGTGGACCGAGGGTTGGAAATTCCAGAAGGGGACGAGACCAACAATGCGATGGAAGAACTCGTGGCCATCAACGAACGGGCAGACGCCACCAACGATGGGGCAGAGGGCGGTGTTGCTGCCGGCGCCGTCTCCATCGGTATCGTGGTGATCGCTCTTGGCCTTCTGAGTTTGATCATCTTCATGATGCCACCGAAAATCAAGAAAATTGAGTGAGCTCACTGAGGTTTTACCCCTTGACGTGAACGCCACTCCGGTGTCGGATAACGCGAAAAAACCCCTCAAACTTCATAACCAAAACGTGGAAGGGCGGCCTGCTTTGAGGTCGTGGGGGCCGTTCAACTTCGGTTGACAAAGCGGGAGTGGGAACCATGTCTCAATTGAAAATCCGCATTGAAACGGACGAATACATCTACGAAGAATACATCGAAGCGTGAGCATCAGGACGACGTTGTCCAGCGACGAGGGTAGACCTCGGTGTCCATCAAGACCATGCTGGGCCGTGCAAGTTCACCTGATTCCATGGATGGAATGTCATCGGAATCGGTCTTGAGTTTGACAAAACCGACGGCCTCCTCCTTGAGCGATGTCACAAGGAGTTCTGTCCCTTTCTTGAGCCCTGCCGGAATGGAAACCAATCCGGGTCGAAGCAGCGGTGCGCCGTAGGAAAGGGCTGCAACCGCACTGTCCTTCACGGTGCAGCGCGGCACGTCCACCAGCAGTTTCTCAATGGGATGGATGACGGCCATCAAGGCGTCAGTTTGTCCACATTCTTTCCAGAGCCATACGGCGTCCGCCAGTTGGTCCATCGTAATGCAGTGGTCCAGATCAAACATGCCGGACGTTTCACGACGCAATTCCTTGAGCGACACCGGGGTGTTGAGCAAGAGGCCCATGTCCCGAGCCATCGTTCGGATGTAGGTGCCCGCTTCACAGGTGATGCGAGCCACGGCATCCTGGCCGTCCGTGTCCAGCAGCTCAAAAGCGTGAATGGTACGGGTCCGCACCTGCACCTTGACGGCAGATACCTCGGGAGGGACGTTGTAGATTCGACCGGTCATGGTCGCCATGGTGGCTTTGAGGTCCTCGAGTTCGGGCATGGTGCGAAATCGGAACACCGCGATGTAGGTCTTTTGATGCTTCAGGATCTTGTTGGTGATTTTCATGCATCGACCCGCCATGAGCGGGAGCACACCGGTTGCAAAGGGGTCGAGGGTGCCGCCGTGCCCACGGCGCTCAAGGCCCAACAAATCACGGGCCCAAGCCGCCAATTGGTGGGAGGTCGGGCCCGCAGGCTTGTCGACCAGAATGAAGCCGGAAGCCAAGCGTTGCTCCAGCGTGCGGTCATCGGGAGCTGTCCCAAAAGCAGCATCCGTGGTGGGCGATTCATCAAGAACGTGCACGGTCATGTTGCTTCCTCCAACAAGACGACGACATGGTCCAGTATTTGAGTTGCATTGAGGGTTGTAGCGTCCAGCACATGGGTGTAGGGCTCAGGGTCCTCGGGCACCAAGTCGTAGAGCAACATGAATCGCTCATCGTCAACAGCGGCCCTCGCACGGTTGGCTTCAAGGGCGTCCACAAAGGCCAACCCTTCACGCTCTGAAACTCGGCGAGCCCGTTCCTCGTCGCTGACGTCCAGCCAAATGCGGAGGCAAGGGAGTTCGAGGCGGTGAGCCCACCAGCCGGCAAGACGGGATTTCACAATGTGCGCTGCGTCAGGACCCTGCATACGCTGGCGAAGCAGTTCATCCAGCGAGCGGTCGACGTCCAACTCGTTCTTGCACAATTCGCCAAAATCTCCCAACGACATGCCACGTCGCTTGGCTTCCTCACGGAACACATCGCCACCGTTGAGGCTGGTCCAACCAAATCGGTCCATCAAACCGCGAACCAACGTGCTGGTACCGCTGCCCGGGTGGCCGGAGACGGTCACGTTGACCATGCTCACAACACCCATTCGTGGAAGCAGACGTTACACCGTTTTGTTCTCGGCCCGTCGTGCGTGATGACATCGCTCTGACATTCGGGGCATTCAAGGGCGATTCCGGCCATCAATCCGCCACCGCCCGATGATTCTGAGGAGGCGGGCTTGGAAGCGGAGGCGTTGCGCTTGCGTTGTTGTTGGCTGCGCTTGGAACGTTGCTGTCGCTTCTTGGCTTGGTTGGAAGTGGCGGCGGGTTTGGTGGCCACCAAATGAAGCAACGGTTCCTTGAGCACTTCACCAGCAACGACCAGCGGGTGAGACTTGTAGCGAGCGAGCTTGATGTGGCGGTCGAGTGCACGGCCGTAGGCTGCACTCATGCAGATGTAGCAGCAAATCCATGCTGGGAAAAACAGGAAGCGGCCGTCAAGGAGGTTCCACTCTGGCGCCCATGGAAGCGAGACATAATCGACGCGGAAGGTCTCGACCTTGGTGGTCAGCCAGGCAAAGATACCGATGATGAAAATCATGGTGAACATCATGGGCTTCATGGCGCCCATTTGGACCTCCAGTTGCTCCGGCATCATTTGCTGCTGAAGCGTCATGGCTTTCTCCTGCAGGATAGGGTCGCGGGACATCCGTGCCTCGTTCATCATCTGCCGAACTTGGCCTTGGCGGTGGCCGATGTGGGCCTGGTCCATGGGGTCGACGAAGAAGTTACGAATCACCGTGTTGAGCGTCATGGAGAAAACACCGAGAATCATCACCGTGATGACGAAAAACGACTCCTCCGGCAGCAGCGGCGAGAGGATCGGGTCAGCCGTGGTTCCCAGCGAGGTCCGAATGGAGGGGGTCATGATGAGCACGGTCATCAGGATCATGAACATCAGCATCACGAACATGGAACCGCCCGGTGGAGGCGGTGGTGGAGGCGATGAACCGTTGGCCATGACCCGAAGGCGACAACGGTAGGGCATGAAGGTTAGCATACGCAACGGCGAGATTTGCCGGTCTGCACGAGCATCCGTGAAGTTCAAACCCACTGGCACCTACGGTGGAACATGCGCCAGAAAGAGCCACTCGATGTGTCTCCGACATGGCGCTACCCATTACCGATGCCCATGCCAGGTCAACCGGTCTGCGCCACCGAAATGGAAGCCATTGAACAAATGGCCCGCCTTCCAGCCCTGCCAAAGGTGTTCTTTTGGACGGACGCCGAGCGAAAATGCCCGGATGGCTGGGGTTTCATCGCCAGCGTTCGCCAGGGCGTCCCACCCAGCGGCATCGAGGCCGAGTTGAACGCTTGGGCCGAGCAGTACCCGAAGGCCTGGCTTGCGGTTGATCTTCGAGACGGCGCCATCCCGCCGTCCACGGTTCGCCCTCTCAACGACGTGCTTATGGGGCTCAAGCGACCTGTTGTTGTCATCGTCAGCCGTTCACCCGAGCATGAGGAATGGCCGCAATGGGTCCTGCCTGCGTGAATGGCTGGGCCAGCAGCCTGGCGTTCGCTCAACCATTCGTCATCACCACCTCAAGGCGGTGCGAAATCAATCCAGCCTCACTGGGTGAAGTCGTAATCGCACGCCATGCACTTGTCGTTGTCGGCAGCGTTCATCGTACCGCAGATGGGGCAGGCCTTCTCTTCAACAGCCTCAGCCTCTTCGGCAGGGGCGTCTTCAGCAGGGGCCTCTTCAGTTGATTCTTCGGCAGCCTCTTCGCTGGCTTCTTCTCCACCCTCACCGTTGGCTTCGTTCCAGGCCTTGGCAGCGTCTTCGAGTTCAGCCTTCTTGAGGTAGCCGTTGTCGTCGTGGTCGTAATCAGCAGCGAAGGCCACGAAAGCATCACGATGCCCGACATCAATGCCGGCTGCTTCCATGACACGGAGCAGCATGTCCTCGCGGAACTTCATCTTGGGGCCTTCATCAGCGGCCTCTTCTGCTTCTTCAGCGGTTCGGTATCAGCCCCATCATCGGCAGCCTCGGTCTCGGCCTCTGCCTCGGCGGGCACCTCTTCTTCGACAGCAGGGAGGTCATCGGATTCGATTTCATCACCGAAGTGGACGCCGTGGAAGCGGTTCAGCGCCTCAGCGTCAACTTCACCCGAGCCTTTGATGTCAAAGGAAACTTCGAGGCGCTCACCCTTCTCGACCTTGGGCACGTGCCACACGATGTGGAGGCCGCCTTCACCGTCTTCGGAGGTCATGGTAACGTCGTCTCGCTTGCCGCTGGCGTTCTTCAACTCCCAGTCTTTGATTTCGAACTGGGGCGGAAGCACGTCGTTGATGTAGAGGTCGCTGAGCGCGGTGTCGCCGTTGTTCTCGAACAGAATGAGCACTTCGTAGCGACCCTTTCCGCCCAGCGGGATGGCCTGCTTTCCGGCGCTGAAGTTGCGGCGGTTGTGAACAACCTTGATGCTCGGGGTTCCGGATGGTTCTCGGGTGCAAATGGGGCCGAAGCGCTCTGCACTGAACTCAATGCGTGCGGGAGCGTCGACACGCTCGTTGCCTGGCGAGGGGTCTGGAGCGGTCAGCGGGTAGCTGATCTCAATCTTCTTGCCGGGCTTCAAGCCGATGGGGCCTCGCGTACCGACGGTCAGCATCATGGTGTGGCCTTGGCCGTCGGGGGAACGGTGCTCCTTCTCGATGGTGATGCCTTCCGAAATCTCAGCCTTGTACTGGTCGTCGTCGATGGTCTTGCCGTCAATCTTGATGGTCATCTGTTCTGGCGAGGGTGCTTCGAACAGACCGGGGATGTCGTCGGTGATGCGCATGAGGTTGATCGTCGATGAACCCTTGTTGACCAGGGTCATGGTGGACTGAACCTTCTGCGACCGGTAGGAACGCAGGCTTCCCGTGGAGTACGTCTTCTCAACATCGGCCTCCAGCACCTCGAGTTTCTTCTCCTCGAGGGTCATGGTACCCTCGGCCGTTTGCATGGCCTTGGGCAGCACGGTGTAGGAGAGCTGGTAGGTGAAATCAGGCTCGGACTGCGCCATGACGGTGCGCTCTTCAGATTCCCACTTGCCGTTGGGCGTAACGTCCTGGTCAACATCGTGGATGTCAAACAAGAGGTCGTCGCTTCCCTTCATGCTGACCTGAAGCTTGGTCAAGTCAACGGCGAAGGACGAGCGGTTCTCGAAGATGGCCTGGCAGATCCAGTTGTCCGGGCGCTCGTCTTCGCGAACTCGCATGTAGGTGAAGCCACGGCAGAAGGCATCGAGTTCACGGAAGGCCATGCTGGACACGGTGGCTTCGGCACGGTAGGTTGCGGTGGCCTTTCCGGCCTTGATGGCCTTGGTGGAAGACACGGCGATGGTGCCTTCCAGTGCGATGGTTTGCTTCTCACCGGCTGCCAAGCGACCAACGGTCCAGATGATGGTACCGTCGTCAAGTTCAGCGCCACCGGCCATCTCGAAGTTCATCTCCGAAGCGAGCGGGCGGGTGACGACCACATCGTGGAGGTCCACGGTGGCAAGGTTCTCTACTTCCAATTCCAAGGCGATGGCACCAGGGTCTTCGCTGATGGCCACCGACATGGAGCGCTCTTGAGAGCGGGAGGGGTTGGTGTCAAGGCGCTCACGGAGCGTCATCATCTGCTTGCCGTTGACCTTGTAGGACATGGTGTGGTTCTTCGAGGGCTCGAGTTCGTCCACGGAGACGTGTTCGCCACCGATGTCGGTGGATTCGATGTTGTCCAGAAGCACGTCGATGTCGTAGATTCGGTCATCGGCCGAGGGGTTGTTGACCGTCAGCGTACCCTTCACGTTCTGCTTGATGATGTTACCATCGGCGTTGAGCGTCGTGGTCTCCACCTCGTGGAGCGTCCCTTCGAGCTTGTCGCCGGGCACGGCTTCAACCTCGGCTCGGCTGCGGATGGTGGCGCCTGCTTGTTCGCCGGTCAAATCGGCGACCACGGTGTCGGCTGGAGCATCGGCAGGTGGGTCGAGCGAAAGGGCGGCGAGTGGATCGGCAGCAGGTGCCTCAGGCATCGGAGGCATCTCCGGTGGCGCAGGCGGTGCTGCGAGCGGGTCCATCAGCGGGTCAGCCGCTGGTGCCTCGGGCATGGGCGGCATGGGCGGAGCAGGCGGTGCAGCCAGCGGGTCCATCAGTGGGTCTGCCGCTGGTGCCTCGGGCATGGGCGGCATGGGGGGTGCAGGCGGTGCAGCCAGCGGGTCCATCAGCGGGTCTGCCGCAGGTGCCTCGGGCATCGGAGGCATGGGTGGCGCAGGCGGTGCAGCCAGCGGGTCCATCAGCGGGTCAGCCGCAGGGGCCTCGGGCATGGGCGGCATGGGCGGCGCAGGCGGTGCACCCAGCGGGTCCATCAACGGGTCAGCTGCAGGCGCCTCGGGCATCGGTGGCATCTCGGGAGGTGCTGGTGGTGCAGGTGGTGCAGCCAGTGGGTCCATCAGCGGGTCAGCCGCAGGGGCCTCGGGCATGGGCGGCATGGGCGGCATCTCAGGAGGTGCGGGCGGCGCAGGCGGTGCAGCCAGCGGGTCCATCAGCGGGTCGGCAGCGGGAGCGTCCGGCATGGGTGGCATCTCGGGAGGTGCGGGAGGTGCGGCGTCAGGCATCGGTGGCATGGGCGGCATCTCAGGAGGAGCTGGAGGCGCTGCATCAGGCATCGGAGGCATGGGCGGCATCTCAGGAGGAGCTGGAGGTGCTGGCGTCAGGCATCGGCGGCATGGGCGGCATCTCGGGAGGAGCAGGAGGCGCTGCGTCAGGCATTGGCGGCATGGGCGGCATCTCGGGAGGAGCAGGAGGTGCGGCGCCGGGCGGCATGGGCGGCATGGGGGGCATACCGGGTGGAGCAGGTGGTGCTTCGCCGGGTGGCATGGGTGGCATGGGTGGCATGGGTGGCATCCCGGGTGGCATGGGGGTTTCTCGTCGCTCATCGTCAATTCCTCAGCGTCGCTACGGTGCGACGGACTGCTGGATGCATGATGAGCACATAACCATTCTCCACGGGTGCGTTTGACAGGTTTGGGTGAAATCCAACAGCGCATGCCGGGAAAAGGAGGTTTCATGTAGGGTCGGTTGAACGGGTTTTCATGGTCGGTATGGACAACAGTTCACCCCCGGTGCTGTTTGTGGTTGGAACCGCAGGTGCCGGAAAATCGTCATTGGTCACCTCGTTTCAGCGCTGGTCCCGTTTTCTGGAGACCGAAGTCATCGCTGTCAACCTTGACCCGGGAGCCGAACGCGTCCACTACGACGCTGAATTTGACGTCCGGGATTTGATCTCGCTGACCGAAGTGATGGACGAGTACGATTTGGGCCCCAACGGCGCTCAAATCCTCGCCGCTGATCTCTTGGCTGCCCAAGCAGGCGAAGTGGCCGACCAACTCCACACCTTGTCCGGTGAAATGATGATCGTCGATACCCCCGGTCAAGTGGAACTCTTTGCGTTCCGTGAAGCCAGCAACCACCTCATCGAAACCCTGGGCCGAGAACAATCCGCCATCATCTATCTGTTCGACCCCATGCTCTCTCGGTCGCCATCGGGTTTTGTTTCGCAGATGCTGTTGTCCTCCATTGTGGAATTCCGACTCGGCCTGCCCACCAAGAACTTCCTCTCCAAGGCCGACCTGCTCGACCCTGACGACCTCGAGCAAATCTTGGAGTGGTCGGAGCGCCTTGAGATCCTCGAGCTCGCCCTCTACGACGAAGCCGGTGGCCAGCGAACGGAATTTGCCATCAACCAACTTCGTATGATGCAGGAATTTTCCCAAGCCCCCGGGCTGACCCCGTTGTCCTCCGAACTCGAGGAAGGTCTCGCTGACATTCTGACGTTCGCACAGGCCTTGTTCGGTGGCATGAGCGATGCTCGCGACGGGTTCGCTGCCGACATCGAGCACGAAAAGAACTGACCGCACAACGCTTAGAAGCCGCCTTGCGGTGGAAACGGCATGGTGCAACACCTTCTCGCCATCGACGATGTGAACGACGATTTTGAACGCATTCTCAAGTGGGCCATTGAGTTCAAGCGATTGTGGAAACAAGGCGACGAAGTGGCGCTCAACTTCCTTCCCCTCGACACGTTGGCCATCGGTTCCATCTACGAAAAGCCCTCAACTCGGACCCGAGTTTCCTTTGAGGTTGGCATCCAACGTCTTGGTGGAAGTGCGCTGACGCTGCTGAAAAACGACATCCAGCTCGGCACTTCAGAAACCATTGGCGATACGGCGCAGGTGCTCTCCCGATTCTTGGGTGGCATCACCTACCGCTGTTTTGGCCACAAAGACGTCACCGCCCTGGCCGAACACGCTGAGGTGCCCGTCATCAACGCCCTTTCTGCGAAGCACCATCCCTGTCAAGCGGCCGCTGACCTCATGACCGTCATGGAGCACCACGACGACACCGAAGACCTGACGGTGGCTTGGGTGGGTGATGGAAACAACGTCCTGCACGACCTCATGCTCGCTTGTGCCATGCTCGGCATCGATGTTCGCTACGCCTGCCCCGAAGGCTACGAGCCAGCCGAAGACGTCGTTGAGCGAACCAAGGCCCTCGCCGAGGCCAACGGGAGCAGCGTGATGCACACGACCGACCCGGTGGAGGCCGTCTCCGGTGCGCACGTGGTCTACACCGACGTGTTCATCTCGATGGGCGAAGAACACCTCAAGGACAAGATGGCCGCCTTTGATGGCTACCAGGTCAACGAAGCCATGGTCGCCCACATGGACGACGCTTGGTCCTTCATGCACTGCCTACCTGCCCACCGTGGCGAAGAAGTGACCGACTGGGTCATGGACCACGAACAGAGCATTGTCTTCGACCAGGCCGAGAACCGCATGTGGGCGCAGATGTCGTTGATGACCTACCTGATCAACCACGGAGCCTGGGAGGCCATGGGCGAATTCATGGGCCTCGAGTGAATCAAAGCACGCTGGCCACGATGAAACTCACAAGGCCCAGCAGCATAGCGACTCGGATGCGACCTGCAACGAGGGCGTCCTTGCCCTGAACCATCGGCCCGTTGAGGGTGATAAGGGTCAGAATGGCAGGGATCTGCAAGGCGATTTGTCCGAACTGGAACGGGCCTTTCCAGAAGGGGACGTAGAGGCACACAAGGGCGCCCATGATGACGACGTAGGCGGCCATTCGAACCTTTTCTTTGCCGTAGGTCATGGGGAGGGTTTGGCGACTGCCCTCATCGGCTTCCATGTCCATGCAGTCCTTCACCATCTCACGGGCGAGGTTGGTCAGGAAAACCACGCCGAAGATCCACCAAATCACGGGTTGTACAAACCCGCCGACGGCGGATGCACCGTAGAGGATGACGGCACCGACCAGCAGCGAAATCACGATGTTGCCGGACAGGCCTCGATTTTTGGTGGCGGGACCGTGGTCGTAGGTGACCATGAGCACCACGGCCAAGATGTAGATGAGGACGGTAGGCAAGTACGTGCTTACCGCAGGTTCAACCGCCAGCAATCCGCCGATGTGCCCGGCGACGCTGAGGGTCCACAGCAAGGAGGTGAAGCGACTGGCCTGCTGAATCGATAGCTGTCCCGAGGGAAGCGGTCGCATGGGATGGGCGGTCTTGTCGATCTCAGCATCTTTGATGTCGTTCATGGCGTTGCCAGCACCCGTGAACAGGACAACGGCCAGGGTGTGAAGTGCCACGGCGACGACGGGAAAGGGCTCGCCAGCATCCATCAGGGCGAAATAAGCGCCGAGCGGCACTGTCGCTCCAGCAAGAACGAGGTTCTTGGGGCGCATCAAGGCGATGTACGCACCGAGGCTCCCTGCCATGGTTGAGGCGTGGGACTTCCGATTCTTGATTGCTTGGCCTCAAGCGGTCGCCATGGACCAAACACAGACCCGCATGCGAAACCCGCCGATGTCGGTGCCTTCGTCGAAGCCGACCTTGACGAAGCGACGGTCACGGGCCAGCACGTTGCCGAGCTGGTTCATCGTGGCGCCCCAACGGAAACGACGGTTGACGTGGTCGAGAATGGCCGTGGTGTTGGCCTCGCCCACTTCGGTCAGGAAGGAGAGGATCTCGCCTCGAAGGCGTTGTGTGCGGCTCATCAGGCCTCACCTCGAACGATGCGGCGGCGCAGCGATTGCATGCTGGAGGAGAGGTGGGATGGCACAGGGGCTGCCCCCACACCGGCCACGGGCTGCCAGCCGATTTGACGAGCGTGCGTGGGAAGGCGGCCCGTTCCGTAGGCAAGGGTGGTCTGGCTGTTCTTGGCCCAGGCGGGAACGTTGGACCGGGATGACGTGGCCGTCATGTCTGCAAAGCGAAGGTTTTGGGAGAGGTTTTGTTCTTCCATGGACCGCATTCATTGGCGGTGGTATATGAAGCGACGAAGGAGGGTGCAAGTTGAAGAAAACGAAGCAATCCAACGCCATGCCTCGTTTTTCACTTTTCTTTTTCACTTAAAGTGAAACGAAACCTAACGGAATCGCCCCACACCGAGGCGTGGCGTGATGGCTAAATAGGAAAGGCCGGTCCGTCAGCCTACCACGCTCGTATAGTGTAGTGGCCCATCATGAAGGACTCTCATTCCTTCGACCCGGGTTCAAATCCCGGTACCAGCACCTGAAAAACACGACTTGTAATTTACGAATTCGTAAGTGGCATTCACTGCGAGATTTTTTGCTGCGAAATCAATGGTCCGTAAAAGGTGACGTTTGTTATTCCAATCGTCAGCGAAGGTGCCGAATCTCTGTCCACCACGATGAGCCTCGATCCAGTAATGGGTCTCCTTTTTGTTGACAGGATGGCCGTCATCGTCATATCCCTCTTTTGTCCATATCGTTTCTGAATTGAGTATCAGTTCATCACCTCGTTCAAGAATGGTTGCAGAAACGACGAAGTGGTGCCCAGAAAGGCCTTTGCGGTAGACCACAGCCGTCATCTCCTCAGCGTACCAGCGCACCTCTCGAAGTTGGCGTGAAACGAGGAATTGAAGCGGCAAACGATGACGAGTGGCCAGATTTGTTCTTGGATTGAAGTGGTGATGCATCCACCGTCTGAAATGGTCATCAAGAGATACAGGGCAGTGCATCCGGGGACCACATACCTTGCATTTCGTATTTCGTCCCGCATCATAACCATATCATCGGGAACTTTGTCTTTCCATTCATTGTTTAATTTCTCTTGCCTTTGATTTTCCTGATACTCCAACTTTTCAATATCCGCATAGGAAAGTTCCCTTGATTGTGATTTATACCGGTCTTCTTTCGATAAGCTATGTCGTTCGGGTTTGTCTTCTTCGGCAACGCCCCAAAATGCAGAACCTACCTGTCCCTCTTCGTCCACGCGCTGTGAAAGTTCACATGTTGCTTTAATCTTCTTCCCACGCAGTCAATGATGGATTGTTTTGTGTGACTAATCGCTTGCAGGAGAAGCTATTTCCATTTCCATTTCCATTGAATTACCATAGTATTTGCAGATAGTTTCCCGGTACGAGCACTCCGCACCGCCGAATCGGGTCCATCACGGCTTTTCCAGCACTGGCGAGCCTATGTTGACATGAACCAAACTGGACATTAGCCAATGAACTTGATCCACTCACCGGTTGAGCCTTGCGCTCTGTAGTCAGTAGCCTCCGTTTGTTCGGGTGGCTTGCTGGTATGCAGACGGGTTGTTGGTAGAGGTAGTAGGTGCATCCCACGCAGAGAAATCCTTCTGCTGTATTGGTGTGGATTGCGGATAGCTTTGCTCAACTGTTTCAGTGCTGAAACTGTACGACTGGACTGCTTGCTGAGGCAATGCTTGCTGAGGTAATGTTTGTTGATAACCAAACGAATCACCACCGATGACAACAACATTTTGTGTTTTCCTTTCCCCAATTTGACTCCAGAGAGGATCATCAACACGGGGCAGAGGCAGCAACCCAGACACATCAAAGCAAGCGAGCCGAAAGAACTAGCAATACCAGATTGCACAATCATTACCTCACCCGTTCCATCAAACGTAAATGTGACATCACCCGCGCCTGACGCCTCGACGGTAAAATCACCAACAAGATACAAGTCTCTCCGCCTGTCTCCGCAATCCCCACTTATTCCAATGGTGCTCCCTGTGTCGACCCCACAACGAAGAAGATAGGTGTAGTCAGGGTCGTGAGTTTGTGAAGTCTCAAAAAAAATCGCGATATCTTGGTCCTCTGCGTAAATATCGTAGAATTTGTCCCACTCTCCTTCGAATGTGATGCTCTCTGAGGCATCACCCGTAACGGAAGACCTCTCCCTGTGTACTCTTGGAAACAACTGCGAACGCACCAATCCCGCCGAACAGAAAGAACCCTGCGATTGAGCAGATTAAAACGATTAACCACTTGTTCATGTTTGCCTGAAGACAGGGAGGTATTTACATTTTTCAGTGTTGACTTTGTCATTCACAATCTCATGATTAATCCTCAAACCATTAAACAGCGGTTTGTTGAATCTTTAAGCAAGAGATGGAAGGCTTTGTGATTTTCAAGGTTGTTCCGACACAACCAATCACCCAAGAGGGAGCCGCCGAAGGTGGACATTATTCTATAGAACGGCGTCAAACACCGTAGGTGATGGTGTGTTCAAGGCACATCTTCCACATCTCTCGGCCCGTCTCGCTCTCGTAAGCGTCAAAGAACAAGCAGCCGTTGTGGAAGGCCCAGAAACTGCGAGCAGGGTTGGAGGACGGGTCGGGTGTCGTGTAGTTGGTATCGTCGTAAGCGATGTCAGCGACCACCCATGTTGAGCCGTCCGCCGGATCGTGAGCCCACAACTCGCGCCCCGTGCTGTGCGTGGAGGCGTCAAAGTAGAGCACGCCGCTCAGACCCACCATCATGTTCTGGCCGGGGTTGCTGCCGTCCGCGCCCGGAACGATGTCGACGGCCCTGAAGGCCTGACCGGTTTCAGCGTCGTACGCCCAAAGTTCGGCTCCACCAGCATTGTCCTGCGCCTGGAAGAACGCCATGGTGCCGACAACGGTCTCGTGCGCGCCTTCACCAGCGTTGGTTCCGGTGTGCTGCATCACGCGCCACGTGGTGCCGTTGGACGTGTCATGGGCCCACAGGCTGTCGTCGGCCGTATCAAAGAGCAAGGTGTTGCCCACCACGAGCGACATGTGTTCGCCGGGGTTGCTGCCGACTTGACCCAGTTCCAAATCAGCGACCAACCATGAGGTATGGTTGAGCAGGTTGTACGCCATAAGTTCCCGCCCAAGCGGCGTGAGTGCGTCAAAATACAACGTGTCGCCAATGAGATGGTCCATGTAATTCCCCGGGTGCGTGTTGGGGTCTGTGCCAAAGGCTGCGACCTTCCAGGTGGTGCCGTTGGATTGGTTGTGAGCCCAAAGGTCGTGGACGTTACCGACGTCTCGAGCGGTGAAGTAGAGCACATCCTTGTGGATGAAATGCATGTACCAGCCGGGGTTGGCCGAACTGCCCATGTGGATGTCTTGGACGAGCCACGAGTTTTGGGTGAGGGTGTTGTAGGCCCAAAGTTCGGTGGCGTATTGAGGGGTAAAGGCGGAGAAGTACAGAATGTCACCGTACATGATTTCGATGTCGTCGCCGGGATTGCTTCCACTTGGCGAGGGCTGGTCCGGACCAAGGTTAGCGGCCATCCAGGTGGTGCCCGTGGTGTGATCGTGCGCCCATAATTCAGTCCCGTTGTCGTCGGTGTAAGCCCCAAAGAACAATTGCGTACCGTGCTGAACGGCAAGCAAATAGCCGGGGAAACTGCCCTGAGCCCCCTGACGGATGTCGGCCACCATCCACATTTCGTCGGTCGTGGTGTTGTAGGCCCAGAGTTCGTAGCCGTGGACGCCGTCGTCCGCTGCGAAGTACAAGGTGTCCTCGATGCTGATGCGCATGCCCTGATAGGCCACGGGTTTGCTCCCCGTCGTCCCCGGTCGTGCATCGTCCACGAAGCTGACCCGCTGGTCGCTGCAGTAGGTGGTCTGGTCGTCAATTTCACCGGATTCCAACACGCCGTTCCCGGCCGTTCCGCCGTTGTCACCGTTGTCCAAACCGAAGGCCATGAGACGACCGCCTGCAGGACAGCCGTCGGATTTGCTGAGGCGGATGGAATCGCTGAGCATCATGCCCGCTGTGCCACCGCTGGAGCCGCCACTGCCCGAACTTCCGTCGGCGCCGTCTTGGCCGTCTGCACCGTTGCACACGTACACGGTTTCGTCGATCTCGTCGATGGAAAGGTAGGCGTCGCTGTCGTCATCGATGCCAACATGGAGTCCGACGCCACCATCGACGCAAAACTCGCCGGGGTACTCGATGAAGGTCTGAATGAGGGTGGTCTTGCCGTCCACACCGTCCGTTCCGTTGCTACCGTCTGCGCCATCAGCACCGTCGGCGCCGTTCGCACCATCGGTTCCGTTCAACCCGTCCACGCCATCGAGACCGTCGGCGCCGTCTTGGCCCGGGAGGCCCTGCGCCCCTGTTTCGCCGGCAGCGCCGTCGTTTCCATCAACGCCGTCGCTGATGCATCCGGCTAACGGCATGAGCGCCATGAGGAGGGCAAGAAGCACCGCAGCGGTTCGGTTCATGGCGAGGCTAGCCTTTGCGGGATGATAACGGTGCCTCCTTTCAATTGGAGACCAGCGTCGGGTCGTTTGAGGGAGGGGCATCAAACAACCGGTGCATCGGTGGACCACTCCGCCGTGGGTTTGTGCCAGTCTCTCAACTGGTCGGTTTCAAGTCGGAGTTGGAGGCGCTCACCGGGTTTCAGGTCCACGGTATCAAAGACAAAGTCAACCACCTTCTCGTTGCTTCGGAAGGTGTCGTCAAACAGCACGGATTCTTCCACCACATCGCCTCCGCTCAAGCGCTGCAGCATGACACGGACGTGGCACTCTTGGAGTGGGTTGCGCAGTGAACACGACTCGCTGCTGCCGTCATGTTCCACCTTCACGAAACCACCAATGGACGATAGCCCCTCATGCTCGGAGAGCACGATGACGGTGTCTTTCGCAGTGGGGGCACAGACGCATTCCATGTTGTCGACCTCGGCTTGGGAAACCAAGTCTACCTCGACGATAAGTTGGACCTCCTGAATCGCACCTTCAAGAAGTTCGGTGACGCTCACGGTGTAATAGCCGGGCTCGGCGAAACTGTGGTTCGTGAGCGCCCCGGTGGCGGTTGAACCATCACCGAAATCCCAAGTGATCAGCCCGCCTCGGTCGGTGGCCGTGAAGAAAAACACGTGGTGGATGTGTTCGATGAGGACTTCCTCGTCGTTGTCGCCTTCGTCAACTTCAACCATGATGTATTGATTCGTCCCCGTCGGTGCGTCAACGCTGGCGGTGAAGTCTTCGCCTTCCGAGGCGAAAAGACCTGCTCCTGGAGCGAACAAGGCGGCGCCGGCACCAAGCCCGACAAGGAAGACGGCGAGCAGACCAACAGCGAGCAGTTGAGGTGAGGTCAACGCCCCGTCGTGTTGAGCAACGATGCCATCGTCAGCCGCCATGTAGAAAAATCACTTCACCGAGTACAAAAGAACTTGCTCAACGCCCTGCGTTCAGGCGGCGTAAGCGGCAGCCACTTCATCTTCGAGTCGTTTTGCCTCATCTGGCGTGAGCCCGAGCTGTTTGGAGCTGCTGTCAAGCAAGGTTCGCTCCATGTCCGTGATGATGCCGTCATCGTAGGCAGCTTCCAAGAGGTTTCGGTACATGTCCTCGTTGAGGTGCTCGGCCTCGGAAAGGTTGGATTCAATGTAGCGGGAAACCAAAATCTCAATTGGAATCAAGACCGAGAAGATACTCACTTTTGCAAGGGCGAGTCGAAGCCTGTTGTCGATGCTCCGCTCGAGCACCGGTTCAATGGCGAATTCTGAAACAAAGAACAGAATCGCTGCAAGGATGAGTGTGATGGTGGTGGCCAACCGCTTGACCTCAGCGGACGTGAGGCGAGCCATGGTTTCGTTCAACTCAAGCACGGTGGTTTCCAATTGTTCGTTGGTGGCGTCGAGGGTTCGGTTGGAGAGGTAGAGGTTCCGGGAGCTTTCCTCAATGGTTTTCTCGGCCGTCAACCGAGCACTTTTTTCGCGTGCCAGTTTACGTTCAAGCCGCGCAATGACCTTGGAAGGATCATCTGAGGCTGCGGCGTTGCCGTCTGCCTTGGCGGCCTTGGCCTGCTTGGCGAGTTCGAAGATGTCCACACTTTCACGCTCAATTCAGCGTGAAAGTGAACATGACCACCTGCTTCTCGTCCGATGAGCGGTCCTCAATGTCGACCTCAACATCTTCGTTCCAATGGGCGAAGGCCCCTTTCATCAGCCCCACCGCCAAATCGGCAAAATGGCGGGAGGAGTGGTATTCGAAGTGGAGGGTTTTCTTGTCCTCCGACAACTCGGTGACAAACGAAGGAAGCCCGGCGTCGGGATAGAGTTTCAGCACCTCGACGTGAACGACATCGTGGATGGAGTTGAGAAACTCAAAAGACGTGTCGTGATTGAAAAACACAGGGAAGAGTTCGAGAAATCGACCAAAAAGGTAGGTTCCGAACGCTTCAACCAGGGCAGGAACGGGGGCTCCTGTCTCCCCGGAGAGGGCGACCACCATCTGCACCAATTCAGTGTGGTCGTAGGTACCGACGGCCGTGTAAGCGCCCCCGCTTTCGAGGTCGCAGGCTTCGATGATGGTGTCCACCATCTCATCCCCAAAACTCGCCTCAACCATGTCGATAAATTCCCGAAAAACGATGCCTTTCATGGGTGTTGGGCCCGCACGGGAGGTTATTATCCATCCGGTTTGCTGTCAAGCAGGGATGATTGAACTCGGCCCCAAAGACTCAGCGTTCATCAACCTCTGCCAGATCAACATCGGGCACGGATGGCCCTTCGGCGACGACGACAGCAAACCAGGCGATGGCAGCAGCGAGCACCACGGTACCAAAGGTCGCATGAATGGTCCACCCGAAGGGCAAGACGTGGAGTTCACTGCCTTCAAACCAATAGGAGACGTTTGAGATTCGTTGGGCCTCAACCCACCACATGCCCATGAAAATGATCACCTGTGCAGCGGCCATCAACGGGATGTACGCCTTCATGCCCCAACGGTTGAACACCGGGAGGAAGAGTTCGGCGGCGAGAGCGAGGAGAAGGCTCATCTGGAACACGGTTGAGCTGAATTCGGAATAGACCCACATGCTGACCGCTTGAATCGTGAAGAGGATGAACATCGAGCCTCGAGCGGGTTTCCAGCGCCTCAGAAACAGGATGAGGACTCCGGAGAGAAGCAGGGCCTGAAGCCAGAAACTCTGCAATCCAACTTCGAGGCCTTGGTTGTAGTGTTCGTACTGGCAAAAATCAGTGGAACCGCTGTAGCAAAATTCCGACAGATCCCTGAACCAAAGGTTGGTGTAGCGGAAAATCAGTTGAACCACGCTCCACGCCGCTCCTGCTCCAAACACGAGAAGCAATTGAGAGGTCAACCCAGAGGTGCCACTTTTCCCGTCGGGCCACGCCGACCAAATCGGTGCGGTCACCGACATGATCAGGCCGATGAACAACCCGATGTGGGTGGGTGAGAGGAGAATATCCGTGTTGCTTTCGACGCCCAAGGTTTCGTGCCAAATCATGTCACCCACCCCTGAAATGCCGAAAATGACGATGCCGTACACTCCAGGCTTGTGTTGAGGTTCAACATCGCCCAGGACCTTGAACGGGTGTCGCACGAGTTCCCGCACGCCGCCCTCGGGAAGGATGGCGTAGGTGATGTAGAGACCGTAGGCGGTGGCGCCCGAATACCAAATGGCGTGCCACGGCGTGAAAAAGGTGTCATCCACCACGCCCGAAATGTGGGCAAAGGCATCGGTCAACAAGCCACCCAAACACCACAGGCCCAGCAGGAGGACGATGGTGTCGTAGCGAGGCTGACCCACTTTTGGCAATTCACCCCATCGGCGGTGAAGCGCGTACGCCACGAGCCCTGCGACGGCCAAGGTGCCGAAGAACAGCACGGGAAACCCGAACAGGAGGTTGGGCTCTTGGGTTACTTGAATGTCATGAGCAGGGTGGTGCATGGACCCCAATCATAACACGGGATGTTTGGTTTTTTCCTGCCAACATTGGTACCTGTTGGGTCTTTGCTTGGGCTCATCAATCACTGGAAGAGTATTCAAACTCCGGGCATGTCCGTAGGACATGGTCAATCACCAGCGTTGGACGACGGTGTTGGTCACCCTCGTTATGGTCGCAGTATCGTGGTCGCCGCTCCTCGTGCCTGATGAGCGCTCTCTCGCCGAAGAGAACCCAACAACAGTGCAGCACACCGAGGAATTGGTGGACAACTTTGCCACCTCCAACGGGTTCAGCCACACCAACCTCACGCAATCGGCTGCATCGGGCCTGACCGAACTCAAGCGCCCACCCGTTTCGTGGACGACCACCTCCGGCATCGGGCTCACACAAATGCGAACGGGCGCTTGCTCGGCGTATTTGCCGGCCACCGAAGAAGTGTTCCTCATTGGTGGTCGCATTGACGTCGACCCCTCCCAAACGGGCGATGAGGCGAACACCAAAACCGTGGAAATTTTTGATGTGGTGAACAAAACCTGGACGCCCGCCGTTGAGCAACTTCAAGAAACCCAGCAGTATCACAAGTGCACCGTCGTCGGCGACACCATCTACGCCATCGGTGACCACCACCCTTATTCCTCGCCCTCCGTCGAAGCCACCGGATTGGTTCAGGTCTACGACGCCACCGATGGCAACTGGAGCTACGGCACCAGCATGCCCGGGAATCAGTCGGTTGGACTCGCTGGTGTGGCCAGCCTCAACGGCCTTGTTTACGTGGCCGGTGGTGTCTCGGCCAAGGACCGTTCGGACTCCACGGACCGTCTGCTTCGCTACGACCCCGTCAACGATTCATGGACCCAAATGGCGAACATGAACAACCAGCGCCACTCCTTTGAACTCGTCGCCTTCCGTGGCAAACTCATCGCCTACGGCGGCGTAGCCGTCTTCTTTGACCCGGTGGCCAACACGACCGTTGAGCAGGAGACCAACCTGACCGAAGCCTACGACCCTATCACCGATTCATGGACGCAGCTTCCCAACGCCACGCACAAGTTCTCCGCCTACGCCGCCGCCGTCTTCAACGACGAGATCATCATCCATGGCGGATACGAAACATCCGGATGGAGCGGTTCTTCCAACGACAAAACCTACGGCTACGACCCGTTCACGAACACGTGGAATACCTACGCCACGTTGCCCATTGGTCTCTACGACTCCACGCTCGCCCTCGCCAACGACACGCTTGTCTACGCCTCGGGCGATACGAGCAATTCGCGGTTCAGCACGTGGAGCATCCAGTACCTCGCTGAAAATGAATACCACGTGAACCCCACGTCCCACGACGGGCTTCTGACCTCGTCCATCTACGACCTTCGACCGTCTGCCGAAGGCGCCGCCAGTCTCCTTTGGCTCCGGTTTTCCGCCATCGAACCCACCGGCACCGATCTTGGCTTGCAGTACCGCACGGCCGACACCATGCAGGACATGGCATCGGCGGCGTGGCTTCCGACCACCGTCCCGGTCAGCACCTATCTCGAGCCGGGGAATCAATCGTTGGTGAATGTCCCCGAAGACGCCTCGTTTCTCCAGTACCGCGTGAAGTACGCCACGACGAGGTTGATGGAGTGGGTGACGCCAACGCTGATCAACGTCTCCATCGGCGCTGATTCAGCGGCGTTTGAGACCTCACCTCCATCGACCATGCAGCCAACCTCGGCTCCCGTGAACATCCTCACGCAGCATCACGCCACCACCCAAGACGGCACCTACGTGCTGGCGCTTCACCCCACCGATGCGTCCGGCAGTTTCGACTCGGGGTCTGACTGGTTGACCCTCACGTGGGACACGGCGACCGCTTCACTGACCGTTGACGACCCTTCCACGTTGCTGTTCAACCAACAAGCGAGTGCCACGCTCGGACCGATGACCGATCAGGGGCAGACGGTGAACTGGACCTTTTCGTTGGGCGGCACCATGCCCACCGACTACCTGAAGTTCATGACCAGCACGCACGCCGAGCGGAATGCATCCTACCTCCACGACGACGTCACGAGCATCGACCGCTCGGTGAACGTGGTGTTACAGAACGTTACGGCCGATGTGTCCAGTCAAGGCGATGACACGGTGGAAGCCGGCGAGGTCTTGCCCGGGAACACGGCGTTGAACTTGACCATCGACCACCGATTCACCAACAGCGGCCTTCGTTTGCTCGGCGGTACGATTCAGTGCCGAATTCACATGGACCTCCACACCTTTGACGAGGACGCCTTTGGGGAACGCATCTGGTCCAACCAGAGTTCGGCATGGTTTGACCTCCCTGCCGGCCAGGTGGAACATGCGCTGGTCAATGCACCCGAATCCTTGTCCGGAGAACTCCGTCTTTGGATTGAGGCTCGAACCAGCGAGGACTGGGACCTCGTGGTGGACAGCACACCGCTGGAATTTGTCTTGAACGGCGAGGGCCCGACCCTCCTCGATGTCAGCCCAGAGCTTGACGCTTACACCAACGAACAGGTCTACAGGACGGTCTCGTTCCAGTTCCACGACGTTGGTGGATTCACCAACGAAACATTGGCAGCCTATTCGTGGCTGGAAGCTCGAGACGACGGCACCAACGGCGGGTTGGCCGATGGGGTGCCGCAGCGCGTTGAATACCAGCCATCGCTGTTTTACACCCACCAAAATGGGAACCTGTGGACCGTGAACATCACCGTGAACGACACCGTCAACGGCGACCACCAGTGGGGGCGCGTCCTGCTGGAAGGCACCGACCTGGCAGGCTTCAGTGTCCCCCCCACGACCGCCGAGGAAGGCCATGCGCGCTGGGAATCTCGTACACCAACCAAAGGTGAACTCGTCGCCTTTGAACCGACCACCAACCTGCTCTCGGACACCATGATGCGGTTTGAACCGGCTCAAGCGGTCGGCTGGCGCGTCGCTGTGACCGACGCCAACGGTCTGAGTGATCTGACCGAACTCCGCCTTGAGGTGGGCAACGACGACCGATTGGGTGTCAAGTACACCACGGCGGACGACACGTGCGCTTCGCTGGACGAACGACTTTTGTTGCTGCCCAGCGGCTGCGAAGTCACGCAGGAGGCTGGCATCCTCACCGTGGCGTTCACGGCCACCGTTCAGTGGAGCCTGACGATGAGCGGCCTGGCCGCTGGTGAACTTGACGTGATCATTCGAGACTACGATGGAACGCACCGAGAATCCTTCACCGAAGCGTGGGTGTTGGAGCGCGAGATGGCCATTGATGTCAATCAACTCCGGGACACCACCGGCGAGGTTCAGCAAACCATCGTGGCAGGTGCCGTTTTGATGGGTGGCGACAGGATCAACCTGACCGCCAGCGTCTCCCATCGGACCAGTGCCACGCCCTACTCCGGTGACCTTCGCCTTCGCTGGGACGGTTTGCTGCAGGGCGAACCATGGCGAGGCGGCGAGACCGTGACCCTCGTGGACGGCATGCTCTCCACGTCCATTCCCACACCCGAAGCATCCGGCTTGGTCCAAGACATGACCTTGATGCTGTGGGACCCGCTTGAAACCGAGCTCCTCAGCGTCTACGAGATGCCCGTGTTCCAACTGGACTCTGACGCACCCGAACTCGTGCCTTCGGCCATCAACGACAGCATCTCGAGGTACAAACTTGAGGAGGTCGAAATCGGCGTCTACATCGCAGAAGGCCAAGCATGGTCCAGCGACCTCAAACTCACCTGCCAGATTCGTTCTCTCGCACAATCCTGGGAGCCCGTCAGCCTCGTTCGAAACTCGACCACGGTCTTTGACGGGAAAACCATGTTCAGCTTCATGTTCGATTTCAGTGGCCTGGGCGACCCTTCGCTACTGTCGCAGCAGGCCAACCTCAATTGCTGGGCCGAAGGGGCAGATGATGCGGGCTGGGACCTGGCGTCCTCCACCGGAAATTCAGAACTTGACCCGTGGCTTGAGGCACCGCTCAACAACATTGGGCCCGACCTCGCACTGGAAAACGTCGAACTCACCGGTGACTTAGAAGCCGGCGAGAACATTCGCCTGTCCTTCTTTGTGGTGAACGGTGGAGAACAACTGCCCACGCCGTTCAACGCCACCATCGAACTTGTTCAGGGCGATGAGCGCACCATGGTGGGACGTTCGGTGTTTTATTCCATGGACGCCAACACAGCGAAATCCGTCAAGCGTTCGTTTACCGCACCAGAAGGCGACTGGACCCTCGAAATCACCGTTGACAAGGAAGGCTTGGTGTGGGAAATCGATGAGACCAACAACGTGTGGTCCACCAATGTCACCGGTTCATCCGGTGGCTTCGGTGCCGTCGCCATGACGCTGGGTGGTGTGGGTTTGCTCGCCCTCCTTGGTGCAAGCGTGGTGCTGCGCCGTCGAACTCCTGCCGGCATTGAAGAACACGTGGCAGCAGCGCTGGAAGCGACGGGGCAGGTGGCAGCCGCACTGGTCTCGAGTGATTCGGGCAACACCCCTCTCGCCTCACCACCCACCTCAACCGCTCAACCGCCAAAGAAGCGAGGCCCACCCGGTGGAAAGATCGCCTCCAGCCCGGTGAAAACACCCGGTCGTGGACCGCCACGTGGTCCTCCGAAGGCCGTGGAAGAAGCATCGGCGACGCCAGCACCAACGCCCCAAGAGATGGCAGCCCAGCACATGGCTGCCCTCGGCGTGCCGGCTCAAGCCGTGGAAGGTGAGGAGCGAGTGACAGACTACTCACAACTGCCCGCAGGCGGCGAGTACGAATACACGGCAGAAGGGACCTTCTACGTCGGAGCGACCTGCGGTCGTTGGCGCCTCAACGACGATAAATCGTTCACCAAACTCAGCGATGAACCTTGATGCCTACCTTCATGAAGGCTCCACGCCTCCAGCATCCCATGAGTGAGGACATTGACGATGTTCGCCGAGCCCTCACCATCGTGTTCCGTGGTGCGGAAGGGCTACCCCGACCCGACGTTGAGCGAACGTTCTCGTTCGACATGGAGTGGGTGGCCCCGCACGAAGCCGAAGACGTCGTGAACGCCCTGTTGGCCAGCGGTTGGCTCGAGGAGCGAGGCGCCGAACTTCACCTCGCAGTTCCTCTCGGCAAGGTCGACGTTCCCTTCGGATGGTTTCCCCGCCCCGCCCGCCTCTTGCGCCCGGTGGCGGCTTCCTCCATGACCGAGGGAGATGAAACCGACACTGCACCCCTCCTCGGTAGCACCGGTGAGGCGTCTTCTGCAGCCGCAGCAACTTCATCGGCACCGACCACATCTGCGGCAGCCCCACGGCCCAGCCGACCAGCCTCGACCGGCGACCCTCGCGCTCGATTGACCCAGCGTGTCGCGAGGTTCATCGCTCGGCAAAGCGGTTTGGAGCTCGACGAATTGCACCGTCGAGCGGACCGCAAGACCAGGGCGTTCCAACTCATCACACCCTGGATGGCCTACGCTTTGGTGGCACGGGAACAGGGGCTCGTGATGGACGACATCGTCAAGGCGCTCGATGTCGTTTAATCCGTAGCATCCTCAGCCAGCGATTCTTGGCCACGGGCCGATAGTTCGACCAGGACGGGCAACACCATCAACGCCAAGACCAGCGAGAACAACACCGTGATGGCGGTGATCAGTCCGAAGTCCTGAATGATTGGCATCGGCGAAAACAGCAGCACCGCGAAGCCTGCCATGGAGGTGGTGGCGCTCAGCATCAAGGCCACACCGGTCGTGTCCAGCGCCTCTTCGAGGGCGCCCCAGTGGTCACCTCGCTTCTTGAGTTCAACCTCGAACCGTCGCCACATGTGGATGGAGTAGTCGATGCCAATGCCCAAGGTGAGCGCCGTGACCATGACCGTCAGGACGTTCCACTTCAGGCCGATGAGGGCCATGGAACCCACCACCCAGAGTGAGGCAATGCCCACCGGGAACAGCACGATGATGGCCGGCATGATGCGTCGTGTGAGCAGGAACAGGACGAGGAACGAGACGATGAGGGAAATCGCCGTGCTTTCAATTTGGGTGGTCGTCAACCCGTTCAGCACCGTCTCGAGCATGACCAAATCACCGGTGACATGGAGGACAGCGTGGTCTTTGAGTTGATATTTCAACGTCCCCGAGTCCTCGGTGGAACCCAGAATGGCGATGAAATTGTCAACCACACGACTGGACTCAACGGAGGTTGACGCTTCGACTCGAATTTCATGACGCAGGTGGACGATGGACGCCCCCTCAAGGTGAACGGTTTGACCGATGCGCTCGCTCCATGTCTCACCCGTCAAGGGGTCGGCCACGCTTTCGTTGGCTGACAGTGAGAGGAAGAAGGCGCCCAAGTCAATGGGTTCTGAACGCTCGATGGGATAGACCTCCCCAGCGAAGACCTCCAAATTGTGAGCCGAACCCAAACTTGCGTTGCGAAGAATGGCGTCACGGATCAACGGATAGGGACCTTCGTAGGTGGGCGAAGGAATCCGGAAGTTGGTGCCCACCACGTCGTTGTTGGATTTGAGGTCAAAATGGAAGTTCCTCAGTTCGCTCAAGAGGTCAAGGTCCCCCGGGATGGTTTCTTCCCCTTCGGCAGGCTCCATGAGGAGGTGAATCACCTTCCAGCCAGCGCTTTCGTAGCTGGTGGTCAAATCATCACGTACACCCATGATGGGCATGTCCTCGCTGACAAAGTCAGCCAGGTCAAAATCCGTCTCCAAGGAAGCAGCACCGTAGACGGCGAGACCCGAAATCAGCACCGTGACCAGGATGACACCGACTTGTTGCTTCTTTTGTACCCGGACGATCTGCTTTGAAAGCGCCGGGAAACGGAGGGAAGGACGGGCTTCACCGGGTGCTTTCTTGGAAAAGACCACGTGGAGCGCACCGACGAACACGGTCGAGGAGATGAAGGCCGAGACCACACCCAAGGACAAGGCGTAGCCCAGCACCGCCAGCGGAGGGAGCGGAGAAATGACGTTGGCCATGAAGGCCGCCACCGTGGTGACCACGGCCAAGGACCGCGGAATCGAGAGGTGGCCACACGCACGCAACCACGACTCTGCAACGGTGGGGTATTCGTCTCGGAAGGAGCGCTGAGCGCGCTGCAAGTGAATGGCATAGTCAATGCCGAGACCCAACACGAGGGGCGCCACGGTGGCCTCGAGGGCCGTGAACCGAGCACCGGAGATGTTCAGAATGCCGTACGTCCAGATAAGGGCACTGGTCAGGCCGACCAGGGGAAAGGCCACGCTCGAGAGGGAACGGAAGGCCACCGACAGCATCAGCACGACCACGGCGAACGCCAACAACACGAGCAAAAGGAGGTTGTCGAAGGTACCCTCGTCAATGTCGTGGGCCAGCAGGTCGTTGGAGATGACCTCGTAGGTCAACGTCGAGGTGGACGAACGCTCGGAGAACACATCACGAAGTTGGTCTTGGAGCATGCGTCGTGGGGTTTCGTCAAGGTCGGGGTCGATCTCCAGCACCCACAACGTCGAGGACGCCGTCGGTGCTGCCGTGCCCGTGCCGTCGTCGAGGTAGACGCACACCGGTTCGTAGTCGAGGTCGTTGTGCAACAGGGCGGACGAGGCGTAGGTGGCAGCCGAAAGCAGTTGGTCGTCGGCGGTCAAGCCACAGGTTTCGTTGTCGTCAAACAGGGCGTCGATGATGCCGGACCAGTCCTCAAACGTGGCCAGAGCGGCTCCACCGCCCTCTTCGTCGACGGCCAACTGGAGGATGCCGGGTGCCGTGGTCCAGACCGAGACCATGTTCTCTCGCTTGGCCGCCTCGTCTTGGAAGTGAGCGAGGTCGTCCTGCATGGCCTTCATGGCGTCGAGGCCCAGCACGTTGGAGCCGTCGTCCGTGGTCACATGGACGAACAGCGGTCGCATTTCGTTGGGGAAATGCTCGTGGATGCGGTCGTGAGCTTCCGACGCCTCTGTTTCGGGCGAGAAATCGTTGAGATCGGTCTGAAACGTGGGCGGTGAAACGTACAGGTTGCCAGCGAGCACCAAGGTGAGGATGGAAAAGACACCGACGATGAGTGGTGCCGCCCGACTGAACGCCGGCGCCGCTTTCGCAAGGCGTTCCTCAAGGTCCGCCTTATCCATGTGCCAGCGTTGGCCATGGAGCATAAAAACCAACAGGTGTGCTGTGGTCCTGAAGTGGCTGCTTCAAGGTAAACCACGGCACCGTCGGACAAGAAGGTTCAAAACAAGGGGGCAGGTCGCAAGGTCGGTTATCATGGCTGTTACCGTCCTTTTGAAAGAGAAAAACGAACTCCGCCTTCGTATCATCGGCGAAAGCCACACCGCTCTCCAAGTGCTTCGCGAGCGACTCAACAACCACAAGGACGTTGATTACGCCAACTACTTCCCCGGCCACCCCGAACTCGACGACCCAGAATTCTACATTCGCACCACGTCCAAAGCCGGCGTGGAAAAGGTGCTGACCGACATCATCGGCGGCGTCGCCACCGAGTTTGACGACGCAACGCTCTGAAGCCCAGGTCGTTTCCATGTCCGACCCCATCGCACAAGCCATCGGCTTGCAGGGGTATGCAACACCGCACGAAGGCATCGGTGGCATCATCAAAGCCCGCGTGACCGACTTCCGTGTTGAAGAAATTGCCACACCCGTTCATCATGACAACCGTGGCCGTTTCACGGTCGCCAAGATCACCCTCACGAACTGGGAAACCAACCGGTTCTGCAACCAACTCTCGGCCAAACTCCGCATCCCCCGCAACCGCGTCTTCTTCGCCGGAACCAAAGACAAGCGGGCCGTGACCTCCCAACTCTTCGTCATCGACGCCCCGATGAACAAGGTGGCCGAGGTGGAACTGCCCGACGTTGAAATCGAAGTGCTCGGCCGCACCCACCAGAAGATCGGATTCGGCAACCACCGTGGCAACCGTTTCACCATCGTGGTTCGGGGATGCTGCCACCCCGACGGGACGCCCATGACCGATGAGGAGGCCATGGCTGAGGTCGAACGCATCCAGAACGACATGGAAGCCTCACTTGGAGGACAGCGATTCCCGAACTGGATTGGACCGCAGCGATTTGGCTCGGGCCGACCGGTCACCCGCATGTTGGACGCCACGTGGTCAACGAAGATTGGGAACAGGCCGTGATGACCTACCTCTCGATGGAGGGGCCCAACGAGGAAGAGGAAGCGCAGGCCATTCGCAAGCAGATTCGTGAGAACGGACTTGATGAAGGCCTCCTCGAAACCCTTCCCCGCTGGATGGGCTTTGAACGTCGAATGATTGAGCACCTGCTGTCCAACCCAGACGACCACGTTGGAGCGTTTCCGAAAACTACCCACCAACCTCCAGCTGATGACCGTTCACGCCCTGCAGTCCATTGTGTTCAACAAGTCCCTTCAGCGCCGCCTCGAGGAGGGTCTGCCCCTCTCCCGCCCGGTGGTTGGCGACATCGTGGGTCGCATCGACGAGAAGAGTCAACTCGACGTCAATTCGTGTGTCGTGGTGCAAGAGCGCACCCTCAACCGCATCGGACGAAACTGCGACCTCGGCCGTCTTGCGACGACCGGCCCGCTGCCGGGCAGCGAGATCTCCACCTGCGAGCACCACCCCGGTCAACTTGAGCAAGCGACGATTGACAGCGAGGGTCTGGCCGATGTCACGTGGAACGTGGAAGCGATTCCACGCTTGTCCAGCAAGGGAACGCCCGAGGCCTCGTGGCCGAATTCAAGGAGTTCTCCGTGGACACCGTCCCGATTGCCGAGGGCAGCACGCTGGGCAAGCGCTGGGAGAAAGGTCCAGGCGAGGGCGACCGATGGCATCCAGAGAAGGGTCCAGGCGAGGGCGACCGATGGCATCCAGAGGGTGCTTGTGTTCGATTCCGATTCACCCTGGGTTCAGGCAGCTACGCTACGGTGCTGCTTCGTGAATTCATGAAAGGGCCGCTCTCCAACATGGGATGAGCGTTCCCAATCATCAATACCAACTCATCGCCTGGCCAGTCCTGTACAAAGTATTGAATTCAAAGGCGAATGCATAAGAAGTACGATTGAAAATCCACATTTCATCCGATCTCCATACTTTACATAGTTCAACCAAAGAGGAGTACCCATACATATGGCACACGGTGAACCCTTCTGGATAAAAAGAACATAAACAAGAGGAGTAAGGAGATTCCCATAAAGAGCGTTGAATTTGATTGTAGGAGCCTCAGACAATTTTTGCGATGGAATTAATAACCATCTGCCAAGTAAATTTGCCATGAAGAAGACTTGTTTTCGTGGTAAACATTTTCTCTTTTTTTCAATGGCCGCCGCAGAAATGGCGCCACATTCGATTTTGGACGAGTCTATTCATGCCTCTTTCACCCACGACGATGAAAACGACGAACACCGTCCAATAACGGATGCAACTGTCACTGAGGAGGAAGGTCTTGTTGTGCAAATAGTGACAAAAAATGTTTCCGATGAGGAATGGAATGTATACCGCACAAGGTGATGCTTGGAAGAAGACGGACAGACGACTGTCCATTTTGATGGCAGTGGCTCTTTCGACCCCGACCACGCCAACGAAACAAGTAGTGGCATTGCTTCCTATGAATGGAAGGTGCTCTTTGACGCCCCTTACGGAGATGATACGTTTGACCTCGACGGACATACATATTCCTATTCGAGTGATGATGGCAGCATCAACGAATCTGCTGGATTTTGGTCATAAGAGTTTCGCCAACGTGAAAGGTGGACTCAACGGGAACAACACAAAATCAAATCCGAATTGAGTTGGTCACATACGACACTGCTGGAAGGTTCAGCGAGAAATTCCGGGCGTATTTTTGTTGTTGTACCTCATGAGTTTGGGGATGAGGAACCAGAATTCCAGTTCGATTTGTCCCTGAATGGGACCGTCATAACGAGCGACGCAATTATGGTCAACGGCTCGGTTTTTTCAGGTTCTGAAACAGGAGAGGTGTACGTTGGAAGTTGCCTTTTTTGAAGAAAATTTTTCTGCCTCTTCCGTTGAAAAATACAATCTTCACACGCAAAATTTGTGGGCAAAATCCGATGCGTTGAGCGATGGAGATTCATTTTCACTCACGCTCTCGGTTGAGGAAATGTATTCCAACATTTCCGAAAACCAGTATGTGTTCATTAAAGTCTACGAAGGTGACTCGCCCAACGAACGCTGGTTACAATCCATTGGTTTGAGATTACTCTTGCGGCTTGTCAAGGTCTTGTTGCCCCAGAAGCGGCCGTTGAGGCTGGTGGAGAGTTTGTCCTTGATGGAGATGGAATATGTCAGTGGGCAGGAGTATGGTCTTACGACCCTTTGACGGGTGAGTGGGCAGAACCTGAGGCCCAATACGAAGCAACGTTTTCCCTAAACATACCGGTGGAAGCAGAGGTGATGGAGGTTGATTTCTTTTTCATTAATGGGACCATCCTAACCTCAACGCATGATGAAACCTACATTGAGGTGGCGTTTGAAAATTCATCTTTTGAGGCATCTTCTGTGGAGAAATACGATCTTCGACTTAATTCACCACTGGAACCGCTCGGATGGCTTGTCGATTCAGAATAATTTCTCACTCGGTTTGAGCGTTGAATCCATTCGAGGAAACATCACCATGGCTTACAATGTCAACGCAAGAGCTTTCGTTTATGATGATGATTTACAACAGATTCTCACCGATGAAGACTCGTTACGAAATCGTTGTCCCATACTTGGACACTGACGGAGACGGCATCGCCGACGACTTCGATGCTTTCCCAGGAGATCCAAGTGAAAGTCTGGATTCTGATGGAGATGGTGTTGGAGATAACTCAGATGTTTACCCAAATGACCCATCATTTTGGGAGGAAGTCGATGATGAAGGCGGGGATTTAGATGAAACTGTCCCAGGATTCGAATCATGGTTGCTTCTTTTCGCCCTTCTCTTAGCAGCAAGATATCAACGTAAGTTTAGATGTTGAAATTGTGGCGTATTCATCGGTCCCCCTAGTATCCCTATACGACAATGTGGGTAGCCTCGAACACGCACTGCGAACCCATGTATTCGTTTACAATGTTCCAAGGGGTGTTATGTTGGAACCCTTGTGCATAAATCGGTCAAAGAATAGTGAGCGGAGAAAATCGCAGAAGAAATAAAAATCAACCAAAGTTTGTGGCATTAATATGGGACCTGACGACTCTACTGCAGATGGTCCCCAAAGTTGGGATGGTCGAAAAACAGCGATTTTGCCAAAGTCAGCAACGATGGTTTGTGGACATGGGATGGTTCAGAGTGGACGCCTCGTAAAAAAGGAGAAATTCAAGCCTCAAATGACCAACCAAGACAACATAATAGTGCGAAATCTGATGAAATTAACTCGCCAATGATGCCAATCCAGAACCAACAGACGGTGAAAGAAGTGGTTTCCATCGAAACCGGTTCGATAAGTCCTGACGGCCACCACCAGTGGGACGGGAGCAAATGGATTCCTGTCGAACTCACAAAACTCAGCGATGACGGAGTATGGATGTGGAATGGTAAGGAACCATGAATACGCTGGTTTGCGAATATACAAACACCGTATACCAAGTTTCTTTAGTAGCAGGATTCGGAAGAAGCAACATGGTAATGGATTACCCTCAATCAAGAACTGACAATACGTCCTCGCAGTCAGTTGTCGTGCTTTCGATGTTAATTGTGATACTCCTCACAGGGCGAGCAATTTACGTAGCGATAAGCACGGATGCGACCTTGAAAGGAATATTCATTTTGATTGTTTATTCATCAACTCTGATCTTTGTAGGATTCATAGCGGGTGTAAACGCATCAAACATAAGATCAAGGAAAAAACAGGAACTCTCATTCTCATCAAACTCGGAACCATCACAAACAGATGTCGATTTCAATCCAAACCTTGCACAATACAATTCAACAGAACAGTTCATCATTGAATTTCTACTCCAACATGATGGTCAATGCTGGCAATCGAACATCGTAAAGGAATCGAGCATGACGAACTCAAAAATTAGCCGATCGTTGTCGAAATTGGAATCACAAGGGATCCTGACGAGAGTAAGGGATGGAATGGGCAAGCGTGTTAATTTACACAAAGATGAGTTGATTTGAAACCATAACTGACATGACTCCATTTTGGGGTGCGGTGGTGGAGAAGGTATTGAGAGGTCACAAAGACCTGTTCTCTCGTTCTGTGAAGCCGGGATTTTACCCGTCTATGACTTCGGCATGAGTGGCCGGGTTGGCAATGTCACCCGGGTCGTGAAACAGGCCTGCATCGACTACAACCCACTGTGCGGGGCTGTCCTCGGCGAGGCACACCAGCACGTGGTTGTCGGGGTCATCGTCGACGAGTGCGAGAGGGTTCACCATGGACCCATCCTCGAGCAGCACACGAGTCCCCATGCGTTGGTCCTCACCTAGGGCGGCATTGTCGGGACCTGTTACACCTCCTTCCCAAGTGAGCTGGACAACCTGAACGGTGCCGTCGGGACACTCTCCAGCGAGGCCGTTGGTATCGGGTGCGAAGCGTTCGGCGAGGACGACTTGGGGGCCGTCTTCGAGTGGGGTGATGTCTTCGGTGCTCAAACCGAGAAGGGAATCCCCGTCAACAGTGAGCAGGGGGCCGGTGATTTCAACCCGTATGGGCGTTTCTCCGAATGTGCCGAAGTCGCCAGTCAGCAGGACGGTGCGCTGCTCAAGAGGCTCATCGGCGGGATGGAGAGTGGCGCAGTTAGGCACCACGCTCTCACCGTCGGAGCGTATCACCAAGAAGGATTCTGGGACGACGCTGTCGGCCTGCAATTGCGTCGAGAACACGACCGGCATTCCGTCATCGCCAGCCACGTTAAACCCACACAGGAGGTTCGCAAGAAACGGGAGTTCGTCGAGACCGTGATATGCGGACAGGATCGAGAAATTCTGTGATTGAACCGTGTCTCCGTTCTCTTCTGCAGAAGCCGTTCGATTGATTTCGATGAATGTAGTGTTTGAGGTTGTTTCCTCCAAATCGTGGTTAGCCGTGATGTTGAGATAGAACTGTTCAGCACTGCTATTCACAGTGAGCGACCAGGCTCCGTCCATGTTGGGTTGTGTGGAGATGGTGACGTCCTCGTCAAGATTCAACCTGACACTAATTTCATTGGGGTGAAGATGGTCAACATCACCAAAAATAGCGATGGCGGAACCGTTGTCAATAACGTTGCTCACCGACAACCCCGGAGCAGGATGTGCGTGGGTTATGCTGTGCGGGTCGAACTCAGTACATTCGTATCCTTCACCTAGTGAAACATTGCTCACCATTATCTCACCAAGTGAACAAGTTAATTCTTCAATATCAATCAGATTTGGGTCTGTTGTCTCTTCTGAATTAAGCATAACTAAGTTATTGCCGCCTAGGATAATAACGATAACGAACCAGACAAAATCTCTGTTCATGTCATTCAACGCTCCTCATTCTTTTCTCTGTCTTTGTCACGTCCCTTCCCACGAATATCACCAATCTACTTGATTCTCCCATCTTTGATTTTCACAGTTCTATCACAATGCTTTGCAATTGTATGATTGTGTGTGACAATAATGATGGTCGTGTTGAAGTCTCTTCTGATTCTGTCAAACAGTTGGATGATTGTCCTACTCGTCTTTGAGTCGAGCGACCCTGTGGGTTCGTCTGCATAGATGATCTTCGGGTGATTCGCCAATGCTCTGGCAATGGAAACTCGCTGCTGTTCACCACCTGAAAGTTGTCCGGGGAGATGGCTCATCCGCTTGCCAAGTCCAACCTCTTTGAGAAGTTCGGCAGCTCTCGACCTCCTTTCTTGACGGTTCATTTTCGTGGATTCCATCGCAATTGAAACATTCTCCAATGCACTCAAATTAGGGATGAGGTTGAATTTTTGAAATACGAAACCCACAGTTTGGCTTCTAAATTGGGTCAGTTCCTTCGGGTTCATCTCGGACAATTCTTGGAAATTAATCCTCACACCACCTGTGGTTGGAACATCCAATGCACCCATCATTTGCAGGAGTGTTGATTTTCCCGAACCAGATGGTCCAATCACTGCAACCATCTCACCTTGGACGACTGATAGATCGACTTCCTTCAGAGCATCAACGGGAGTCATTCCTGCTGATTCATACTTTTTCGATAATCCCGACAGATGGATGATGGCCTTTGCATCATCAAATTCACCTTTCGCCCTTGCTTGACGGCGGAGAAGTATGGCTTCAACCTCATCAATTGAATCCAAAATTAATCGAGCATCATCTCCATACTGAGCAACTACAGTTTCCTTCAATTGGTCAAGGGGAAGCATTTCGTTGGATGCTTCTTCGTTAGAAGGTGAGTCTGTCATTTTTTCTTCGTTCTCTTCATCCTTCATCACTCTCACCTCATTCGTACCTCAATGCTTGCGCTGGTTGCATTCTCAATGCCCCCAATATGGGATAGAGCGCTCCAATTATTCCAATCAAAATCGTTAATCCAAAACTCGTAAGAATACTCTTTCCGTCGACAGAAAACTCCAAGGAGGTGATTGAATCCATAGAAGAGGACTCTGGCGTAGGATTGAGAATTTGGCCAGGTTGAAACTGTTGTGGCGTTGATTCTTCTACTGTTGATGATACATCATTTGAACCTGATTCAATGAGCATAGTCTGCATCATTGGACCGGCAACTAACGTGATGAGAATGCAAACAACAAATCCAAGAGACGCCATGAAAATTGATTCGCTCAAAAATTGAGTAACGATTTTCGAATTTGGCAAGCCAATGGCTTTGAGAACGCCGATTTCATTTACCCTTTCTTTGGTGATGATCACCATGATGAAACCAACCACGAGCAACGACGCAAAGAGTGCAGCCATGGCGCCTAAATCTGCATTGCCACCAATCGTATCGATTGATTGAGCGATGTCGTCACCTTGTTGGTCCGATGCGGTCTGAACGGTTACCTCATCACCGTATTCAGAACGCAGGAAATTCATCGTATCATCGACCAATTCAATTGAATCTATCGTGATTACCACCTTGTCGAAACCGGTGGTTTCGGTTATGGCCTGAGCGATGTCAATGCTCATCAAAATGGTCGCATTCGTTTGGAAAACCTCGCCGGAGATCAGGCCGACGACATTGAACGACACTCCCTCGAGTTCAAGAGAATCACCAACACCGATTTCGCTCGAGAAAGCAGCCTCTACGCCAAGAAGCACGTTGTATGAGCCAGAATCGGACTCATTGAGCATCCTGCCATCGACCAAGACCAATTCCTCTGAAACAAATCCTTCAAGTTCTGCACTCAGGTTTTGACCTGAGATGAATCGGACTGCTGCACGTAAGGCCTCTGGATTGGGTGGGCCTCCTTGGGCAAGAATCGCACTGATGCCGGAGCGGTCAACTTCTGTGACAAATGTTTGAACCGATTCAACTTGGCTCATGTTGTTCGTAAGGTTGAGGATGTCTTCACTGATGGTTGCGGAACTATCGAAACTCGCATCCGAGGCGGTGACGACAATTGTTCGTCCGAGACTATCTTCGAGATTTGCAGCTTGTGCCTCAATGCTTGATGCAACGATACTTGACGTAAGGAAAATCGCGAGTGAGAATCCAATGATGATAACTACGCCAACGCTACGTCCAGGCTTTCTCTTTACGTTTCGAGCACCTCGAATGATTGACTCCATAAGCGGGGAAGTAATGCAAAGGCACTTCAAAACCATGACGTATTGTGTGCAATACAGTGCAAAAGGTCATTTTTTGTAACAATCACACATTTGAATTGGTAAGGAGCCAATCAAAGGGTTTGACCATAACACCCTTGTGAACATTGTAAACGAATACATGGGTTCGCAACCGATAACTCCGTAGCGGTCAAGCCACGGTGTTTGGCCCATAGAGCATCAAAGGCTTTCTTCGTCTTGCTGTCGTGGTTGTCTCGGTTGTCATCCCAAGCCTTCTCAGAATGATACTTACTCAAGAATCTCAACTCCTTGCTCAAAAGATTCGGATGGATGCTCAAGCGTGTCTGAGTCTTTACTCAGACGCTCTGCTTCTGCGGCTTCTCTCGCTAGTAGAACGGCGTTCAAATGATCTCTACGATTCTCGGCCCATTCACGGCGAGCCTGAATATCAGGTGCGCCTGTTCTTGAACGAGAGAACGGTACAGAACTCACCCTCGCCGTTCCATCCGTTGCCATGTTTTGCCCTGAATCGTCGCCCTCGCCTTATTGTCCTCAAGTACTGCCAATGATTGACGGGGTTTCTGACACAAGTTCTCGGCCTTGAGTTGAGGGCGTCGACCACATCATGGCGCATTTGCCTTGTGTGTAGTTGGTCTCGCTGATGGGGCGTGGTGTCTTTCTGATGTTCGCCCATCCACACGGTTCAATTCTCGCTCTTGGTCGTTGGTCGTTGATGATGACCTGACCACCTGAACCACGGACTTCGCTACTTGGGACACACTCCCACACATAGAAATGAAAAGGCGTTGTTCTTCTCGTCGTCTCTTCTGTTTGACTTTCGCTTGTGCTACTCATGAGCCTCGCTGATTGTTGTTGAATACTTAAGACGATTGAGTCTCCATCGGATGAAAAAGGCGTTTAAAAAATTGAAGAACGCACTTTAGAACATTTTTCCTCTGAAAAAGTGCGAAAATCGCAGGCCAAAAACGCCGTTTTGGTGGTGGGGCCGTCGAGCAGGGCCAAAAATCAACGCCGTAAGGCTGGTTTTAGGCTGGTTTCAGGTCGGGATGAGGTACCCGTTGCATACTCAATATGCTTTTATCGCGTATCAGGATGGGCCGTTCATGCTTGAAGAAATCCTCACGCTAGCCCTTGCTTTGTCAATCGCTACTCATGCTATGCTGGTCAAAAAATGCCAAGTCCTAGAGGCTTCTATTCCTGCTCAAACGGGGGCCGTACACCACACCATGACCGAGGTTAGAGACCTGCTAGACGAAGCCCTAGACATGATGCAGAACCTCGCCCCGTCAATCCCTGACCTAGCACCGACTCAGGCTCAGTCTGAGTCTCTGCCGAACCTCATACTCAACACCCTTTTAGCGCGTATGGGAATGCCTGAGGCTGATGCCAGCACGACGCAACCGCAAGAATGGGAGGTTCTCCGCCAAACGACACGCCGACGACCACGGAACAGAGCCCTGAACATCACGAACACGGCTGAGAGTATTCTAGTCGCCAACGCCTTCAGCCGTGGTCTTTGGAACCGACATCATGACCTTCTTGACGAAGGGCTACGGGCTAAGTCCAATGTTCAAACCCCGTACACGACGAGCATAACCCTGCCCGACTTGTTTGAACGCTTGATGTTCCTGGCGGTTCTAGCGGCATGGTGAACACTCGTTTGCCAACATCCCCGACTCAATCAAGGCCAACCTTCAACAACGGTGTGAAAATGGCGGCTCAAATCATCCTGATTCCTGCCGCCTTCAAGGTCGGTAAGAAAGTCCTTGCCAAGCCCGTCATTAGACCTGCCAACCGCATGTTGAAGATGCGGGCCTTCAAGGGAGTGAGTGAAACGGAACAACTCGTTCAAGCAACCGTTAGCAACCCGTCAATGGGGAAGATTTTCACCAAGACGGCCACGGATGATGTGATGGGATGGAAACACCCTCACCGACTCGCTTAGCACCCAACATTGGCATTCTGATGCCACGCACGACCATCAACCGTGTTCAGTTGCAGTACGCTGGCGGCTGTGCGGCGTACCGTATTCAGAACAGCGCAACGCTGACGTTTCAACGGTTCGGCTTTGGTGTCAAAGACGGCCTAGCCTGCTTTCCTCGTCTTCTATCATGCCTTACCACCATCAACCCTAACGACATCCTGACGTGCCTATGCTTTGCCCGTGGCTGGTGCAGGTACGACCAATGTTCTCGCATGGGTGGCGACGACTAAGGGCGTGGAGTTGTTTGAATCTAAGGCCGTCCCTGATGGCGTGGCGACCGAGATGAAAACCGTCGTCAATGAACAGACCATTGGCGACTCTATGTTCAACTCGTCCCTTCAATCGGTCCATGTTCTCAGCACAAGACGGGGCAACCGTGGACAGCATCGAGGTCATTGACAACTCAGGCGGTACTGTCCTTACCCTCTTCGGTGGTGTCCGTGGTGGCCAACGGTGCTATGTCCCTAGAGTACAACCTGAAAGCGGATGGATTGAATTTGCCTGTGGGCAAAGGGTTCAGTCTCAAGGTGAACACCACCTCTGCTTGAGGTGGTTTCAATGGGCTATGAGATCAATTGGCACACCTCGACAGGCAACATCCGATTGATGCAGAACCCGCTTTACATCAAGTACAGCAACAGCACATTTGCCAACATACTAGCGGCAGATGTCAAGACGGACTTGACGCCGTACTAGCCACAGCAGAGAGCGCAGAGGTATGCGCTTACCTCTCATGGTTGATTAGAACGCTAGAGTTGGTGGCTTGACATGCCTAAGGCCAAACCGTCTCAGGTGATTGTTCACCGCATTGAGTTGCAGGACAAAGAGCGTGAGATGCTTCAGAGGGTATGTTGGCGGTACAGTCGTCAAGAACGCCGTTCAACCTGCGGCGATAGCGGTGGGTGTTGGTTCTGTTGCTTACATTGGCTACAAGGCGGCAAGGGCGGCGTATGGATGGACAGAGGACATTGTTGATGACATCAAGAACACACCGATTGGTGGGTATGCTGAGAGCGTGAAGAGAAGTCAAGGTGCAACTCTGCCAAGTCCAGCATTGAGGGGGTTGTATCACCTCGCTTCATGGCTGACAACACCGATGAAATGATGCTCAAAAACAGCCTGATTTGACAGCCAAAAATAGCGTATATCCCAGCACGATTTAGGTTCAAAATGTGTGCGGATTCCCGCACGAATACTCAGACTACAAACGGTTGAAGTGAGAGGTTTTATTCCTCTGCAAAATCACACCATTCTGGAATAATTGCTCGCTTATTCTCCATGTAATCTTCTTCAGAACCTTTACTGAGTCAACATATACAACGCACGAGTTTTCAGCAACTTTTAGTCTGGATACCGTTTTCAAATCATAATAAGCGAAAAAAGAATACGATCATTATCATTATCTTTTTTGATTTCATATTTTCCAAATAATTTCAATTTCCTGTTTCCATCAATATGAAAGTTGTTTGTTAGATTATTTCCTTTCGAACTCCATTTCAGGATTAATCCAGTCGACCATCAACAGAACCATTGGAGTAAAAGTCATTGTATCTAATGATTATACCATGTTCCTTCCAAATCTGTTTGATCTTGTTCTTCGCAAATCCGACGCCCAAACGTAAAGCACACCTGCCATGATAATTGTAAATGCGACAAAAAGAATTGGTAAAACAATGACAAGTGAACTACAATCCGCTTCTCGATTTTTTTGTTTGCTGAACCAGAAACATCTGGGCATTTTGGCTGCATCCCGGAATATTGTAAAATTTGAGTTTGCTTGCATTGGTGGAATTAGGACTGTGGCAGGTTCTTCTTGTCAACCACCTCTATTTGGATTTGGAATCCATTCTTACCATCTCCACATCCATACTCCGTCATCGTTGAAGAGTTTTTGTGAGTTCGGACAGGAATCCATTTGCTCCCGTCCCACTGGTGGTGGCCGTCAGGACTTATCGAACCGGTTTCGATGGAAACCACTTCTTTCACCGTCTGTTGGTTCTGGATTGGCATCATTGGCGAGTTAATTTCATCGGATTTCGCACTATTATGTTGTCTTGCTTGGTCATTTGAGGCTTGAATTTCCCTTTTTTACGAGTGTTGTCCACCAGAACCATCCCATGTCCACAAAACCATCGTTGCTAACTTGCAAAATCAGCTGTTTTTCGACCATCCCAACTTTGGGGACCATCTGCAGTAGAGTCGTCTAGGTCCCATATTAATGCCACAAACTTGCTGATTTTTATTTTTCATGATTTTTTCCGCTCACTCATTCTTTTTGACCTGATTTATACGGTATGGCTCCAACATAACACTTCTGGGAACATTGTAAACGAATACATGGGTTCGCAGTGGGTCGTGTTCGAGGCTAGCGTTCCGAAGGACGGACTGAAAGCCCTTTGAAATTTGTAAATCCGTTTCAATGGGTATTCAGATAACCCCTTTCAACTCATACGAACCGATTAGTTGGTACAATCATATCAAAAACTGACTAATTATTCAGAATCCCACGATGCCTTTTCGTGAACTTTGGAAGAACATCTTGTAATTTTGAACGGATCTCTTCGACGCTATTGCAGGGAAATACAATATCTTCAAGCACGGGGTCATCTAACCTCTTTCGATTATCCACAACTTGCCCTGCAACCTTTTGAACTCCAACCCTCAACAGAGGGGTTGCCAGTATTGGCCTTTTGAATTGCCATGCGTATGCGATTTCACTTAAGGTTCCAGCACCACCACCAACTGCAATAACAGCATCAGAATTTGCTACAATTGCATTTCTACTAACATCTAATCCAGTTGGAATGATAATATCTGCATGATTGTATGCAGGTTTTGGGTCAAAACCTGGCAATATGGCGATTGTATCTGCTTCCGTAGAGTTTGATGCAGATTTGGCTCCACGATGCAGCGGATGGCAGAAGACCCAAACCCCCTGGACTATTCTGTAACCATCTTCAACGAGCATTCTAGAAATATCTTCGACCAAAATTTGCGCTTCTTGGTCAATATCATCGTCCCCCAATGATTGCAATTTGAAATCGAATTTCAATTCTTCCCCTCCGGCTAATCCATTCATTGTTCAGTGTTAGTTATTGGCTTTAGACAATCAAATTTTTGTGAATTCTAATCCTAAGTATTCATGTATTGGGGTGCAATCATTTTACATTTATTCCTGGTGAATGAAATTCTCGGGTTCGTGTAAGGCCAACTAATGATGCCAATCTTTCGATGAAACTCTGGGATCTGGTGTGTTCAACGCGATTCCTGCCTATTGACCTCACTGTTTTGTTGTATGTAATTTTGTCATTTGTAGTGACAATTGGGGTCTTTGAATTGTTGTTGTACAGGTTATCTACTATCTGGATGACAAACAGTCCAATTGCATGACCTCCTGTTCCAAAGAATCGGAGATAATTTTCAAGACCTCCGAGGCCTCTTCATCACTTTCGATATCACACAAAACTAAATTGCAGATTGCAAGAGAGTATTTCCCTTCTTTCACATCATTAGGACCGTTTATCCAATTCACTAGGGGTGTGATGTGACTTTCTTTTGAGTTCAACATTGGGATCATAAGCATCAATAGTGTACCCTAAATCAGCTATTTGTTTGGTCAATCTCCCACTTCCACACCCCCCAATCTAGAACTTCACCAGAATAATTTTCACTCAAGAGTTCGATGAACCACGGGTCATGAATTCTGATTTATCTTGAATTTCTATTGCGCTTCTGAAGGTTTCAATACCTTCTAATTCAGGGAATTGATGAGGTTCTGTATCTCTCAATGATCGGGTAAGAAGTTCACGGAGATTTATTTTGTCCCAGTGCTTCCAACACAAGTATGCTTTTCTTACCATACTATCCCAATCCTCATCATTGTAGATTTTCAAATCCCAACCAATATCGATTATGACCAATCTCTCATCAGGTGTTAGGATTAGATTCTGCGGCTTCAAATCCCAATAAACGAATTTGTTTTCCTTGCATTCGCGAAGCAAATCTAACCATGGACCTACATTTGTTTCAAAATTTGGATGTTCACCCTCGACCCAATCGTAAGAAAATTATAGTCGGCTCAGAATATTGTAACTTGAAATTATTCGGCAGACAAGACACAGATTTAGCAGCGAGTTCTTCCATTAAATTGAGAGCGTCATTGTTAAATTGAACATTCTCATGATGAACTTTAATCGCTAAATCTTCTTTCTTGAATACAACTCCTTCGGAACCATCTCCACGAATCTCAAAATCTGTGTAGCCTAATTTCTCAAGTTTTACAACCGCTTCAGAGATTCTGTATCTTGGACGAATCTTTGGTTGAGCAGATCTAAATCGGGACATATGCGCTGGTATTTCAGTGAAGATTTTTTCAATCTCAGCCTCAATATTTCTTGCCATTTTTGAATGGAAAAATTCCTAGCGATTTCAAGCACTGAGGATACATGTTCTAGATGGTGTTCCAATGCAGCAACACGATAAAGACTCGAAATCAATCAAGATTCTCAATTTTTGAATCCATGACTACATTTTCTGAAAATTCTTTCTCCCAACCCCCACCCTCCCATAATCTGCGATTCATTTCCATGTTGTTGAGGGGGAAGGTCTGAGATAAATTTCGCATAATCATGCTGCCAATGATGTCACCTCGAATATTGGCGACATCATGTTTCAAAATTTGGGAATTGTTTCGCTCTTGCGGGACTGCAAAAGGTACCCAAGCCACTTTCCGTTCTTCCTTTCCAACTGTTTTGCCTTTAATTCTTTGAGCGTATAGAGCCCAAATCGAATCCCCCCTTCTCGTCTGAATATTCGAAATCAATGGAGCCATATTGGACCATTCGGATAGGGATGTTGGGTCTAACACGATTGTATTGCCTCCCTAATCAGCAAATCTTCATCGAATCGTTGGCGCCAAATCAGAATGTACTGGCCTAGAACTGAATTTTCCACTTTTGATTAATCTTAATGCATCGCTATTATTCGATTTCACATTGAATAGACCCCACGGGAATTCAAGATGATCAAACCTTGATGTTGAGAGGTCATGATGTATGTCATTCAGATTTTCTAGACCCCAATTTATTCGAAGAAAACCTGATTTTTCCATCATCCTCGAATAATGTAAGTCCAACATCTGTGTCCTCAATGTGAATAATGGGTGAATGGGAGGATCACCAATCACATGCCCAATCCCAACATCAATTCCAAATTTCTCCATATACCAGACTGTCTGCAAAAATGCGTCAAACCCTTTGCAGCTAGGGTCACAATTGAATTGACAGATGTAGTTGCATATCTTCATCAAAATCCAAATCCAATGGACGATTGTCATTTCCAATTTGATCTAATATTCGACGATGTAAGACACATCTACCCCATGATACTCCTGTTCGATATTTTTCATTCAAAAACCATGGCCCCAATCACTCCACATTTGCAAGTTCTGTGGCCGAATTTTCATCATAAATAATCAGTTCAAGTGTGGTCAGATTTGCTTTCTGAAATATACTATCAATTTCGCTTGGGTTGATTTTGTGAAGGCAAGCCACTAATCTCGTTCTATGAGGCCATTTTTGGGATGATTTTCTTGAGTGAATCAACGAATTTTTTTCGGCTAAAACCTAAATCGCTAAATGTGTAACACCTATCGTTAGATCATAATGCTCAATTTCTCCCTCGAAATGCTGATTCTCTGTACCTCTTTCTTTCGACAAACCTGTTACCATGTGTGAATCAAGTTGGTCCAATTCTATTCCGAATCTCTCTTGAGTGACCTGAAGGAATTCGCCCCACTGTTCTTCATCCATTCGAAATTGATGTTTCATCGCAAACCGTTGGATGCCCTGTTTTTCCTCTTAGAATTAGGGTCGGAAATACGACCTGATTTTCGAGCATCATGATGGACAAGGTGCTGATTAAGTCGTTTCCAATGATGATTATTATTTTCAAAAAGACGGATACAAAAATCTCTGTCAGTACATGAGAGGATCGATTCATCGAACCCTCCAGCTGCAAGGAATGAGTCCATTCTAACAAATAGGTTGGAACCTTGAATATGTGGATTTTTTATTAGAAAAGAATCACATTGAAGTTCTTCAGGTACGGGTAAATTGAATCCTTCAGGATTTGATAGGTCATATCGGGTTAATCCCGCCACCACCTGATGGCATTGTTCATCACGACAAGCGAAACGCATTTTTTCTAAATATTCGGCGTCCCACCAATCATCGTCATCCAGAAGTGCTAACCATGTAGAATCAGGCTTGATTTTCCAATCATGCCGATTCATTATGATTTCATCAATCGCATGATTAATCGCTCCACTCAACGACATTGTTCGCTTGTTTATTGTGGCATGTATATTATTTCCAGAGAGCAAGTGTGGATAATCGTCTTCTTTTTCATGAACAATAAGAATACGATCAGCGGGACGACTTTGATTTGAAATTGAGTCAAAACGCTCTATTGAAATCACTGTTTCTTTTGTGGGTTGGAATAATGGCGATAATCTTCAAGATAACCACTCACTCATCCGTCATTTGATTCAAATTCCTGAGATCAACTGCTTCTTTCCTCTCTTTTCCAGTATTTTCAAGATTGAATTGGGTCCACTATCGACTGAAGACAGGGCAGCAGTATCTTTCGGTACACATTTCCCATCAAAACCGCCCAATCCAGGAGTTAGGTGGGCTGAGTTCCGAACCCTTCAATCCGTCCAAACAGATTCCATAACCGGATATGGGTCCACATCGAATTCTTTCGCTATACGCTCAATTTCACAAGTGAATGTGACCTTTGTGGCAATATACGCATTGTGGGCTAATTTCCCTAATTCCGTTTCAAGGTGATTCATACGAAGTCGAGGGATAGAATCTGGAACCCAATCGAAACAACTCAACGCGATTTCCATATCTTCTTGTTCACCACTGATGACAATTCGATCTGGATTAGCAAACCATTCTACTGCATCTTTTTCCCTTAGAAATTCGGGCATATATGTAAGCCGAAGACGAGGGTGCTCGCTTTCCATCTTGTCCATAGTGGGATGTAGGGTGCTTTTACCACCACCAAACCACAGTATTCATCCTCTGACAACTTGCTACATACAGCAATTACATTGCTCATATCCAATGTTGAATCTTCTGCGGCATCCGTATTGACGCATACAAATGTCAATTCGGATGAGAGAACATCTTACCAATTCCCTCTTCCGTCTATATCATATCCACTTACTTCGTGAAATTCGGCCAAACCCAATTCTGCAGCTTTACCAACTGATCCTAAACCAATGATTGAAATTTTCAAATTATCCCTCCGTAGAAAGATGTCCTAACATGTAGTTACTAACGGCTTGAGATATTATCCCTTTCGCAAGGGGGGCCCTTTGAAACGGGGGCGTTTCAATGGGTAGGCATGAATAGAGCCCACTGCGACCCCTTGTGAACATGCTTATTGTGTACGAGGGGTCTGATGCAACACCCCTTGTGAACACACCTCATTCACTTATTCGTTTCACTAGACTACTCCTTCTGGTTTCGAACGGTCGTGATTGAAACTGATATTTCGGGAATAGATGAAATACCAAGAACTGGTTCCTCGTCGAGTTTTGAGTGGAATATACAAAAAACCGTTCAACGTTTCGTTTTTGCAGGTACCTTGATTGTTTCAATTGTGTTTCTGATTGAAACATTTGGGCCGAATTTGCCTAACTGGATGGAGAATTTCTTACTCGGAACACTATGCGGATTAGGACCAATATTGGTGGTTGTGGGCTTTGCTCATGAGGGCACGATGAACAGTTTCCGACAAACGATAGAGCTACCTTATGCTTGCCTTCCTTGTGGTTGCGATGGCATACGCAGCGGTGATGAATTTCCAAGAACTGTAGATTTGTGTATTTACTGGTTTGTGTCAATCGCTAGGCACGAATTACCGTGTACACAAGGGAACCCCTTCGATGCGTATACGGCACCAACGGTAGCGAACAAACAGACCCACTGAAAGCCCTTCCAACGACTTCTTCCTGTTGGATGGGGTTTCGGATAGCCCCTTCCAACCCATCCGAATTGATTGGTTGATGGTTCAAACATGGTAGCATTTCGGAGACCGTTCAAACCAATCAATCTGTTCGATGGGTTCCCCTTGTACATGAAGTCAGTGCTAAATTGGCTTGGAGAGGGAGAAACTAGAAACCAAACTAACTTCAAATCGAATTTACGCCTCTAGTGATTCGGGCAAGATGTGAGATACTAGCATTAGCAGATGCTTGAACGACTCGAAGTTCGCATACGCTGTTATGGTAAGCCATAAATCGCTGTGAAAGTGATTCATCGGCAAAAACTGTGCTTGTCCCCGATATTTCTCCTGACTGAAATAATTCTTCACTCAAAATAACATCAGTATTGTCCTGGAGGAAAAACTTGACAATGACACTAAATGTGATTGGTGGTTTATGATCCACAACTGATGAACTCATTGTCATGAACTCACCCGGATAATTCGCAAACAGGGGAGTGTCGGAATTTGCGAAAGAAATTTATTTTCTTTGCCTCAATTCATCATGAATTGCGGTTCGGCAAACCAAACTGAATTGTTGTTCAAGAGGGGCGAATTTCGTTGCTTTATGCACTTCTCTTTGGAGAAATCTATCAACGAACCATCCTCTCCGAATGATATGAAAACATCTCGAATTCCTGCCGTATCCTGCGGAAGCAATACGTATGCCTGTACACCCTCTGGAAATTTTTTCTTCGAATCGAGGATGCCTTTCTAGTAATTCCGAAGACTTATTGAAAAATCGTCTCCAGATATAGTTCCGCCTCCAATTTCATATTTGTTGAGAATCCCGGAAAAGAAACGATCTTAGCTTCCGCCTGAGATGCAGAAACTTTCCGGGAAGGCTCGATCTACTCGTGTCGCCACAGGAGTACTCTCAACTATTTCCCGCTTAATACTTACCATGACTGGTTGGACCCACCCAATACCCTTTCGTGGGAAATAATGGGTCAGAGGAGTACCGTTCCAACAGGCACTTCACACTAAGGGTGTTGAAAGGGGGTAACAACAATTAGCAGACCGACCTATGTGCCATCATGGCGGGTAGATTGAACTGGCTATCAGATATGCATGGGAAAAATCAACCCGAGCAAATTCAAGCGATGAAAGACAGAGCAGGGAGAATCATGAAGAAAATCTAGCGTATCCTCTGCAAGAATCGTAGTCACTACGGATGTTGAAGGGATTAAGCATTACTACAATGTTGGCTTAGTTCACACCCTTGCAAACAGTACTGATGGAAGAATTCGGAAAATGGAGAAGATATTGAATAACTTCATCAAAGAACGAAAATACAGTTCTAAACTAAAGGACAGAAAAATGACCAGTGAAACACCATCGATTGATTCCCGTAAGCGAGATAGGTTTCTTTGCCTAGTAGTTTCAGATCTGGCAAAGCTGCAAACATGCAAACGCAAGGCACCTGCTGAAAATCCGAATGATTACAATGCAGGAAAAAGAAAAAAAGGATTGGATGGAAATTATTGGATTGTAGCAAAAACTTGGAGACGAGACAATAACTGAATTCAATCCATCAGCAAATCAACTCGGATGCGGCGGATGGGGCTATCCGAAACCCCATCCAACAGGAAGAAGTCGTTGGAAGGGCTTTGCGTGGGTCTGTTT
>JAYQOB010000006.1:0-203608 GCA_038144595.1 Candidatus Poseidoniales archaeon | reverse complement strand
AACATCATCGGGCGAGGGGAGAATCGTCACGCTGTCGGCGTCGGTGTTGCCGTAGGTTTGACCGTCCCAGCCAACCACGGTGCACACCACGTCGTCACCAGCGCTGTAGCCCGAGTCGATGGTGTCAACATCGGCAGCGATCACGTTGCCGTTCACCTTCCACTCCAGCGTGGTGGTGACCTCATCGTCGTCGGCATCGAACGCCATGAACGCACAGGTCAGGGCCTCGTCAGCCATCGGGAGGTTGGGCGAGATGATGACCGCAGACACCACGGGCGGCACGTTGTTCCAGGAGTTGTCCACCGGCACACATCCGGTGGCGTCCACGGTGGCACCCACGGGGGTGCCGGGGCACTGGTCGTCTTCATCGGCGACGCCGTCGCCGTCGCTGTCGGTGGACGCGGTTTCTTCGCATCCGGTGGCATCCACGGTGGCACCAGCAGGCGAGTCGGGACATTGGTCGTCTGCATCCGCCACGCCGTCGCCGTCGCTGTCCGATTCTACGACTACGAACCACATCCAGTCGATGTCGTCATCAACGAATTCAAAGTTCATGCCGTCCAAGGCCCAATAGTATTCCGCATGGAGGATGTACTTCCCAGGGCCCATGTCGATCACGGCGTCTTCCTCAATCATGAACTCGTATCCTGCGCCGTCCGTAGAGGTCCACTCCACCACGGTCACCTCAGTGGTTTCGCCGGTGGCTTCTGACTCAATCCAGTATTGAATTTGATTCACGGCCCCACCGGTGGCGGAACACAAGGTGATGATTTCCGCCGTGTAGGGGACGCCGTAGGTGGCGTTCCCGCTTTCTGTCAAGTTGGTCCAGTAGCCAGGAGCGTAGATGAGTTCCTCGGCAATGTTGCCTTGTTCATCTAAGATGACACAAGGTTCGCCGTCAGGCACCTCGCCCACGGTGAAACTGACCGTGTCGTCGTCGAGGAAATCAAAGTCGGCGAGCACGTCGCCGTAGTACTCCGCATACAGCGTGTATTCGCCGGTACCACTGCCCGTGTAGGCCGTGGTGTTGTAGGTGTAGACCACCGTTTCATCTGAAGATGAATCCCATACATCATCGATGGCCGAACCAACCAAGCCGTTTTCGTCTTCCACCCAGACGGTGACATACATTCGGTCGCCGTTGGTGGCCGGGCAAGTCATCGTGAGCGTGATGATCATCGTCTCGTTTTCGTCGTACGCACTCTGGTCCAAGGTCACCGTCAGGTTGGACGTGTCCTCATGCGCTGGAGGGTCGCAGTCTTCGTTGGTCGACGTGCCCGTGACAATGAAACAATCCTCATCGTAGACAAGGAAATTTGCCCATCCGGTCTCATCGACGTGGTAGATGTTGGCGCCCAAACAATATTCCCCAGGAGTTAGGCTGGCAAGAACGACCTGTTCGAGATGGCTCTCGTTGGTGGCCGTGAAGTTGACGCTTGCGCCTCCCCCGAGGTCGGCTAGGAAGTAATCGATCAGGTATTCTTCTCCTTCAACGAGGTTCGTCAGCGAGATGCTTCCTGAAATAGACTCCTCGTCGGTGTATTCCTGTTCTGCTACCGTCACGGTGGCCTCAGTGTCGTCAACATCAGGGCCCATATCCGGGAAGGTGCTGGCGTTCCACACTTCAAATTCAATGTCTTTCGACTCCACAAATTCCCAATCCTGAGCGGTGTTGTTGTAAAAGGAGGCTGTCACATTGAGATCGTAAACCCCTTCTGGGAGCCCCTCATTAAATGACACAATATCCGAACCGTTCGTCGTGGATGTACTCCATGGAGCAATGTAAAATTGGCGCAAGTAATACCACTCTCCTCCATCATTATCGCTTTGGAGATAACAAAATCCGTCGCAATTCGATGATAACCCTCCGGAAGAAATCTCGAAGAGGCTGTAGTTGTGCTCAAGGACAACGGGGCCGTACGACGAATTGTTTTGGTTGGTCAGAACAAATGATATCTTATTGTCGAGGAATTGATGAGGACAGAACACCCAGAACCACATGGACCATGGGTCACCCTCTGGAAGGATTTCCGCACTGGGTTCGCTTCTCATGAGATTGATCCGGTCGGTGGTATACGTACAGGCAGTTGTTGAAAGATTTGCACTCACAGTGAAGTCGTCCTGAAGGGAAAAGAGCGTGGTCCAACCACCAGCCCCATCATCAACCGATAGCGTGGCATAGAACGTCCAATTCCCCTGGTTTAGATAATACTTGATGGCTTCGTTTTCGTTCATGTGGTCGGTATGGGTTGGGTGGTAGGAAACCGTTGACGCATTGGTTTCAAAATGCGAGAGACCGTATCCTTGAGCGGCACCGTAGCCTTCCAAAACCAGCGACCAGTTGACCATGTAGGTCTCGTTCCAGATGCCACAATACACATCGGCCCATCCCTCGAACGTGTCGCCCGTGTTGTATTCCTGCTCGGAGGATTCCACTTCGAACGAGACGTTGGATGCGTTGGTGCCACAATCCACCGTATCGCCGGCTTGGAGAACGGGCGTGGAGTCCTGCAGTTGCAGCGTGTTGATGTCCCCGAGTGCCATTGAAAGCGAGGAAAGAATGAGAAGAAGGGTCAAGACAACGGGCCGGGCGTTCATGGATGTTCTTTCGCCATGAGAGATATAAATTCACCCGAAGATGTGCCGAACGGTCTCCGTCAGTGGAACACCGGCCTTCTCCAACCACGGTTCAAGCTCCACGTCTTTGCCCTTTGAACGCAATTTGGCCCGTGCACCAACCAGGGACCACGCCGATTTCTTGCCGATGCCGGGAATCGCTTCCAGTTGCTTTTCCGTGACGGTCAGCGGGTCCAGCCCCACCTCGACACCGGTGATGGAACGAGCCCCGTGGCCGGTGATCATCACGCTGGACAGGGTCTCGAGGGGAATCTTGTACTCCACGCCCACCAAGATGGGGTAGGCGCCGATTTGCCGTCCAAAGGTGATGCCGGCTTTGCCGTGAACCCCCGGGGCGCGGTGGAGTTCCGTTTCGTGAACCGGCAGGCGGGTTCGCCCGTCGTGGGACTCCCAGTGGACGTCGTGGATGACCTGCCCCAGCGGGAACAATTCCTCCAACAGCGGCTTGTCGATCTCATCCCTGCAGGCCGTTTTGAATTCAGCAAAGGCGTCGGACGGGACCTCTTGGAAGCCTTCACCCTCCACCTGCCGGATGTTGATGCGACGGAGGAGCAAGCCTTCGCTGCGGATGTCTCGAAGCAAGTCCATGTTCATGCCGTAGGTGGCTTCGGTTTCGCCGTTGAGGCCGGCGATGAAGTTCAGTCCGGGCAGCAGTTTGGGTAGGCCTCGTTCGCCTCGCACGCTGCCGTGTTTGTTGATGAGGCGAATCGCCGTCTTGAGTTGGGCGGGGTCGCAGTTGAGCCAGTTGGCTTCGTGAACGCTGGGGTCGGCCGATTCCAGACCGAAGGAGAGCACGGCGCCGTCGGACAGGGTTTCCACGAGCGTCTTCGTGATCGCCTCGGAAGGTTCCAGATTCTCGGCGATGATGGACGGGTTGCCGTTGTCGGTGTGAAGAATCCCGAGACGTTCGTCTTCGCGCAGGCCGTGAAGCAGCTTCGCAATCGGTTCAGGGTTTGGCACGGGGTATTCCAGTTCACGCACGCCTTCGGCCATGTAGGTGTAGGTGTCGGTCATGCCGCCGAGGCGGACGTGGTGCACGCCGGCGTCGTGGGCGATGCGGACTTCCTGAATGATGTCCTCCGGCGTTCGCCAAATCGGGACGCCTTTCTTCGGCTCGATGCAGAATTTGCATCCTCGCTTGTAGCGCACACAGCCCTGGTAGACTTCCACTTCGTAGGTCAACGGCCCGGGCTGGGTTTCGCTCCCGAGGTCGGGATGGTCGCTCACGGCCTTGCTCGCAGCACCGGCTTGCGCCCATGCCGTCCATTGCTCGGCCGTCCGGCGCTGATGTTTCCACTCGCCCTTTTCGAGGAAGTGTGCAAGGGTGGCGTCGGTGTCCTGGACGGCGAGGAAGAGGTTCGGCCGCAGCGGCGTCCAGCCCTGTTGCTTCCATCCACGAATCGCCCAGCCACCAAACAGTGCGGGTGTGCCGTGGGGCAGGCTTCGGATGAGGGTCTGCGTTTCCTTGAGGGAAATGGGGGTGCCCCGCAGGTATTTTCCGGGGACGACCGCACCGGCAATGCAGACCACGCCGAGGCAATCCTTGAGGCGCACTGCAATGGATTCCGGGTCGGACTTGAGGGCTTGCCGATAGCTGTCAACGGTCAGGTACTCGAAATCCAAACCAGCGGCTTCCAGCACGCCACACACGTACCGTACGTGAAAACCAACGTAGGGCGGGACGCCAAAGGCCGCCGGTTCGTCTTCGTAGCCGTCCAAGACCAACCAGCGTGGCTCGGACGATTCAACCATGGTTCAAGGGGCAGGGGTGCCGCCTTCAATCCTTCTTCGGGCGGGAGCGTCGCTTGCGCTTCTTGCCGCCTTCACCTTCTTCTCGAAGGGCTTGGAGTTCACGGGCGGATTTTCCACCACCATCACCGTCTCGGCCACCACTTCGGTTTCCACCGCGACCGCCGCCTTTGCCGCCTTTGGCCTTGGCGATGTCGACCTTGATCTTACGACCTTCGAGTTCGGTGTTGTTGATGGCGTCCACGACGGCTTCGCCTTTGTCCTTCTCAGCGATGAACACGAACCCGAAGCCCTTGGCCTTGCCACCGGGGCCGGTGGCGAGGATGACCTCGTTGACCGTTGCGTGGGCGGCCACGAGTTCCTTGAGGTGGTCCTGAGTGGCGGAGAACGGCAGGTTGCCGATGTAGAGTTTGAGGCCCTCGGGCTCCTTTCGTTCCTTCTGCCGCCCTTTTTCTTGTCGTCGTCAGCGTCGCGGACACCGATGCGTCGGCCGTTGATGCGGTGACCGTCGAGGGCCTTGATGGCGGCTTCAGCCATGGCCTTCTCGGCGTAGGTGACGAAGCCAAACCCGCGGTTCACGCCGGCGTCGTCGGTCAGGACCACGCAGTCGGTCATGTCGCCGTGGGACTTGAACAGGTCGCGGAGTTCGTCGGTGCCGACCTCTCGTGGCAGGCCGCCCACAAAGAGACGGGTGCCGGGGGCGGCTCGCTGTCGGCCACCGCCGCCTCGTCCGCCGCCTTGACCTTCGAAACGGAAGTAGGTCCGCTCTCGACCGTCTTCACGGACGTCGGCTGCGATGAAGGTGGCACGGCCGGCAGGGCCCTTGGCAAACATGGCTTCGGCTGCAGCGCCCCAGCGCTTGCCCGAGTTGTTGAGGGCGCTGGCGCCCTGGTCAAGTTCAGCCCAGCCAGCGCCGAAGTTGTCGGCGAGGGCACGGTAGGATTGGTAGCCGCAGGTTGGGCACTTGACGTTCCAGTCGCCGTCGAGTTCGGCCACGAGGGTGTCGCCGCAGGGCGGGCAAATGGCGTGAAGCACGCCGCAGTCGTCCCGCTCTCGGAAGTCAAGGCGAACCACGGGTTCGACCTCCTTGATGACGGCACGGCAAACGTCTCGTCGGCGCATGGCGTCGGAGGTTTGGTGCATGAAGCGGTCAACCAGTCCGGTCACGAAGAATTGGCCGTAGAGGTGCTGAGGTTGAATGGAGCCGGGTTTGCCTTCGATGGCGAGGATCATGGCCTCACCGTTCTTCTCGTTGAGTTTCACCACTTCGCACAGCACCGTGTCGCCAACGACCGGTGCAACGATGGGTTTGGAGGCCGAAACGGAAATCGAGCCGTTGTCAACGTGGACGTAGCCGACCACGGTGGAGACGATGTTGCCGTCGGCGAGGGTGGTTCCTTCGCCGTGTTCGTGTTCGCCCTCTTTGGCGATGATGCTTCCGGGGGTGACGAGGCTCGCCGTCATGTTTCTCATTCCTGTCGCAGGCATGGCCCGAGGTGGGTCGCACGCCGTTCGCTGGTTTGATGCGAGGGCTCCTTCCTTTTGAACCCCCCATACGGGTCATTCATCGGTTTCCTGCGGGAGTCTGGCGTCGCCCGTTCGGTGGAACCGCCAGCATTGCACGTCGGTGGTTCCGGTTCGCTTGGCGTGATGTTCGTAGGTGGGTGGAAGGCGGAATTCAGTCCGCAGCACGGCTTCGGCCTCCCAGTCATGGGATGCAGCCACAGCCTCCACGTGGGACGCTCGGTCGCTGTGAAGCAGGTGAACGGCCAGTCCTGCCGAATTGAAAGCGGCCTCCAGGAAGGGACGGTCGGCCCGTTCGCGCTGAACGCCCCACGGCGGGTTCATGACCACCAGGTCCACGTCATCGATTGGAAGGTCGTCGACGCCCACTCGCGCTGAGATGACCTCGGCCCGCTGGGCAAGTTCGTGCCCAAGCGAGGCCACGTTGGAGCGAAGCACCTCGAGGGCGTCCTCATCGGTTTCAACGAAGACGACGCGACGGGCCCCCAACAACAAGGCTCCGATGCCGAGGATCCCGTTTCCTGCACCGAGGTCGGCCACGACCTTGCCCTCGAGGCCGTCCAACTGGTCAACAGCCAGCATCCAGTAGGCAGCGAGATCGCCTTCCGTGGCGTACTGTTCGAGGGTGACATCCTTGCAAGGGTGGGGCGTCAGTTTTGACAACCGGATGGCCAGGTGCTTTGGCCGCATGCCGCTCACCAACGACGCTGCTGGTAGGGGTTGCCCTGAGGTTGCTGGGACTGCATTTGGAGGCGCATGGCGTGAATTTGCTGGGCCTCGATCCTCAAGCGCTGGAGGAGTTGTTCACCGGGCTGCTGGTTGCCGCAGAAGCGACAGAAACGGGTCCCATCGGGGTGTTGTTGCCCGCAGTTGATGCAGAATCCCATGGTTTGTCCTCCAGTTTAACCTCTCGAGCGTTTGATTTCAACCTTCTTATTCCATGGCGGTCATCTGCAGAAGGATGGGCCATGTCTCCAAGCCTTCGGCAATGGCTCGCTCGCTGATGTCTTCCCAGCGGGGGTCGTCCATAAAGGCCGATGGCTCAACACCGGCGTCAATGAGTTCCTGGAAGAAGGCACGAAGTTCGGTTTCAATTTCAGAAATCTCAACCGCTTCCTGTACGACTTCAGGAAGTTCCAGGGCTTTGGTTTCCTCTTCCGCAGGCCCAGTTTCTGCGGGTGCGCCTTCTGCAGGTAGTTCCACCGTTTCTCCGGGGCTGTCGTTCATTGAGGGCGGGAGGGGTACGCTGGCTTCCTCGGCGGGCGGTGCGGATTCGGTGGAGGCGGACGGCGGCAGGGGCACTTCGGGCTGGGCCGCAACCACGCTCTCGTTTTCAGGCGTTGCCAAATCGTCCACAGAAGGTTCCGGCTCGGGCTCGGGCGCCGTGTGAACAACGGGTGCTTCACGAGGTTCGGGTGCGGGGGTTGGAGCAGGCGCTGCCACGGGTTCGGACTCGGGCGGTGCAGGCTTTTCGAGGCGACCCACGCCGAGGACTTCGGCTTGCTGGCGTGCCATTTCTGCGGCGGCTCGGCGGGGCAGGCTCACGAAGCACTTGCCAGGCAACGATTCGGCGGGGAAGGGCAGGAAGTACTGCTCAAGGGCGGGAAGCGAGGGGTGGCGGAAACAGAGGGTTTGGAGGGCCTCAAAGGGGCGCTGGGATGGCAGGCCAACCGAGAACGGGGTGGAGGCCAACTGGATGGAATTTCGGAGCCAGCCCTCGTTGTTCACCAGTTGTTGCATCCACGGGCCCATGTCGGCGGTGGCGATGTTAACGAACATGAAAGAGGCTGCCCTCGGGTCAAACCCTTGCTCCTCGAGCAGGTGGGCTTCGGCGCGGGGTCGGTGAAACACGGAAACGACGGGTTGGCCGTGGTCGATCATGTCGCCGTGGAGTTCCATCATTTTGCGTTCCTTTCGCGGACAGAGCAGCAACAGGGTCATGCGCGTGGCGTGCGGGTCCCAAATTTCGCCCCAGCGAGCAGCGGCTTCGTTCATGAGTTGACCGATGGTCATGTCCGGAATCATGGCGGTTATTCCCATCTCGGCACCCGAAACGAGGAGGCGGTTCCGACCTTTTACCCTACGGGTGAGGTCGCATGGACGGCATCAATTCCATGGCGTGGGCGAGTTCTGCCAAAAGGACCACGCCCCCGGCTGCACCTCTGAGGGTGTTGTGGTTGTAGGCTTGGAAGCGGACCGTGGTTGGGTTCAGCATCTCGATGTTGCCCACCACCACCGCCATGCCTGCCTTGAGGTCGACAGCGGGGTCGGGTTGAGACGGATAGGCGCTCCCGTCTGCAAAGAGATGGGCGTTCACGTCCACGGTGTCTTCCACCATCAGCGGTTGGCTGGGGGCGCTTGGGAGGTCATGGAAGCGCTGACGCATCGACCATTCGGTCAAGGCGCGACGCAGACCGTCCTCGTCCGTCGGCTGTGCCAGCGTGGCCTCAACGAAGACGTGGTGGCCGTCAGCCCGCATGATGCGCTGGCAGGCGAGGTGAGACGACCCGTCCCAATCGAGGACGTGGCGGAATTCTCCGCCGGTTTTCTCGGCTTCGCCCGGGATGTCTGGATCAACAGTGCCTTCGCTGAGGGCCATGGTCATGAACGGATGACCGCCGCCCGAAAGGGCCTGTTCGCTTCGCATGGTGTAGGCTTCCAAGCCGAAGGCGTGGTGGAGCGCTGCCAGCGGGAACACCAGCGGCAATAGCGTGCAATTCGTGGCGCAAGCATGGCGCAGCACGCCGCCTTCGGGCGGTCGCAGCGCTTCAGCGTTGATCTCAGGAATCACCAGCGGGACCCCGTCAACACGACGGTGAGCGCTGGCGTTGGAGAAGACCGTGATACCAGCCTGAGCCCACATCGGTTCGAGGTGAAGGGCTTCCGCTGCAGGGAGCGCTGAAAACGCTGCCCGCACGTCCTCGGCGACGAGCCGTCCGACCACGGCGGGGTCGTTGACATCCAGCACGACGAGGTTGGGGAGAGCAGGTCGCTCCTCCTCAAGCACCCACGGCACGTCACTGAGGGGCTGGTCGAGGAAACGGGTTGAACCGGCCACAGCTGCGAGGGTGAACCAAGGGTGGTGGGCCAACCGTTGCTGCAGGCGCTGGGCCACCAGGCCGCCGGCTCCCAGCACGGCCACCTTGAGGCGTTCCATGGCCCCTCCCACTTCGGGATTGGTTTTGAGTGCTTGGCAAGCCCTACGGCAACGGTTCGGGGAAGATGCGACGCGTGATGAGTTTTCTCAAAATACGCCACCCGTCGGCCGTTGACCCAAGTTTAGCCTCGCCCAACCTCGGCCCGTAGGTGATGGGGACAAAGCCGAACGAAACCTTGCGGTGAACCATGCTGGCGAACATCTCGGCCTCGATTTCAAACGACTGACTGTTGAGGTGAAGTTGCTCGATGGCATCTCGACTGAAGGCCCAATAGCCCGAGCAAACGTCGGATGTGGTGGTGCCAAACAAAGCGGTGGCAATCCAGGTCAGCAGGTGATTGCCCACGAAGTTGAGTCGCGTCATGGCGTCGGGTTCGATGCGTCCGTTCAAACGGTCGCCGATCACCACCTCCTGCGAATCGAGGCCGCCCAGAAGGCGAATCATTTCTCTCGGTGCGTAGGTGCCGTCGGCGTCCAGCATGACCACGGCATCGGCTTCCAGTTCCACCGCCTTGCGGAAGCCATGCCGAATAGCGCTGCCCTTGCCCGTGTCGTCCTGGTCAACAACCATCACGCCGTACTCGGCGGCCACCTCGGGCGTGTTGTCCGTGCTGTGGCCGTCCATCACCAGCACCGTGGTGCGGTAGCCGTTGCGCTTGAGGCGAGCGTAAGGAATGCGGTCCAACACCCACGCCAATCCAAGTGCTTCGTTGAGCACCGGGAGCAGGACGACGAGGTGCTGCATGCACCGGGCTTGTTGCCCTTGCACATGGTGTTTACCGTTCATTCCTCCGTCAACCATGTGAGCCAGTGGAGTTTCACGCCGGTTCGGTCGAACAAGACCGTGTCCCTGCCCGATAAGCCAAGCGGGTTCAACCAGCGGTCCGGTTCATCTCGGTCCCACTCAAACTGCACCTCGGTGAGCCTCGTGGGGTCGTCCACACCGAAACATGCCTGATGGTAACCAGCATCGGAACGAAGGCCGTGATAGGGTCGCTCCAATCCTTCAGGGCCACGCAAAAACAACCCCCGGTGGCACCGATGACCTCGTAGGTCAGGCACATCTTCACGGCGCCTTCCGGAGCGACCACGGAGAGGTTGCCTTCCGTTCCTTCAGGCAGGAAGGGCCGGTCTTCGCCAAGCCCCAACGGGTCCCTGAATTTGTGGTCGCGCCAAGGGTCCAACCGCGTGATGCAGGACGAGCAATCCTCCTCCTCAATTCCAGCCAGCAGGTGTTGTTGTGCATCGCCATCGGGGCGCAGGCGCCACAGGGTGGCGCCGTCTGATTCAGCCTCGACACCCCAATAGGGTGAGGTGGCCAGGGTCCACTGCATCGTGCCCATCGGTGAGGTGAGGGCGTGGAGCATGTTGTGTTCCGTGAAGTAGGAGACGTTGTCGTAGAACATCGCTTGGGTTGCAGCGGCCTGTTGGCTGCTGTCGATGTGGACGAGGCCTAAGGTGGGGATGGAGGTCATCGCCACGCCAACCGGTGCGTTCCAAACATAGCCCCAATGCATGTTTTCGGTGTAGACGGCGCCGTCAATCTCGTCGAGGGCGTCCCTCAACACCACATCGCCCGGAGAAACGGCCAGGAGTTCCTCGTGGTTGGACAGGCTCAACGCCACCGATTGAGCGCCCATAGCGCCAACCAACACCAGACCCACCACCACGGTTCTGACGGCGGTCGGCATGGTCCATTCGATGGAGACCTCTTCGTTCACCGGGGTGAGAGCCGTGTGCGGCGACATCCACCACGCCACCAACACGGCCAGCGGGACGTGGTAGGCGTGCAGGGCCATGGAATACAAGGTGTACGACAGCAAGGAGAGCACGGGAACGTTGCGCAGGCCTTCGATCAGATGCACCACGCTGAGCATCCAAAGCAAGGCAAACCACGTGATGGCGATGCGCCCCTCAAGGGTACTGCGAAGGCCGAACGCGGCGAACGCTGCGGACCACCAATAGGGCGCCGTTGTAGACCAGCAGAGGCTTTCCGCCCTGCCATCCGTATTCCGAAAACACCGCCTCATCAAACAACCGAGGTGCCATCACGACCAAGGCGACGGCAAAGCCCACGGTGATGAAGGCCGAGGCGATGTAAGCCAATCGTCGCAGGCGTTCATGGTGCTCCTCATCGTCCAACGCCAGCCCGTGGAGGACGTGGCTCAGGAGAAGGAGCGCGAGGTAAATAGCGCCGGTAGGGTGGATCAGGGAGACGGAGAACAGGGCGAAACACAAGCCCAGCGTGTGGTGGCGATGACGCTGGTCAGCGTGGCGAAACAGGACCAGGATGCCGACGACCAAGCCAAGCTGGCTGGCCACGCTCGGGAAGCCCGAATCGAAGGTTTTCGCAAACAGGCCAAGCCCAAGCCCCATGGCGAACATGGCGTAGGCACCCGCGCCGTGGCGGTCCATGGCACCCATGAGGCCCAACAACAACACGAACAGGGTGTAGTGGCCAAGTTGGAAGACGGCTCGCCCCGCATCAAGGCCGGTGGTGATGGCCACCCAAGCAGCCGTGGACGGGAAGGCGGGCGGGTAGGTCCAGAACCCATCGTTGGTGCCGGGCAGCGATAAATTTCCCTCGAGAGCGAGCTGCTGGGCCAGCATGGCAAACCCGATCCAGTCCACGCCAAACGGGAGAGGTTGGAGCAACGGCGACAGGAGGGCGGAGGCAGCGACCGCCATGCTCAGCGCGTAGAGCACGCTCGACCGCTGGCGCTGAAACCTCAGTTGAGTCTCCGCTTCTTCGCTCAAGGAAGGAGCGGTTGTTTCCTCGGCGATCTCCCCGTGCATGGCGGCTTCAAGCTGTTGCCAGCGGGTTCGTTTGGCGACCTGTTCATGCCGTTGATGGATCAACCGATAGGCGACGACATTGAGCCCGCTCATCAGCAAAGCGAGCAAGACGGGCGACCACAGGTCGAGCGCCACCAGCAAACCCGAGATACCGAACAGGAGGAGCAGCCCCAAGGCAGGGGCGAGAAGCGCCTTCCGAAAACGGTCACCGCTCCCGTCGAGCACCGAACTCAACGCCCAGCCGGGCATGATGCTCGGGGCCAGAACGACCAGCGCAGTGGCGAGCATGACGGCACCACGGCCCACCCATGCCTTGATGCTTCTCCGAAACCTCAAGTAGAACTGACCAAACGATGCCTCATGTCGTCAAGCGAAGCGATGCCGTTCCACCCCACCGTGGTGTTTGACGAACCGTATTGGGTTCACGATTTCACCCGCCCGAGCCCCGAAGGCTGGTCGGCTCCCCATCGCTATTCGGTGGGTCGCTACGACGAGCACCGCCCTGCCATGTACACCACCGACCTCTTCGAGGGTGAGCGGGATCACCACGTGGGCCTCGACTTGGGCGGGCCTGCCGGCACGCCTGTCCACGCCTTTGAGGCGGGAACGGTCGTGGCCGTCACGGTCAACGATGAGGACGGGTCCTACGGGCCGACGCTCATCACCAAACACAGCGTTCACCTTCCGACCGAGGTCGGTGGGTCCCTAGCCGACGATGCAAGTGAATTCTGGGTGCTTTACGGCCACTTGAGCTGGGCCAGCATCGCACAGTGGTCGCCCGGTGATGCCTTTGAGCGCGGTCAGGTCTTGGCGGTGATTGGTGAGGAGCACGAAAACGGCGGGTGGCCTCCCCACGTCCACGTTCAGATGTCCATGCATGAGCCCGAAGACGGGGACCTGCCGGGTGTGGTCAAGGGCGAAGACCGAGACGAAGCGTTGGCGCTCTATCCCGACCCGAGGTTGATCTGCGGGCCGCTTTACTGAATCGAATTCAAATGCGCCTTGAGGGCGGTGATGGGTCCGATGGCGGCAGGGTCTTTGCCGTGAAGGAGGGCCAGTGTGATGGAGAGCCAGTCCATGACCAAGCAGTGGTAGAGCAAGCACTCCAACAAGGACGTCCCCTCGCCGACCAGGTTCCATGCTGTCTCGGTGGTCGCATGCGCCACCATCCAGTCGAGCCGCTGTTTGACACGGGGGTGCATGCCGTGCCAGGTGAGCAACAGCAGGGCTTGATTGGCCGTTTCAGGGTCGGCGTCGGGTCCGATGCCGCCCCATGCGACGCTCTCGTTGTGGTTCATTTCGGGCAGCACGCCCACACGGACGAACCGAGCGGCGTTTTCGTTCATCTGGTTCTTGAAACGGTTCAGCGCAGGCGCCAACTCCGTCGGACCAACGACGGCCAGCGGTTGTTCCATCAGCGCCGCCGCGAGCAAGGCGATGTCGCCTTCGGGTTGAGCGAGCACGTCGAAATGGAGGTTGTTTTCACCCAGACGTTCGAGCATCGCCACCCGCTCCTCTGCCGCTTGGGGTGTGAGCAGGCCCAGGTGCTCCAGCACCGCGACTTGACGACTGAAGATGTGGCCGAACGCTGTTCGTGGTGGCTGACCGCCCACGGTCGGGACGAGGTGGCACCGGGGAAACAGTTCGGGCAGGCCGGCGAGGACGCCGCCTGTCGCAATCACCACGACCGTGGCGTCCATTTTGAGGGCGGCTTCGGCAGCAGCGAGCGTTTCTTCCGTGTTGCCGCTGTGACTGGTGGCGAGCACCAACCACGTAGGGTTGAACCACGCAGGCAAGGTGTAGTCGCGATGGACCACGACGGGGCAACCACCTTCATGGGCCGTGAGGGCAGCGAGAAAATCTCCACCGGCAGCGCTGCCGCCCATGCCGAGGCAGAGCACACCGCTCCATGGGGCTCGACGAAGGTCATCCAGCCAAGGGAAGCGCTCAACGTTCACCGCCTCAAAGCCACGCTTTAGGTCGTCATGGAAGGCTTGGGTGAAACCGATCATCCCCTCGTTGTCCAACCGGTCTGCGAGGTCAACCAGTGTGGGTTCATGCTCCGGTGTAGCTTCTGGTTCCATCATGCCTCCTCCTGCGTTGTTGGTTCGTCAATGGTCATGAACGGGAGGCCAAGCCAGGCGTCGTCGTGGCGAACGAGAAGGCCTTTTCGTCCCGGTGTGTGGTCGTAGGGAAGGCGTACGGCGTCCATGGCCCAGGTGGTCGGGTCGAGGAATTCGCCAACGGACGCATCTTCGTTGATGAAGTCGACATGAACGAATTCGTGTTTTTGAGCGATGACGCTGGCTTGTTCCAAATCCCGCCACGTTGCACCGGTTCGCTCCCTTCGGTCCACGCGTTCCATGATGGCGCCGTCCTTGGTCCAAGCCGATGGTCGCCAGATGCGATGGCGCCACTGCACCAGATCACCGATTTCGTAGCCGGGCTTGCGGTAGAGCAAGGTCAATCGGGTCACGTCCACGCCGTCCTTTCGACCCACCGTCGAGTTGGTTTCCACGACCATCCCCCCGTATTCGCTGACCAGGTGGCGCCCCCAGGCGCGTGCCAGGCCTTTGCTGCCCAGCACCACATCATAACCTCCGGTGACCGGGCCTTCGTTGGTGATGAAGAACATCGGGTCGTCGGACAGTTTGTCCAACACCTCGTCCAAGGTGGCTCGGAGTCGGGTGAATTCTTCTTCGCTGAGGCGACGTGCACTGGAGCGAAGTTGAACGGTGGCTTCGAAGTAATTGCCCGCTCTTCGGGTGCAGGTCAAGCACACCCCGTTGGCCATCCGAGCTCGCATGGTGTGCTCTTCTTGGAACAGCAAGTCGTCGATGACGCCTTCAAGTTGAATGTGAAGCAAGGTGTGACGGTCGGAGACTTTGACCGGTTCCATCGCCAGTTGAATGTCTTCAGCCCGTTCGTGAACCACGAGGTTTCGATGCAGCAGTTCGTCCCACACCTCGGCTTCGGTGGTGTTTTCCCACTTGCCTTCAATCTCCACGATGCCGCAGCGGGCACAGCGAACCCACGGCACGTTTTCGGGAACTTTGGCCAGCACCGTTCGAGCGCGCAGGCAGGGCTCGCACATGCGGTCACCGAACAGCGGTGGCTCGGCCCCGCAGACCAAGCAAAATTCCCCACCGAGTCGGGATGACATACGCCTCTCCAGGTCGCTCCTGCGATGGTGCCTATGAAAGACTACGCTTCTCGGTCGCCCTCAGCCTCGGATTTTTCGGGTTGGTCGTTCCCGCCGGCCACGCCTTCGAGGGCGTGGAGGCGCTGGTCGAGGCGGCGACTTCGTTGGACGACCGTCCAGGTCCACAGGGCGATGGCCACCAGCATCCCAAGATAGGCCACAGCGAGGTAGGTCATCCCTTCCACTCAGACCCCTCCATCGTGTTGGCCTTGCAGGTTCGAAAGCCGTTGCTCCAACATCGTCAACCGCATGGATGTGAGCATGTGGCCGATGATGAACACGGTGAACGAGATCGCTCCAAGCAGCAAGACCAACCCCATGTCGCCGTTGATGGAACCCTCGTCTCCGGTGGCGACCACCGGGCCTGGATGACGAATGGTCCAGATGCGTGTGGCGATGTACGTGACGGGGACGAGCACGAAACCGTACAGCCCGAAGGCTGCGAATGTATCCCTTGATTCCACCCCGTCGGGTTGGCTGTTTCGCCCCAGCACCACGTAGACGGCCAGCAAGGTGAGCAGCCCAAAGGTGTTGAGACGAACATCGGTCCAGTCCCAAGGTGTGCCCCATTCTGCCGCACCCCAAACACACCCAGACCACACGGTCATGAGGCCGGTGGCCAAGCCGGCTTCGGATCCTGCGACATGGAGTCGCCACGCCCATTCTGACCGTTGAAACAACCAACCGGCCGAACCGATGAACAGGGCGCCGAACGCGATGAAGGCCGCCCAAGCGGCGGGTACGTGCCAGTAGAAAATGCGCTGTGCAGCGGGGGATTCGAAGGCGTCCAACGAGACGCTGGGTGCCCACAGCAGCGCCAGCAGGAGGGTGCTTCCGATGCCGGTGAAACCGAGCACCAGCAGCGCTTCTCCCCACTTCATGGGCCTGGGTGCTGGCACGTCCCCCTTGAAGTTGGTGTTCGGCTCAGGAAAGAACGCTGAGCAGCAAGGAATAGGGGAGAATCAACACCGGTGTGAGCAAGCCAACAAAAACCGCTTGGGGTCGGGCGAGTCGTTGCGTTGAGCGCTGCATCCAACCCACGCCGTGCCAGACGATACCGCACAGGGCCGAGCCCACGATCAAGGTCTCCAGCGCAGGAACCCCTTGGAGAGCGGTGGCGGTCAACAAGGTCATGACCAATCCAAGGGCGAACGGGAGCCAACCTGCGTGGGGCTCACCGCCGCTCACGGCTCGCCACCAAGCGGCGGTCCGCTCTTCTCGCAGTGCATTGACCAATGGCTCACCGCACAACCCCATCGCCATGGTGGGAGCGAGCACGAAGCCAAGTTGTTGCATCTCGTCCAACCCGTCCATGAACGAGCCCATGGCGAGCAGGACACCCAAGCTCAGCAAGCCCGCCATGCCGTTGGCGTTGAGCCACATCAGGGTGCGCAGGTGCATCTTCACGCCCCAAGCGGCGCGCCGGATGGGTTTGGCAGGTGTTCGTTGGTGGTCGCTCGGAAGGGCTTCGGGCGGCGAGTCGGTGGGCATCATCGCACCTTCGCCAACATCCAAGGTGTGCGTGGCACGGTTGACCAATCGCTGGTCGTGGGTGGCAAGGAGGACGGCGTGGCCGCTTCCTCGCAACTGGTCGAGCCACCCACACAGCACCTCCACCGAGGCATCGTCAAGACCTGCATCGGGTTCATCCATGAGCACCAAGGCAGGCGTGGAGCTGGCGAACGCCGGCAAGAGGCCAGCCAACACAGCGACCTTTCTGGCCTGCCCTTGAGACAGGTGCGCCACCATGTCGTTGCTACGATGAGCGAGGTTGAACGCTTCAAGAAACGGCTCGGTATTGACCGTTGAGCCGCTCATCGCCATCGCACAATGCAGATGTTCAGCGACGACTTCACTGCCAAGCATCCCATTTTTTTGCAGAACGGTGCCCACCGTGAGAGGGGAGCTTCCTCGTCGCCCTTCAGCATCAATGACCGTTGTGGCGTCGTGGAGCACTCGACCTTGTTCCAGTGGCAAGATGCCGAGTGCAGATTCCAACATCGTGGACTTGCCGGCCCCGTTGGCTCCCGTCAGCACCACGGTTTGACCCGGAGCAACGTCGACCGAGCAGCCGGCAAGGACGAGGCCCATGCCCCTTCGGACGTGGACGTCCTGGAGGGAGAGCATGGGCTTGGCCATGGTCCGGGCAGGCTCCGTTCAAGCATGAACCCTCCTGTTTTGGTCCTCGGACACATCAACTCAAAAGAGTGGGAGCCCGACCCGTACGCATGGGCTTCGCCATGTCCCTCTTCGCCCCAGCGGAGTGGTTCGTCCTCGGCCTTTGGTTCGTGGCGATTGTCTCGCCCATTCTCTATGCGGCCAGGACCCGAACCTCGCTGGCCATGGGCATCACGGTCAGCGTGCTGTTGGGGGCGGTCGTCCAGGTGCTCTGGTCCATGTTCGCCGCCTACGGCTGGGTGGAGTACTGGGTGTGGAGCGATTTCGTCCTGGTTCCTGTTCGGACCTCCGACCCAGCGTTCTTTCACACGCTCGCTACCGCCGGTTTCCTTCACAGCCAAGGCGACATGATGCACGTGCTTGGCAACGTCATCATTCTGGCTCTGGTCGGTGTCCCCCTCGAGCAGCGCTTGGGTTCCAAGCGCTATGCCATCATCTATGTCATCGGCCTGTTAGGGGGCTCCCTCGGTTGGGTCGCCTTCAACCCCGGTTCCTCCAACCCTGCGCTTGGGGCCTCTGGGGCAGCGTTTGGTCTTCTTGGGGCCTACCTTGCGGGATGGCCACGGGATGAGATTCCGTTCCCGCTCTTGCTGATTCGTCCGTGGCCGGTGGTGTTCATTGCGCTGTTGTACTTTGGATTGGAACTGGTTCGCGCCCTCGCCACCATGGATGCCGGTGTTTCCAGCGGCATTGCTCACATGGCTCACGTTGGGGGATTTGTGGCGGCGTACGCCATGTTGCCGCTGGTCGCTCGTGGTGGCCCGGTTGAGCTGGGTGTGCTCGACGGAGGACCAAGTCATGGGGCGGGCGCCTCTGCCAAACGCCGACAGGTCAAGGCGAGCATGGCCGACCTCTCAGCCATTGAGGACCCTTGGACGTCGGCTGGCTTGGAGGTCCCCAAGCACCTTCGTGAACCGTTGAAGAATTTGATTCAAGCCAGCGATGAACCCGAGACGCGTGCCGCTTGGATGGACCACCTCGCCGACGCAGGGACGTGTCCGATCTGCAGCGCTCCCCTTGGCATTGTTGAGCGATCAACCGGCCCTCACCTCCAGTGCTCTGCCACAACAGACCACCTTGAATGGCCCCCTCGATAAACGGGGCCAATCGCTGGACGGCGTGATACATCGGAGGATAGAATCAAAGGTGGGCAGGCCTTCCAAAGAACGGAGAGGGTGAGCCATGCACACTGCACCACGGTCGGCCATGCGGACTTGCGCCCTTCTCTTCGCTGTGCTGGTGCTGCTTGCCGATGTCAGCGGTGGCCTTCTGAGCCATCCTGTCGCCGCTGCGGACGTAGCTGAACATGAGGTCCCCATCTTGGTGGACGGTCTTCCACCGCTGATGTGCGGCGGGGACCTCTGTGAGCGGCCAACGCGAATGCTTGACCGGGGCGACCGTGCATCAAACGAGCCCGACATGTGGTGGCTTGGCTACGGTCCCGACCTGGATTGGAACGGCATGGACGACCGGCTCCAGCGCGTGCTGGCTGGTCAAGAATCCATCTCACCCACCGCTGTCATCGGCCCTGACGGACGCAAAACCGTCGCCATCGTCGTCGATTATGCCTGGGCTCCCAACGAGGGGGAACTCCACGCCTTAACCTCGGTCCTCGAGAACCACGGTTGGCTGGGCGTGGACAACGGTGCATGGTTCCAGGTCATGAATTCCATTGACTCGGTGGTCGTGGACAAGGTTCCTGTGAGTGCCCTCATGGACATCTACCACCTTCCCGGTGTCGTGGTCGTTGAGATGCAGAACGTGATGGTGCCGTTCAACGGCGTGGCCTCCGAAGCAGCTCGTGCGATGCCTTCCGATGTGTACTCCGCCAGCACCTACGCTCGAGGCTACAACGGCGAAGGCGTCGTCATTGCGGTGCTCGATACCGGTGTTGACAACGAACACAGGGCGCTCAACGACTTCGACGATGTGGACGACGAGCCCGACAGCGATCCCACCAGCTACAGCGACCAGAAATGGGTCGCCGGCTTCGACGCCACCTCCCAAGCCTCCAACCCCGACGGGTCGGTCGACCCCGATGACGGCCAAGGTCATGGTACGCACGTCGCTGCCACTGCGCTGGGCACCGGGGGTGCTGAGCGAGTCCACACCGGCAGCGGCATGGGAGCGTACCTGGTGGACATCAAGGTGCTCACCGACTCCGGCGGAACCAATTCCCAAGCCTCGCTCAACGGCATTCAATGGATGATCAACAACAAAGACACCGACTGGGGTAACAACGAATCCAGCCGGGGCATTGACGTTGCATCCATGTCCTTCGGCTCCCTGAGCAGTCCACTGAATCCCGATGACGAGGGGGACAACGGCTCTGGGGCCGAGGCTCGCCTCGTCAACGATGCCCGGGATGCCGGTATCGTCTGTGTGGTCGCCATGGGCAACGATGGTTCGAAGCGTGTTCCATCGCCCGCCAGTGCTGACGGTGCCATTTCCATCGGCGCCGTCAACGACCGCAACACGGTCAACCGAACCGACGACGTGATGGCCTCCTACTCAAACTGGGGCCCTCGTTTGGACGACGGTGACGACGACGAGTGGGACGAACTCAAACCCGACTTGACCTCCTACGGCACGGGCATTACCTCGGCCACGGCCGCTACAGGACCGTCCTTCCCCGGTCAGCCGGAGCGCCCACTCGCCGACAACGACTACGACGCCAAAGACGGAACGAGCATGGCGACCCCGTTGGTCTCCGGCATCGTGGCCAGCCTGTTGCAGGCCGACGAATCGCTCTCACCCGAGGAGATTCGAAACATCCTTCGCAACTCCTCAGAAGCTCGCGGCTCGGCAACTGAGCCCGACATCTCAAACCGCTGGAATGAGAAGTGGGGCTTTGGCTTGGTCGATGCATCGTGTGCCCTCGACAGGGTGCTTGACCGCTCATGCACACCACTCGAAGACAACGGTGGCATCATCATTGACCCACCTCCCGGTGGGGACGGCCTGGGCGAGGACGTGTCCATGACAGCGCCCGTGAATCAATCCCTTCACCTCGCCGGCAACACGCTGTCTGTCGAAGGGACGACCGATACCACCGAGAACGACTACATCGAGGTTCAGGTGAAGTTTGAGCAGTTTTACGACGACGGCGACAGCGACGACCTAACGAACTGGTTGAGCACCGACGGCACGGTGGAGGATTGGTACTTTGACATCAATGTGGACGATGACTGGGTTGACGCTGACGAATCGTACACGCTCGTCTACGCACGCGCCCTCACCGAGACCGGTGAAACCTCCGTCATCGACATCCGTATCGTTCGCTTTGCCCGCATGACGGTGTCCATCAGCGAGCCCCCGCTCGGCACGGCGCTGGTTGGATCTGTAGCGTTTTCCGGCACCGTTGAAGGGCTCGACCACGATCGGGTGGAGTACAAGATCGACGGCGATGACTGGCAACTGGGCGACCAACTCACCGAGCAAGAAGAAGGCGTGCAAGACTGGTCGTTTACGTGGGATTCAACCCAAGTGGGCGACGGTTCCCACCGCATCAGCGTGCGGATGGTCAACACCAGCGGCGTGGTCAGCGATGTGGTCAAGCGAACGTACGAAGTAGACAATCTGCCTGCGGCTCCGAACTTTGCGTTCACCGGAACCGTTGGTGTCTACGACGGGGGACTTCCTGTCAACAGCGCCGTTGCGGGCACCGTGCTCGAGGTTCGGTTCGCCTTGCGAAACATTGGCGATTTGGATGCCAGCGAGGTCTACCTGACGCTGGAGGGCGAAGGGAGTGATTCCACCACCTATCCCTCCGAAGGAAAGGTCACCTCGCTTGAACAAGGGGAAAGCGCACAGGTTACCTTGTACTGGTGGGCGACCGAACCAGGGACCCACGACGTGACTCTCTCCCTCGACCCGACCCAACTCTACGAAGACCCCGACCGTAGCGACAACACGTACACGTTCAGCTTCACGGTCGATGAACGGCCGGTGGAACCCATGCTTCGCTTCCTCCCCGGTGCGACTCGCACCACGCCGGACATTCCGGTCCCTGGTGGAGCCTACAGCATCAAAATCCGCGTCGACAACCTCGGTCAAACGGATGCGAGCAACCTCAACCTCGGTCTGGAACGATTGATCGAAGGCATTGGGTGGCAGCGTCTCAAGGACCAATCGCTCAACCTCGTGCCGGGCTCAAGCACGACCTCTGGCTACGCCTATGCCCAATTCGAAGACGTCCACGACGAGGTGGGTTCGGTCTCGTATCGAGCGGTGTTGAGCGGTTCCGGTGTTGAACTGGAGCACAACGAATTGTTGTTCAACGTCACCGTTGCAGATCTCAAGGAGGGTTCTCGAGTTGGCATTGATTTGGCGACCGGCGAAGTACCGGTCGAATTCATTGGCCTGAACGACGGTGGACTTCTCTTTACCACCATTGACGGGGAACTGCATGCACGCACCATCACCTCCAGGTTGGTGATGGTCGGCGGCGTGACGTTGGAAGAAAATTGGGGCGGTGAACTGGCTGCGTATCAGCGAGATGACGGGTTGGTTCAGGTCGCCTGGACGCGTCGTTCCCTCAGCAGCGAGGGCTACATCCTCACCGACATCGCCATGACATCGATTTCCTCAGGAGGGAAAACCACGCCGAAGCACTACCACATGCCGGCGCTCAAACTTTCAGAAGGTTCGTACTACAGTTTCGCCTTCGACCAACACGACGAAACCATGGTACTCGCCGGCTACCATCGGGATCTTTCGACCGGAGGGTCCTGGCAAGACATCACCTCGCTGTTCGTCATTTCATCCACCTCGCCCGACAAAGGAACCTCATGGTCCAGTCCCATCACGGTGCTGTCCGACCTTGACATCCGACCCGGCGACACGCAACCGTTGGGCGTCGGTTTGGGCGACGAATACCTCCACTTGCTCTACCAAGAGTACCGAGACGATGTTTCGGGCATCGAACGCGTCGGGCTGATGTACACCCACGGTTCCCACACCGTTCCTTCCTGGAGTTTCCAATACTCGGTGGGCGACGAGGCGTCCTCGCCCGTGCTTGAAGTCATGGTTGATGACGGGGAGGACCGCATGATGGGGGCTTGGATTGAAGGCCAAGGCAAGGTGTCCAACGTCGTCGTTTCCAACACCAATTCGGTGTGGTCGGGCAACCAGCAGCGGTCGCTGGCTCCCGGTGCCACTCATGTGGACTTGGCGAAGCGGGACGAAGGCATCTACCTCTATCACGATGAAATCAACTTGAACGGCCCTGTCCACCGTGTGGGTCTCATCACCAACGCTGAAGGTGTACCCATCAACGGGTTGTCCAACATGCTCGACCAAGGCTTCCTGTTCGGGATCGGTCTCATGGAAGACGATACCATCCTCTGCTCCATCACACCGAGCGGGCTGATGAGCCTCAGCAACGTTGCCTCCACCAAAGCCTCGAACAACGTGGGGGCCTCCCCGAGCACCCTCGAAACGCTCCTCGATTACCTTCCGGGGGATTCCAGAGAAGGAAAGCTGCGCATTCTCGGCATCGGTCTGAGTGTTCTGGTCATCTTCCTCCTTTCCATCGCCGTGGTCGTACGTCGGTCTCGGAACGAAGTGGAAGAGTTGCTCGAAGAGATGGCCGACGAGGAGGGTGAACTCGTTGAAGTGATGATCACGCCTGAAACCGATGTTGGCCCGTTGCTGACCGTGGAAGACGAGGAGGAAGAACTCACGATTCAAGCACCTGTGGCGGTGATGGACGATGAGGAAGTGACGCTCTCGGCCGAACTGGAAAAGAAACTCGAGGACGGCGAAGGTAACGCTCGACTTGAACGACGCATGAAGCGAAAACAGCAGCGTGAGATGTCCGAGATGGCGGCCGCCCTGCACCAAGGCCTCCCACCGCTGCCAGGCGCACTCCCACCTCTTCCCATAGCGAACGTAACCCCGCTCGACCCTTCGGCCCCGCTGCCCGCGCCGGCACTACCCCTGCCGGACCTGAAGCGGGACGTGACCTGCCCCTCTTGTCAGGCGAGCTTCGCCGTGAAGGATTTGATGCTCAAACGGATGTCGTGCCCTGTCTGCAGCGAATCCTTTGATCTGTGAGGGAGAACCATGTGCGGTATTTTTGGCTACCTCGGGCACCAACAAGCCCTTCCTATCCTCGTTGAAGGACTGAGGCGGTTGGAATATCGTGGGTACGATTCAACCGGCGTCGCCGTGGAACACGACGGCCGCATTGAGACGCACAAAACGGTGGGGAAAGTGGCTGACCTCAAAGCCATCCTTCCACAAAGCGTCGAAGGCACGCTCGGCATCGCTCACACCCGATGGGCCACCCACGGCGGTGTGACGCAGGTCAACACGCACCCGCACGCCTCGGAAAACGACCGGGTTCATCTGGTCCACAACGGCATCATTGAGAATTTCCAGCAACTTCGCAAAGGACTGGCCGCTCGTAGCATCACGTGCATCAGTGAGACCGATTCTGAGGTCATCGCTCAGATGGTCGCGCTTGAACTGGAAAAGGCCGCCACACCGCTTGAGGCGGTTCAATCAACGCTTCGACGGCTGCGCGGGACCTGGGGATTGTGCATCCTGCTGAAAGATCACGACATGCTCATATGCGCCCGCAACGGCTCACCGCTGATCATCGGCCAGGGCGACGGCGAGACCTTCGTTTCCAGCGACCCTCATCCACTCACCGCTCACACCCAGCGCGTCGTCTACCTCGAAGACGGGGACGTTGCGGTGATTCATCGCGACTCGTTCAGCATCACATCAATGAAAGGAGAAAGCGTTGAGCCCAGCATCACGGTGCTGGAAGATGCGTGGGGCGAGGCTGAACTTGGCGATGCACCCCACTACATGTACAAAGAAATCTACGAACAGCCCGACGCGCTCCGCCAGTGCATCTCCGGGCGCGTTGACCGCGAGATGGGCACCGGGCGCCTTGGTGGAATGCGGCTCGACCATGCCGCACTCGTGCAAGCCCCGCATGTCCGTTTGCTCGGATGCGGCACGGCTGCCTACGCTGCAGAAATCGGTCAAATGCTGATCGAAAAAATGGGTCGAATTCCAGCCGTGGCCCATATCTCAAGCGAATTCAGAAACAACGACACCGTCATCAATCCAAAGGCGATTTATCTCGCCGTTTCCCAATCAGGAGAAACAGCGGACACCATTTCAGCGATCAAAGAAATCCAACTCAAAGGTGGCCAAGTCTTCGGTGTTGTCAACGTGGTGGGCTCCACCATCGCCCGCCTTTGTGGCCAGGGCGTCTACATTCACTCCGGGCCTGAACAATCCGTGGCATCCACCAAAGCGTTCACCAACATGGTCGCTGCCCTGACCATCTTCGCTACGCAACTTGGCCGGACACGGCACCTGTCCAAAGACGACGGAAGGAAACTCATCGCCCAACTCCAGCAGGCTCCTCATCTCATGGAGACGTATTTCGAGGACGTTGGGCCCATTTCAGAGGCCGTGGACCTCCTGTGCGAGGCGAATTCGGTGCTGTTCCTCGGACGAGGGCTTTCCGCAACGGTGGCCAAAGAAGGAGCACTGAAGCTGATGGAACTCGCCTACATTCCGTGTTTGGCCTACCCTGCCGGTGAGATGAAACACGGCCCCATCGCCCTTCTTGAGGAGGGAAGTCCCGTTGTTGTCATCGCTCCCAACGACCACCTCAAAGAGAAGACGATGTCGGCGCTCCACGAAGTCAAGGCGCGTGGGGCAAAAGTGATCTTGATTCACGAGAAAGGCGATCCCATCGCCTCGGAGGGTGACGTCTCCATTGCCGTTCCTTCGATTCACCCTTGGCTGACCCCGTTGTTGACGGTGGTGCCCCTGCAGTTGATGGCGTACGAAACGGCGCTTCGCCTTGGCCGTGATGTGGACCGACCGCGAAATCTCGCCAAGTCGGTAACGGTTGAGTGATCTCAAACGATGGTGAACCGCTGCTCGTTCTCTTTCCAGTTGAAGGGCTTGTAGCCCAGCACGTGGTTGGTGTGGCGCATTTTGACAATGCCCAACTTTCGGGTGACATCGTCACCGCTACGCTCCATCACGAGGTGCATGACGCCGTCCGAGAGGTAGTCTTCAACGCCGTACTCGCCGAATTGCTTGTGGTCTTCACCGGTCATCTCGCAGATGAAGAACGACGTCAACTCAAGGCGGCGAACGGCTTCGAAGAGGCGGAAGATTTCATCGCGGGGGTTTTCCATTTTGGTGAGGGTAAAGAAGGCTCCAAGCGAGTCGAAGACCAGCAGTTCAAAGCCGATGGATTGCCGATAGGACGTCAACTGCTTGATGAGTTGCCCCATCCAGTCCACACGGTTGCTCATCCCTTGTTCGTCGAGCTGGACACGCAGGTCGGCCAGGTCGATGATGGCGATTCGGTTTCGAACCCGAGGGTCATCAACGTTCATGCCCATGTTGGCCATGTGTGAGCGGAGCGAGTCTTTGCCTTGTTCGAGGGTGACGTAGATACCGCTGGTTTCGCCGTAGAGGACGGCGTTGTAGAGCATGGAGAAGGTCAAGCTTGACTTCATCGCACCGGAAGCCCCTGCCACGATGCTAATGTGGCCCTGAGGGATACCGCCCTGCATTTTTTCGTCGAGTCCTTCGATGTGGGTGGGGATACGTTCAATCTCGGACATGCGGCTCAAAGGCTGGGTGGGCATCGTGATTCTTCAATATCACCCACGCCATCCATGGCAATCTCCAAAGCCCGAGAAGTGATGTTCGCGGTATGGACGTCTGGCTGGCATCCAATTCGGCACGGCGTTTCGCCCTGCTCGAGGGCATGTTCTCTCGCCTGCATCATGAAGGCCTCAACGACGTGGACGAGACTCCCCCTGCGGGAACGGTAGAGGAACAAGTTCACGCCATTTGTCAACGGAAAGTCGCCGCCATTCCGGCCTCAAACCACGCCGTCATCGTCGTGGCCGACACGATGCTCAGCGACCCAGACGACCACTCCCTCAGCATGGGAAAACCCCGCGACCTCGCTCACGCCGCCACCATGCTTCACCGGCTCAGCGGCCGCAAGCATCAGGTTTGGACGGCGACGGCCGTGCAGTGGAACAACACCTGGCACACGTGGTGCGAGTCTGCCGTCGTCTCCGTTTCCGACCTTTCGCCCGACCAACTGGAGGCCCTGCTGACCTCAGGTTCGTGGAAAGGGAAAGCGGGCGGCTATGATTTAGCCGGCCCCATGGGAGAACACGCTCAATTGGTGGAGGGCGATACCTCGACCGTGCTGGGCCTCGCCGGAGGCGCCATGGCCTTTTTGGAATCCTTGGCTTCCCTGAATTGATTCAAAGCAGCGGGGTCAGCCCGAGTTCGTGCTTTTGCATGTCGACCACGACGTTGTGGCCGGGAACCATCAGCAACTTGTCTTCGGCGTCCAAGGAAAAGACGCTGACACGGGCTTGGTCGGCCATGTGCTTGATCTCGCGACGGCAGGCCATCTGATGGCTTTCCATGTGGACCAGCGGACGCAGGTCCACGATGGCGGTATCACCCTGCATGACCCGTTCGAGCATGGGTCCGGTCGGGATGCGCTTCATCACATCGGGTGCGATGTAGCGGAGCGCTTTGTTGGGCAGCGGTCGTTGGCGTTGAACTTCGATGCCGAGGTCGTGAAATGCCTCGCCGTCGGGCGTTAGCGGCCCTGTCCATCCGAGCGGCGGTGTTCGTAACCTGCAGAGGTCAATGGCGGCCTCGCTTAACGGCGATGGCGTGGTAGGGGTCGTCGCAGGTGGCTCAGGTGCTGCTGGTGTCGCCGAATCGGCTTCAGCGCCGGCGGAGAGGGTGACCGGTGCATCGTTTGATGGAGGTGCAGCACGAGGAGGGGCGTTGGCACTGCCTTCTGGGTCGGGGAGACCGAAGAATTGCCACAAGCTTCCCATGGTGCTGCCTCAAAAGTCTAAATCGTCGAGCAACGATTGCAACTCAGCCGATGCAGGGGTTGGTGGAGTTTGTGAAACTATGGGTTGAACGGGGGCAGGAGCGGGTTGATTCGCTGCCAGCCACTGTTCGCCGTAGTAGTTCCATTGCTCCATGGTCCATCCTTGTGGCAATCCGGTGACGGGAAGCGGTGGGCCGGTGTTCACCATCGTTGGGTCCGCGGGTGCGGCGGCAGGTTGTGGTTCCATCGGGGCTGCAACGGCTTGGGCTGGGACGGCCGTGGCAGGCGTGGGAGGAAGCGAGGCAACGGGTTTGGGCGCAGCGGCGAACTGGCTTTGTTCGAACATGCTGAAATCATCGGCAGCTGGGCGCTGCCGAGTGAACAACAAGAAGACCACCAAACCGACGATGATGATGCCGAGCAGACCGATGATGGCTGCCGTGGTGGTGCCCACGGCGCTGGTGATGCTTTCGATGAGGCCGTCGGCAGGAAGTTCAGCGACCACGACGGTCAGTTCTTTTGCACCTGTTCGCCGTCGTCATCGGTCGCCGTCGGCATGACCGTCCAACTCCCCGCAGGGAGGCCGGTGATGGTCCACGTGCCGCCGGTGAAGTCAACATCGCCGGTCTTCGAACCATCGAGGTCGGTGTCGAGGTGAGAACTGTCCCACTCAAAGCCGAGGCTCTCCGAGTCGGTGGCAGAATCGAAGAAGAAATCCGCTCCGTTCAATGTCAAGTTATCGCCCTCCGTCAAGTTGGTGAAGGCCACTTGAGCGTTGAGGTACTCCCGGGGTGGAAGGTTCAGGACACTGACGTTCATGCTCTGCTGAGCGGTTGCGCCGTCGTCGTCGGTGACGGTCGCCGTGATCATTCGAACGCCCTTCGTTGACCATGAAGGGGCAACGGAGGCGCCGGTCAACTCGCAATCGTTGTCGTTGACGCCGTCGTTGTCGCTGTCCACCTTGGCGTCAAGGTCCCAGCAAATGGTGAGGGTCTCGAGGTCGGAAGCCGTGTCCGACGCGGTCACGCTCAGGTTGAGGGCGTCGTCTTCGAAGACCGGGGTGTTGCCGGGCAAGCCTTCAACGGTGGGTGGGACGTTGTGCACCATCACGGTGGCCTGCTGCACCTCGGAGGTCGCACCGTCGGCGTCGATGGCACGGACCTGAACGATGTGTTCGCCCGAGGTGTTCCATGCCACCAGTTCTTGTGAGGCGACCCCGATGCTGGTGATGGTCCAGTTTTCATCAGCGAGTGAAGGGAACCACTGTACGATGACGGTGCCTTCGTCGTTTTCCGAATCGCTGGCCGTGGCCTTCAGAACACCAACCTCGTCTTCGTTGATGTGCCAGGTGCCGTTTTCATCGGGTTGCACTTCTTGCCCTCCTTTGGTCAAGGTCGGTGCTGAGATGGTGGGCGGGATGTTGAGCACCATGAGTTCGCTGGAGATGATGGTGGTGTCGCCGTCGTCGTCGGTGGCCACGGCGGTGATGTTGATGGGACCCTCAAACATGGGTGTGAAGGTGCAGGTGGCTTGCGTGATGCCTTCGTTGCATTCCAGTCCCGGCCACGTGATGGTGACTTGTTGCCCTGAGGGGGATGAGGTGTCGATGTCCTCGATGTCAACGGCCTGGATGGTGATCGGTGTTTCCACCTCAACCGCCTCAGGATGGGTGAGGTTGAACGTCGGGGCGCGATTGAGGACCACGACGTCCACGACCAGTTCATCCGTGTCAAGTTCCTCGTCAACGACCAAGACCTTGACACTCCATGTCCCGCTGTTTGACCAGTTCCATTGCGTCCAGCAGTTGGGGGCTTCGATCACATCAATCAGGCCGGCCCTGGACTCAATTTCGAACACACAGTCAACGTCGCCGCCGTCAGTGTCAAAACTTCCCGTGGCGTTCAGCGTGACGTTTTCGAACGTGTACTTCCCTTCATCAACGGTCATGGCTGCGGTGGGTGCACGTCCGATGAAGATGGAAATGGAGGCGTCGTTGTTGCTCCGGTTGGCGTCTGCGGTCACGTTTTGGTCGGGGTCGACGGTGAACGTCATGGTGGCCGTTCCGATCATCATGTTGGCGGGCACGGACCAGTTGACGAGGACACGCTCCTCGGCGTACGGGGCAACGGCCGGAATGGCCTCACGCAGGACGGTGTTGTCCGGCGTTTCAATCTCCATCACGGTGGCCGGAGCGGTCAGCACACCACGGTTTTGGGCGGGGAGAGAGAATCTGAGGACGTCGCCTGGAAGGGCGTTGTAGCCGATGGAGGCGCTCAACGTGGTGGTGTCGCCGTTTCGTGTTCGCTCCACGATGACCGAACCGGCTTGAGCGATGAGGTCCACGCCAACGACGCTCAGGTCCTGAACGATGGTGGTGGCGCCGACCACACGGGCGGCGGGGTCGTAGACCACCACGCCGTTGCTGGTGTGGTCGTCGCTCGCCGGCGTATCGTCAACTTCATCGGACACGTTGAGGGAAACCTGTGCTTGCCCGTTGTTGTCCGTTGTCGGGTTGAGGATGGTGCCTGCGATCTCGTAGCGAAGTTGCAGGTTGGTGTTCTTGATGGGAATGCTGGGCGAGCCTGCGACGGTGTAGCCGATGGACACCTGTTCAATGGCGTCGGGGAGGGTAGCGGTGGTGGCCGTGCTGACCGTGATTTGCGTGTTGCGGCCGCCGGGCGACGAGGCGGGCACCACGCTGTTGGAATCGGCCGGACTGTACGTCTTCAAAATCCAGTCAATGGTGAACCCGGCAGGATTCACGATACGATTCCAAACACTTCCTCGGACGGCCGGACAGTACCAATTGAACCCGAGGTTGACACCGGTGGCGTTCCATTCGGCGATCTTGTACGAATCGTCGCACCCGGTGTAGGATGGCGAGACGCCGTCTTCCACCGGAGCCTCGTTTTTGATGACCTGCCACGAGTTGTTCTCGTCTTCCTCGGAATCAAACTCAGAGGGGTCGAAATAATCCGATGTACCGCTCACCTCGGTCTTGGCTTCAAATTCCATCCACCACTGGTCGCCGTTTCGCAGGGGGAAGTCGTAGCGTTCCTTGGCGGGCGTGTAGGTGTTGTCGAAGGTCACGATGCCGAGGGTTTGTTCAAGGAAGCCGAGGTTGAACGGCCGGAACCGAACGTCGAGGGTGAAATCACTGGTGATGGTGGCCAGGTCCCTCGCCCGCAGGATGTCAATGCCGTCGTAGTCGATGTTGAGTCGGCCAGTGACGCCTTCAAGCGTGGCGCCGCTGTTGCCAGAGGTGAAACTCCCGCTGATCTCAACTTCGTAGGCCAGCACCGTGTCGCCGTTGTTGTCGGTGGCGTAGAAGATGTCCGTGATTTCGTTGGCCGTGTCCCCCGTCAGGGCGTTGAGCGAGGCGGAAACGTTGGCCTGTGCGAGAAGTTGAGAGACGTCGAATTTGGTTTCGTACACCCATTCATCCCCAATGCGGTAGTTTGGTACATCAACCGCACCCGATACACCTTGAGAGCGTCGCTCCTCAACGGTCTGCTCGAGGTGGATGGAGGATTCAACCACGCCCAGTCCCATGGAAGTGAGGAAAAGGGCGACGAGAAACGCTGCCTGAAAGGCTCGGCCGAACATGAACTGTGGTCGGCCTCCTGATACAAAAGAGGATGTCCTTTGTGCCATGGCTCAACGCTGAGAATCAAGGTACTGTTGGCCGTAATGTTCCCATTGCTCCATGGTCCAGCCTTCCGGCAGGCCCGTCGGGGGCAGGGGTGGTCCCGCATGGGATTCCGTTCCTGATGCGTGTTCCAATGATTGCTGGAACAGATACGCAGGTGGTGGCCCTTCTGGCCGTCGTTGTTGAATTCGCTCTTCCTGGGAGGTCAACAGCTCGGCGCTCAGCGACGTGTTGACCTCGTCCCACGCATCCGATGTAGCCTCGGGTTGCCGGCGCCGCCGTGAAAACAGACCCACGAGCAGCAACATCAGCACCAAGAGGCTGAGCTGAGCGAGGGGTTGGCCTCTTCGCCGACAAGGGACGCTCCGAGGTTCTCCAGCGGCGTACGGTCTGCAGGAAGCACGGCAAAGGTAACCACTTTGGTTCCGGGGCGCTCCGGGTCTTCGTCCCAAGCGATCACCTTGACCGATTGCACGCCGTCCTGCTTGAAGATGTACGAGACCGTCTTTCCGAGGAGATCGGCGTCGTTGTCAGGAATCCCGTCTTCGTTGCTGTCCACCGTGATATCAATGTCCCACGCCACGGTCAAGTCATTGATGTCGGTCAGGGCATCGAGCGTGGTGCTGGCATCGAGGACGCATGCTTCGTAGGCCACGCACGAGATGGCACCGGTTCGGACGATAGGCGGCGTGTTCAGCACGAGCACTTCCAGCACTTCGCTGGTCGTGGCTCCGTCGTCGTCCGTGACGTGGTAGACGAGTTTGTGGGTGCCGCTCCGGTTCCAGGCGATGGTCAAGTCGTCCCCGATGACATCGCAGTCGTCATCGGCACTGCCAATGTCGTCGGAATCCATGCTGGGGTCGATGTCCCAACATCGGACCAGGGTGCCATTGTCCGAGGGCGTATCGGATGACGACCCCGAGACGCTGATGGTTTGCCCCTCGGCTACGGGCAAGACCGAAGCGATGGGCTCGATGGTCGGGGGAACGTTTTGTACGCTCACCCACCGCTCTTCGATGCCGCTTGAAGCACCCTCGGAGTCGGTCACTTCGAGACGCATTTTGTGCAGGCCAGCCTCCAGCCAGACCATCTCAAATTCGGACGTGCGCCCGTCAAACACTCGAATCAAGGAGGGTTGGGCGTCGTCAGGCCACCAGGTGTGGGTGAGGTCTTCGATGTCGTCGGCCGAGTCTTGGGCCTGCCCTTTGATGGTCACCGTTTGGTCCTCGCTCACATGCCAGGTGTCTTGTGCGTCCATCACCACGGGTCCCTCGTCGTCCACCATCTGGACGTTGATGCTGTGGGGTCGGATGTTGGTGAATTTGACATCAAAGGTGGCGGTTGCGGTCGCTCGGTCGTCGTCGGTCCCCACGGCGGTGAAGGTTTTCCATCCCTCGGTGGTGGAGGTCGTGGTGCACACCCGTGTGTAATACCCTTCCTTGCAGTTGGCCCCCGGCCAATAGATGTCGACCACGCCCGGCCATACCTTCTCGGAATCGGAATCGTTGGCGTAGGCATAGAGCGTGATGGGGTACTCCACCTTCGCTTCGGTTCGCTGGCTCCGCACCTCGATCTTTGGTGCTCGGTTTTCGACGGTCACGTTGAGAATCATCACGGCTTCATCTCGTTCCTCGTCCTCGACCGTGATTTCGATGGGATAGACGCCGTCGTCAATCCACGTGTAGTTGAGCATGCAGGATGGAGAGGCGATGCGTTCGTAGTCCCAGGTGCGTGTGCCGTCGTCAAACGGAACCCAGAACTCGCAAGACACCTCGCCACCGTCCTCATCAAAACTCCCACTGGCGTTGATATGGATGGTGTCGCCGGTCAGGCCGGTCGGCTCTGGTGCCACAGGGGTCGGCAGGCGTCCGACGAACAACTCGATTCGTCCGAGGTTGTTCCCCACGTCGGCATCCGCCGTGTTGAGGCGACTCACATCGGCTTCCCACAACAGTTCAACATTGCCGATGGAGGTGTTTTCTGGCACTTCCCAAAGGGCGAACATTTTGTGTGCCTGGTAGGTGGCAAGCGCGGGAAGTTGGTCGGTGGAAACATTGCCATCGGGCAGCGTCAGCCGTGCATCGCTCGCCACGGAGGTGGTGATGCCTCGGTTCTTGATGGACACTTCAATGTCTAAAGTGTCGCCAGGGAGAACGTTAAACCCGGAAATGGCGTTGAGTTGGGTGGTCGTGCAAACATCCCCAATGCAGCGTGTTCGAAGCATGTCCACGGCATCAACCTCTGCAAAAACATCCAAGCCGACGAGGTACTCGTCGAGGGTTACCGTGGCGGCACCGACGCGATTTCCTGTTTTGGCCACAAGCCCGTGGCTGGCATAATCGAGCACCGTGGCTGAGGAATCGACGGCATCGCCCACGTCCACCTCTGCCCAAGCACTCCCGTTGGCCGCTGTGGTCAGGGTCGTGAGGAAGCCTTCCGCTTCGTGATGGAGGTCAACCTGGAGGCCGGCCACGTTGGAAAAGCAGGATGAGGAGGCGTTGACCCAGACCTGCATGGGGGAATTCAGGGCGGTGATGCTTCGCTCTGGGACGACCTCAAGGCAGTCGGCTCGGCTGCCGGGGTTGGTGTAGGGTTCAACACCCGTGGCGCCAACGGGGTCGTATCGCTTCAGTTTGAAATCAATGGTCAGGCCGATGTCGTCGTTGGTGTGAAGCCAGGCGTAATTACGGACCTCGGGGCAGTACCAGCGGAAGCCTTCCGAGATGCCCTCGCTGTTGAACGAGGTCATTTCGTAGGATTCGTTGCACCCGCCGTAGTCAATGCTCTGGCCGATCATGTTCTGCGGTTTTCCAACATCGGATACCACCCAGGTGGTGGTGTTGGTGTCGGTTTCAGGAGGTGGGAAGGGAGTGATGTAGTCGCTTTGGCCCGACCATTGCGAGGAAGAGGTGGTGGTGGTGGTCCAGCGCTCGTCCATGCGGAGCGGGAAATCGTAGTTCTCGTTCACGGGTGAATAGGTCGTCGTGATGGTGATGTCGCCGAGAATTTGTTCGAGGAAGGAGATGCCGCTGGGAACAAACCGAATGTACAGGTCTAGGTCGCTTCGGATGGGGGCAAGGTCGCTGACGCGGAGGTATTCTGTTTGGGTGAACTGGATGTAGACGTTGCCGGTGTAGCCCTCCAGTGAGACGCCGGATTTGTCGAAGTTGGCCGATGTTCGCAGGGTGTAGGCCACGACGGACATGTTGTCCACGTTCTGTGTCGTGATGCCGGTCACTTCTGAGGTGGTGTCGCCTTGAATTTCTCCGACGGTGGCGTCAACACCGGTGTCGGTGACCAAAATGGTCGGGTCGAAGGTTCCGGCGTAAATCCAACGGTCGCCAATCCGCCATGTTGGCACATCAGAGACGCCCGGGTCGCCTGCGATGGTGTGGTTCACGGATGGTTCGGCCAAGACCTGGTGTTGGAGCGGGACAAGGCTGGTCAAGAACAACAGCACCAAGACCACGGGAACGGTGCGGCGCATGCGTCCCTCCCCCATGTTCACGGGACGGAGGACCGAGGCCATCAAGCCTTCTCTCCCAGCCCTACGGGCTGAAGCGTCTCAGAGCAAGTCAGCCAGTTCGTCCTTGATGATCTCAACGGCCTCGAGGATCTCGTCCTTGTGGCGGGCACCGGTGATGACCATCTTTCCGGAGCCGAAGATGAGACAGACCACCTTGGGGTCGTCAAGTCGGTAGATGAGGCCGGGGAACTGCTCGGGCTCGTATTCCACCTTGTCAAAGGGCAAGTGGAAGGTCAAGTGGTTGAGGTTGAGCTTGCGGGGGACGCCTGCTTGTGGCTCGCCGGTGAACTTGTCCACGCCGTCGTAGTCTTCAGGGTAGTGAAGGGCGTAGGTGGCGACCATGTTTTGGACTTCAATGGTGACGTCCTTCAGGTCCCAGGTCTCAATGCCTGCGGCGCGCAAGTCCTTGATCATGCGGTCAATACCGGTGTGGATGTTGTCCTCGTCTTTTCCGCCGGTGCACACAGCACGGCCGGAGCGGAACATGAGGATGGCGAGTTTGGGTTCGGTGACACGGTAGACCACGCCGGGGAACTGCTCGGGCTCGTACTCACAGTTGAGTTGGATGGCGATGTCAGGGAGGTCGAGTTCTTCTGCAACACGGGTGCTGGCAACTACGTTCACAACGGTAAGGCGTTCTTCATCGGTGGTCATATAAAGGCCGAACGCCCTTTAGTATATAAAAGGAATTTCGGCACCCATCGTTGGCTTCCGTCTCGAGAACCGTTGCTATGAAGGGCTAGCCGCGTTCGATGCGGACGCCTTCGTTGCCCATTCGAGAAATGAGGGTTCGGCCACCCGCCAGCTCGATGGCTTCACTGGTTTGTTTCGGGTCGCGAGTCAGCGCCACCATGCACCCGCCTCCACCAGCACCGGTCAATTTGGCCCCCAGGGACGAGGGCATGGCGGCTTGAATCAGTGCCTCAAGTTCGGGCGATGAAACCCCAAGGTTTCGCAACAACAGATGGTTTTCGCTCATCGCGTGGCCAACTGCTTCATAGTCGCCGTCGATCAAGGCCCCAAGGCCTCGCCGAGCAACGGTCCCGATGGCCTCAATTTCACGCATTCTCGTCGGTTCTGCAGCCAGGGCATCGGCGACCATGGCCACTTGTTTGGAGGTAGGGGCGAAGACGCCGGTGTTGCCGAGCACCAGAAACACCTCGCTCTTCGGTGGCGAAAGGTGGTGGACTTCCCACGACCGCTTTCCTTCGGGGGTCGTCAATTGTCGTGTGTAGAGGTGCTTTGCAGCCGCTTCAATGCGGTCTGAAAGCACGACGACACCGCCTTCCACGCTGGTCGAAGCGTCCATGGGCGAGGCGCGACCCTGCTGGGCATGCGCTTCTGCCCGGTGGGCAACGGCGCTCAACCCGTCCCGGTCAATGCCCTTGGAGGGGTTGGCCAAGCGGTGCATGACGGCACCCACGGCAGCGCTGAGGGCGGCACTGGAACCCAGCCCCGACGCTCGCGGAATGTCGCCTGAGATGTGGAAGGCCATGGGCTCGCCGTCCGACAGCCAACGGTCTCTCAGCATCGTGATGTGCGGGTGGCGGTTCGGGTCAAGGGCGCTCCCATCGACGCTCCATGAAGCGGCCTTGGTCGCCGAAATCGAAAGCCGTTGTTCGATGGCCACCGCCACGGCAGGTTGGCCGTAAACCACAGCGTGCTCGCCAAAGAGGATGCATTTGCCGGGGGCGCTGGCAGCCACGAGCACCTCCGCCTCACCCATGATTCTTTCACGGGCTCCGGCTTCATATTCCTTCTTGCACATCGTTGTGATTCCTTCGCCATTTGACGGTGGATTCAAAGTGCGTCTTGACCTCGCAAGGCCAGCGGCACAGCGCCGACATGGTGAGCACAGTGGAACATCCGTTGTTTTTGGATTACGGCCCCGTCCCCGGTTGGGCCATTCTCTTGGTGTTGTTTGGCGTCTCTGGTGGTTTTTTCGGCTATCAGGTGTGGAAGGCGAGCAAGCTTGTCCTGAAGGGCAAGCCGGAGAACCGATTTGACAATTGGGGCGCTCGAATTTCCGAAGTCCTGAGTGGTTGGCTCGGCCAGAAAAAAGTGCTCAAGGATCGCATCGCCGGTGGCATTCACGTCCTCATGTTCTGGGGTTTCCTCATGCTGTCCACCGACATGTTTGACCTCGCGAGCGGCAACCAGTTCTCACAAAAGGTGCTTCCCGACGTCGTGCGTGGACCGTGGAACCTCATGGTGGAGATGGGCTACACCATCGCTTTCGTCGGCTGTGTGTTGGCGTTGATTCGCCGTGTGGTGTTCACGCCTGAGAAACTCAAGGGCAAATCCCAACTTGAAGGCAACGTCATCCTGCTGCTCATCATGACCATCACCACCACGTCGTTCGTGGTCGAAGCCGGTGAGTCCACCGTGTCCTCCACCTGGGAGCCCATCGGCTACTGGGTCTACGCCACCCTGGCACCCGCTGCCAGCCTCGTCATCGCCGCCTACTGGGCCCACATGCTCGCCATCTGTGTCTTCCTGTTCCTCATCCCGCTATCCAAGCACATGCACTTGGTGATGGCCTTCCCGAACGTCTTCTTCCACGACCTTCGTCCGATGGCCACCATGGAGCCCCTGGCCCGTGGGGAAAACGGCAAGGCCGTCCTGCTCGACGACCTCGACGTGGAATCGTTTGGTGCCGTGAACTACACCGATTTCACCTGGCGGGACCTCATCGATGGCTGGGCCTGCACCTCGTGCGCTCGCTGCCAAGACGTCTGTCCCGCCTACGCCAGCGGCAAAGACCTCAACCCGATGCAGATCATCCACGACGTACGCCACTACGCCAACGACCACGCCACGACCTTGTTCGCAGACGAGACGCCCGAGGAGGACATCATCGCTCGCTTCGGCGAGGGCGCTATCTGGGCGTGCACGACCTGCCACGCCTGCGTCGAGGCTTGCCCCATTTACATCGACCACGTGCCCAAGTTGACCGATGCTCGCCGCCACCTGATGATGGAGCGCATGGAGTTTGACGAGAGCGTCGAGGACACGGTCATGCCGCTCATGGCCACCATCGCGAACCTCGAATCGGATTCCAACCCCTACGGCTTGCCCGCCCACGAGCGAGGCGACTGGGCCGATGGCCTTGACGTGAAGGTGGCCGAGCCAGCCGAATACATCTACTTCGCGGGCTGTGCTGCCTCCTTTGACGAACGCAACAAGAAAGTCGCCAGGGACACCATCAGCATCATGAAAGAAGCCGGCCTCGACGTCGGTATTCTGGGCATGCAGGAAGGCTGCAGCGGTGATGCAGCCCGCCGCGCTGGCAACGAGTACCTGTTCCAAATGCTCGCCGAAACCAACCTCTCGACCTTCGAGGAAATCGGGGTCAAGAAGATCGTCGCCTCCTGCCCGCACTGCTTCCACACGCTCGGAAAGGAGTACAAGGACTACGGCGGCGAAGACATCGAAGTCATGCACCACTCCCAACTCATCAGCCACTTGCAAACCGAAGGCAAACTCCCTCAGCCCAAGCACGACGGCTCGGTGACCTTCCACGACCCGTGCTACCTCGGGCGCATTGGTGGCGAATTGGATGCACCCCGCGACGCCATCGGCGGCGTGGATGTTGAAGCCGAACGCCACGGGCGCGACTCCTTCTGTTGCGGTGCCGGCGGTGCCCAAATGTGGATGGAAGAGCACGTTGACGAAGGCTACGATCGTGTCAACGTGATTCGCTCAAAGGAACTCGCTGCCACCGGCGCCGATACCGTGGCCGTGGGTTGTCCGTTCTGTTCAACCATGGTCACCGACGGTCTCAGCGCCATCGGTGCAGAAATGGAAGTCAAGGACGTGGCCGAGTTGGTGTGGGAACAAATCAAAGCCAACGACGCCAAGATCGAAGCCGCCAAAGCCTCAGCCGAACCTGCGGCTGAACCTGCTGAAGCCTGAGGGTGAGGCGTGCTCAACCACGACGACCAGCACGCTTTGCTGGAGTGGTACGACGAGCACCAGCGGGCGTTGCCCTGGCGACAAACCAACGACCCTTGGCACATCCTTCTCAGTGAGATTCTCCTGCAGCAAACCCAGGTGAGTCGTGGTTTGGTGTACTGGCAGCGAATGGTTGAGACGTTTCCAACCATCGCGTCCATGGCCGATGCTCCGGTTGATGCCGTGTTGAAGGCGTGGGAGGGCGCGGGCTACTACAGCCGTGCTCGCCGCCTCCATGCCCTCAGTCAACGGGTCATGCTTCCAAAGGCCGGAGGTGGATTCGACGGTCGACTGCCTTCAACGTACGACGAGCTGCTGTCGCTGCCCGGCATTGGGCCCTACACCGCTGCCGCCGTGGCCAGCATTGCCTTTGGTCGGCCCGTGGCCTGCGTGGACGGCAACATCCGCCGGGTGATGGCGCGTCAGACCGCTCAGCCCGAACCGACACCAAAGGCGGTTCAGACGTGGGCCGACGCCTCAATGGAAACCGAACGGCCGGGTGATTGGAATCAAGCCTTGATGGAGCTGGGGGCGACCGTTTGCACGCCCAAACGGGTCGGATGCATGCGATGCCCTGTGTCCTCCTCGTGTCAAGGGCGGTCCACGCCGGAACGCTACCCGCTTCCAAAGCAACAACGGACCAAGGCGGTCATCCTCACCGCCATCGTTGACATTGACGGCCAAGGTCGCCCGGTGCTCAAGCAGCGACCACCCTCCGGGCTGTTCGGTGGCATGTGGGGACCGGTGTACGAGGAAGGGCGAAGAAAGGAAGGTGAGGCCTACGTTGAGGCAGGTGTTGTCAACCATCAACTCAGCCATTATCCCATGAGCAACAAATTGATCAACCTTGCGGCATCCTACGTTGATGTTGTCAACCATCAACTCAGCCATCGGTCGATGACCGTTCATGTCTTGCTCGGATCATCTGCGGTGGACGAAACGGGAACGGAACCCAGCACCGTGGCGTGTTCAACCCTCGATGAGAAGGTGTTGAACCTGGCTTTGCAACGTTTGTTGGAGGGGAGGTCATGATGGCATGTGCGGACGAGAACTTGAGGGGTGATGCATGATGGAAAACCTGTACCGATTCGCAAAAGACTGGGGAACCATCTCAGAACACTTCCATCTCATGTTCGATGGCTTGGGCCACCTTTCGATCACCGAGGACCTCCTGACCTTCAGGTCGGTTCCGCCGGCTGTCGCCACGGGCATCTCCATCACCCGTTCCGGTGCTTTGGTGGCCAACATGCCCCTCCACGCCATCGAGAGCGTGTTTGAAACGGTGGCGTTCTCGTCGGACTTGACCTCGCTGACCTTGGCCGGCGACGGTTCCTCCTACACCTACACCGTTCCGCCGGCCCTGCTTACGCAGCGCTCAGCTTGATGCTTCGACGTGGTGGTTCCAACCCGTCGTTTCGTTGAACACGGCGGTTTCTGTTAACTCCCAAACCGATTGGATGTAGGTTTGATTGGTTTCCTTTCCAATCTCAACATGAAAGGCGTAGCCCTGCGGGTTCACGAACACCGCATGAGGGATGGATTTCGCTTCGACCTCCATGGCGAGGTCGGGATGAAGGATGAACGGTCGGTTGACAGTGCGGTTGAGGTTCTGCTCGGTGGTGTTGTGCCACTCGCTCATGTTGGCGTATTCTTCGCGTGATTCCCGGGAGAAGACCACGATTCGCTCGGCAGGAACGGTCAAGTCGTAGGCGTTCAGCGTGGTTTCACAATGGGTGCACCACGGGGCGGAGAAGACCCACGATTGGTTGGTGAACGACCCGCTGGTGTGGTTGATGTTGAACCCAGGTCAAACACGTTCGCCACCGCCAGCACGGTCGCTTCTTCCTCCTCTGCCGCAGGCTGTTCCTCGATGCAACCCGCAAGCATGAGGGTCATGGCGATGAGTCCAACCATGGCTCTCCTCATGATTTCACCCAGAATGAACGGTGAGGTGGACCCTCATGAGGCTTGCTCTTTGGCGAGCAATTCGTAGCGAAACGAAGCGAGGCAAAGCATCAGGCCAGCCACGAGAACGTACTCGGCCGGGGCTGCGACGACAATGCCGCTCTGGGCTTGGTTGAGGAATTCAACCGTCGTCAACCCGGTCGGGTCGACGGTGTTGGCGGCGGACTGGAAGGCCACCACCATGACAACAAAGCCGACCGCTGCCATGGTGAAGCCAATTCTCCGCATGCGCCGACCTACACTTGAGGCCATGTCGCCCATGGCCCAGGCGGCGGTGAACGCCCACGCCACGCCGCCGCCAAACGCCAGCATTGCCGTGAGGATGTGGGGGTTGATGTGGTCGTACATGTCGTAATGGCTGACCAACACGGTGTTGGCCGACGCCAAAACGCCGAGTATCGAGGCGACGAACCACATGCGTGGTCGAGCGGCTTCGAGTTCATGGTAGAGGTGCCAGGCAAAGGCCATTTGGCACACACCACCCAGGGTCAATCCTACGGTGAACACGAGGTCTTGGAGTCCTTTGTGATCGGTCTCGGAGATGAAGAACGGCACGGCACGAGGTTGGTCGAGGAGGTGAATCAGCGTGACTGCCACGACGGTGATGGTGGGGATCAACCACGCACCGGAAGCGACCACCAGGCCTTGTTCGGGGCTCAAAGGAAGGCGTCGACCGTATCTTGGATGCACGTATCAAAATCCTCCCATGTCATGCCGAGGACCTTCTCGGCTTTGGCACTTGAGTAGTTGGTGTCCCCGCCCATCATGTTCTTGGCCACGGCGCGTGTGAGGTAGCGTTGACGTCCGAATTTTCCGCCCAACCAGTCCTGGAACACGGCGAGCGGAACGAGGGTGTTTGGCAGGCTGTACTTCGGTGCCTTGGTGGACGGATTGAGCGTGCGGATGCGTTTGCAAATCATCGCCAACGTGAGGTTGGCGTGGGGGGCGAGGATGAAGCGCCCCTCCGCTTCATCCACTTCGAAGGCCCGTCGATGGGCTCGAGCGACGTCTCGTACGTGGACCACGGACATGGGGAATTTGGGCGCCACGGGGTAGTTGCCAGCGATGGCGTCTTGGAAGAAGTCCACGCTGGGTGTCGGTCGAACAAAACCACCACCCAGCACAGCGGTGGGGTTGATGACGCGAAGGTCAAGGCCCAGCTCTTCTGCAAGATTCCAAGCCAGGCGTTCGGATTGGGTCTTGGCAACGGTGTAGGGAAGGGAGGTGTCGGCGTTCCACGACGCCTCGTCCTTGACCTGACCTTTCGGCGACGTGCCGACCGCCGCCGTGCTTGAGGTGTAAACGACGCGCCTGATGCCAGCTTCGGCGGCGGCGTGAAGCAGGTGGGTCGTGCCCGTGTTGGCCGTGTCGAGGATTTCGGCCGCGCTTCCTCGGGTGGAGTACATCGTGGCGGTGTGGAACAAACCGTCACAGCCGTTCAGATGTGTCGTCCAACCGTCGGCATCGAGGACGTCCCCTTCCACGAGTTCCAACCGGTCCTCGCATGCGAGTTCTCGAGCGTGGGCTCGGACATGGTCGGTTTTTTCGGCGTCGTTGAGGTTGCGCACCGACCCCCGTACGGCGTAGCCGTGTTCGAGCAAGTCCCGGACGATGTGATTCCCGATATGACCGTTCACACCGGTGACAAAAATGCGTTTTGGTGAAGCGTTGGCCATACGGCGGGCCACACAGGGGTCCCGTATGAACCTTCAAGTGCAACCCGCCGCCACGCTGAGATGAGCCCATGCCCATTCGTCTGCACGATACCCGCCGTCGCGAAAAGGTGAACTTCACCACCTTGGAGCCCGGTAAGGTCTCCATGTACGTCTGCGGTGTGACGGTCTACGACCGATGTCATCTGGGCCACGCACGCTGTTATCTGGCCTTTGATTTGATTCATCGGTGGCTTGAGTCCAGTGGATACGACGTTCATTACGTTCAGAACTTCACCGACATCGACGACAAAATCATCCACCGCGCCAACGAACTGGACGGGGACTGGAAAGCGTTGGTCGACCAGAACATTGAGGCCTACTACGAGGACATGGATGCGCTCAACATCCTCCGGGCTGATGTTTACCCGCGTTGCACGGAGTACGTTGATGACATGATTCGCATCACGGCCGACCTCATCGAGAAAGGTCACGCCTACGAGGCCAACGACGGCGTGTACTTTCACGTTGAATCCGCACCCGAAAAGTACGGCCAACTCACCGGCCAATCCATCGATGCGGTCCGTTCAGGCGCAGGGGGTCGCGTCGACGAGACGGGTTCAGGCAAGCGTGATCACAAGGATTTCGCGCTGTGGAAGGCTGCGAAACCCGGCGAGCCCACGTGGGATTCCCCTTGGGGACCGGGCCGGCCAGGCTGGCACATCGAGTGCACGGCGATGTCCCTCGACCACTTCGACAAGGAATTCGACATTCACGGCGGCGGGCACGACCTTCGTTTCCCGCACCATGAGGCCGAAATTTTCCAAGGAGAGTGCCATACGGGTCATTCCCCTGTGGTTCACCACTGGCTCCACAACGGCTTCGTGAACATCGACGGCGAAAAGATGAGCAAATCCCTCGGGAATTTCTGGACCATCCGTGATATTCTCACCAAGGTGGACGCCATGGTCCTCCGCTTCGCCCTCATCAATGCCCACTACCGCTCACCCATTGACATGAACGAGACCCTGCTCAACGACGCTGAGCGAAATTACAATCGCTTGCTGGCCTGTTATGTCGAAGCGCTCAAGGCCCAGGGCGATGGTCCCACCGTCCATCTCCCTCTCCCCGACCTCGCCTCGCCCCATCCGCTTGCACGGGCCACCGGTCTGCTCGAGAAGATGGGCGAAGGCTTCGCCCAAGCCATGGACGACGATTTCAACTCCCGTGAAGCCGTGGCCAAGGTCCTCGGCATGGTGCGAGAAATCACCAAAACACTCGGCATGGGCATGGACGAAGCCGACCGAGAGGCGTTCGCTGCTTACGCCGTCGATCTTTTGGAGGAAACGGCCGGTCGTGTGCTCGGTGTGCTTCCCTCCCAAGAGGTGGCCCTTGCAGAGCCTGAAGAGGATCCCCGGAAAGCCGAAATCGCCGATCAGGTCGAGGCGCTTCTCCTGCAGCGTAGTGAGGCCAGGGCCAGCAAGGATTGGGCCCGGGCGGACAGCATCCGCGATGAACTGAACGCCCTCGGTGTGGTGGTGACCGATACGGCCAGTGGGCCGGAATGGGACCTCGCCTGATCACTCCGTCTCGTCCGAGGGAATCTCCAACGGTGGGAGCGCAGGCACGAAGCCGGTGGAACTCGGCGCGCCATCAACCGCCGAAGCCTCGGCAGCCGCTTCCTGTTCGTCCCACATTTTCTCAATCTGAACCTCGGCTGCCAGGGCGTCTTCCCCGCCCCTTGACACGACGTACAGGCCGACGAGCAGGAGGACAACGATGGCAGAGAACAGGAGCAGGGCTTGCTGTTCAACATCGTCATCCTCGGCTTGTGAGGTGTCAACCGGGACGGTGGTTTGTCCGTTGTCACCGTTGTTGCCGGTGTCTGTGGTACCGGTGCCGTCGTTGGTCCCCGTGCCGTCGGTCGTCTGATTGGTGGAATCGTCCGGTCCGTTGTCTGGCTGATCAACGGTGCACGGTGGTGCGCTCCCGTCTTCGCAGGGTTCGGGTTCTTCCACTTCAACCACTTCGAACTCGGTGATGGACGGAAGAGTTTCTGCTCGGTCGTAGTAGCGGTCGTAGAGCAGGGACATGTCCCACTGGTGGTTGGCCGTCGAGGAGCCGTTCAGGACGTTGAAGTAGCGCTCATCACCGTAGGTGTACCACGGGTCGAGTCCGACGTAGCCCATGTCTCGGGTGACGCTGTCAAACTCGTTGGCGTCGCCGAAAGCCGCTCGCATTTCCTCCGTGTCAAACCGCATGGCCATGGTCAGGTTTTCGACGATGCTGGCCCACGTTTGTGCGCCCTCGGGCGCCGCCAAGTAGGTGACGTCGACGGCTTTGCCGAATTTTCCGGCCGGTTCGGTGTCGTCGCCCTTCAGCGCCGTCATGATGTCCTGGTCGCCGTACACGGCCAAGCCACCGACCACGGTCAAGCGAACATCGGGGTCCACGGCGTTGATGAGGTTGCGGTAGGGATTGGCATCGATGTTGTCGACGACCACCAGGTCAGCGACCTTGCCGGCTTCAATGGTACCGACCTCAACGTCCCAGTTGGTGGCTTGGGCGGCGCTGCTGGTCACCATCTCAACCAGTTCGTAATCGGTGAAGATGTCCCCGAGCATTTCGTCGTCCCACAGGTCGGCTACTTTCAGTTCGTGGAGGGGGGATTTGGAGCCCGAGGGGGCCCAGTCCGGGGCGAGGGTGATGTGAACGCCGGCCGCTTTGGCGGCTGCGATGTCGGCGGTCTGACCGTAGAGCAGGAGGTTGGAGAGGGGGACCAAACGAGCGTCGCACCCACTTCTGCCATTTTTGTGAACTCTTGGTCCGTGAGGGCGACGCCGTGAATCAGCACCAATTCACCGACCAGGAGGTTGTTTTGGACGAGGATGTCAAACTCCGCCCTGCTGCGTTCGTCGACACCTTCAGCGATGTGGATGAACCAAGCGTCAAGTTCACCGCTGGCGTTGCCGGTTTTGATGTGGTTGCCGACGTAGTCGGAGGTCAATTCCGTGACCTTGGTGTGGATTTCGTCCCTGCCGAAGTTGTAGTCCTCGATGTTCCGTGAGAGGACGGTCGCGTAGCTGTCATCGGGGTTGCTCGGACCGCCTTGGGCTGCCGTCGCACCGCCGACGATGGATTTCATCTCGATGTACTTCATGGCTTCAGCTTCCATGTTCCAGTACGGTCCTGAGTGAACCAGCATTTTCGGCTTCGTGACCTGTTCGCTGTAGTCGGGATGGTTCTTCCACTCGTAGCGGTTGTTGTAGCCGCCCCAAGCGTTGCGGTTGTTCTCCGGCAGGTGGGGAGTCATGTCCCAAAGCGGGGCTTGGTTGTAGTGGAGGTGGTTGTGGAGGTCAAGCATGCCGGGGTAGATGGTGCCGTTGGTCTCAATGACGGGGACGTTGGTCAATTGGATGTCGGATGGGACTTGGTTTTCCCAGACGGCTTCGATCATCCCGTCCTTCACCAACACATGCCCCTCGTTGATCACGTCCGCTTCGCCGGTCATGGGGACGATGCGCCCTTTCAGAACGTAAGCGCCTTCGTGCACGTTGTCGTTCAAACCGTAGCAACGAACCATGTTCTGAGCGACCGGGTAGCTGGCATCGTCGCCCCAGCCGGGTGTGGGGGGCTCGACTTTGGTGATGGTGCCGTTCAGGGCCTTGACGTAGGACGTGTCCCACCATGAATCCTCAGCCCCGTACGACAGCGTGTCGATCACGTTGCCGGCGGCGTCAGCGATGGTGGCCGTGTCGCCGTCCCAGTAATCCAGTTCGATCCGGGAACTGGCTCGGAAGATGACGATGTAGTCGTTTGGCTCAATGGTCGTGTTCCATGCCAGTCGGCATGGTGCGGAACCGCCTTCGGCCACGTCGTCCAAGAGCCAGTCCGAAACATCGACGGGGTCGATGCCCGCATTCCACAACTCGATGAATTGGTCCGAAGAAGAGCCGATGTCGCCGTCGTTGTTCCAGTCAGTGCCGTTGTATTGTTCGGAGGAGGCTGAGACCAGGATTTCACTGATCCGAACATCCGAACTTCTGGCGTTGGCCTCGTTGACGGTTGGTTGGTCGAAGGGCATCACTGTGCTCGTGCTTTGGCCCAGAAACATGGCGACGAGAAGAACTGCGATGATGAGCCGGCGGGCCATGACTGCCTGAAAGTGTGGCGGCTGATAAGCCCGTTCCTTCGGCGGTACCAGCACAGGAGTTGAAAAGGGCCGGATGTGCGGACATGTTTATGCCCACGCTCGACATCAGCGAACCCATGTTCGCCGAGACGATTGAAAACAATGAACTCGTCATCCTTGATTTCTGGGCCGAATGGTGTGGCCCCTGCAAGGCCTACGGACCGGTGTACGAGCGTGTCTCAGAAGGCTTCCCTGACGTGGTGTTTGGGAAAATCAACACCGAAGAGCAACAGGCGCTTGCCGGTATGTTTGGCATCCGTTCCATCCCGACCACCATTGCGTTCAAAGAAGGCATCGGTGTGTTCATGCAGCCCGGTGCCCTCCCAGAGGATGCCCTCAAGGACTTGGTCGAGAAACTCAAGGAACTCGACATGGACGAAGTTCGCGCCGAACTTGCCGCCCAAGAGGAAGCAGCCTCCGAGGACGCCGGCAACGAGTGATGCTCACGCCTCCGATTGGTTCAAAGCAACCCAACAACCCCCGTGGTTCATGGACCTCAAGCCCGTGTTGGTGGTGCTGCTCTTTTCGACGAGCATGCTCGCCGGATGTTTTGGCGAGGACACCCTTGAGGAATTGATTGAGGGTGATACGGACGTCTACCCGGAACCATGGGACCGGGCCGACCTCACCTACGATGCCACGGACATCTATGCACGAGTCAGCGTGAACGGCTCGTACGCCATCGACAATGTTCGCTCTGTCTACGTTCCTGTACCGACGATCACGGCGGCTGACGGTGGCGCAGGTCTCACCGGCGATGCCACCGTTCACCTCGGCCTTTGGTTGCCGGTTATCGACGGATGCGACTGGGAAAGTGAATCCCTTGACTCCTCGTGCCAGGTCCCCGTCATCGCCGAGGTTGGGCCGTACTACAGCGACGGGGACGTCGATGCGTTGACCCCGGCCGACCGGCTGGGCAAGATGCTGATTGAGAATTACGTGCCTCACGGCTACGGTGTCGCTCAAGTTTCCGTCTTCGGAACCGGTGAATCCAACCACTGCATGGACTTGATGGGCACCGACGAGCAGCGCGGTATCGATGCTGCCGTGTCGTGGCTTGGCACCCAAGCATGGTCCAACGGTAAGGTCGGCATGATTGGCAAATCCTACGATGGCTCAACCCCATGGCAGGCCGCCACCTTTGGCAATCCTCACCTGGCCACCATCGTTCCCATGTCGGGTCTCATCGGCGTTCACGAGTTGATGTGGCGCAACGGCAGCATGGAGGCCCGTGGGATGATCATGCACAACGGCGTCTACGGCTCCTTTGGCATTGACGGGGATACCGAAGACTCCCACACCTTGTGTGAGGGTTACCTCGAGGGCTACTTCAACGGCCCAGCAGCCTACCTCACAGGCGGCATGGTCACGTACGCCGGCAACGACTACTGGACCGAACGCTCCTTCCTTGACCGCGTCATCGAGAACTACAACGGTTCGGTCTACATCATTCAAGGCATGCAGGATTGGAACGTTGACCCGCACATGTCCTTCCCCACACACCAACTCGTCGCCGACGCTGGTATTGAAATCAAGACGCTGGCCGGCCAGTGGGCCCACGACTATCCAGACCGCACCTCCGGCCACAGTGCCTTACCTTCGGGTGAGGGGGCAGAGGCCTACCCCTACACGCTGCGATGGGATTGGGCCGATGAGATGCTGTACTGGTTTGACTGGTACCTCAAAGGCGAAGGTCGAGCCCCGACGCTTGGCGTGGAGATGCAGGACAACCGAGGTGGCTGGCGCTTTGAGAGCACCTACCCCGCACCTGACACCGAATACCTCGAGATTTCAGCAGCCGATTTGAGTCCTTCCGGTGCCTCCATGGTCACCACCACGGAAACCATCACGATGACCTACGGGCCGTTCGAGGACGACGTCTACATCGCCGGCATGCCGACGTTCCACATCGCCGTCACCCCGCACACCACGAACGGTGCGCATGGCTACCTCGAGATGAGTGACGGCAACGGCCTGCGTTTGGGTCACGCTGTCATGGACTTCCGCTTCCACGAAGGCGGCCGTGACGGCCAAGAAGTGCTCGTTGGTTTCGAAACCGTCCTCGGAAAAATGGAGTTCATGGCCATGGATATTTTCCTTGAACAAGGCGAAACCATCGTCATCACGATGTCCCAGACGGGGCGCGACTACGTGCCTTCGCCCGCTGCCGCCGGTGGTTATTCGATCAATTGGGCAGAGTCGACGCTGACGCTGCCGATCGTCAAGCGAACCTGCGATGACCTGTTCCAGGCGCCCATGCAGGACTACGGCGGCGAAGGCCAGCGTCTCTGCTGAGTTTCTACGTCTTGAGGGGCTCGTCCAGCGGCGAAATCTGCCCGCGAACACCAATGGTCCAGCGTAGCGTGTCAACCACGGCTTTGGCCCGTGTGTATTTCATCAACGCCCGCATCTTGTCCGCTTTCGGACCCGTCATCTTCCTCAGTTTGTACTTCGCTCGTTGTGATTTCATTTCTTGAACGGCTTGTTCAAGCAACGCATCAATCTCGACCCACGTGCGGTCATAACTTGCGGCGCACATCGCCGCCATGTGTTCCTTCATCAGTCCCATGTTGTGCCTGCGACATCAGAGGCAGACACCAATGCTCCCTGTAGATTCTCAATAGATGGATTCAGTTTCACCCTCGTTCAAACGGCGTTCCACCCGCACCCCCAGCGTCATCCTCTTAAGCCCTTGACAAACAATGGCTCGCATGGTTTTGACCAAGTTGCCCGGGGTCACTGAACGCATGGCGTCGAAGATGAAGGAACATTTTGGCTCCGAAGAAGCCGTCGTCTCCACGCTCGCCTCCGGCGACGTGGGTCGCCTCGCAGAGGTCGAGGGGCTGTCGGTCAAGCGGGCCCTGTCCCTGGCACGGTCCTATGCCGGAGGTGAAGGCGGCTTCCTTGCGACCAAAGAAGCACAGAAACTCCACCAGCACCTGCTCTCGCACATCCAATCCTTTGCGTCCTGTTCAGCCACCCGAGAACGCATGGGGCTGTTAATGCCGGTGGCCGACCCCGAACCGCGTCGGCGGATGGCCGCAGCAGCCATGACCTTGGATGGCGCCTGGCTTGAGGCCCAGCGTGAAGCGTGGAGTCATCTCGGTCGACTCAAGGAAAAGCAGGAACGCTACGAACGGGTTGTGGTTTCACCCGAACCGTTGGACCACCTCAAAAAATTCTGCCGCGTCCTTCAGCCCACCGAGCAAGAATCGTGGAAGGACTACACCGTGTTCAAGACCGTGTCGTGGCTCGGGCCAGGCGCTCCCATGGAAGCACCCGACGGATGGTTGGTGCTGGGCTCTTCACCTGACGAAGCCCTCATTCTTCCCGAACGCACCATTGATTGGTTTACGCACAACCGGAAAACACTGGATGTTCTCTGCGGTGTCATTGAAGCCATGAACGTCAACCTCTTTCCTGAAAATGAAGCCTTGGATGCCCTCCGAACGGCGCTTGTTCCCCTCTCCACGCTTCCAGAAACCATGTCCATGCTCGGTGATGCCTCCTCCATTGAGGAGGTGGCTCGCATCAAAGACGAATTGTGGGGCACGGTCAAACAACTCGAAGGCGACGTCAACCAGCAGGTGGAGAACGCCATGAACGATGCCAAGATGGCGCTTTCAGGTGCGGAATTGCTTGAAGCATTGGCCGACGGCACAGCGTTCCAACGCAAATTACGAGACGCCACCGGTCACGTCATTCAGGAAGCCATGCAGCAAGCCCGTGAACACCTCGCTGCCTTCCTTGAACCAGCACGGCTGCGCTGCCCGTTCGACATTTTCACCGATGCTTGGCCGGCGAAGATCGACCGACAAACCATCGACGGCATCGACGCAGCGCTTGAATCCAAACTCAAGGCCGAGCAAACCGACCATCTCGTGAACCTCGCTCGTCAACTCGGGCCCCTCAAACCTCACTGTGAAGTGGCGGTGAGCCGGCTCATCGAAGCCGATCAGTGGTTGTCCATCGCTCGCTGGGCCCATCATGACCGGTGTGTCATGCCGGAGTTGGTCGGCCACGGGATGTGGCTGGAGGAAGGCCGCCACATCCTGCTGGGTCTCGACCCCGACCCTGTGACCTACGGCCTCGGCCAGGCTGCCATCAAGGGCGACCAGCAATCCTTGGCGCTGTTAACGGGCGCCAATTCCGGCGGCAAAACCACCCTGCTGGAGTGCATGGCCTATGCCTGCATTCTCGGTCATATGGGGTTGCCCGTTCCCGCCACCCTCGCTCGCATCGGCAAGGTGGAGGCGCTTCACATCCTCGCCAAAGCGGGTGGGACACAGAGTGCCGGTGCTCTGGAACAGACGCTGGTCGAATTGGCGACGGTGGTCAGCGACCCGACACCCAAACTCATCCTCGCCGATGAACTGGAAGCCATCACGGAGCCCGGTGCTGGAGCTCGTATCATCGCCGGTATGCTCCTCGCCGCAGAGGCGCAATCTGACACGACCATGTTGCTGGTGACCCACCTTGCACCGGCCATTCTGGCAGCGACCAAGCGGGACGACCTCCGTGTGGACGGCATCGAAGCGAGTGGACTGGGCGCCGACCTTGAGTTGCTCGTGGACCGAACGCCCAAGCGAAACCACCTCGCCCGGTCGACGCCTGAGTTGATCGTGAAACGGCTCGTGGAAAAGAGCACGGGTCACGCCAAGGCCCTGTTTGGCGACATCCTCGGCATGTTTGCCGAAGAGGACTGATCACGCAGGCAATTCCAACTCTACGGCAAACAGCGGGTCTGGGTCGGTGGAATCGTGGTAAGCCACGACCACCCCACCGTCGTTGAGGATGCCGAGGGAAGCGAAGTCAAACCGGATGTCGTTTCCAGCACCGGAGGTGGAGTCAAGGTCGCCTTGCCCGATGTAGGTGAGGGTGTCAGGAGACATGTCTTCGGAGTAGCCCCGCACGTGGTAAACGGTGTCGACATCGGGTCCTTCGGTGGACTGGTAGCGGACGTTGAGGATGAACAAATCCAATTCACCGTTGGCTTGGAATTCCCATTCTTCAATTTGAGACGCCTTCGCATCGAGCCCGTAGGTGTGGTTCGACCACGTTTGGGCACCGTCGGTGGACATGTAGTGGGTGAAACTCGTGCCGCTGTTGGCCACGCAGTGGAGGGTTCCCTTTCGGTCAATGTGGCAGTATTCGGAGGGGAACTGAACGGCGAGTTCGTTCCACGAGAGGGTGGTGTCCATGTAGGCGGCGTTGCCGTTGTTGTAGTAGGAGGGGAAAATCAGTCCACCGCTGGGCAGCGGGAAGGCCCGCATTTCCTTGTGCGGCTTGTTGACGTCCCAGTATTCGGGCAGGTCAGCATCGGTGAAGTCCAGATCGAGTTCAATGGGCGGGTCGCCGCCGTCTCGGCCGGGGAACTGGAAGGGGTAGTAGTTGAGGCCGTCAACGCTGATTTGGCCGCCTGCATTTTGGGTTTGATGCCAGAAGTTGGACACCACGATGCTCGCCCATTCACCGTCGCCGATGGAGGAACTGATGGGGCCGATGACCTCGACCTGCCACGAGCGGTCATAGAACGGCTCCGTGATGCGGTTGTAGCACCACTTCCACTCACCCTCCGAATCGTCGTAAAGGATGGCGTAGAATTTGTCCAGTTTGAGGTCGCCACCGACGTAGGGGAACCACGACATTGAGATGATGTCTCCGTTGGTCGCTTGGACAATGCTCCCTTCACCGAGTCCTTCTTGGCCGGGGTTGGTCGGTACGAAGGTTCTGCACTGCTGGTCGGGCAGCGCGGGTGGGATGTAGGTGTCCCAGAGGTGGCCTCGGTCGGTGGAAAAGACCGGGTACTCCCCTCCAATGTTGAGGATTTGACCGTTGATATCCGTCGCCAAGTAGTGCTCGCAGCAGTTGCCACCATACGAGGCGTCAAACACGGCCCAGGTGGTGTTGGTGGTCTCGTTGGTGCGCAGATCGACGGTCATGAACGAGCGCTCAACTTCGTGCGGTTGCATGTCAATGCGCTCGTAGGATTCGAAGATGGAGGGCGAAACGTCGTTGGTGATGGTCTCGCTGCCGTCTCCAAAACATCCTGCCAGCATCATGGAGAAGACCATGGCCAAAGCGAGGACGGTTCTGCGCATGCTGCGCCCTCGCTTGGGCGTGATTTGAAGCCGTCGCTTCGGATTCAAGGTGCATGATGCACGCTTCAAGCAACGTCCAGCACAGTTCGTAGACGCTGAAGCGCCGTTGCCGTTCGACTTCCCATCCACGTCAGATCCTCGCCGTCAATGAAGTGGACGGCCGGCGGTTGGTCGGTGCGCTGGGCAAGAGCGGCGTGCAAGGCCTGGCCTTCGGCCGTGGTGAATTCGTGTGGCTCGCTCGAAAGAAACAGGTCCGTCACACCGTTTTCGACAATGGAATCGGGTGTCACGACGGGATAGCCGGTCCCTTCAGATTCAATGTTTGGGACCTTGAAACCGAGGCATGTCAGCATGTTACCAGCGTACGTTGTGCCGTTGGCGGCCATGAGCGGGTCGTGCCAAATCAACGGCAGCGCCGTTCTCGAACCCTGCATGGGAACCTGGGCCAACTCGTCCTCAATCGCCACAGCGAACGCCTCAGCGGCTTCTTCGCACCCGACGGCGACACCCAATTCCCTGAGCATGCTGGGAACGTCGCGTGGATGGCGGACATGGCAGACGAAGGTGGGGAATCCTTGTTCTTGGCACCATTCGTAGACCGCTTTGGGATTCTCGTCGCGGTCCATCACCACGAGGTTTGGGCGAGCGGCCTTGATTTTGGAAAGGGTGGGTGTTTTGGTGCCGCCGACCACTTGCACGTCCTCCACTTCGCCTTTGGGATGAATGCACCAGGGCGTACGACCAACGATGTGTTCCGAGGTCAAGCCGAAGTCAAACAGGGTGAGCGTCAGGCTCGGGACCAGCGAGACGATTCGCACGCTCAAGCCTCACTTCACGGTGAAATGCACGGTGGTGCCGTCCACCTCGAAGCGTTCAGCACCCTCACCGGGCGTGGAGCCATCGGGGTGGAACGCGCAGGCTGCAGCTCGTGTTTCTGTGGCCACCCATGTCTGGTCAGCGGCCATCATTTCGGGGGCTTGTTCCAGCCAAATTTCGAGGTCAATGGTGGCCTCAATGGCCAAGTCCAACGCCTTGCGCTGGGCTTGAACGCGACGAACAATGTCACGAGCCAACCCTTTCGACAACAAGGCGGGTGAGTCGTTCATGTCGAGCACCAAACTGACCTGATGCTGCTCGTCGCCTTCGGTTTCGACGGTTTGGGCAGCGAAGCCTTCACGCTCCACCCGCTTCACTTCGACATCGCCGGCTTCCACGAGAACGCCGAGCACGTCCGCTCCTCCATCGTTGATGTCGGCGAGGAGGCCTTCGGGGTCGTCGCTTTCTCAGATGGCGGCGGCAACCTTGTTCACGTCGGCACGGGCTTTGGGGGCAAGGGCTCGGAAGTTGGGGGCCAATTCAATGCGCTGGAAACGGTCGAGGTCGGTTTCGACCTCGATGGACTCAACGTTCAGCTCCTCGGCCAACAGGTCGTGGAATTCACTGAGGTCCGGGCCAGCGACGATCCATCCTTGCGCACAGGGGAGTCGCTGGCGGCGCCCTCCCTCAATGCGGATGCGACGGCCGGCTTCAGCCAGTTCCCGCACGAGGGCCATGGTCGCTTCGAGGTCAAGGTCCTGGGGTGGAAGAACGGCGGTGGCCTGCGCCGCCGCCTCGTCCCATGCGTCGGCCGTGGCGCCCTCAAGTCCGCCGGGCACGCCCAAGGGCCAATCGGCGGTGTGAACGCTGTTGCCGGTCAAGTTTCGGTGAATGCGGTCCACCATGAACGGTGAGACTGGGGCGACCAACTTGCAGACGGTCTCGAGCACTTCGTGGAGCGTGTGCTGGCAAGCCAGCTTGTCATGACTGTCGGCTTCGTCCCAAAGTCGACGGCGGCTTCGGCGCACGTACCAGTTGGAGACGTCGTTCACCATGAAGTCCTCAAGGTCTCGGCAGGCTTTGTGGAACTGCCAGTTGGTGAAGTTCTCATGGTAGTCCTTGGCCACGCTGTGAAGGCGAGACAGGACCCAGCGGTCCAGCGCGCTTCGCTTCTCGACAGGAACGGACTGTGCCTCCGGGTCAAAGCCGTCGAGTGCTGCATAATCGGCATGGAACTTGTAGACGTTCCAGGTGGTCAGGAACATCTTGGCGTAGGTTTCACGCACGCCGTTGGGGTCGAATTTCATCGGGTTCACGGTGCTCCGGCCGTGACCATGTACCAGCGAGTGGCGTCGGCGCCCTCTCGGTTGAAGTGGTCCCAAGGGTCAACGATGTTGCCTCGTGACTTGGACATCTTCTTGCCTTCTGCATCGAGGATCAGGCCAAGAGAAAGGCACCGCTTGTAGGCCATGTTGTCGAACACGGTCGCCGAGACGGCCAACAGCGTGTAGAACCATCCTCGGGTCTGGTCCACACCCTCGCAGATGTAATCAACGGGGAAGGAGGCGTTGAACCGCTGTTCCTCGTCAAAAGGATGGTGCCATTGGGCGAAGGGTGCACAACCGGAATCAAACCAGCAATCCATGACAAAGGGTTCCCGCTTCATCGGCAGTCCGGTGTCGGATAGGAGGGTGAAACCGTCCACGACCGGGCGGTGAAGGTCGACATCGTCGGGGCAATCCGGGTTTTCAATCCCTGCGGCGATGGCCTTGGCCACTTCTTCTTGGAGGTCTTGAATTGAGCCAACGCACTTCATTTCGCCGCTTTCACTTCGCCACACGGGCAAGGGCGTTCCCCAGTAGCGCTCACGGGAGATGGCCCAGTCCTTGACGTTGCGCAGCCACTCCCCAAATCGCCCTTCACCGACCCAATCGGGGGCCCATTCAACCTGATCGTTGAACTTGAGCAAGTTGTCTTTGACGGCCGTCATGCGAACAAACCACGAATCCATGGCGTAGTAGAGCAGCGGATGGTCGGTTCGCCAGCAGTGCGGGTAGTCGTGAAGGTAGTCCTTCTCGCGGTAGAGCAAACCACTCGCTGGACCGGTGCCGTTGCTGCCGCCGGGTGCTGACAGGAGCCCGATGATGGTGGCGTCGCAGCCCTTGACGTACTGGCCGTCAAGGTCGGGATGGGTTCCCTCCACGAAGGCGCCGTCCATGCCCACGGTGTGGTGGGCGGGCAAGCCGGCCTCCATGCCGAGGTTGTAGTCGTCTTCACCGTACATGACAGCCGTGTGGACCACGCCGGTACCGTCGGTGGTGGTGACCCAGTCGGCGGCCAGCACCGTCCAAGCCGTGGTGGAATCGCCTCGAGGCACGGCGTCGGGGAAAAGCGGTTCATAGGCTCAGCCAACAAGGTCGGAACCGGGGAATTCTTCGATGATGTCCACGTGATGGCGAAGCACGTCCTTCATCAGGGCCTTCGCGAGAATGACTTCCTCGCCCACATCGGCCCCACCAGCGCCGCTCCACGAATCACCGGCGGCTTCCTTGATGCGACATCGAGCGTAGGTGACGTCCGGTCCGACCGCCAAGCCCACGTTGCCCGGAAGCGTCCACGGCGTGGTGGTCCATGCAAGAATCGACGCATCGTCGTCGGTCAGTTTGAATTTCACGTAGACGGAAGGCTCCTCGACTTCCTTGTAGCCCAGGGCGACTTCGTGGCTTGAGTACGACGTGCCGGTTTGGGGGCAGTAAGGCAACACTTTGTGGCCGCGGTAGAGCAGGCCTTTGTCGAACATTTGCTTGAGCGCCCACCAAGCGGATTCGACGTAGTCGTTGTGCAGGGTCACGTAGGGGTTGTCGAGGTCAACCCAGTAGGCCATGCGCTCGGTCATCTCACGCCAGGCCGCTTCGTAGGTCCACACCGATTCTCGACAAGCTTGGTTGAATTCCGCCATGCCGTAGGCCTCAATGGCTTCGTTGCTCATCAGATCAAGGCGCTTTTGAACTTCGATTTCAACGGGCAAACCGTGGGTGTCCCATCCACCCTTTCGCTCGACCAGAAAGCCTTCCATCGCTTTCCAGCGGCAGACGAGGTCCTTGTACGTTCGAGCCACGACGTGGTGGATGCCCGGTTTCCCGTTGGCCGTGGGGGGCCCTTCGAGGAAGATGAACGGGGCATGGGTTCTGCGGTTGTCAATGGAGGCTTGGAAGGTCTTTTCCGTTGCCCACTCTTCAAGCAGACCGGTTTCCAAATCAACGGCGTTCAATTCACCCGCAGGGGAAGGTTGAGCCATGTTTCACCCACCGAGGTTCCTGTTTTGAACGCTCCTCCAAATTTTGTTCATTTTTTCGCACTCGAGGCCTCATCGCCTCTTTCGATTTCGTGCCGGTGTCCCTCAAACAACCCATCTCGAAGAAAATCTCAAGGGGCATCCTTCAAGTCCTTCAACGACCACCGTAGGCCATGGCGGGTAGGCGTGGCCATGCACAGGCCGTTGGCTTGGTGGTCCTGTTCGTGTTGAGCACGTGGCTTCACGCCGTCGGGCCTGCCCTGCAGCATTCACCGACGCTGGTGGACGAAAACGTGGTCAAGAGCGCCGGTGCGGGCGATGAGGTCAACCTCACCCTCACCTCCACACCGAACACGATGTTCACGCTGGACCTGCCCGACAACGAGCCGCTGGTGTCAGCTGAGATGCAGTTCATCCCGAGGGTGCTCCCGACGCAATCCGGATTTACCTGGAACAGTGACAGCATTTGGAGCCACCCCGACGCCATCTCCAACGGTTCGAGTTCATCGGGTGGCATCTTGACAGGCTCCTCTCCGGGCATTCTGTGGGACTTCAACACCAACAATCAGGGCTGGACCTTCTCCAACTCCTACACGGCACGGGTGACCAGTCCCTCCTGCGGTTTCAACGGCTCGAGCGGAGGTTCGCTGCGAACCTACGCCGGCTCGACCTACGGAACCTCGCCGGTGGTGAACCTCGCCGGCGGCGCCAACGTGCCGTTCCACGCATGGGTTCACGAAGGTCGCTCGGGTTGCGGTGAAACGCCGGACAGCGGCGAAAACCTCCAGTTCCAGTACAAGGCTGCTTCCGGTTCATGGACGACGTTCCGAACCTTTAGCGGCGGTGGTTCACAAACCAGTAACTTCCAGTTCATGACGACGTTGCCAGCAGCAGCGCTCCACACCAACTCACAGTTCCGCATCCATCAGACCAGCGGCAGCAGCACCTGCTGCGATTATTGGTTCGTCGACGATGTCCACATCGCCACCCCGCCGGAATCCAACTGGACCAGCCCGACCCTCGGTTACAAGTCCGGCTCAACGCAACTTCTTGCCGCCGACACCTACGCACCCATGACCATTCAGGCCGATGTTCCCGACGGTGCCTACCTCAACTGGTCCATCCTCAACTCGGCGGGCGAAGTGATTCCCGGCATGCACGGGTCAAACGACTATGTCGTCCCCATCAACCTCCTCGACCACACGCTCATCGACCAATTCCGCTTGCACCTCGAATTCAAAGGCAGTGCATCGGGCATGCCCGAAGTGCACTCGATCACCGGCGACGGTGCCTACCGAGAGGGCTTCATCACCGATCCACTGGACCGTGGGTGGACCATGTCCAACGCATCCTACGTTCCCGCCATTGGTGTGCTTGGTTCCGATGAGAACGCCACCTTGACCTCGCCTTGGGTGCTGGCCAACGCACCCCTGTACGATGCAAAACTCGACGGCACGGTCGCCAGCGGCCAAGTTCAGGTTCGCTTCCACCCGGATGAGGCTTGGATGAACGTCAGCCTGCCTTACTTCCCCACGACCAACCAAAGCACGGTGGGTATGCAGGCACGAGTCGTCTCGGTGCTTCCCGCCGATGGCAACATGAGCAACTTCACCGCTTGGAACGCTGAGGCGTTTTCCATGGACCTCTTCGGTGGCCAACACCCCGCCCGCCCCACCCTTGACTTCAACCTCGATGAGCGGTACGAATGGGGCGGTGAGGATGCCCGGGTCGGCACATGGGGCTGGCAAGACCGCTTTGCCAACGCTGAGGAACAGATGGAACTCACGCTGACCTCGGGTGCACCGAGCGACGCCAGGCTGTGGGTTCCCTCCGAGGACCTTACCTCGTTCGGCTTTGGCTATGCGGCGACATCGGGCACGGTGCTTGAAATCGCCCTTTTCGTCCAAAACACGCTGGTGGCCAACCGCTCGACCAACGGAACATCGACCGGCCTGTTCCACCTCAACGGGAGCGCACTTGACCTGTTCACCACGGCGTTGGCCAACACCGGAAATTCGGTTGACATTCACGATACGGCCTTCACGGAGGCTCGCATCGAGGTATCGGGCAACGGTGTCACGGTTCTCGGCGGCCTTCGGGCCACCTACGAGGCGAGCCAGCACCTCGTGGCTGACGCCTCTTCGGCCTTTGTCATGGGCGTGAACGAGGCACGAACCACGGTTGCCGGTGTAGGCGGAATGCAATCCATTCCGCTTCCATTCATGTCGGAAACCCGTGGCGGTTTGACGGTTGAGGTGCTCAGCCTGCAAACCTCCAGCACGGTGTTATTGCAGAACGGCGCCATGGTTGATGCCGAAGCCGTGTTGACACCCTCCAAGCAGTGGCAAACGATTTCCACGCAGTACCAGGTCATCGGTGGTTCCATCACGCATCACCGGCTTGACGTGTACAGCAAAACAAACCAAGCCACCTTCCTGTTCCCCGACGCCGGTGGCGCCCCCGCCGGCCTGGGCGATGCTTCCCTCGTGGAACTCCATCCAACGGACCCGATCGAGGTCACCGAGGACGGCACCAACGTGATGACGAACATCACGTTCCGCCTGCGACCAACGTGGGACGACGAGCAGCAACTCACGGCCACGACGCGGGTGGTCATGCTGAGCGGTGTTATCTCCATCCCGTTTGCCCATACTTGGGGCGGCACGGGGCTTCTCTGCTACGAAAACGACCTGGAGCTCAAGGGTGTTGTCTTCTCAGAAAACGGCGTTGACATGAGCCCGTCCCGTGTCTATCTTCGGGGCGGTGAATCCATGAACGTCTCCGTTCAGGTCGGCTATGAAAACGTCAACGATGCTCGTGGATTTGTGGACGGCGACGCCGAACTCACCCTTTATCGGGACGGCACAGCGGTTCGAAACACGACGTCCTTGGACGGTGCATATTGGAATTTCACCGAGACCATTCCGTTCACCTACGGTGATGTCACCTGGGTGGTCGGTCTGGTGTCGTTCAACGGCTCGACCGTCATTGAGCCAACTTCGCTCAGTCGCACGTTCACCGTTGATTCGGTCAAGCCTCGGGTGATTGAGACCTCGATGTACCGCTACGACCATCGCACGCCGAGCCCAACGCAGGTAATGCAAGTGACCATCGCCGACCAACCCGTCCTCCCGGGGGCCATGACCGCCATGGTCTGGAAGGAATGGGTCGACGATACGAACCTCAACGGTTGGCCCGACGAAGGAGAGTATCACGCCATGCCGATGTTGGTCCCCAGCGACCTGACGGCGCTGACGGGCGTCTACACCCTCATGATGGACGATACCGGTGGCAGCCTCGGACAGAAGGTAGCCGTGTACCTCGAAGGCACCGACCCCTCTGGCTACGCGCTTCAAGACGGTGGCAGCGCCGAGGAGGGCGAGCAGTTGTTCATGTATCAGCTCGCCGTTGACGGGGCGCCTGAACTGGAACCCGATGCCTTCGCATGGTCCAAAGGACGCCAGTCTTGGCTCCACCCTGCTCAACCGTACGAGCTGAACGTGAAGATCTCCGAGCCCAACGGGGGTTCCGATTTGTCCACCGTTGAGGTGATGCTGGCAAGCAACCAAGGAAGCGACGCCATGAGCATCCAGTGGGCGTTTGAAACCGGTGAGTGCACCACCACGTCCACCCACATCATCATCGATCAGTGCACCATGCTGGGGGCCAACGGCGTTGCCGACCCCTACGAGAAGGACCTGGTGTTGAACATCCACCTCCAACTCGGTTGGAACACGCCCGATTTGGGGGATAATCGTCGAGAACCCGCCATCTTGGTGGTGGACCGTGCTGGCCAAGAGGAAATGCGGAACTTCCCTGAACATCGCTGGCGCTTCTCGGCAGGACTCAGCATTCCTGAAGAAAGCGTCAACCTGCACCTGACCCGAGGGTCCTTCCTCGGTGATGGCGCTCGGGTCACGCCCCTCACGCCAATGGAACTTTCTGGCGGCCTCGTGTTTGCAGAAACCTCAACCGTTCCTGACTTCGACTGCACCGTGAACGTGCTGTTCGCTGGACAAACGCACGTTGCTGAGGCCAAGGACGGTATCTGGTCCATGGCCATTGATGCGCCCGTCTCCTCTGGCTCGTTGCCCATGACGTGGGAAGTTGGCTGCCTTGAAGGGCAAGGCATGGACCTGACCGATCAATCCACCTCGGTCAAGTGGATCGTCGTCGACGGCACAGGACCTGAGCCCCAAGAGGTGCTTTCGCCTCGCCCACGGGCCGTTCTCGGTGGCGAGAACCACGAAGTCCGCGTGGTCGTCCAAGAGTTGGGTGGCCTTGACGTGGCTTCGCTTGAATTGGTTTGGCAGGTGGAGGACTTTGAAACCGGTGATGTCATTCGATCCGGACGAGAACCTTTGGCCCTTGAAGGCGAGGCCATCGATGGCCTTCGCCTCGAACTTTACGGCGACATGAACCTGAGTGAAATCACGAACGAGATGCTGATCGACCGGATGCAAGTCAAGATCAGCGTCGCCGGACGAGACCTCGCCGGAAACACCGTCACCGGCCTGGGCGGGGACCTCAACGACCCCTTCTTGGCGACCTGGAACATGGAATGGCTCCAGCCCAAGTTCACGGTGGCTCCGTCTGCCCTGACCTACTCACGACTCTTGATGGAGGTCGGCGATACCACCTCGATTCAACTCGAAGTTGAGAACATCGGGACCCTCCAAGGCCAAACCGGTGTCTCCTTCGAAACGGTGACCGCCGAAGGCGAACGAACGCTCATTCAGCGCACGGACGTTTCGGCCGAGGCAGGCGCCTTGGGCTTGGTGGCCGTCGACTGGAAGCCCGAAACAGCGGGCATCCAATGGGTCGAGGCCACACTCGACAACGGCATGGTCGTCAGCGGCCCCACCATCGAGGTTCGCGTTGCCGAGGAACCCACCTTCTCCGAGAAGGTCTTCGGCGATGTGAACCCCATCATTGGCAGCTTGACCGGCCTGCTGCTCATCGCCGTGGTGGTGTCCTTGTTGGCATGGATGCGCCGCATGACGGTGAACCAAGGTGCTCGCTCAGAATTTGACTGGGACGAGTATTCTTCTGAGTTTGAGGACGCTGAAGTGGACGATGAGGACGAGCATTTCACGCCCGACAACACCGCTGAAGCGGCCGTCGCAACGGCCACAGCATCAACCAAACCCGCGAGTGCCAGCGAGGCTGAAACCGATTGGGTGATGGGTTCGGATGGCTACTGGTGGTATCATGACAAAGCCACCAACGAGTGGTGGTACAAAGATGCCAACGGCGAGATTGTCAAGCATCCCTGAACACGGTTCGAGGTGAAACCATGACCACGATTGCGTTGCTTCAGTTTGACCCCACCGTGGGCGACTTGGAACACAACGGGCGGCGCCTATCGGCGTTAGCACAGCAGGCCTTGTCTGCTGGAGCCAAGGTTGGCATCTCGACGGAACTGGCGGTGTGTGGCTACCCTCCACGGGATCTTCTCATGGAACGGGATTTTGTTGAACGCTCCATGACGGCTGCCCTCACCCTTGAGACGCCGCTTCCGGTCTTGGTTGGCACACCGATTCCAGCCGAAGATGAACGAACCCTTCCCACCAACGGCGTGGTTCGCGCAGGACCGGCCTTCGCCACCATTACGGGGGATGAACACGGACGCATCGTCGCAGAGAAACAGCTGCTACCGACCTACGATGTGTTCGATGAGGCTCGATATTTCACGCCCAAGAACCGCTCGGGACTCGCTCGTTCCTTCGGGGGGTTCACGTTGGGTGTCACCGTCTGTGAGGACGCATGGCAATCGGCCGGCATGACGCCGTCATCGTATGCCCAGGACCCGATTGAACACATCGCCGAATGGTGCCGTCAAGGCGTCGACATTGATGCCACGGTGAACTTGTCAGCCTCCCCGTTCCATTCCGAGAAATTCACCACCCGATTGGCCGTCGCTCGGCATGCTGCCGCCGTCCTCGGTCATCCATTTCTCCTCGCCAACCAAGTCGGGGGCAACGACGACCTCCTCTTTGACGGGCGTAGTTTGGCGGTGTGGCCGGACGGTCGAGCGGTCGTGGCACCGTCGTGGCAGGAGGGGGTGCTCCTCGTTGACATCACCTCGCCCGAAGCCTGTCGATGGGTCGCCAGCGAAGCAGAGGATGCTCTCGCCATCGGCGAATCAGTGCTCGTGCACGTGGAGGCCAGCGACGACGGGACCGCCACGATGGGCACCATCGAATCGTTGACCAACGCCGTGGTCGCTGGCCTGGCGGACTACTGTCGAAAATCGTCCATCACGTCCGTCGTGTTGGGGCTGTCGGGCGGCATTGATTCGGCCGTGGCGGCTTGTGTTGCCGTCGCTGCGTTGGGCGCAGAGAACGTGACCGGTTTGGCCATGCCCAGCCGCCACTCTTCGCAGCACTCCATCGACGATGCCCTTCACACCGCCGAGGCGTTGGGCATGGCCCATCATCTCCACGAAATCGATGCCATGCACACCAGCGTGGAAGGTGTTCTCGGTGAGGTGTTGGCGAACGGTCATCCGGTCGCCGCAGAGAACCTTCAGGCCCGATTGCGCGCTTTGCTGGTGATGGGGTACGCCAACGCCAGCGCCAGCATGGCCATCACCACGGGCAACAAGTCCGAGATTGCTCAGGGCTACTGCACGCTCTACGGCGACATGGCTGGTGGCTATGCACCGCTGGGCGATGTCTACAAGATGGAGGTCTACGCCATGGCTGAACACTTCAATCAGCGTGCCGAAGCCTCGGGACGAACTGCCCCCGTCTCCGCGTCGACCATGACCAAACCCCCATCCGCTGAACTGGCTCCGGACCAAACCGACCAAGATTCGCTCCCACCGTACGAAGAACTCGACGCCATCTTGAGGTCGCACATTGAAGGCGGGCTCAACACCGACGACCTCATTGCACGTGGCTTTGACGCAGCGACGGTGATGGACGTCTTGCAGCGCTTGGAGCGAAACGAGCACAAACGCTGGCAGATGCCTCCAGCGCCTCGTGTATCGCCACGGGCGTTTGGACAAGGCTGGCGCCGTCCACTGGCGTCCAACCACGATTGGCGTCGTTGAGCCGACGACGGTGGCCTCAAGAAGTCGCGGTCGCAGGCCGCCTTGTGCCTGGCCACATCGTGAACGTCGCAGGGTATCGCTTCGTCGCCATCGACGACCGAGATCGTTTGCAAGCGGTCTTGCGAAGCCTCTGCACCGACCTCGGCCTCAAAGGAACGGTGCTCCTGGCGCCCGAGGGCATCAATTTCTTCCTTGCCGGTCCCCAAGCGGCCATCGAGGGCTTCACGGCCTACCTCGAACAGGACGAGCGATTTTGCGGGATCCCGCTGAAGACTTCCCTGACCGACTACCAGCCTTTCAACCGCATGAACGTCCGAAAGAAGAACGAGATCATCTCCGTGGGCTTGGACCACATCAACCCGGCCGACTTCACAGGTCCAGAGATTGAACCCCGGGCGTTCAAGGCCATGCTCGACCGAGGTGAGCACGTTCACGTCCTCGACACGAGGAACGATTACGAATTGCGCGTGGGCACCTTCGACAACGCCATCGACCTGAACATCCGAACCTTCCGTGCCTTTCCAGAGGCCATCGCCCGGCTGCCTGAAACGATGAAGAACGAGCCGGTCGTGATGTTTTGCACGGGCGGTATCCGATGCGAAAAGGCCAGCGTCATCATGCTCGAGGCCGGCTTTACCAACGTCAAACAACTCAAGGGAGGCATCTTGGGCTACTTCGAAGAGGTCGGCGGTGAGCACTGGGACGGCGACTGCTTCGTGTTCGACCAGCGCGTGGCCGTGGATCCTTCGCTCGAAGAGACCGAGGTCGTGGTCTGCTTTGCTTGCCGGGAACCTCTCTCGGTTCAGGAACAAGCATCGCCCGACTACGTCATTGGCACGTCGTGCCCGTACTGCATCGACCGGGGCAACATGGTGCCGCTCAACGACGAATGACGATCCAATCGTCGGACAATTCACCGTGGCTCCACCGGTGCCATTCGTGGCCGTGAACGCCATCGTGAGCGATCATCCACGCTTGGGTGGGTCCGACGACGAGTTGGCCGTAGGTCAGGGCCGCCGAAGAATTGCCGCTGCCGGTCCAGGGGTTGTAGGCCGGTCGCATGGCCTCGCCTTCGACCACCCACAAAGACACGCCTTGCGAAGAGCCGTTGATCATGCCGTCGCTGACCACCAACCACCCGTCGCCGACGGATGCGATGGCTCGCACGTCCGATGACATCAGCCCCGGCGTCAGGTCGTGAACGACCCGGCTTCCCTGCGGCGTTCCGTCCGTCATGCAGGTCTCCAGGCCGGTGCTGGCCGTCAGGCAATCAAACATCAACCGGGTACCGGTGTTAGCGACGCCCACTTGGGCGCCCGGGGCAAGAATGCTCGAACTGAGCTGCAACGTGATGCCGTTGGCGAGGTTGCTGGTCCACAAACGTGGCTCGCCTGCAACGGTTTCAGCGTCGAAGATGAGGTTGTTACCGATGAGGTGCAGACCCATGCCTTCGCCTAAACGTGTATCACCCGATGCCGGCGCAATCGAGGTGACCCACGTGTGCGTGCCGTTGTCGTGGAGTCGCAGCACCTGCTTGACACCGCCCCGAGAAGCGGCGGCCAGTACGTCGTTCTCAACCGACAACAGGTTGGCCAGTTGGGAGCTGCCAAACGCGTTGACAGACCATGCGGTCACGGTCCCGTCCACCTCCAGGCGGTAGGGCTCGACATCGCCGTTGGTGTCCGAAGCGCTGAACCACACGGCGTGCTGGTCGGCGTGGAGCCATGCTTGACCGAACTGGTTCAGCCCCGAGAGGTTGGCGGCCACGGCTTGCTGTTGAACCGTGGTCCAAACGGGCAGGGAGGTCCATGTTCGCAGATCGCTGCCGTTGGTCCAAAGCAGGTCGTTGGTGGGGGAGCGGAACAACAGGCCGTCCGCCCAAGGATGAGGGGCGACGGCTTCGACCGGTCCGAGGGCCTTCGTTCCGTTTTCGGTCCCGTCAGTGACCCACAACTGCCGGCCGTTGGCCCCGTCGGTGGCATCGAACAGCACCAAGGTGCCACCGTTGATGGCGTGAAGTCCGAGGGCGCGACCGGGCAAGGCGTCGCCGTTGGGGTGGAGGTTGACGACCATCGTGGTCTGGTTGGAGGCCAGGGCGATGGAGGTGCAGTTCACAGCCGTTGGTCCCATCGTTTCCGGCAAAGACCAGCCCTTCGAGGCCGTCGGCCCAGACGGCAGCGGCGCAATCCAGTAGTCATCGAATCTCCCTGTTCCACTGAGGAGATCCGTCACCCGCTCGGATCGGAGGGGTTTGAAGCAGAAATTCAGGGTCTCGCGCACCTCATCACCCTCCAACAGATCGTTGTTGGCAACGCCTTCACCGTTGCCGTCGTCAACCCCGAATCGCACCACGAAACCGTCGGCGCAGATGTAGGAGGGTGCGGCCACCTTATCCACCAGCGCACCAGCTCCCTGGGTCCCGTCAAGACCGTGGGTGCCGTTGTCCCCGTCCCGGCCGACGATGCCGTTGCACAGCGTGGCCTGCGAGATGATTTCGCCCTCGTCGAGGACATCGTTTTCGTTGAGGTCGAGGCCGCTGTGCATCGTCATTCCGCCCTCCGGGCAGGTGCTGTTGTGCGGTGAGACCGCTTCGGTGGAGACGAGTTGAATCGGTGCGTGTTCACCCGAATCACCGGCTTGACCCTGCGGGCCGGACAGGCCGCGCAAACCGTGACAGATGGAGGTGGTGTCCTGACGTTCCCCTTCATCGAGAACGTCGTTACCGTTGATGTCAAAGCCCGTGTGAATGTAGTAGCCGCCTTGGTTGCACGGAGCGACGGGTTCGAAGGGCTCGGATTCAACCAGCCACGGCGTGGCGGTGGTTTTCTCGGGGGTTGCGCCGATGAGGGCATGGTTGTAGGTGGCGAGCAGGAGGACGGTGACAAGCGTCAGGGTTTGGACGACGGCCAGCCAGCGTCGATGTCGGTGTGGCGGATGGTCCGGTGTGTTTTGCTCTCCTTGGTCTTCATGTTCTGGCCGATTTGATTCGTTCCCTGCAGTTGTTTGCATGAACCGATACACCGGCCTCAATCGTTCTTAATCTACCGCCGTCCATGTTCTCATGGAGCGTTGTCGAAAACACATCAAAGATCACCTTTTCATCCACGCAGAAAGGAAACGGAAGGTTGCCAGTGCTGCTGTCTGAGGGTGGTGCCGAGGGGTGAATTCATGAGGCTTCAACCGATGGCGAGGCCATGGAGCCTCCTCAACGCCTGCTTGACCAACTGGCCGGGCAGGAGGGAAACACGCGCCAGAAGGCCGCCCGTCTGGTCATTGACTTGGCGGACACGGCCAAAGCCGATGGGTACTTGGAAGCCGTTCACGCCCACGTTTCCGGCGTTTCCGTCATCACCGGTGGCCACGGCCTACGCCGCTTTTTGCAGGACCTTTCGGCGGACGGTGACGGCCACGTGGCCATCCCGACCACGTTGAATTCTGCAGGGTGCGACCGTGAAAAAATGGAAGAGATGGACATCGAGTGGCCTGATTTTCTCGAGCAGCAATTCGAGATCGTTCAGGCGTACGAGCGCCTGGGCATCGACGCCACCTTGTCGTGCACGCCGTACGACCGGGGCATCGAGAACGAGAGCGGCATCGCCACGTGGGCGGAATCCAACGCTGTTTGTTTTTCCAACACCTGGACGTCACTCATCACCAACCGTGAATCGGGCTTGTCGGCGCTGGCCACGGCCCTGACCGGTTATGCACCGCGCTGGGGGCTCCATTTGCCCGAACACCGCGTACCCAACATGCATGTTCACGTCGACTGCGAAATGAACCACCTGTCCGACTGGTCGGTGCTCGGCGACTGGATGGGCAAGCAGGTCCGTCCAGATTGGAACATGCCGTACGGCCCCATGCCCTACATCACAGGGCTGCCCGAGTTCATGTCCTTCGCTTCGAAAAAGGCCCTGACGGCAGCTGCAGCCAACTACGGCTGCGCCATGCTGTGGGCGGAAGGTCACACGGCCGCTCCTCCTTTGGCGGTCAACGACGACGGGACGGTCGCACCGCCTTCGGACGGCTGGCAAGGCTCACTGACCTTTACCCAAGCCGATTTGGACCAGCGCTACGCCGACCTCGCTCCCCAAGGGCAAGTCGACCTGGTGGTCATTGGATGCCCCCAAGCCAGTTTGGAAGAACTCCGCATCACGGCCTCCGCCCTTCGTTCGCACATGGAAATGGGGCGTCGGGTTCCCGACCACCGGCTTTGGGTCTTCACGAGCGGCGAAAACTACGCCTTGGCCGAAGCGGACGGGACCATCGAACTGCTGGAGGAAGGCGGAGCGTTGTTGCTCAAGGACACTTGCCCGGAGGTCACGCCCTACAACCGGTCGAAGTACAACCACCTGCTCACGAATTCGCTCAAGGCGGAACACTACCTGACCAGTGGACTGAATCGGTTGCCCACGTCGGTGATGCCCATCGAAGCCTGCGTTGCCCACGCCATTGACCCGTCGCTGGCCCAAGGCCCCGTTCCCGTGCTCACCCCCAAGGCTCAACCCCAACACGCTTCTTCCAAGACCCATCGTTCGGATGATGCACTGCTTTCCGGGTCCGGTTTGCGCTCTCAGGCTGACTTTACCGTGCGGGGTCGCGCCCTCGTCACCGACGTGCCCATCACCTACCTCGGCTACGTCAACCGGGACACCGGCGTGATTGAGGAGCCGGGCCATCCGCTGGACGGCGTAGCGATTGAAGATACGATCCTCGTCTATCCCAAAGGCTCCGGCTCCACGGTGGCTCCTTACGTACTGATGGGCCTCATCTACACCGACAAAGGGCCGAAAGCCGTGGTGAACCGAGACATCTGCCCACTGACCCTCCCCGCTTGCTCCCTGCTCGGCCTGCCTTACGGCCACGGCTTTGACGCCGACCCGTGCATGGCGGTCAACACCGGCGATACCGTCGAATTCCGCCGTACATCCTCCGGTGTAGAACTGGAGGTTCTGGAGCGTGTCCAGCCGTGAGCATGCGGGTCGTCGTCACGGGTGGAGCGGGCTTCATCGGTGCTGCGCTCGTTCGACGACTTTTGGATGAGGGGCACACCGTTGCCGTGCTCGACAATTTTTGGCGGGGTTCCATGTCCAACCTCGCGTCCGTCAGTGCCCACCCTTCGTTGACCGTGATCGAGGGGGACGTGGTCCGGTCTAACGACCTTCAACGCTGCCATGATGCGCTGGGCGGCGTCGATCTGGTCCACCATCTGGCCGCCATCAACGGGACCAAGTGGTTTCACGAGGCGGCCATGCAGGTCATTGATGTCAACGTGAACGGCACGCTGGTGGCGCTGCGTCAGGCACTCGCTTGGGAGGCGCGCTTTGTGCTGGCCTCATCGCCGGAAGCCTTCGGGGAAAACGAGCGGATGCCGCTGGGAGACGTTGAAACCAGCCAGTTTCCCTCGGCCGCTGACCACCAACGATTTTCCTACGGGGCGAGCAAGTACCTCGACGAGGTGGCGCTCCATCACGCCGTATCGAAGGGTCTGGACGGACGCATCGTGCGACCGTTCAACGCCTACGGCGTGGACATGCTCGGCGACGCCTACGGCCAAGTGGTCGGGATGTTCTTCCAGGCGGTTCGCCAGCAGCAACCCATGGCCGTTCACGGTGACGGCAGTCAAACGCGGAGCCTCACCTACATCGACGACATCGTGGACGGGTTTTATCGGGCCGGGCAGATGGACGTTGCCTTGGACGGCTCTTCCCTGAGCGGACGCAGTTTCAACGTTGGCTCGCACGAGGAGGTCAGCATTCGTTCGCTGGCCGAGGCCGTCAACCGAACCGTCGGTTCCATGGCCGTGGATTGCGTGTTGGCTGGAGGCTATTTTGGGGATTCAAAACGAAGGCAGCCCGACACCAGCGCCGCTGAAAGGTTGCTCGGGTGGTCCTGCATCGTCTCGCTTGAAGACGGTTTGCAGCGGGTTTGGGACGCCCTTCAGACTGGGCCGTAGTGCTTGAGCACCCGCTGTGTCCATCCTTGAGGTGAGGGCGTCATGTCGTCCCGTCCGTGCTGGCACAACACGTCGAGCCCTCCGCTTGGAAGGGTGGAGGAGGAGAACCAAACGGCGTCCACCTTGAGCACCACGAGGGTCGCTACGGCGTCGGGGAGTGGATGCTCCTCAACGTAGCTGGCTTCGATGGCGGCCACGGCTTCCTCGATGAGCAACGGCTGGTCGGCCACGGTTGGCAATTCGAGCAGTCCCCCTTCGTCCTCGCCTTGGGGCAGAGGCGTGGCCGTTTCGTCGACGATGAAGGCGCCGCGAGGCGTGGGTGGCATCATGTTGAGCACGATCTTTCCAGTGGCTCGGAGGTTGTGGAGCGTGTCCCTCGGGCGCTTGTCCTTGTGGATGGAAAAGGAAGCGGTCAGGTAAGGTGGGGCGGTGGAGACCTGCATGACCGACGACAGGGGCGCAAAATTTCGCCCACCTTCCTCATCGTGTGAGCCGGCGACCACCACGGGGCGAGGCGAGAGCACGCTGTTGAGCCACGTGCTCCGCTCGACGTGATCCATGGCATCGAGGTCAAGACGAAGCAGCGGTGGTTGATGTGTGTCCGTTGGCTCAAACCATCGGTCGAGGGTGCCGTTGGCGATTTCTTCGAGGGCATGTTCGTTGAATTCGATGTAGGCTTCCCACCGAGGGATATCCTCGAGTTCGCCACGTGCTTGTTTCCGTTCGATGGAGGCCATGGCGTAGTCGTTGCACTTGCGAAGGAAGGCTGCTACAGCTGTGCGTTCATCGGTCATGTCCTTGCCTCCCGCCGTGCTTCATAGTCCTCTCGGGTCATCAGGAAAACAGCCGGGTTCCCGCCCCATACCTCGCCCGCAGGAAGCGGGCGCGTCAACACGGCACCGGCGGCGAGAACGGCTCGCTTGCCGACGTTGTTGCCCGGGACGATGGTGGCGTTGCCGCCGATGACGGCTTCATCGCCGATGTGAACCGGTTGCCACTTTCCTCGGTCGTTGGAGGGCGGGTACTTGTCGTTGAGAATGACGGCCGCAGGCCCGATGAACACACGGTCGCCCAGTTGGCAGTCGTCAGCGATGTAGGCGCTTCCTTGGACCTTGCAGCCTTCGCCCATGATGACACGCTGGCCAATGTGAGCGAGGGCCCCGACGGAGGAACCTGAACCGATGACAGCGCCCTTCCCAATGTGGCAGGGCCACCAAGCAACGCTACCGCCAAGGTCCACACGCTGGCCCGTCAACGGCAGGTCGTCCATGCCGTCCGCCTCATTCACCGAGGCCAAGTTCTCGCATGAGCATGCCAACATGGCCCTTGGCCTTGACGTTGTAGCGACACCAGGCGAGGGTCCCGTCGGGGCTGATCACGAACGTGGAGCGGGCGCAACCCATGTATTCTCGACCGTAGTTCATCTTGAGACGCCATGTCCCGAAGGCGTTGTGAAGGGCGAGGTCTTCATCGACCAGGAGCGGGAAATTCAGTTCCTGCTTCTCAACGAAGCGCTGGTGGGATTTGGCAGAGTCCTTTGAGACGCCCAAGACCACATAGGACTCGCCGTTGAGGCGACCCATGTTGTCCCGGAAGTCGCAGGCCTGCGTGGTGCAGCCGGGCGTGGAGTCTTTTGGGTAGAAGTAGAGGATGACGGTTTTTCCTTCGTCGAGGTAGCCTTGCAGGGTGTGTTCGTTTCCGTGTTCGTCCGTGGCCGTGAAGGCCGGGGCGGTGTCGCCAGCGCTGAGTTCAATCGTTTCGCTCATGCAACAACTCCTGAGGCTGGCCACTAAAGCCATTGCTTTGATTTTTGATACAAAAGGTGGCCGTATTCAGGGGAAATCTTGCTTATGTCGTGCGTTTATTCATATTGAATCAAAATACATTCATGCCGGGTGATTCATGGGGTGGCGACCGATTCTTTGAATAACTGCCAGTGCAACAACAGACCCATGGTCGGCGCACGTATGTCAAGGCGAGCGCGTCGTCATTTCAAAAAAATACAGCGTGCTGACACGAAATACGCCCTTCAGGAAATCGCCAGCACCATTCAAACCGACCTTGACAAGCGGCTGCTGAGTTACGATGAAGCGCTGATGCTCGGCAACATGATTCAAAACAGGGCCGACCAGGTCCCCGGCGACTCGATCGTTTACGCCATCTCCGACCGCGACGCTTACCGGCGCACCCTCGAACTCTACCTCCGGGATGCCCTTCTCACCCGCACCGAGCAACTCTTGCTCTGGGAAGAGCGCCGCCGGCTCGGCATTTCGGACGCGGAGCACGACACGTTGCTCAACCAACTGCTCGCTCAGTGGAAGCGTCAAGGGAAGTCGGTCACGATTGACCGCTTCACGGAACCCAATCGAGGAGGTGCAGACCCTGTCTAAGCCCGCCGTCCCCTTGGGCCTTGTTGCCCTGATGTTGGTGGCGAGCTTGACACCGCTCGCCATGGCCGATGGCGGACGATCAACGCCTGATTTCGTGGTGTCATCGTTCACCTTGGATGATGCGGGTTCGATGAACCTCGGCGGCGGAATAGAGGCCGAAGACGCCACCCACGTCGTTCGTGTTCAGGTTCAAAACATCGGCCTCGCAGCAGGCCAGGCATCGCTCACGCTGCTTCTCCAGGGTACGGCCTCATCCGGCGATGTCCTCATTGACAGCACCGACCTTGGCGTTATCGCCGCCGGTGCTTCCAGTGCTGTGTCGGTCTTCTCGTGGTCGGCCACCTTGGGGGCCAATCAGATCCTGAAGGCACGCATCTCCTCCTCCACCGACGTGAACACGGCCAACAACGAAGACCAGATGGTCATCAACGTGAGCCGCTATCAAAACAGCAGCGTTCCGGTGGTGGACATCCCGCAACCAAGCAGCGGCGCCAGCAGCGTGGTGTGGTCGCAAACCATGCACGATTTTACCGTCAAAGTTCGCAACGACGGCGTGAAGAATCAATCGGCCCAGTTCTACCTCAACTTCACCGAAGCAGGCAACCCTACGAACGCCTTCTCCGAGGTCTCCAGCATCGTCCCCGTTGTTCGCCCCGGCTCCCTGTATGCCGGTGGAGCCGCCCTCTACGATGTCACCATGCAGTTCGATGCGACCGCACGCACAGGGCAGTGGGATGTGGTTGGTGAGATGCATTTCAACGGACTGAATTGGGCCAATTCAATCGAGTTCCTCAACCAGCGCGTGGTGTTTTCCAACTACGACTTTGAGTTGACCGCCGCTCACGACCGCAGCGTTGAGCCCGGGCAAACAGCACAGTTGACCTACGCCATCGAAAACACCGGTGTCAGTGTGGATGACTATCAGGTCAGCGTTTCGGACGTGAACGGGTGGGTGTCGGCCGTCAGCCCATCGCCCTCCACGCCAACGGTCACGGCCAACGGCACCACCTACGTGTTCGTCGACGTAACCGTCCCAGCATCGGCGCTCCGAACCGACGCCGACACCATCACGCTCAGTATCACCTCCAACGGCGGTGGATTTGCCAAGAGCGTCTCCACCACCATCCTTGCGAGCGAATCCTACGACGGCACGGTCGAAATGGACAGCGACACCAAATCACTGACGCCGGGTAATCCCTCGCCCATTCAAGTGAAGGTGCAAAACGATGGCAACGCACCAACGTCCTTCACCCTCAACGCCGGCATCTCGACCAACCCCATCAACTGGGATCTTTCGTTTTCATCCGCCACCACGGGCACGCTCCAGCCCGGTGAATCGGTCAACGTCACGCTCACGGTCACCCCGCCCGTGATTCAGAATCCGCTCGTTCCTGCGGAATACAACGGAGCCGGCGACACCATGTCCGTGTGGGCACAAGCCACCTCGGTGGACGGCGGCGTACCAGAAGTCAACGCCACGCCCGTTCGCATTCTCCCCGTCATCGTGGTGGACCCCGGCCTGCCAACCCAGAGCATTGACATGACGGTGCAGCAAGTCCTTGAAGCACAGCAGGGGAGCGGATTGGAAGAAATTCTCGATCTCGAAGTCGAGGTCCGCCACAACCTCGTCACGGAGCTCTCAGAGACGGTCGACACCACCCTCTCCCTCGGCACGCCTGTCTTCACCTCCGATTCGTCCGGTGGTTTCTCTGAAGCGGCTCGCTGGGCCGTTGGATTAACGCCCACCTCGTTGCCGGGCATGTCCCTCGGTGAGACCCGTCAGGCCGTGTTGACGGTTCAGGGGCCCGCCGACGACTATTCCGTGGCCGGTTCGCTGTCCATCCCCATTACGGCCACGCCGAGCCTCGGTGCGGCTCACAGCAGCGCCAACGTGATTCCAACCTCCATCTCGCAGACCTTGACCATCAACATTCCACCCGTGCTTGGTGTTGAAGGCCACAACGGCACCACCCTCGACGCCATGGTCGGCGAAGAGACCACGTTCGACATCGACCTCGCCAACACGGGCAACAACATGACCTCCTACCGCCTGGTACTGAACGACCAAGTCCCGGACGGCTGGGATGTTTCGTTCAGCACCAGCAGCATCATGCCATCCACCACGGTCACCGACGTGCCCGCCGATGTGGCCGATTACCCGTCAAACGCTTCAACGCACATCACCACCTTCCCGCTCATTCTCACCACGGACCCCGAAGCCCCGGCCAACAGCGTGGAGCCCATCGGCATCGACGTGTTTGAGATGTCCTCGGGCACGTACATTGCGTCGTTTGAGGTGCCCATTCGTGTGGGCGAGAAAGTCAACGCTTCACTCTCGCCCACCAGCCAAACCGTGAACCTCTCCATCGGCGAGACGATCACCACGAGCGTCATCATCAGCAACGACGGCAACACGCCCGCCACCTTTGGCGTCTACCTCGATACGTCGAACGCCGGTGAAATCGATTTCGTGCTCGAAACGCCCACCGTCGTCCAGATTGGTGCTGGGTACGAATCCACCGTGCGCGTGCGTCTCACGCCGACCACCGACGCGCTCGCCGCCGCCAACTACTACGCCACCGTTTGGGTCTCGAACGTCGAATCCGGCCTGAACCTCTCGGCCAACATCCTCGGCAACATCAGTGAGCAACACGGCCTTGTGGTCGGTACCTTGGAAGAGATCGGTGTTGTTCCTGGCGAAACGCAAACCGTAGATTTCTCCCTCATCAACAACGGGAATCTCGTTGAAGATGTCATTGTGGAAACTTCGGTGGCCGGCAACTGGACCGTAACACCTGCTTCGCTCCCGTTGAGCCTTGACGTGGGTGCTACCTACACGGGCTCGTTTGATGTCGACGTTCCGGCCTTGACCGACGACAACAGCATGGCCAACGGTGCGCTGTACCCCGTCACCATTCGTGTCCTCAACGCTACCACGGGAGATGAACTCAAGGTGCACACCTTCCGCTTCGTGGTGGCACCGTTGTTCCTCGTTGAAGTTGAGGACTGGCCAACGACCATGGATTATCACCGCGGTATCAGCCGAACGTGGGACGTGAAAATCACCAACACCGGCAACAAGGACGTTGAAGTCAACGTGACCTATACCCTGCTTCAGGGTGGTTTGACCACACCGAGCTTGGATTGGGAAGTCTCTCCAACCGCTCCTTCTCGCCTGTTCCTTCCACGTGGCGAAACCGTCCCCTTCTCCTTCAGCATCAGCAGCGTCGCCGTCCAACCGGCGTTGACACTGGCCGCCAACCTCATCCTCACCCTCGACCCCACCGAAGAGGCGGTCCAAGGCAGTGCAGAGTACTACACAGACCTGCGAATGAATCGGTTCTTCGAACTCGGCGACACCTCGGTCACGCCACCAAGTGACAATGGACCGCAGAGTTTCTCCATCGTCTATTCGCACATCCCAATGGGGCCCGAGAGTGCCGTGGCGTACGAACTTGAATTGTGCCGTGCCGAACGCCTCCTCGATGTGGACGACCTTGGCCAGAACGCTTCCCTCTACGGTTGGACGTTTGCCGTTCGGGTCGATGACACCGACTACCCACTCAACATGTCGGCCTTCTGCGGTTCGACTTCGCTGGGTCCCGAATCCCGCATCACTTTGCCAAGCCGACAGCCCTGGGTCACCAGCGCCCCGATCGAACTCATCGTTGATGCGCCCAACCCGCCCAACATTCTTCCCGGCGACGGATGGGACCTCACCTTCCGCCTCTATCACCCTGACGAGAACAGCGGCTACACCGTCTACGAAGAGGACGTCTTCACCTACCAGCTGGCCGTCTTCGCCGACCCGGCCATTCACGCCCAAGGCCCGGTTGACCCCGAAGCCTTCTACGAAGGTCAAGAAACACAGTATCAGGTAACCGTGCGCAACGACGGCACGGCTCAAGCCCTCGGTGTTTCAGCCATGTTGGATTGCAACGGGGCTGTCGACGTGCTCAGTGTCCCCGACATGGTGCCCATCATGGCAGCCAACGCCGAGCACACCTTCACGTGGGACGTGCGTCCGGTCACGATCGACTGGTGGGAAGTTGAGCGTACCGTTCAGTGCGACGCCTCCCTTTCCTTCCTCTACGTCGGCGACGGCAACGACGAAACCAACGACCGTTCACAAGGGGTTGACCTCGGTGAAGAGACCGTTCAATCGTGGTCACCCGACCTTTCCATCGCCTTTGTAGCGTGTGTTGTGGCGGCGTTGCTTTCCTTCGTGTTCGTTCGCCTCTCCAGCCAGTCCGAGAAGTGGCAACTCGGTGGCGTCTATGCTGGCGTGATCGCCTTTGGCTTTGCCTTCCACCTGTTCCAAGTCCCGTATTACGGCCCCGCCATTCTCGCCTTGAGTGCCCTGTGGATTTGGCGCATGACGTGGAAGAGCAGCGACGAGTTCAGACTCATTCACGAAGACTATCAGCGTGCCAGAAAGGGGACTTCCACGGTGTATTCTGACCACTTTGAAGCCCTCAAGGACAGCCGACGGCAGTTGACCATCATCTTGTCCATCCCGGTGCTGGGGATGCTTGCGATCGTTCTTGGACTCCCGCCCCAACTTTCCACGGACAGCGACAACTTGGTGGTCATGGCGGCGTACTTCTTCATCATCATGGCCGGTGTCTGGTACCTGCTCAAGCGCTCGGACAAGATGTACGGCAACCTCTACGGTCGCATGACGGATGCTGAGGTCAAGTCCATTCGCATCGAGCGTGATTTGAGCGACCCCGCCCGCTTGCTCAACGACTTGGCCGATGAAGGACTTGACTTCTCTGCGATTCTCGGTGAACGCGCTCCGGTGGCCGCTGCAACCACAGGTGGTGCTGCTGCGCCTGCCGGTGGGGCGTCCGAACCCATCATCTCAGACGAGGGTGAAAAGGAACCCGCGACCGATCTCGTATTTGAGGCGGAAGAAGGGGCCGAAGAGGAGGTGGAAGACGATGCCTGAAGACGACGCCTTGGCGGACATGATGGCGCAAGAGCGTGCCGAGCGCGAGCAAGGCATCCTCGAAGCCTCGCAAACCCTCGAGCGTATCGCTCGGCAGGCCGCCAAGCGCGAGAACCCTTCGCTGGCGGAAACTGAGATGGACCTCGGCGAGGTCAAGGTTCACCTGAGCCTGCACCAACTGAGCAAAGCCAAAAAATCGCTTCGTCGGGCAGAAAAGACCCTTGAGGAGTTGGAGGAGGACGTTCTGCACCTTCGCCGCAGCATCGCCATGCTCCATCGTTTGCTGGTGCATAAGCACATTTCCCTCGAAGAAGCCGAGCGCATCCTCTACAAACTCCGAGAGGCGACCGCCGCAGCCGAGATGGGGGACATTCGTGCCTCTACCGAAGAGGTCGAAGACCTGCTCGAAGACATGATTGGCGGCAACACCTCAACGCTCAACCCGTTCTTGTTCCGCCACTTCTGGATGGGCGTGGACACCCGCTGGCCTGCCGGTGGAGAATCCGGTGTGTTGCTGGTCCGCATCATCAACGACGGCCCCATTCCCATGCCGATGCTGCGCTTGAAGCCGCCCGTGCCCGAGGGCTGGACGGCCAATCCGCCCAACGTTGACTTGCCCATCATCGCCCCCGGCGGCAACATCCCGCTCCGCTTTGACATCCAGCCTGACTACCGCCTTTCATCCGAGGACATCCCGCTGACCCGCAAGTTGTCGGTGGCCACTGCCTACGAGATGCGGTCGGGTGAAATCACGGTCACCATGCGCGTTCAGAACCGTTCGATGGAACCGCTTTCTGAAGTTCTGCTCACGCCCTGGATTCCTCCCGGCTTCTCCGCCGAAGAGGTGCCCTTCATTCGTAATCTTGCTCCAGACGAAGTCGCCGTGCTCCGCATGCCGCTTCGCATCAACCTCGGTCAAGGAGGTGCTCTTTGACCGCATCCTGTTCCACCCGCAGCGGCGGGGAAGAAAACAAAAAATGGTGAAAAACATGAAGAAAGAAATGAAGAACGAAAACCGCGACAACGTTGCGGCCATCGGTATTGGGGCAATGATTGTGTTCATTGCGCTGATCTTGGTCGCAGCAGTGGCTGCTGCTGTCATTATTCAGACGGCAGAAAAGCTGCAGCAGAACGCACAGACCACGGGTGAGGATACAACCGACATGATGGCATCAAAGATTACCATCAAGTCGGTGATTATCACAAACACTGATGACCTGTATGTGACCTTTGAATTGGCACCTGGTTCGGACCCAGTTGTCAGCCACACGATTCAGTGGGTCATCACTTGTGATGATGGTGCTAACGGTGGACTTGACGCTGGGAACTTTAACGATGAAACAACCACGGTTCACCGTGCTGCCTCTGACCTTGGAACAGGGATATGGCCGGAAATGCAGCTACAACCATTCAGCCTGGTGAAACCTACACCATCCAGCTTGACCCAACAACCTTGCCAACCAACAGCAAACGCACAACACACATTCAACGTTCAATCTGGAACAGGTGGTTTCACCTACGAAGTCTTGAACTACGGCGGATCTGTGCTGACGGCGAGGTGGTCATTTGAAGACCAACAGTCCATGTTCAATCCAAAGGACAAGATTCTCTAGCCATCGGTATCGGTGCCATGATTGTCTTCATCGCTCTGATTCTTGTTGCAGCCGTTGCTGCTGCAGTCATCATTCAGACCGCTGAAAAACTTCAACAGAACGCACAAACCGCCGGTGATGACACCGCTGACGAAATGAGCGGGAAGATCATGATCAACACTGCTTACGTTGGGACGGGTTCCGCCACTGCGCAAACAGATGAATTCCACCTCCTCGTTCGTCTTGCACCTGGTAGCGAACCAACGCTCCCATTCCAATCACCTATCAGTTGTTCTGTGCAAACGGTGTTGTTGAGGGTGAACTGGCTAACACTGACGTACACACAATGGAAGACGAAGCCGACCTTGCAACAGCAACTACATTAATGAATGTTGGTGATGGTTACATTGTACATATCGATGCAACAAGTGCAACAGTTGATTGTGGTCCTGCAGCAACAGACGCAGGCGGAGATCCAATCACAAGTTCCAACTCTACCTTCACGTCTTGAACGGTGGTGGAACAACCTACGAGACGTCACAATTGACGATACAACTGCTGGCGCTCTTGTGGTTTGATCACTTCTGAGAGTCAGTTTTGACTCTCGGAAGGAGGTTATCACATGGCATGGCCATTTAGTGGAAACTCGGGTGGAAACAAAAGCGCAGACCAAAACTTGAGCGAAGAGCGCCTGAAAATCTTGGCCAACGTGGCCATTGAGCAGGTGCCTTTCCCTGAACAGGGAATGCTCACAGAGGAGGACGCGTGGACGATTTCCCCCGGACCAACACGTGCTCGGATCAACAGCCAACAGAGTGTCCCCAACGTCGCAGCCACGCTCGCACCGGCCCCCACGCCGGTACCAGCCGCTCCTGCGACGGTCGACACCTCTGGCCTTGAGCGCCTCATCAGCAGCCGCCTCGACATGGTTGAGGACGTCCTGCGAATGGTGGAACATCGCCTCGAAGAAGGCGTATCCGTCAACGCCGAGGCTGGTGCAGACGGTGAGAGCCACGAGAGCGATGCGTCCGACGACGACGCTGACGGGACAACCGGCGACCGCATCATCACCGCCAGCGGCGAGGTTGTGGAAGTCGGTGGTTCGTCTCGCATGATGGAAGACGACCAGGGTCAACTGGTTGAGTTGTACGAGGCGCAAGCCTTGGCGGCCAACCCGTTCCTCGTCGCCCCTCGTTCAAGCGGGTCCAGCAGTCAATCCAGCACGGGTGCGCCCACGGTCGCTGCGCTGCTCCTCGACCACATGTCCGGCATGGCCGCCGTGAGTTTCACGCAGAAGGCCATGGAATCCGGCATGCTGACCCAAGAGGAAGGCGACGCCGTTCTTGCCATCGTTCAGTTGGCAGAACCGGGTGATCCGGAAACGGCGCTGGAAGACCATTTGCCGCACCGACAACTGTTGGTGTTCTCGGCGTTGGTCTCGTCCTGGCGACAGCTCCACATGCTTCGGGGTGAAGAGTGACATGGGTGCTTCGGTTGGTGTAGGTGGGCTCATCATCGGCATTTCGATGCTGGTGGTGTTCTCCATGGCCTATCAGGCCATTTCGCTGCAAATTGAATCCGGTGTTGACCGGATTGAAGAAGCAGATGAACCCACGCCAACCTTCACCATTGACGATGCGGTGATCTTCACCGGTGCCATCGTTGACGTCACCATCGCTGACGGCGGTTCAGGCTACAGCAGCGGAGGCACGATTGAAGCCTCCAGCGGAAACGGCGGATTTTCCGCGACCTACACGACAAACGGTACGGGAGCCATCACTTCCGTGGTGATCACCAGCCACGGAAATTATTCCTCGCTCCCAACCTTGGTCGTGAACGGTGGCGGAACGCCAACCTCGACTGCCAGTTTGACCGCCGTACTCGGCAATGTGCTCTACGCCAACGTGACCAATACCGGCTCGACCACCATCAATCACGACGATGTTTGGGTGTTCCTTGACGGCCAAAATGCGACGCAGTTTTCGTCGCGTTTACAATCCGCCGTTGACCAATCTCTGGTTTTCAGGTGAAACGCTCTTCTTGAACTGGTTTGACACCGGTCTGCCCGGCGATGAACGAATGACAATTTCGGTGGGTTCAACCACCGTAGCACACGGGTTGTGGTGATGGAATGGCGGACGGAGGTGCTTCTTCAATGGTCATGCTGATCACGGCTTTGCTCATTTCGGGCGGTGCGAGCGCTCTGCTCATCGCTGAATGGAGCGATGCCGTTCGCGTCGTCCAGGTGAACGAGCGGGCCTCTGACGTGAGGAGCGGTGTGAGCGTTGCGCTTGCAGGCGATCCTGCGATGGTGGCCTACAACAACAGCAGCGATACCATCACCCTGTACTTCCTGAACACCGGAAGTTATGATCTGGACACGTCCAACTACGAAGTTCTCATCGACGGTGAAGTGCCGCCCACGAGCACAGAAGCCGTACTCCCGAGCGGAACGGAATGGAATCCTGGCGACCTGCTTGAGATTGTGCTGACCAACAGCTCGTGGACCTACGCTGACGGCGAAGACATCTCGGTCTTCTTTGTCGGTGTGTCCGAGCGAGTCAGCGGAAACACCCACTCAGCGACCACCAGTGCGGAGGTGAGATTGAATGCTTTCTCCTGACGAAAACCCCTTCATGACGGCCCACAAGCCTGTGGAAGACGGCTTCCCCTTTGAGGTTGAAACCGATTCGTTGGCGGACTCGATGGGACTGCGACTGCCAAATCGCTCGCTCTACCTTCTGCAGGGCAAGGTCGGTGCGGGGAAATCCCTCATCGCCCAGCGCCTCATTCACGGCATGGTTCACAACGGGGTCAAGGTGCTGGTCATCACGACCGAACTCACCACGCGTGGATGGATCGAACAGATGGAGAGCATCGGCTACGGCATGACCGACGCCATCCGAGAGGGCCGTGTCATGGTGCTCAGTCGCTACGGTACGGTGGCGGATGCCCGTCAAGACGTGTCGCTCCAAGAAGTGCTCAGCAGCCCAGCCATCCCGGCGGCCGATGTCATCGTGTTGGATTCTGCGAGTTCGTTGATGCCGGAAGGCGGCACAAAAGCGGACCACTACAACCTGATCCAACAACTTCGCAAACTCGCCTCTGACGGACGCTCCTTCATGCTCTGTGCTGACCCAGAAGAAATGGACCATTCACTTCTGCATACCTTGCGGGCCTCTGCCGAGGTCGTTCTCGATCTGGACAACGCCATGATCGGTGGCGAGTTGAAGCGCAACATCATCATCACACGGTTCCTTCGTGCAGCAGGGCCGATTCAAACATCCGTTGGTTGGCGTGTTGAGCCCGGTATGGGCTTCATCGTTGACATCACGGCGGTGAGCTGAGGAGGAGGATATCATGGCTGACGAACCTCGATTCGCAAAAGGCGACCTCAACGGCGTCATGGCGGCTTACCCGCACGTCGCAGAATGGGTCCGCGACTTCGAGATGCGCTACGGCTCTCGTCCGATGTACTACGGTCCACTGGACCGCGACGCCAAGAAACAACGTCCGCTCAACCTTATCTACGTCACTCGCGAACCCATCTTCGTCCACATTTACGAGCCTCCTGCCGACGACGACGGCGGCGGTACCATTCTGTGGTTCGGACTCGAGCCGCAACTCACGGAGGAAGAGGAGAACATTCGCCGTGAGCTTGTGGAGACCCTGCTTCAGGAAGCCCCCACCGCCCCTTCGTTCACGACCGACAACGAATTTGAGAACATCCTCCAGCAAATGATTGAGCGCTACACCATCCTCGACACCGAGGCGAACAACCTTGTTCGTCGTCAAGGGCGCATGTGGGAACTCATCGGCATGGACGACAAACGTTTGACCGTGACCCAAGCCCAACGAGAGCGGCTGACGTACGTCGTGATTCGAGATTTGATTCGAAACGGGCCGCTTGAGCCGCTGCTGTCCGACGAAATGCTGGAAGATATTCACTCGGTCGGGCTGAAACACATTCACATGGACCACAAGGTGTTCGGCATGGTCACTTCCAACATTCGGTTCCGTGAGCGAGAGCTGCTTTCCCGTTATCTTCGTGCCATGTCGGAACGCATCGGCCGACCGGTGTCGGACAACAAACCCATCATCGACGGTGTGTTGCTCGACGGTTCACGTATCAACATCATCTTCTCCGACGACGTCTCCATGCTCGGGCCTTCGTTCACCATTCGTAAGTTCGCAGAGGAAACCATCTCGGTGATTCAACTCATCAAATGGGGGACGATGTCAGCGCAGCAAGCGGCGTACATTTGGATCTGCCTCGAATACGGCATGTCGGTGCTGGTGTCGGGAGAAACCGCATCGGGAAAAACCACGACGCTCAATGCCATTCTCCCGTTCATCGACCACAACGTGAAGATTTACTCCGCAGAAGACACACCTGAGGTGAAGGTGCGCCACAAGATTTGGCAGCGCCTGGTCACCCGTGACGCCAAGAACGAAGATTCCCGTGTTGAGATGTTCGACCTGCTCAAAGCCGCCTTGCGTAGCCGTCCACGCTACATCATCATCGGTGAAATCCGTGGTGTCGAGGGTGCGACCGCCTTCCAAGCCATGCAAACAGGCCACCCTGTCATCGCTACCTTCCACGCCTCCTCCATCGTCAAGATGATTCAACGTTTCACCGGTGACCCGATCAACGTCCCGATTCGGTTCTTCGATAACCTGAATTTCGCCATTTTCCAGGAAGTCGTGGAGGCGCCGGGTGGCGGTATTGCCCGACGTATCACCGGTATCGACGAAGTCATCGGCTACAACAAGCACAGCGACGGTGTGCTGACCCGCGGTATGTTTGAGTGGGACCCGGTCAAGGACAAGCACTACTTCCGCGGTATGTTCCAGTCCCACCTGCTCGAAAACAAGATTGCAGCCATGGCAGGTTTTGCCAACAAGCGTGATATCTACGACGAAATGCTTCGCCGAGCAGATGCCATCCAGCGCATGGCCGACCGTGATTTGACCCACTACGACGACGTGTTCGACCTTCTCGGTTTGTACTACTCCAACGGTTGGGACCACTTTAGCCGAGCCATCGACACTTGGGTCGGGGTCAACCACAACTGAGGATGATGAGACATGGAGCGCATGCCAATTTGGCACATTGCCCTTCGTCGTCTGGAGATGCCGGTTCCTCGTTTTCTCACGTTGTACGTCGCTCCCATCGTGGCGGTAACCTTCCTCCTGGCGATGGTCATCGTCTTTTTGACCGGCGGACTGGCGGAAGGGGCCTTGTTTGCGGGCTTTACCGGCGTCCTCTTCGTCATCCTGCTGTCGGCCATGTCGGCCCTCGCAGCGGTGGCCTTTCCCGTTCTCGATGTCCAGCGTTCGGCCACGCTGATCGAAGAAGAGATGCACATGTTCATCACGCGCATGGGCATTTTGTCCATCGGTGAAGTCGGGGCCCAGTCCATCTTTGACATCCTCAAGCAAATGCGAGACTACGGGGAGTTGGCTTCTGAGGTCAAACGCATCGAAACCTTGGTCGACAAGTGGAACACGTCGCTCCCGGAGGCCGCACGAATCGTCGCTCACCAAAGCCCGAGCCCGCTGTGGTCGGATTTTCTCGACCGCATGGCCTTCTCCATCGAGGCCGGCCAACCCATTGACGAATTCATGCGCTCGGAGCAAGAAACCATCGCCGAGCAGTACAACACGCTCTACGACACTCGCTTGGAATCCGTTGACACGCTCAAGGAAATCTACGTCTCGTTGAACACCGCCGGCCTGTTCGGCTTGGTCATCGCCGGCATTCACCTCGTGCTGTTCGAAGTGGGCGGTGCGAACGACACCCCCATTGAAGTGGCCAGTCGGCTGCGCTTCCTGTTGCTCGCTTCCTTGGTGTTTGTGTTCATTCAACTGGCTGCCGTGTTCGCCTTCCGTGCCACGATTCCAAAGGATGCAACTTTCGCGAGGGACGAGATGGAAACCCCGTTTCGCATCAACTTTCGTCGCTCGCTCCTGCTCTCCGGGGCCATCGCTGCGGGGTTGGTTGTGCTGTCCACTCTGACGCTGATTTGGACATGGGACATCATCACGTCGGAATGGGACAAGTACGGCTTGCTGTTCATCGCACTCCCCTTTTCCCCCCTGCTCATCCCTGCGTTCATGGTTCGGCGCGAAGAAAATCAAATTCAACGCCGTGACGACACCTATCCCGACTTCATCCGTGCGCTCGGTGGGACGGCCCAGGCGCGTTCAGCCGAACCGTCAGCCACCATCAAAGCCCTTCGGGGCATTGATTTCGGTATGCTTGACAATTCCATCGACCGCTTGGAAAAGCGTCTCTCCACCCGCATTGACTCCGACCGTGCGTGGGATTACTTCACCGCCGACACCAACTCGGCGGTCATCTCCCGCTACACCCGCATCTACATTGAGGGTTCGCAATCCTCAGGCCAACCAGCCGAGACCGCTGAAATGGTCTCAAGGAGTGTCGGAAACTTGCTTTCGCTGCGCAACCGCCGTTCCCTTTCGGCCAACACGATGTGGGGTGTGGCCCTCGGTCTGCTGATCTCCAGCGTGGCCTCGCTCAACGTCACCACCTCCATCGTGCTCCAGCTCGGTGAAGCCATCGCTGGCGTGGCCTCCGGTTTGGTCGACACCGATGTGGGTGCGCTCTCAGAATTCTCGGGCGGTATTGCACTGCCCGTGATGGAAGACGCTTCGTCGGTTGAAGACAACATTCGGATGTTCAAAATCATCATCTCCTTGCTCATCTTGATGCAGGTGGTCACCGTTTCATCCATCGCCACACGGCTTCGAGGTGGAACTCGAATGAGTGCCGTTGGGCAGATGATTCAACTGACGTGGGTCGCCGGGCTGGCCTCGCTGTTCACAGCCATCGTTCTCGGCCAAGCAGGCAGCATCTTCAGTGTCTGAGGCTCGGGAACATTCATACTCCCGCTGACGATTTCACAACCATGCAAGCACCGCTTCCGCCCCCTCCAGCCGCCGCCTCTCCCTATCAGCCACCGGCCGCCGCCATGGCCAAAGGGAGCATGTACTCCTTCCAGAAGTGGCTGATGATCGGCATGATCATGCTTGTGATTTCAGCCACCTTTGCTCAGTTCCCACTGGACTCCTCGGTGCCAAACGCTGCAGATTACGACCTGCTCGATGAGAAGGAGGCCCAGCAATACCTCGACGACGTCGACAGTTACGAGGGACAAGTGGCCCTGTTTGGTGCGGTTTCGGTCATTCTTCAAACCGGTGCCATCGTTTTGCTCGGCTACGCCTTTTTCCGTGAATCGCAGGAAGACGCTGACCAGCACGTCGCCGTTCGCATCACGATGATGCTGGCCGGTGTGGTCATGGTCACCAGCATCGTGGGACGCGGCTTCTCACTCTTCTGAGGCTCAACGCTTCATTTCCTCTCGGATGCGGTTCTTGGTCGCCGCCCACGAACAGATGGGGCAGGTCGTCAAGTCGTGGTAGCGAGCAGGGCAGTATTCCCGCCCAAAGAAAATGATTTGCAAGTGGAGGTCATTCCACTTTTCACGAGGAAACACCGCCTTGAGGTCCTTCTCGGTCTTCTCCACGGTGGTGCCGTTGGAGAGCCCCCAGCGGGCCGCGAGGCGGTGGATGTGGGTGTCCACGGGAAACGCTGGGACGTCAAAGGCCTGGGCCATGACCACCGAGGCCGTTTTGTGGCCCACGCCCGGGAGCGCTTCAAGGGCCTCAAACGACGCAGGGACTTCGCCGTCGTGTCGCTCAACCAGCATTTCTGAAAGTCGCTTGATGTTCTTCGCTTTCGTGGGTGCGAGGCCGACCTGTCGGATGTCGGCGAGGATGGTTTCAACTTCCAGTTCAGCCATGGCGGCAGCGGAACTGGCTTTGGCGAACAGGGCGGGCGTCACCTCGTTGACCTTGAGATCGGTGGTTTGGGCGCTCATCAGCACGGCGACCAGCAGCTCAAAGGCGTTGGTGTGGTCCAGTGGAATCGGGATGACGGGGTAAAGTTCCTCCAACTGCCCGGCGATGATGTCGGCCTTGTCTTGGCGCTTCACGACACCACTCACCCTTCGTAGGTTGCACTGTATTCCTCGCCCGTTTGCCAGCCAAAGAAGAGGCCCATCACGATGGAGATGAACGGGATGCCATTGCAAATCAGCGTCTCCCACGGCTCGCTTTCCGGTTTGCCCGAGATGTACCAAACGATAAGGGCGAGCAGCAAACCAGGGAAGATCATCATGCTGCCCATGATGATGGTTCGAAGGGTGCGCATGGTGTGAGGACAGGGCCGGGAGTCAAGAAGGTGTGCTTTGCCTTCACAGCGTCATGCGTTGGGCCAGTTCTTCTCCTGTGAGTGAATTCAGGGTGTCAACCGGCTCAATCCAGCCTTTGCGGGCCGTCATCACCCCGTAGGCGATGTCGCTGAGGCCTCGAACGGAGTGCGCATCGGGGTTGATGGCCACGGGGACGCCGAGGCCCTTGGCGTGTTTGCACAGGCGCCAGTCGAGGTCAAGCCGGTAGGGGCTGGCGTTGAGTTCAATGGCCTTAAGTCGCCCCTCGTCGTTGTGTTCCGCCATGTGTTCAAGCACGGCAAACAAGTCCACTTCGTAGCCTTCTCGTCCTTGGAGGATGCGGCCGGTGGGGTGGCCCAGCACCGTGGTGGCGGGGTGGTCGATGACCCGCATGAGTTCCTCGGTGTTCTCCAACTCGTCCCGCCCTCGCCACTTGGTCATGGCGTGAACGCTGGCCACCACGTAGTCCAGTTCGGACAACACGTCGTCGGGATGGTCCAGTTTGCCGCCTTCAAGAATGTCGGATTCCACGCCGTGGAAGAGACGGAAATCCGTGCCTTCCTCCGCCCACGCAGCGTTGTAGGCCTTGATGGTACGACCCTGTTCAAGCAGGTCGTCTGCACTCGCACCGTTGGCAATTTTGAGCGTGGGGGAGTGGTCGGCAATGCCGAGCCAGTTCCATCCCATCTTGCGGGCCGTGTCCGCCATGACCTCCAAACTCGCCTCACCGTCCGAGAGCGTGGTGTGGTTGTGGAGGGCGCCCTTGATGTGGCTGGTTTCAATGAGGTGGGGGAGCGTACCGTCCTGAGCGGCTTGCACTTCGCCCATGTCCTCGCGTAGTTCGGGTGGAACATAGGCCAAGTCGAGGTGAGCGTAAATGGCGGCTTCGTCCACGGCTTCAAGGGAAAAGGCTGCGGCCTCCATGCCCTTGAGTTCCCCGGCTTTTGCCTCGGGAATTAACCCGAACTCGTTCAGGCGCAGGCCGCGGTCAATGGCGCGCTGGCGCATGGCGATGTTGTGCTCTTTGCTGCCGGTGAAGTACGCCAGCGTGAAGGGTTCGACATGTCTCGGGACCAAGCGGACCTGAGCATCGATGGTGCCGCCGGCTTCCAACTGTTCGTAATCATCGCCACCGATGGCGTCCAAGACGTTGGCGTCGATGTGGCCGACCGTGAACGAGTCATCGAAGATGGTCGTGTCGAGGATGAGGCTGATCTTCGAATCTCCTGCTCCTTTGACGTCGGCAATACCGGGCAAGTTGAGGATGGCGTTGGCCACCGATTCGTGGTCGGCTTCGTCCACCGCTACCACGACGTCAAGGTCGCCAATCGTGTCTTTTCGCCGTCGTGCACTGCCGGCAAGGGTGGCCCGGTGCACGCCGTCGAGGGCGGCGATTTTCCGCTGAAACGCCTCGCCGTAGCGCAACCCGATGTCAAGACGTCGGCGGGCCCTGAACCTTGAGAGCAATTCAATGCCGTCCAGCATGCGTTGTTGTGATTTGGCCCCGAACCCTTTCATGGGCGCGATGTGATTGTTGAGGGCGGCTTCTTTGAGGCTGGCCACCGAGTCAACCCCGAGTTCATCGGCCATGAGCTTGATGCGCTTCGGGCCCAGGCCGGGAATGCCCAGCATTTCGATGAGCCCTGGGGGCGTGCTCGTGTGGAGGTCCACCCAATCGTCGGGCCAGCGTCCTTCCGAGATGGCCTGGGTGAGGGCGCTGCCGAGGCCTTTTCCAATGCCTTTCATGTTGAAGATTTCACCGCTGGCCACCAGTTCCCCGAGGTCTTCGGTCAAACTCCCGAGCATGCGGCTGGCGTTTTGGTAGGAGCGAACCCGGAAGACGTTGGCACCTTGCAGTTCGAGCAGCACCGCCACCTGATGGAGGACGTTCGCCACTTGATTGCGAGAAAAAAACGGCGGCCCGTTGGGGCGCGGTTTGGGAAGAGCAAAACTGCCGCCTGCCATGGAGGGAAGAGGTGCGGGACCCTACACAAAGGTTCGCTCGGGCCCCCATGTTCAAGAATGCGGGCGGGTTGGAAGAAGCATGGTGGACGGGCAAGCGGTCGAACTGCTCGCTGAGGTGCTGTGCGCTTCCTCGGCCGTCTTGTTCACCTTCATTGCGACCTTTTCCCGTTCACCAAAGGCTGAGGCCGTGGTTCAGAACATCATTTTCTTCCTGCTCATCGCTGCTGCTGCCGTGCTGTGGTTACTGCCCAGCGTGGGAGGTGAGTTGTGGGGCTCGGACTACATCCCGCGTCCGCTGGCGCTGTTCTGCATCATCCTCGCCATTTCGGCCCGCATGAACATCAAGGGCGAGAACGTCTCGTTCGGTGCCAACCCGCACAGCATCGGTCGGATGCGAGAAGAAGAGTGATCAAACGATTTCGCCCTGGGGCTCGCCCGTTCCGTCAGACGTTTCATCCCCGTTTGCTCCACCTGCGGCACCACCAGATTCGGCTGCTTCCTTCGCCATCTTTTGGTCGATGAAGGTGCGCATGTACTCGGGGAGTTCACCGTTGACAAAGATGACATCGTTCACATGATCGAGTTTTTTCAGCGAGTAGTAAATCTGCATGGCCGTCATGGGCGTTGATGAACAACAGTTACACCCTCCATCGAGGGAGAGCATGATGTTCCCATCTGAGGTGTCGATGACGTTGACCACACCGTCGTGCTCATCCAGAATCTCCTGGACGGGTCCAATCTCAGCGAGGATTTCCTCGGCAGTGATGCTCATGAAAACGACCAGCGGTTCCTCCTCTTTGAACGATTGCCCCTTCGTGCTCCCGTCCCAACGGTACTCAAGAGAGGCCTTCAAAACCGCAACAGCGGGTCATTTTTGCTGGGAACGGCTTATGAAGGGTTCCCAAGTGGCCGGTGCAACAGGTGATATTGATGATGGAAAACATTGCCATGATTTCAGCAGCCGCAGGCGCCCTTGGATTGGTGATTGCGTTTATGCTCTACCAACAAGTGAACAAAGTGAAGATCGACAACGAAGTGGTCGCTGAGATTACGGATGAAATTCAAAAGGGCGCCATGGCGTTCCTCTTTGCGGAATACCGTGTCCTCGCTATCTTCTGTGTGGCCGTCGGCGGGTTGCTGTTCGTCATCAACGACGCCAACACGGCCATCGCCTTCTTCCTCGGTGCGGTGGCTTCCGTGCTTGCCGGCTTCTCCGGTATGCGTGCTGCCACCTCGGCCAACGGTCGAACCGCCATGGCCGCCAAGTCCGAGGGCCGAGCAGGTGCCTTGGCTGTGTCCTACAACGGTGGCGCCGTCATGGGCCTCTCTGTCGGTGGTCTTGGCCTCCTCGGCATCTCCCTCGTCGCCCTCTGGCTTGATGCAGAAGGTGGTGCTGACCTCTCCGCAGCCGCTGGCTTCGGGATGGGTGCCTCCTCCATTGCCCTGTTCGCACGTGTGGGCGGTGGCATCTACACCAAGGCCGCTGACGTCGGTGCTGACCTCGTCGGCAAAGTCGAAGCCGGTATTCCTGAAGACGACCCACGCAACCCCGGTGTCATCGCAGATAACGTCGGCGACAACGTCGGCGACGTGGCCGGTATGGGTGCGGACATCTTCGAGTCCTTCGTCGGTTCCATCATTGCTGCCATGATCATCGCCAGCACTTCGGAAGGCTGGAACGTTGATTACGTGATGATGCCCATTCTCCTCGGTTTCATCGGCTACATCGCCTCCATCGTCGGTGTGTTCTCGATGGCCATCCTGAAGAACGGCGACGACCCCGCCGTCGCCCTGCGCAACACCACGTTCATCGGTGCTGGTTTGTTCTGGCTCGGTGGCTACGGCGCCATCAGCCAAGGCCTCATCGATGTCGAAATGGGCATCATGCACTCCGTGGTGCTCGGCAGCATCGTCGGTATCCTCATCGGGCTGGTCACCGAATACTACACCGGCATCGAGCCCGTGTTCGGAATCAAGACCAAGGCCATCCCCCACATCGGCGAGATGTCCAAGACCGGCCCTGCCACCAACGCCATCGCCGGTCTTTCGGTCGGTATGATGTCGACTTTCGTCCCTGTCGTGCTCATCGCTTTGGGTATCCTTGGTGCCAACCAACTCGGTGGCGACACCTACGGCCTGTATTGCATTGCCATGGCGGCCATGGGTATGCTCGCAACGGTCGGTGTCACCATGACGGTGGACGCTTACGGGCCGGTGGCCGACAACGCCGGCGGTATTGCAGAGATGAGCGCCCTGGGCGATGACGTCCGAGCCATCACTGACGAACTCGACTCGATTGGAAACACCACCGCTGCTGTGGGCAAAGGATTCGCCATCGGTTCCGCTGCATTGACCGCCCTCGCTCTCTTTGCAGCCTACACCTCGGCCATCGGCGCCAACGGCGATACGCTGAATCTCGAATTGACCAACCCCATGGTCGTCATCGGCCTGCTCATCGGTGGCGGGCTGCCCTTCGTTGTGGCGGCCATGACGATGACCTCTGTGGGCAAGGCTGCTGGCGACATGGTGGTTGAAATCCGCCGCCAATTCAAGGAAATTCCCGGTCTTCTCGAAGGCAAGGAAGGTGTGAAGCCCGACTCGCAAACCTGTGTGGACATCTCCACCAAGGCCGCCCTCCGTGAGATGGTTGGCCCCGGTGTGGTGGCCGTTGTTGCTCCCGTCGTGGTCGGCTACGGTCTTGGCTACGATGCATTGGGCGGCCTGCTCGCAGGGTCCCTGGTTACCGGTGTGCTCATGGCCCTCTTCATGGCCAACGCTGGTGGTGCTTGGGACAACGCCAAGAAAGCCATCGAGCAAGACCACATTCCCGGCGCCAAGAAGGGCGACGAGGCTCACGATGCTGCCGTCATCGGCGACACCATCGGCGACCCGTTCAAGGACACCTCCGGTCCTTCGCTGAACATTCTGATCAAACTCATGTCGATCGTGGCCGTCGTTCTCGCCGGCGCCGACGTGATGACCCAGAACGGTCTGCTCTGAACAACAACGTCGAATGAACGACGATTGGTTGAGACAAGGCTGAGCGTTAGCCTTTCAAAGAGAGGGCGTGAGCCCTCACCATGCGAAGCATGGGCTTGATGGCGTGGCTCATGCTTTCGCTGAGCCTCGCTGGATGCTTGGAGGGGCCAACGGTTTCCTCGGACAACCGTGGCGACACCACCGAGGACGAACTGCGTCTTCCCTCGTGGAACGTCGGCGACCAGTGGCTCTACACCTTCATCACGCCTCAGTTTGGTGAAGACAGCGCTCGTTTGGTCGTGGCTGAAGTTGACAACGAATCCGAGCCTCTACCGCCTGGGCATTTCCAGGGAGCGGGAAGCGCAGCGCCACGCCGTCATCAACCACAACCCCTTCCTCGGTCGTGTTACCTTGGACGGCTCGTCTGCCTACGAAGAGGGCGAGCCTCAGCCCGTGTTCAACTTCCCATGGAACGAAGGTGACACCTGGACGTTCACGCTCCTCGGGCAACAGTGGACGGCCATGACGGCGTCCATCTACAACGGCGTGGCGGACGTGGTCGCCGATTCCTCGGACGGGCACCGATTGACCTACGCGTTCAGCGGACGGGTCGGCTTCCTTGACTCCATGGTGTGGACGGACGGCGAGGGCGTTGAGCAACTCCGCATGGAACTGACGCAAACCAAGACCGGCTACACCGGCGACGTGTACTTCTACCAGGCTCGGGATCTGCTCGACAGTGTCTACGAAGAGAACGACAACGACATCTACGACTCTTTCTTTGACAGCGGCCACCCCGGTGGCGAGGACTGGGACGTCTTGGTGTGGTACCTCGATGTCAACATCGCACAGGGCGGCTCGGGGACGCTCTCCATGAAAGACCACCAGGGCGCCTCACCGCTGACCCGGGCGTGGGGCTCCGGTGCTTCTGAGAAAGGCGCCATCGGTACCATTCCGTCGCTCTCGGGGGATTATTCCCTGACCATCACCCTTCGCGGGCAGTCCTCCGAACTTCATCTGAAGGTCGCCGGTGGCATCATCACGCAGTGGACCTTGTGAGGTGGTGACGTGCCGACCCTCATCATGATGCACGGCATGACGGGTGACGCGTCCATGATGCGGCCGTTTGCAGAGAAGATCCTGCCCGAGGGTTGGACGCTGCTCGTCCCAGAGGCCCGCTTCAAGCACCCCGTTCGTGGCTTCACGTGGTGGCGCTACGAGAATTTTGACGCCGACGTGACCCGAAGGATGATGCTTTCTCGGAAGGAATTGATGGACGTGGACTCCAGCCTTTCTCAACTTGAGAAACTCATTGCAGAAGAAGCACCCATGGGGCCTTTGGTCGTTGGCGGATTCTCCCAAGGCGGCGCCATGGCGCAGGAGTTGCTTCAACTGCCCATCGCCGACCGCATCCAAGGGGTCGTGTGCATGGCCACTCGCCTTGTCCGTCCCATGGAACTTCGTTTGCGTTTGAACGAGCTCGAATCTAAGCGGTTGTTTTGGATGCACGGCGAAAAGGATGTTCGGGTCCCCATCGAGGACGGTTGGGCCATCGCGCATCTGTTCGAGTCAGCGGGCTGGGCCGTGGAACTTATCGAGCATCACAAGGGCCACATGATTCCCATTGAGCATCATCAAGCCTTGAAGGAGTGGCTCACGACGTTTTCCTGAGGTAGCGATTGGTTTCATCGAACCCGCCGATGAACATCGGCTGCTCACCACGAAGGTCAAACACCACGGGCACGGTTCGGTGGCCGGTGGCTTGCACGACCGCCATGCGCATCCCCTCGTGCTCGTCGAAATTGTACTCGGTGAAGGTGAGTTCCTTTCGGTTGAGAAGATTCTTCAGCGCACGGCAGTACCCGCAGAAGTTTCCAGTGTAGACCAGGAAGTCGGTTTCACAAGCTGCTGCGTGTTCGAGCACCACGGCTTCTGACATGATTCGGCCCCCCGCCCGACCGATATAACGCCTTGGCCCAAGGGACCTTGCTCTGTTTCCAACTTGGATAACTTCAATTATCGGCGGTGAGAAAACCACACCATGCCTCGGATGGCTTGCATCGATTGCGGCATCGTCCATGTGGAGGCGTCTTCGTGGCAGGCGATGCTCGTCAAGATGATGCCCCATTATTTCGAGGCCCATCACGATGTCATCGCAGGTCATCGAGACCATCCCAAGGGGGCGTGGATGGAGCGATTCATGACGGCGTTTGATGCGGCTGCAGCATCCAATGAATGATCCTTGGCTGCCAACGGTGCTTGGCGCGATACTGCCAATCATAAAGCAGAAGCCGCCCACGGGATAGCATGGCGAAGCTTGTCTTCATCCACGCCTCGGATGGAAACAACGTTGCCTTGGCCCACGAGGTGGAGGGTTATGCCCTTGAGATGGGGCATACCGTCGAGCATGTTTCCTTGAACGCCTACGACTTTCCAGTCTACACGGTGGCACGCGAAAAGGCCACAGCGGTGTTGGACGGCCTGGCCGACCTCATCGAGGTGCTGGACCGAGGCGATGCCTGGTTCGTGTTTGCCCCGGAATACAACGGCTCCTACCCGCCTGTTCTCAACAACGCCATCGCTTGGTTGAGCCGAGAAGGCGATGATTTCCGACGCCTCTTCCGAGACCGAACCGTGGCGCTCGGCACGCATTCCGGAGGCGGCGGCCAGCATGTCATCATGGCCATGCGAATGCAATTCTCGTTCCTTGGTTGCATTGTGCTGGGGCGTTCGCTCGTCACCAACAAGAAGAAGGCCGCCAATCCAGACACCATCAACGCCATGCTCAACGCCATGACCAAGGAGTGACCACCATGAACCGTACCCTGAAATCCATCGTACCCACGCACACCGTTCTTGAAGGAGGCGGCTTCAAAGTTCGACGCCCTGCAGCCATGGGCCGGCTGATGAGCCCCTTCTTGCTTCTCGACGAAATGGGGCCCGTTGATTACGCACCTGGCGAAGCGGTCGGTGCACCTGACCACCCCCACCGCGGTTTCGAAACGGTCACCTACCTGCTGGCCGGTGGTATGAAGCACGCCGACTCGGCTGGCAACAGTGGCGACTTGAACCCCGGCGATGTGCAATGGATGACCGCCGGTCGTGGCGTCATTCATTCTGAACTTCCTCAAGACCACATGATGGAAAATGGCGGCCTGATGCACGGTTTCCAAATTTGGGTCAACCTTCCAGCCAAGGACAAGATGATGCCGCCGCGCTACCAAGACATTCCGTCGGCCGACCTCCCCGAAACCACCAGCGAAGACGGTCAGGTGTGGGCCAAGGTCATCGCTGGTGAAGCCCTGGGCGTCCAAGCCGTCATCGACACCGTGATTCCCATCACCTTCATCCACCTCAAACTCAAGCCTGGAGCCAATTACGTGCATGCGTGCGAGCACGACCACAACGTCATGCTCTACGCCTTTGGCGGTTCGATGGACGTTGAAGGCCGGTCCCTCCACGATGGTGGACTCGGTTTGCTTTCGCAGGGCGACGCCGTGTCCATCACGGCAGAGGAGGACGGCGCAGAATTGCTCATCCTTGGCGGTCCAGAACTGGGCGAGCCCATTGCACGCTACGGGCCTTTCGTGATGAACACCCGGCAGGAAATCTACCAGGCCATCGAGGATTACAACAACGGTACGCTGGCGTGATCACTGGGCGCAGTGCGCCAGAATGGCCTCGTAATCGGGCTCCTGGCCCAAATTCTCGCACACCCAAACATAGCCGACGGTTCCATCGGCTTCCACCACAACGACGCCTCGGTTGGCCACGGTGTAACCGTCAATGGCGAAATTCTCGAAGGTCATGCCGTAGTCGGTGATCATCGTTCGGTGAACGTCCGAGAGGAGGGTGAACTCCAATCCGTTGGCCTTGGCGAAGGCACCGTTGGCGAAGGGCGAGTCGACCGAGACGCCAAAGACGGTGGCTCCTGCGTCGTTGAGGGCGGCCATTGAATCCTGGAAGGAACACATCTCAGCCGTGCACACACCGGTGAAGGCAGCCGGGTAGAACGCGAGCACCACGCGCTCACCTGCATGGTCGGCAAGGCTCACCTTGCTCTTGTCAGGGGTGGTCAGGGTAAAGTCAGGTGCGGCATCTCCAATCTTGAGCATGAATCCTGCTCAGAGGGGTGGCATCTAAACTTTCTCGCGTGGGCTTTCCTTGAGAAATCCCGTCCATCGATAACAGATTCTTTCGTTATTAAGAGGGTGCTGGGGCGAAGTTATGCTCGCGCCGGGATTCGAACCCGGGTCGACGGGATGAAAACCCGTAATGATGGACCTGACTACACCACGCGAGCGGTGATTGCCCCACTGACGCCCTGTTCATAACCGTTCCCGTGGAAGGCAGTTGTCTCTTTACTGGCCCGCAGCCGGTGCTTGAGGGCCGAGGTCGGACCACCACCGCCAAGCCAACCATGCACCCCCGAGGCTGACGATCATCACCACGGCGAGCAGAATTTCGTTGTCAAGAATCCACATGATGGCCTCAAGGGCCCGCTCGCCGTACAGGCCGATGAGCACAGCCTCAAGGCCAAATCGCAGGCTACGTCCGAGCAGTCCGGCGATGATGAAGGGTTTCTTGGCCATGTGGCCCATGCCAGCCATCCACCCCAGCACCTTGTAGGGGATGGGGGAGAAGGCGGCGATGAAGATGCCCAAGGTGCCGTAGGTGGCCGTGAGGTGTTCGAGTTTCGCGAGATGCTTCTCCTGACCGAACCGCTTCATGAGGGAGGTGCCCCACCGTTGGCCAATCCAATACCCCACCAGGGATCCGAGCACGGATGCCACGGTGACCACCAACCACAGCCACACCACCAATGGGGTATCACCCATGGCGTTGACCAGCATGGGGATGTACAGCAAGTCGGGCGGAATCGGTTGAACGATGGCCTCGGTAAAGGAAAGGACGAACAGGCTGGCAGGACCAAAGACGTCGAACGCCTCCAGAATGGTGTCCCTCCAACTCATGGGTCTTGCTGTGCCTCCTCTTTCAAGAAGATAGGGGTGAGCGGTGCCTTCATGGTGCGGGTTGTGGTGTTGCCACCATGGAGCGGGTGTTGGACACGGCAGCGTTGCTCCACTGGCCGCCCAGTCGCCTCGCAGGAGGTGTATGCGCCCAATCGCAACGGCAGGAACTCGAGCGGTTGAGTGAAGCGCGCTCCATGCTGATTGAAGCGGCTGACCTTCAGTGGCGTTCGCCGACGCCTGCGGCGCTTGAAGCTGCCAACGCTGCTGCCAGTGCGTCGGGCGACTTGGCTCGACTGTCCGATGTGGACGTCGATGTCCTCGCTTTGGCCCTGTCCCTGAAGGCCGTGCTCGTGACCGATGACTACCGCTTGCAAAACACCTTTCGCCACGCTGGTGGGACGGTTGAGCCGGTGGTGAACGCTGCTTCGAAACACGTCTGGATTTGGGAGCAACGGTGCAAAGGCTGCGGTGCGACGTCGTCGCTTGAACCCGATGTGGCTCGCTCAAAGCAGGGGAGCACCGGTGAATGTCGGATTTGCGGCTCGCCCCTCGAGGTCAAACGCCGCAAAGGGTGAATCACTCGTTTTCTTCGTTGAGGGCTTCGAGTGCAGCGACCTTCTTTTCCAACTCCTCAACGGGCATGCCAGCGGAATCAATGCCAACAGCCTTGGCTCGGTCGATGAGCACCTGGTCGGGAGTGCGCCCGCCGGCCTCGAGGTCAGCGATGGTTCGTGAAGCATCGCCAAGCGACGTTGCTTCGTTGAGACCCTTCTGGAATTCACCTTTGGAGCGGCCGAGGGCGTTGGCGAGTTCTGGCAAGCGCTGAGCACCGAACAGCACGAAGAACAACAGGAGCAAGATGCTCAATTCAAGGGGACCCAATCCGCCGACCATGGTGCTTCCTCGTTATGCCCTGGCGCTCCCCGTTGTTGAAGGCTTTCCTCTCACGGGGTCTCCACGGGGATTTAACCACCGCTGACAGGCGGAAGGAGGGCGATTTAACCACCGCTCACGGGCGGAAGGAGGGCGATTTCAGCCCCCTCGACCAGCGGTGTATCCATGCCACACCGATCGCCGTTTAGGGCCACTGACAGGCCAAACGAGATCCATTCCTCCAGCCCAAGTTCAACCACGAGGTCTCGCACGGTGAGGCCGGGCTGGACCGTTCGCTCGTGATGGCGCCCACCGAGTTGTTCCCCCACTTGTCCAAAAGCGATGACGGCGACGGTCATCCCGTGATCCTCGGAGGCCATGCGACGCCTTACGGGCAGGGATTTATGAATACAATTCCGCATCGTCCATCATGCCACCGGCCCTCGAAGCCAGCCAACTATGGAAACTCTACCAGGCCGGCGAATCCACGGTCGAAGCCGTCCGAGGCGTGGATGTCCGCATTGATTCAGGGGAAATGATCGCCGTGATGGGCCCGTCCGGGTGTGGAAAAACCACGCTGCTCAACATTCTCTCCGGCATTGACGAACCGACCTCCGGGATGGTGCTGGTCAACGGTCAACCCCTGTACGGTATTTCCGACGACGAGCGTACGGACCTCCGGGGCCAGCATTTCGGATTTATCTTCCAAAATTTCAACCTCCTTCCCGTGCTCTCAGCCGTTGAGAACGTTGAACTCCCGCTCTTGCTCAACGGTTCCTCTCCAACCGAAGCACGAACATCCGCACTCCTCGCGCTTGAACAGGTGGGGCTCGGCGACCGCAGCGGCCATCGTCCTGCGGAGCTTTCAGGCGGTCAACAGCAGCGGGTGGCCGTCGCTCGGGCCATCGTCCATCGCCCTTCCATCATCTTGTGCGATGAACCCACAGGCAACCTCGACAACGCCACCTCCGACGAGGTCATGACGCTCTTGACCACGATGAATCGAGAGCAAGGTACAACCTTTCTCGTCGTCACCCACGACCCGGCCATTGCAGAACAGTGCCAGCGCACCATCACGATGAGTGACGGGAACATCGTTTCGCCCTCGACAACGCCCACCGAGGAGGAATGACGTTGCTCTTGTGGTACGTGCTCGTTGCGTCAGCCCTGCTGGCGATGAGCACGGTCAGTGTGTACCTTTCAGGTCGGTGGGGTGAAGCCTCGTGGTCGACACGGCTGCTGCTTCTCGTCTCCGGTTCGGTTGACGGTACGCTAGGGCTGGCGCTGCTTTCTTGGCTCGGCTTGTCCTCGGCAACCGCTGTCGCCGGAGGTTTCCTGATCGGGACCCTCTCCATGATGTTCGTTCAACCGCTGCTCCTCCCGCAACGCTTGCTCGTGTGGCGTTTAGCGAGGGAAAACATGGTTCGGCGCAAACGACAATCAGCGCTAATGCTCGCTGGTCTGATCATCGCTTCTGCCATCATCACCTCGTCCTTGGTGGTGGGCGATTCTCTCGATGCGACGGTCGGGCGTGAGGTCCAAGCCGCCTACGGTGAGACCGACGTGCTCATCGCTGGCTTTGACCCCATGACGGGTGTTGCCGTCGCCTTTGACGAAGGAATCGGCGCTCGTTACTGGGCGTCGCTTCAACAGAACACCGAACTCGCCGATGACCTTCGTGGTCGTCAGTTCGGCCTCACTTCTTCGGTCAGCCTTTCTGCGGATTCCGGGCTTGCCGAACCGTCCGTCTCCTTGTTTGCTCACAACGCCACGATTGACGGCGAGTCCGTATGGCAGGCCTTGGATCCTGCCAACGCCTATCGGTTTTCTGACATTGCCGCTGCCAATGAGGTTCGAAGCACGCCAGGCGTGGCCATCAACGCCGTGGCTGCCGAAGCGCTTGAGGTCGGCGTTGGTGATGCTCTCGAGTTGGGCGCGTTCGTCACCGAAGACAACCAACGGGTGCGGACCACACACAGCGTCGAGGTGCTGGCCGTGGTCCCCAACGAAGGCCAGGGCGCCATGGCGGGGACGCGCTCACCCGCTGTATTCCTCGACCTCACCGCCGCCCAGGGGCTGCTGGGGATGGACCGTGAATTGACTCGTATCGCCCTCTCGTTCAAGCCCTCCCTCTCTGACAGCGCCATCAAGCAGCATCTGGATGCCCTTGAACAGGTGTTCAATGACGTGTTGACAGCGGAGGACATCGGCCTCGTGTGGACGGTGGACGACGGGACCTCGTCGCTCACGGTGTCCTCTTCCAACGGGCTTCAGCGTTTGGATGGTGACGACGTCGCCGCCCTTCGCGAAAACCGGACCGTGCTCTATCCCGACGCCACCCTCCTCGAAGTGTTGCAGGTGCCACTCATCGAACTTCAAGTTGAAGGTGAGCCGCTCCTGACCCTTGCTGATGCAACGGTCGACCGTTTGGTCGTCGCGGAGGATGCGCTCTGGCACAGCACCGCCAACGGTCTCGGATTTGAGCGCTTGAGCACCAACGAAGCTTGGCTTTGGCAGGTCGATGAGGGCGAACGAATGGTCGATGTTGCATGGAGTGAACACAACAGCATCGTGGGCTTCCTGTCCGGCCAACGCATGGTGGTGGCAGACACGAACCTCACCGACGAGGACGAACGGTTTTCGGTCTCCTTTGAAGGCGCGCCCACGGCCCTTGCTCGAGGCGAAGGCGTGTGGTACACATTGGTTGAGCATGCCGGTACGCTGGAGCTCTTGACCCTGGATGATAACTTGAGCACCCTCGCCTCGTCAAACCTGACGGTGCCCCTTCCCACTACGGTACTCTCTTTCGACCTCAGGGTGGCGGAGGATGCTCTGTTGCTACGTGTTGAGGGTCTTTTGTCGAGTACATACTACCGGGGCGCGTTGCCCCTCATCGACATGGAAAAAATCAACGCCGAAGCATGGCCGTCCGATTCAGATGAACCCATCCAGGTGGTGGAGCCTTGCGACGGCCGAGCCGCAGCGGTGTTGGAGGCCGGTGAAACATGGTGCTCCTTTGAGCACGGCTTGCTGCGATTGGAAGCAACAACGAACGTGGTCGACACCCTTCGGCTTCCGGTGTTGTCCGACGCCCCTGGCTTTGGAAAACTGCCTCAGATGGTGCTGGCCTTTGGAGGCGAGGGAGCCACCCTTGAAGTCGAGGAAGGGCAGGTGTTGACCTCTGCCCGCTTGGAGGCGTTGGGCCTCGAAGATGGCAACGTTCTCGCCATGACCGGTGTCCTTCCCTACGCTTACGGAAACGATTCGTCAACGATGCTGGCGTACAACGGGGATTACACGGCGATTGACGGCTTTGAGCAGCTCGCCGATTTGGACGCAGTTGTGCTCGGTTTGGTGTCCCTTTCCGACGCCGAGGTGCTCGCCCTGGCCGAGGAGGATGACCGTTCGTTGCTCATGTTTTCAGGTCCGGGTTTCAGCGGTGGAAACACCACGAGTTTGGACGCCATGACGGCGTGGTTTGACCAGCGCAGTGAAGCCGAAGACATTCACCTCCGGCTCGCCGCCGTCAAGCTGGAAGCCGCTGAGCAAGCAGCGGCATCGTCAGGTGCCCTCTCGGCCATGTTTCTGGTGTTTGGAACCTTCACCATCGCTGCAGGTGTCTTGTTGTCGTTGACGATCATCATGCTGCTGGCGGATGTTCGGCGAAGCGAGGTCGCCACCGTGCGAGCTCTTGGCCTGCGTAGAAGCGATGCTCGTGCCCTGTTCCTCCTTGAGGGGGCGACGTTGGCGTTTATTGCCAGCGGGCTCGGTTCTGTGCTGGGTCTTGGCCTTGCTTGGATCATCTCTGCAGGCTTTTCATCGATCTTTTCATCCGTCGATGCGACGAATTTCGTCTTCGATTGGACGGCTGATTCCTTCCTTGCTGGATGGATTTGGGGGACGTTGTTGGCGCTGCTCATCCTCTGGTCCAGCGCACTTTACAACGCTCAACTCAACATTGTTCGAGCCCTCCGTGGCGCTCGAGCGGTCATCAAGAACGGGGTGCCTTGGGGCGTCTTTTTGCTTCAAATCATGGCCTTGGGTTTGGTCGGCTTGTGCGGGCTTTCGCTGCTTCTATCCGGCCTTTCATCTCCCTTCGCCTACGGTGCCTATCTCCTCTTGGGCAGCGGTCTAATTCTCCTGTTCACGCCGCTGCTCACATGGGAACTCCCTGTGTTCTTCAACAGGGGCCGTCCCGCCAATCGTTGGACTCGCCACGCACCCAGAAACACCCTCGGTGCGGTCGGTCTGTTGTTCCTCCTCTGGACGTTGTTTCTTGCCCCTGTTGACCCGTTGCGCGCACAGATGGAAGCCAACGAACTGGCGTTCATCGTGTTGGGTCTGCTCCAAGTGCTTGCAGGTGTCATGGTCCTTACCAGTTTGGCCCCGCAGGCCGTGGGTTGGCTGGCCAAGCAACGGTGGGTGTTGAGGCGGACCGGGCCGGTGGGTTCGGTGGCCCTCGCACATCCACTGGCACACCCGTTGCGAACGGCGGTGGTGATGGGGATGTTTTCCATCACGATGTTTTCAGTGGTGGTGCTCGCTGGTTACACCGAACAGTTTGACACCTATTCCTCAGATTTCGTCGAAGAAGCAGAAGGCGAATTTGAGCTTCTTCTAACCTCAACGAGGTCCCGGCCCATCGATTTGGGAGAGGATCCGTCCACATGGGGCATCGATCATCCTGCGCTGGACAACATCGACGCTGTTGGGGCGGTGTATCGGGCGCCAGTCCATCTCGAGGACATCAACGGTGAACGAATGCCCTACCTTCTTCGGGGTGTGGATGACGGGTTCATCCAGCATGGCGGCTTGCCACTTTACGCATGGGATTCCTCCCTCGGCAACTCATCCGAAGAGGCGTGGATTGCCATGGCTGCCTTCGACAACATCGTGTTCCTCGATGCCTCGTTTGGCTTGGAATCAACCGCCGATGGCACCACCCTTGTACCTCTCCAGTTTTCAATTGGAGATTCAATATCGCTCATTGATTACTCAAATCCGAAAAACACTCGAAATGCGGTGGTCGGTGGCTTCCTCAAACAGTCGTCGTACATTTTTTCGCCCGGTGTTTGGATGAATGCAGAACCTGTGGAAACGCAGTTTTCTGGAGCCATCACGCGGATGTACGTGAGCGTCTCATCCGATGCCAAAGCCACGCCTGATTTTGACGGGAGCGTAACCGCCGCCCAAGGAAAGACGCTGGATGAGCGACGTGCAGCTGCAGAACTTGAGGAGGTGCTCGATGTTGAACTGGCCGGCCGGAACATCAACGTCCAAACGGTAGCCGATGAAATCATGATCATCCAATCCTTGGTGCTGGCCATCCTCTCGCTGTTTGAGGGCTACCTCGCACTCGGGTTGTTGGTCGGTGTTGCTGGCATCGGGGTGGTGACCGTTCGAAACGTGAGCGAACGCAAGACCACCATTGGTATGCTCCGAGCCATCGGGTTTAGGCGACGGCATGTCCTCCGTCTGTTCTCCGTTGAGGTTTCCTGGGTGGCGGTGTTGGGGTTGCTCAACGGCTTGGTGATCGGCTACGGGTTCCATGTGATGCTCTACAACGCGCTCTGGAAGGCAGAGGGGGCGGCGTTTTCCTTCCCGTGGGTGAGCACCATGCTCCTGTTTTTGGTGGCGTGGGGCGTGGTGTTGTTGACCACCTTCATACCGGTGCGTAGAGCGGCAGCCGTTCCGCCTTCTGCAGCGCTCAGGGCGGTGTAAAAATAACTTCAGCCTGCTGATGTTCGCTGTTTTTGAAATGAAATGCCGCATTCCTACTCATTTTCGGGCTCAGCCTGCCGAATACCTGCGCCAAATGGCGAGATTGGGTCATTTTTTCCCGTATTCATAGGGCCCATAGTATAAATACGACACATGGCATGGGGAGGGATACCGAACCTTCGGGGGTATTGACATGAAGAATATGACACCTGTAATTCTCGTGTTGTTGATGTTGACGAGTTTCTTCGCCGGCATGGACATCCACGAGCTTGAAGAACAAGTGGTAATCGAGGAAACCGGCGCACGTGCAGGAGCAGATGCGTCGGTGGTTGCCATCACAACGCCGAAAGAAAGCACGTGCAACATCGCTGGTTGCCGCAACACCCTCCAAGTGGGTGAAGAGGTCACGTTCTCGGCCTTCATCAAGAACGTGGGCGATGCGGACATCGATGAGTTGTCCTACTCGGTCACCATCTACTTGACCGACTCTTCCCAGGCTGTTGGCGGAATCGCCAAGGACGCCTCCGGAAACGACCTCGTGTGGGAGAACGTTGACGCCATGTGCGACGACGGCACCATCTGCGACTTCGATTCCTCCACCAACCCACTCGCCGCAGGCGCCTTCCTCGGCGGCGGCAAGTTGACGCTCCAGCGCAGCGGTGCCGACATCGTGTGGACGCCTACGCAAGGCGAGTACATGGTCGAGATCGCCGTGGACAGCCCGGTCGACGCTGACACCTCCAACGACGCTGAGCTCGTCTACGTCATCGTTGAGGACTGGTACGACATCGAAGTCGACCTCACCTGGCTTGACGGTGCCGGCGAAGAGATGGAAACCTCCAGCCTCGATGCCAGCAGCCTTCAGAGCGCCCAGTTCAAACTGACCGTCACCGCTGACGGTTCCGAGAACTTCAACCCCCGCGAGGTCAACATCCGACTGGAGACCTCCGGCCAAGTCGCTACCGCCACCCTCGGCAGCGACGACATCAAGGGCATCTCCTACGTAACCGTCGGAACCACCTCGACGGTGGAGACCTACGCCAACGAAACGGACCCCAACGCCACGCAGACCGGTTCTCGCTCGGTCCTTTCCTACCAGACGGCTTGGGAAATGTCCGGTGAGTTGATCCCGACCGGCGACGCCAACGCCCAGTTCGAAATCACGGCTGAAGTGGCCAACTACACGCTCTACGGCCAGTACGACGAGTGCGTTGAAACCTCCGAGGCCACTGAGGGCGACGAAAACGTCACCACCTGGGCCAACTTCTGTGAAGTGCTTCAAAACAGCGATGACCGGCCCAAGACGGACTACGACGAGTTGACCGGCAGCAAGGTCACCTACGACGACATCCGCATCTCTCGCATGGGCATCTACCAGGGCTACAACTCCGACTGTACGGGTGCAGCCAGCACCTTCACCCAAGAAGGTGAAGACGGCGACCTGAACGTGGGTTGTTCTCTCCTCTACGCAGATGTTGAGCATCGAGGCAGTGACCCGAGCAAAGCCTACGGCTGGGACGTCTCGTACTCCATCGCCCTCGACGGCACCACCCTGGCCGCCGGTAGCATGAACGAATGTACCGTTGGCATCGACATGCCCTACGTCTACTCCCCACTCGGTGGGCAAGCCCCAACCGGTGCGGTCTGTGTCCAGACCACCCTCGAGCCCGGTGAGTACACTTTCACCATGAACCTGAACATGGACGACAAGAGCAGCACCGACCAGGACCCTGTTCCATGGTCTGGCGGCACGGACCAGCGCACCAGCAACAACGGTGCGACGATGGTCATTGATGTCATCAACAACCTCCCCGTGATCACCTCCTTCGAGCTGACCACCGAAGGCGACATCGTCGTTGGCCAGGAATCCCCGCTGGTCTTCTCCGTTGAGGCCTTTGACGTCGACGACCCATCGGGTGAAGGACTGAGCTTCGCTTACTCCTACCCCGGTGGCGAAATCGGTGGTTGTTCAGGAACGCAAGCAGAAGGCGCCACCGTGTGTACCTCGCCTGTGCTCCCTGACTTCATCGGCAACTCTCCGGTCACCGTGGTCGTAATGGACAGCCACATGGGTGAAGTGTCCCAGGAAATCGACATGTTCGTTTGGAACAGCGCCGTTGCGACCGCCACAAGCGATGCCGGCATTGAAGTCCAGTACAGCCTTGACTACAACGGTCAGTCGGAGTTCACCATCACGTCCTTCACGGACGCTGATGCGTCCTCTTACGACGCCGTCCAACTCGAGGGCTTCACCGGTACCTACGCTGCCGTGGCTGCTTTGGACTACACGCCAAGCACCACCTACACGGCCAGCGACGTGCTCGACCAGTCCATCTCGGTCATCGTGGCCAAGGACGTTGAAGCCACTTCATTGTGGTACATCGACGGCTCCGGCAAGTGGATTCTCCTCTCCGATGCCTCGACCGATGTTGACGCCACCACCGAGATGTTCACCTACGACGTACCCGACAACAGCCCTGTTGTCCCTGCCGGCAAGATGATCCTCATGGGCGGTGAACTCGCTCAAGCCTCCATCCCCGACGCCTCCGTCAGTGGATTCAGCGCTGAAGCCCAGCGTGGTGGCGCCATCGCCATGACCTGGGACATCACCGGTACCTTGCTGAACTCCGACAGCATTGTTGTGAGCATCTGCGCCGCACAGGCCGATTGCGACGACGCCTTCGAAGCCACCGTGGCTGACGAGGACCGCACCTACACCTACAGTGGTTCGCAAACCACGCACGGTGAGACCTACCACATTGAAGTCGCTGTTTGCAACGAGCAAGGCTGTTCCACCCCTGGCATCGCCAGCGTGGTGGCCGACAAGCAAGTTGACGGCGATGTTGCAGCAACCAACCTTGCTGTAGCAGCTCAAGACGGCCAGTGGGTTGTCTCGTGGGAAGTGTCCGGTGATTCCAGCGATGTGGCCATGTGGCACGTGTGCTGGTCCACCGAGGACTTCACCATCGGTGAGATGCCTACGCCCTGCCCCGACGCAGCCATGGGTGGCGACGCCACCACGGTCAGCATTGACATGCCTGCCGTCCGCACCGGTCAAGAGTACTTCTTCACCGCTGTGCCCATGGACGCTTTGGGCAACATGGACGCTGCTGCCTCGATGAACTCCATCATCGACACCCGTGTGGTTGACAACAGCAACACCAACGACGGCAACGGCACCATTGGCGACACGGGCGACGATGCTTCCTCCAGCGTTCCAACCTGGACCTGGGGCCTCATCGGCGGTGTGGTCATCGTGGCGTTCATCGCAGGTGCTTTCATCCTCTCCCGTGGAGACGGTGAAGGCGGCGAAGGCAAGGACTGGGATTACTGATCCCTGACCCGTGCTGACGCACATCCACCTCTCAGAGGTGTACAACGCCGGAAGGGCCGCCACGGCGGCCCTTCTGGCCTTCTTTTTTCCTTTCCTCCAACCGTGGCAGCCTTGCTTCCTCAAGGTGTCATTCACTCGATCAAAGGTCAAATCCGGTATCATCGTTGATACCAAACCTCTTCAAAGGATTGGGGTCGTAAAATGTCCATGAAATTGATTCGAACAGGAACCGTTGTTCTGCTGATGTTGACCCTCTCACTGTCCGGTTGTTTGGGCCGAGGCGGAGGGGGTGATGGCATCGGTGATGACATTGAGGACCGTGTTCCGGCCGATGTTGATGGGGGCGATGAGAATGTCCTTTACATCGGGCACAGTTTTGGCCGGCCCTTCGCCAGATTGATTGAGGACTACGCACACACGGCTGGCATCAAGGAGCACGCCCAATACATCGAGTTCAGCGGTGGTGAATCCGGCTCGCCGGGATTGCTGTGGGAAGACGCTGAGCATCAAGCGAACATCAAAGCCTTCCTCGACACCGGTGAAATTGACGTGCTCGTCATGATTTGTTGCTCACCGGAATTCATCGAGACCTTGGACACCGACCAGGCCATCTGGAATTTCACGGACTACGCCGTTGAGAAGAACCCTGATGTCCGCATTGGTTTGGCGATGCCGTGGAAGGACTTCCCCGCGGAGTACGAAAACGCAAGCGAGTACGCAGCCAACTCCACTCTCGACCTGTGGCCATATTGGGGCAACCTGTCCGACGACCTTAGGGCAGATTATCCCGGCACGGACGTCTTCACCTTCCATCACGGGGCCGTGATGTACGAATTGCGAGCCATGTTTGAAGACGGTGAACTCGATGATGATGTCCGTCAAATGACGGGACCAAAAAAGTCCTCGATCTTCACCGATGCCAAGGGCCATGCCGGGTACATTGCGGAAGACACCGGCGTGTACGTCTGGCTGAACGCCATCCATGGCGTTGACCCCATGGACATGCCACGCCCGGGGCAATACACGGTTGATATTCGTGAGATTGCCTCGAAGATCATCGATGAGCAGACCAACGCGTGATGCTCAAACGAGAACCAATACGGTGTCATTTTCAAAGTTGATATTTTTCTTCCGGATTTCTACCTTTTTTTGCGGAATCTCGTGCCGGATTTTTGCAAAATTTGGGGGGTATGTTTCCGGAGAGTCACATTTTTTCAAAGATTCTGCACCCCAATCAATATAAGTGGTGTAAGTCGTGGGTTGCACTGCATACAGTCCGTATGGGGTGAATGACATATGTTGGGAAACAAGAATAACCAGAAGAAGACCGTCTTCGGCGGTATCGGGGTTGCACTGTTGTTGTGCGCATTGATGGTGCTCATGCCAATGAGCGGCTACGTTGACAACAACGAAACAGCAGCAACCGTGGAGTCTGTGGAAGCAGACTCGACTGGAGCAGAGGATTACTTTGCTCTCCCCGAGAAGCTTGCCGAAGCAGAATATGAATACGACCCATCGCTTGAACTTCAAGGGATGCGAGACGCCAAGACCAAGGCCTTCCTCAATGAGGACGGCTCCATCACGCAGATGGTGGCCAGTGAACCTGTCCACTACATGTCTGCCGATGGCACTTGGGAAGACATTGACCTGAACATTCAGGCCTACCCAGAGGGCTGGGGCGTGACGGAGAACACCTTCACGACCTACTTCGCCCCTGAAGTCGCCAACGGCATCTCGGTTCAGGCAAACGAGTTCGTTGACCCGGTGATCTCCGGTATCAACCCCATGCTCGTGACCCTCGATGTCTCCGGCTCGGCTCCCGAGCCCTTCATCGCTCCTCCAAGCCCGAACGGCGTGGAAGTTGGTGGCAACGTCATCCGCTACCCGCTTGCTGAAGGCTTTGACCTGGACTACTCCGTCGAGAGCAACCAGGTCAAGCAGAACCTCATCCTCCGTGAGGCTCCGGTGATTCCAGACGCTGCTGAGTACTTCGGTCTCAGCGAAGGACTGCGCATGCCTGCTGGCTACGCACTCTTCTCTGGTGAAACGATGCTCGGTGAAGAACTCTTCAAGACGCAAGAAGACCTTCAAATCCGACACATCGAAACCGGTGAACTCCTCGCGGAGATCCCTGCGCCCATGATCGTGGAAGCAGGTGCAGACGAGCCCCACATGGGAACCTTCTTCGTTCAGGTCTACGGCCCTGAAATCCTCCTCATCACCGTGGTTGAGTCCGACTGGCTCCTCGATGAAGACCGTGTTTACCCGGTTGCCATTGACCCGTCCATTCGTGTGAACTCCGCTGCAGGTGGCTACTGTTACATCTACTACGCTTACTGCTACAGCAGCTCCTACCGCTACCACTACAGATACTACGGTTCCTACTACTATGTGCCATGGCACAAGTACACCTTCTCTTCCTCCAGCGCTCTGCCCAGCGGTGCAACCGTTGACAAGATTGAGTGGAAGAAATACATGAACTACGCCTACGGCCAGACCCGCACCTTCCAGGTCAAGGTCTTGGAGTCCTGTGGTCTCGCTCCACGCTACTCCTACAGCTTCGGCTCCAGTTCGTGTTCCGGTTCCTCCATCAGCGGTTCCTACCTGACCTCAAACTACGGTGGTACCGCCTCTCGAAGCCTCAAAGCCTCGATTGGTCGCTCGCCATCCGCAGCCACGGTCAGCAGCAGCGGTACCGGTTGGAAGACCGTTACGCTCTGTAACTCCGCCACCGCTTGTGGCGCCACCTCCGGTGGTGTCTCCATCATCACCAACGCCCTGAGCAACTCGGGCACGGTCGGTGTTGGTGAGCACTACACCGGTGGCAGTGCGTACTTCTACACGTACGCCTACGCCTCTGGCAGCCGCAACTCTCACCTCCTCATCACCTACTCTGGTGGTACGGACGCCGATGCCCCAACCTCGGACTTTGTCCCCTACACGGGAATTGATTCGTACATCGAAGGTGAGCGAACGCTCTTCATCAAGCTGACCGACATGTCGGGTATCGACACGACGTCCAGCGGTGCACCTGTGCTCTACTACTCCACCGACGGTGGATCCTCCTGGAGCACCACCACCTACGGACTGGGCTCCAACAACCAGTTCGACGCTGGTGAACTCGTGTCCATTGGCACCTGTTCCAGCACCGCCACCGACTGCCGCTTCAAGGCCCGTGTGGACGACCTGTCCTACGGCGACGATTTCCAGTACTACTGGAAGTTCCAAGACTTGAACCAGGGCAGCAACGGCGCCAACGTCGGCTACGAGCCTGCCTTGACCGGTACGCAAACCACGCCTACGCCTTACCAGGTTGACATCGTTGACCCAGCCAACGCACCAACCTCGCACAAGAAGATGACCGTGTTGACCACGGACGTCCACGCAGGCAGCTACTACACGCCTCAGGGCTTCATGGACCGCCAACTGACTTACTACAGCCACTCCGATGAGTACTTCTTTGAGTTCGACACCTCGAACTGTGGCACGGGTTCGCAGTCCTGTTTCTACACCGGCACCAGCACCTTCTACGGTAACTGGCTCGCCCGTGGAAGCACCGCACCCGCCACCGGCTACTACGGCATGAACAGCGGTTCCAACAAGTTCAACCAGAACCTCTGGAACAACAACGGCGACGGCTTCCTGCAGATCGCTGCCAAGGACGGCCCAGGCATGAACATCATCTTCGTGTACAACAGCCAGCTGAACAAGTGGGCCACCGTCGGTGTTGACACCGAAACCGGCATTGACACCCCGTTGACCGGCGGCAGCCAAGCCACGGCCTCGGTGTCCTACGGTTTCTCGCAAGCCTACAAGTTCGCCATCCCCGGCGACATCACCGGTTCCTTCGGTACGTTCTCGTTCAACGCAACCGCCAGTTCGACGACGGCCAACCGTTTGTGTGTCACCACGAACGGATGGTACTACTTCTACCGAGCAACCTCCTACGACCGCTGTACCTCGGCTTACTACATGGTGTACGGTTCGACCTCCTCCTACCGCTGGAGCGGGTTCGCCCTTGGCACTGGCTACTACGGTCGCCAAGCCAGCACCGGCGACATCACCTACAAGGTCGGCAACGTCGCACCTACGCCTGACACGTTCAAGCCAGAGATGATCCACAGCCCCATGCAGGACTCTCACTCCAAGAGCCGAACGGTTTCGGTCACCATCCTCGATGCTGGTGACCCAGCCGCAGGTCTCAACGTGAGCAGCTCTGCTGGTGTCGGACCAACCCTCTACCACCGAATCACCCCCGACGGTGGCTCGGCTGGCAGCTGGGTTTCGACGGCCATGTCCCAAGAATCCGGCAAGACCCGTACCGAGTGTCAACTCGCCGCCTGTACGTGGAGCGCTGCCATCGAGGACCTCGAAGTGAACGACACGGTGGAGTACTACTTCTCCAGCCGAGACGTTTCGACCGTTTCCTCCGGCATCAACAGCAACACCTCGTCGACCTACTCCTTTGAGCGAGGCGACCCGAACAAGGTGTTCGTCGTTGAGTGGCGAGACATGTCGTACTACACCTACGGTCAACTCTGTACCGTTCAGGCCTTGTTCTACGACGTGACCAACGAGATTGAGTACAAGTACGACAGCAACTGCCGTACCACCTACAACTCCTGGTCGATCGGCTACATGGACCAAACCCGCCAGAAGGGTGCCAGCATTGCGCATTCCTCCTCGACGAGTTTCAACACCAACCCCGGTCACGTGCCAACCACGTCCAACTTCCGTATCTCGACCAGCTCGTCCTCCCACGCATGGGAGTCCTTCGACAAGGGTCTGGTGGAAGTCACCAACGCTGACACGGCGTTGACCGGCACCTCCAACGGTCGCCCCTACCTCTACTACTGTATCTCGTCCTACTACTGGAACACGTACAAGGCTCGCTGCAACGCGAACATTGACATCCCAGCAGGCTTCGAATTCGAATACTTCGGTACGACCTACGACGGTGACGACTCCAACGACCGTATCCAACTCAGCCGACAAGGCTCGATGTACTTCATCAGCAACGGCAACACGAACGTTGAGCGCAGCCTCTGGACCTACCACCAGCCATCCCTTCCCTACTCGGGAAGCAGCTTGGCTCACCCATGTACCATCGCTCCGTTCTGGACCGGATACAACCAATACTACTGCTACGTGAACTCCAACCAGGACTGTTCCGTCTACTACCGTGTCATGCCATACGAAGGCAAGGGTACGGATGTTACGGCTGACATCACCTCCGACCCAGTGTGGGACTTGACCGACAGCCCAATCCGCATCAACCCGACCAACGACTACCTCGTGGTCTCTTCGGACTTGACCATCAAGCCCGGTGTGCAGATCTACGTGGCCGCTGGCAAGGGAATCTCCTTCGACGGCGCCTGTACCAAGATGACGGCCCTGGCCAACGAAACCCACCCCATCAACATCACCGGCTTGAACGGTGGCGAATGGAAGGGTATGGCCTTCACGGACGACTGTACCTCCGCAGGTGGTACCGATGACCGACATCAGTTTAGCCACGTGAACTTCATGAATACGTCGGACGCTGTGTTCCGCTCCGGTAGCCGCCACGACAGCTCCGGACCGTCCTGTGGTAGTTCAACCGCAGACTGTAACACCGGAAACTACACGATGAGCGACGTGACCTTCACCAACGTCGGTGCTGTGTTCACACACGGCAGCGGCCAAGGTACGGTCCTCACCATGGAAGACTTCGAAATTGACGGCGTCGATGAGGCCTGTTTCAACTTCCCAGAGAACACCGTGGCCACCCTGAAGGAAGGGACGATCAAGAACTGTAACACCGACGGTAAGTCGTGGGCCGGTACCATCGTCAACTACCCAGGTTCCACCGCCGGTGCTCTGCACGCTGAGAACTTGACCGTCGAGAACTCCTACGTGAACTTCATCGATGTTGACTTGCAGCACGTCACCGTCTCGAACGTGACCGTCACCAACCCATCGGCTCAGACCGGTGTGGCCATTGACTCGATGTACGGCACGGGTTCCAACGTGTACCTCAACAACGTGGACGTGGACAGCTACGCCAACTCCGGTATCAACGCCATGGGCAGCATCGCCATGATGGACGTTGACCTCGGCACGGCTGACTTGTGGCTCATCCCAGGTGGCTGGTCCCAGACCGGCAACGGTCCATCCAGCAGCGACGCTGTCTTTGACACCATCACCGCTGGCGACATCACGATGCAGCGCATCCACCCGGGTACCTTCACGGACATCACCGCTGGCGATATCTCGATGAGCGGTTCTTCCATCGTCTCCGAAACCGTTGACATGGCGAACTTTGACATCGATGCCTTCACGCTGGCTGGCTGTGGCTGGTCCATGATCATGGATGCCCCGAGCCTTGAATCGTTCAAGAGCACCTGTTCCAGTTCCTCTGCGAAGAACACGATTTCGATCGGAGACGCTGACTTTGCACACGGTTCCAGTTCCGACCACGTCATCGACGGCCGAAACTCCCGCATCACCGTGGGTGAGTCGACCATCACCAGTTCGAGCATCAGCTCGGGCACGACGGAAGTCGCCAAGGCTCGAACCGGCACCGATGTTGTGCTCATCGACGTTGACCTCAACGGCAACGACTGTTCGGACTCGAACGGCGACACGGGCAACTGTGCCTACGACGTCTCCTCGTCCAGCAGCAACCCGTCGTTGGTCTACTTCGGTGGACTGGCCAACGTCTCCGTCTACCGACAGACGCCGACCGCCAAGGTGTACAAGCAAGACCACGTGGTCACGGCCACGCTCCTCGACAGCAGCATGAACGAGTTGTTCCAGGTCGGCAGCCACATGACCGACGTGAACGGCAACACCAGCGTTTGGGTTGTCGTGGAAGACAGCGACGGTACGGCCTACGAAGACCACGTCGTCCGAGCCTTCGGTACGGCCGGTCAGAACGAGACCTACCCCGATGACTACCCCGATGTCACCCTGGCCAGTTCCTGGTACCCCAGCAACGGCTACACGTGGGGCACGCACCTGGACCTCCTCTTGGAGCCAGCGCCCATCGTGTTCAACGACCCAACGCTCGACTGTTACAAGTTGATCAACGACCCGTTCTACACCGGCCAGTCCAGCTCCAGCGGCGGATACGACCTCCGTGGAAACTTCGACAGCGGTACGAACACGTTCACCTTTGACGACACGTCCATCACGGTCTCGGCCGACTTGATGCTCGACTCCTGTGGTTTCGAGTTGCAGGGCGGTTCGCTGCGTGTTCAGAGCACGGCGACCTCTTCGCCAGTCATCACCATCAAGGACAGCGGTTTCTTGACCGCCAACAACGATGGTACCTCCGGAAACCCTGCGGCCATCCGTGCGGTCTCTTCGACCTACGGCCTCCACTTGGACATCCAGAATGGCGGTACGCTGACGCTCGACCACGCCAACCTCCGAGACGTTGCTTGGGACACGACCACCGAGTCGGCGCTCTACATCGGCAACGGCGCAACGTTGAACATGATGGACTCCGCGAACATCTACGGTGCCTCTGCGAACGCTGACGAGATGGCTACGGTCAAGATCCAAGGCGGCTCTGCGAACATCCAGGCCTCCAGCATCATCAACACCGGTCAGACCGGTACGGCGATTTGGATCGAGAACTCCGGTGCAACGCTCACTGACATCATCGTCAAGAACGCAGCCGTCGGTATCCAGAGCTACAACGGTGCTCCTCAAGTGGACGGCTTCACCTCCACGGGCAACACCGTCGGTATCAACGCCTACGGCGGTATGTCGCTGCCAACCATCTACCGAAGTACGTCCCTCTCTGGCGCTACGGCCGGCTGGACCACCTACAAGATCGACCTGTCCACCTACTTGGGCACGGGCGACTACCTGCAGGTTGGTGCCAACTCGGTCTTTGCCGGTGGAAACGCTCACCCAAGCTACAACTACGCTACGAGCAAGTACTACTTCATCACCGACCGAATGAACATCATGTTCGAGGACGATGCTGGCAACGAGTGGAACATCACCGACAACGGCCAAGAGGGTTACTACCCCTACGGTAGCAACGACCCAGCGGTCACCGCAGGTACCCACTCCTACAACGGCGGTACCGGTGGTGCACCATCCTGGCACTGTAACTACTACGGCTACAGCTACGGTCCAAACTACCAGTCTTGGGAGGGCTACTTCTACTACCTCTACCGCTACTGGCTCGGTCAGTCCGTGAGTTATCCTGACTACTACGAAGCACCTGATGAATTCGGCTTCGGCTGGGAGTCCACCGACTTCAGTCCAACGGGCAACTACCAGTCCCGCTACCCGTACAAGTACTGGGGCTACTACTCCCCGTCCTTCTACTTCGGCGGTGCCTACGCTCCACCCGAAGGTAGCAACGGTCAACCCTCCACCGGCCCAGGTCAGCCTGGAAACGTTGGTAACCCACCAAGCTACGCTGCCGGTGGCTACCCCAACAACTACGGTATCTGTCTTGACTACGCTTACACCTACTACATGAACAGCGGAGAGGGCGCTCGCCTGACCTACCCCATCGTGGACATCTCTGGCGCTGTCGCCAACGGCGGAAACATCTCCAAGGTCTACCTTTGGATGGATGTCCTTCACCGAGGATCTGACAACTACCAGGACCGCTACGACTTCGTGGCTCGTTCCGGCAACGACCCAAGCGACTTGGGAACCTACCTCCGCGAGTCTGGTACGCCACTCTTCAAGGAAGGCTCCATCACGGGCGCCACCACCGGTATCGAAATCGGCGGTGCGTTTGCTGCTGGCCACTTTGAGGACATTGATGTCGTTGGAGCAAGCCAATCCGGTTTGGAAATCGTCGGTCAAACTTCTGCCTCCGCAGACCGTTTGAACGTCTCGAGCGGCAACTACGGTGTCCTTGTGTCAAGCACAGCCTCTGGTCAAATGGACCTCCTCAACCTCGACCTTGAGAACCAAGCCGTGGCTGGTGTCTACTACCAGACCGATGTCGGTGGCGACCTTTCCGGTACTGTCACCGGTTCAACCGGTGCGGCCTTCAAGTACGCCTCTCGTACTTCGGCCGACGTTGAGTTCAGCGGTATGACCATTCAGAACAACGCCGTTGGTATCGAAACCGACGGAAGCGGTGCATTCACGCTGACCGATGTTGTCATGTCCAACACCAAGGATGTCCTCATCACCGGTTCCGCCACCATGGAGTTCATCGAAGGTACGATCGACACCAACACGGTGGAAGTCACCGGAACCGGTATCTTCGACCGACTGCGACAACTCGATGTGACCCTCCAGGCGAACGTCTCCGGCACCGCCGAGGACGTGACCGGCACCACGGTCATTCTGAAGGACGCTGACGGAACGGTCACCGGTATGGTTAACACCGATTCGAACGGTGTGGCCAACGACCTGACGTTCATCACCCAAACGGTGGACAGCGGTTCGTGTGCCAACGTCTGTACGGCCAACCTGAACGGCTACGAAGTGGTGGCCTCGGCCACCATTGACTACTACTGGTCCGGCAGCAGCAACAACGCAGCTGACTTCCGCTACGTGTTCGAGACCATGTCCCTCACGGACGCCTCGGGCAACAGCGACACGGTCTACCTCGAAGACGAGTACACCGCCCGTATCTGCTACACCTCGACCTCCTACGTGAAGCAAGAGCGCTGCGCCAGCGGCCTCTCTTCCTCGGGAAGCCGAACGTACAGCAACGGTCTGGTGGAATACGGCTACCTCCGAAGCCACAGCGGCAACGACTTGGCTGGCGAGACCGTCATGATGGACGCTCCGTTCATGTACCTCGCCTCAGGCAAGCACAACTGGAACGGTTCCACGTGGATCTCCACCGCTTCCTACGACTTCGACGGCGCCAACCGTATGTACCCGTACTACAGCGGCGAATCCTCGCTCTACATGCACGATGCTACGGTCACCACCGTGGCTGTGTCCAGCAGTGGCGCTCCACAGGGCTTCGTCCTCGGCTACCGCTACTACTCGCTCAATATCGACATGGACAACACCACCATTTCCGGTGTTGCCTCGGTCATCGGTGCCATGGGCTACGGCTACTACAACAACTACGAGTTGGACTTCTTCAAGATCACCAACAGCACCTTCGTCCACTACGACGGCTACTCTGCATTGAACAACGCCATCAACCTGAATGACATCTGTATCATCATGAACGGCGGTGACGGCAACATCATCGACAGCAACAACTTCGTTGACTGTGGTGTTGGTGTCTTTGCTGAGCGCTCGCCCTACTACTACAGCCACAACACCAACGAGATCGGTGTTGACAACCTGACGGTCACCAACAACGTCTTCAACGACGGCGGTGAAATCGCAGATGTTTGGCTCGACACCACGAACGAAGCACAGCACGTGACCATCACCGACAACGAGTTCAACCCGTCCAACGGACACGCAGTGGCCATCTACAACGGGAAGACCGAGGACGTCCTGATTCAGGACAACACGGTCGTTGGCGGCGACGATGCCTTCTACCTCAACCGTGTGGATGACTTCACGATTGACGGCAACGACATCGGCGGTATCAGCGACGACACCTCGACGGGTATCTACATCTTCGACGGCTACGGCAACATCACCGACAACACCCTGACGGATGCTGACGGTGGTATGTACCTTGACAGCATGGGCGCACCGCCTGCACCGACCAACTCGCTTTGTTCGATTGGCAGCAGCGACTACCGACGCTCGACCAGCTGTACCTGGAACCTTGCCTCCGGCAAGACCGCTGTGGTCAACCTCGAAACCGACAGCTGGGGCTACGAAATCAGCATTGAGATCACCAAGCCCGACGGTACCAAGGACACCTGGCCCACCTACTCGTTCAACAGCAACGCTGCGTACAGCCCACTCCGTGCTTACACGGACGCTGGCAACTACACGCTTGCTGTGGCCGACTCGTGGGGCGACGGTGGAGCCACCATCAGTGTGGTTGAATCCTCTGGCGCTACGGGCAGCTACGCCGGTCCAACCGTGAGTGGCAACACCATCGGCTTGTCGACGGGACGAACCTCCCCGAACGCCGTTGGTATCACCGCTTCGAGCTGTGACTCTGTGGCCATCCAGTCCGCAGCCAACACGATCAACCTTGGCGACAACGCCATCGTTCTCGATGACTGCGACTTCAGCGACGTTGGTTCCACCTTGACCGGTGATGACCTCTCCTCGACCGTCGGTATCGTCGGCGACGACACCAACACGATCCTGACCCTCAACGGTACGGACGTGAGCGGCTACGCCACCGGTGTCAGCAAGGAGAACGGCGACCTGTTCATGATTGGCGGCGCCTACATCGCTGGAAACGACTACGGTGTGTTCGCTGAGGACACCTACGTGGTGGCCATCGACGCTCACGTCGACGGTGGTGCCACCGGTACCGGTCTCCACGTCGAGAGCAGCCCTGACGTCTGGGTCTACCCCATGGACGCCTCGGGTGCCATCGGTATGTATGTTGAAGACACGCCGTTCCGCTGGGACGGCGGTGTCGCTGACGCCACCACGGCCCTGTCCGTTGTGGACGCCACCGGCAGTGTTGAGAACATGTCCTGGGCTGACGCCACCACGCAGGTGAACGCTGGCAACAACGCTCACATCACCTCGATTGGCAACACCCTCGACAGCAGCAAGATCGTCGTGGCCAGCTCGGCCGTCATCGACGAAGCCAACCTCATGAGCATCGACTCCACCCACTTGGGTGCTGCTCCTGCTGCTGAGGTCGCTCTCTTGCTGACCTCCACGGACGACGAGCGTGCTTCCTACGTTTCGACCTCCTTCCAACCCGAAGCCATGACGGTGGACGGCTCGGACGAGGACTGGAACGGCGGCAACGCCCTCAACCCATCCGGCTACGCTATGCCCGGTGTAATGAGCGGCGACGGCACCGACGACTTCCTGGTGACCTACATCGAAGGCGACGGTATCTACTTCGGTATGACCAACAGCGACCTGTCCAACTCGGACGTGTTGATTTACCTCAACACCGGTAGCGGTGGTTCCGATGTCGGCTACAACGGCCTCGGTGGTGCACACGAACTGCCGTTCAACGCAAACTACGTGTTGTGGGCTGACAGCGAAGGTTCCTACGACCTCTACAGCTACGGCTTCCTCGGCTGGAGTCCATCCAGCCTGAGCACGGCCAACATCGACGTGGACTTCTCCACTTCGCTCGCTGAGTTCGGTGTCCCATGGAGCCGCATCGGTGGTATGCCATCCGAGATCGACATCGTGGCCATCGTCCAAGAGGAAACCACGGCTGACATCACGATCGCTCACCCAAGTCAGACCTTGAACTCCTCTGCTACCCTGCAGAGCCTGTCCAAGTTCATGACCGTCGAGTTGACCCACGGTGACCTTGCTGACGGAACCTTGACCTCTGAGGTCCTGGTCTACCAGTCCTACAAGGGCAGCACCACGGCCACCGGTCAGAAGAACTACGACCTGATGATCAAGACGCCAGCTGCTTGTGCCTACGACTGGGCCGTCGTTGAGGACATCTCAATGGCCACCAACGTCGTCTTCGACGACAGCTACGTGGCTGGAACCGGCGACACGACCGACGTCCAGAGCACGATTGACATCAAGCGTGCCTGTCCAGTGATCGACACGGAAGGAACCAACACCGACGACGGACTCGTTGACTTCGACAAGGACGAAGACTCCGGCGCCTTCACCTTCAGCCTGACCAACCTGGCTGATGACGTGCAGGACGAGGAATCCTCGCTGAGCTGGACCATGACCGAGGGCACCCAAGTGGCCTTCAACAACGACGACCTCATGGACGCCGTGCTCAACGGTCAGGACGTGACCTTCACGCCCAGAGTTGATCAATTCGGTACGCAAGTGTTCTCCTTCGAGGTCACGGACAGCAACGGCTTGAGCGACACCCACAACATCACCTTCACGGTGAACAACATCAACGACGCTCCTGTCATCTGTAACGTCGAGCGCTCCGACTGTATGCCGATCTTCTCCGAAGACGACGGCAACTACAACATCCTCCCAGAAGGCTTCGGTACCCACACCAAGTTCCTGGGTGATGTGTCGAACGCTACCCGTTCCTACATCCGTGACATGGCCAACGAGCAAGCACCGACCCGCCAAGTCTACACCTGGTCCGCCAGCGCTGTTGACTTCGGCACCAGCGATGCCTGTTCCGCCTTCGATGTTGACATCCTCAACAACGAGCTGGCCATCACCGAGAACACCAACAACGAGTTGGGTGGCAAGTGTACGGTCACGCTCGGTCTCGCTGACGATGGCGCAGAAAACCAAGATGCAACCACCTTCGACGTGGTTTTCTCGGTTGCACCTGTCAACGACGCTCCGGTCATCAAGGACTGGAACCGCACGACCGACACCGTCATGGTGGCTGACAACGGTTCGATCCCCGCTCTCCCATGGTCCATCTCCTTGATGGAAGATGACGAGAACGTGGCGAACTTGACCTACGACCTGTCCGCTATCAAGGCAGACGTTGACCACGACCTCGACGACCTGACCTGGACGGTTGAGTCCACGGACCAGTGTGTCTACACGAACTACTTCACCACGACCATCGTCGGTGATGACCTCGTGTTCGACCTCATCGAGGACGCTACGACCAACGCCAACGACTGGGAGATCGACTACCTCAACAACAACGGTATCCACCAGATTGGCCCATCCGGCTCTGAGTACTGTCAGATCCGCTTGGTCCTCCGAGACACACCAACGGCCCCAACCACGCAGGGCGAGTACAACACGTACGTGCCAAACTACGACCCAAGCGTGATGGCCATCGCTGACTACCAGCAAGGTGTGGCTACGAAGGAAATCGGTGTCCGTGTTGAGAACGTCCGTGAGCAAGTGCCTGACTACTTCTTCGACGACGAGGTGGGCTTCAGCTTCAACGGTGTCACCAACGTCATGACCGGTACCTACGTGCCGGTCACCGTCGCCGTCAACGGCGGTGGCGACGAAGGTCCATACCGATACGACCACATGCTGGCCATCACCTACCACACGGATGGACACGACGATGTTGAGTTGACTCGCTACTACGCTGTGCCCGACTACGGTGCCAGCGTCAAGTACACCGAGGATGTCTACATCACAAAGGACACGACCCACGTGTGGGTTGAGATGGACGTTGTGACCTGTCTGGCCAACCCCTGCGACATGTCGGTGACCGCTGCAGACCGCTTCCAGGCCGACGAGCCCGGATCGCACTACGCTATCATCAACAACGTGCAGAGCGACGACCCATGGTCCAAGCCCGGTCAATACGGTAAGAACGCCACGAAGACCTCCGAGCGCCGACCGCTCCTCGAGGACACCAACTGGTGTAACAACATCATGACCTCGCTTGCTACGGCTGACGTGTGTAACCACGCCAACCAGCCAGCCAGCAACTTCCTGGCCACGGACCAGTTCCTGCCAGACGTTGTGGAAACCATCGGTGCCAGCGCCGTTCCATCGTTCGCCCCAAGCATTGTCGCTGTGGCCCTCACGGGTCTCTTCGTCAGTGCCCTCTCCTTCGCCAGCCGCCGTGCTGACGACGAAGAGGACGTCGAGTCGATGGCTGAAGACGACGCAGCCGTCAGCCCTGTGATCGCTACCATCCTGATGGTCGCTATCACCGTGGTGCTGTCCGGTGTCATCTACGTGTGGGCTTCCAGCCTGGCTGAAACCGACGTGAAGGGCGTGCCCCGTGTCACCTTCGACATCGAAGACGTCAACGGATTCGATGCTGATGAAGGCCACTGGCGCATCACCGTTGAGCAATCCCAGACGCCCCTTGCTACGCAAGCCGTCGAGGTGAAGGTGTTCTACACCAACGCCACGGGTGCCCTCAACACCTACTCGGTGAACTTGGCTGACAGCGCCGGTGTGTACGGGTTCAACCCCGCCAACAGCGACGCCTTCGTGTCCTTCGTGGACTCGGTGACCAAGGAACAAATCTCAGAAACGGAGACCCGGTCGGTTTCGACCTTCAACTCCGGAGACACGATCTTTGTTCGAACCCACGCACCTGACGGTACGCCGCTTGAAGATGTGACGATCACCCTGAGCTATGCTCCAATCAATGGAGACGGTGCTTTGCTCCGAACTTGGGATGACCTGAGCTACGACAAGAAGGCTTGAGGCCTGACGGACGTCGAAGCGACGTCGTCCTCGGACGACCGCCTCGGAGAGCGAGGCCCTTCGGGGCCTCCTCTCCTTGGTGAGCTTGCTACGGTCGAAGAGTCCCCTGGTGAATCACATGGCTAAAGGACAACCCAAGGTTGTGGTCTTTGACTGCGACGGGGTGCTCGTTGATGCGGTGAGTTCCTGGAGGACTCTGCACGACTCGTTTGGTACGGACAACGCCGTGAACCTCACTCGATTCATTCGTGGTGAGATCAGCGACGTTGAGTTCATGCGCTCCGACATCCAGATGTGGAAGGCGGTGAGAAACCCCATCCACCAGGACGAGTTGTTCAGGGCCTACGCCGGTGTCAAGCTGATGCCGGGTGCACGTGAGTGCGTCGAACGCCTCCAAGAGGCTGGCGTTTTCGTAGCCATCGTCAGCGCCGGTGTCGACTTGTTCGTGAGTTCCATTGCGAGCATGCTCAAGGTGGATGATTGGATCGCCAACGGGTTCGTCTTTGACGACGAGGGCTACCTCACGGACGAGGGTGTATGCCGCCTCCACGCCAGTGGAAAAGGCGCCATCATCTCACGTCTGCTGGAGATGAACGACCTTGAGGCAGAGGACTGCGTTTCCGTCGGCGACTCAGAAATGGACTTGTCCATGATGGTCGAAGGCAGCCGGTTCATTGGATTCAATCCGACCCAGACAGTTCCAAAGAAGCGTTTGAAGCCGCCGGTGTACCCGTGGTGAACGTCAAAGACCTGCAGGCCATTTTGCCGCTGATGGGCTTTGCCGTGGACGGAAATTGAGACGCCTAAGGTGTTTAATCCACCATCGCCATCGTGCGGTCATGGCGGGTCCACGATGCCGTCGAGAGGCTCGGCGAGCCGCTTTGCTCGCCATGCTCATCGGCTCAGTTTTCCTTGCCGGATGCTTGGGTAGCAGCGAGTCAACCTCCACCTCCGTGGACGATGAAGGTCCGATCACCCTCACCGTGTGGCACACGTTTGCGGCAGAAAGCAAGGAAGAGAACGTCTTTTTGTCCTCCATCCAGGCTTTTGAGGCGCTTCATCCGACCATCACGGTGGAGGCCTCACTGGTACCATTCGGCGATGCCGACAACCTGTTCATGACGGCTGCTCAAGGCGGTGAAGCACCTGATTTGATGCGGCTCTCGAGCGACCAATTGGGTGCCATCGGCGAGGTGCGGGTGGACGGTTTTCCCCTGTTGGAGGACCTTCGTCCACACCTGACCCCGGTTCAACGTGCTCAATTTGACGAGCGTGCTCTTCACGCGATGAGGTACGACGAGGCCCTGTACGGCGTGCCGGCGAGCCAGGACGCCCTTTCGTTGATTTACAACAAAGCCATTTTTGATGCACGAGGCGTTGACTACCCCGACGCATCATGGACGCAAAATGACTTGCTGCAGGCGGCGCAAACGCTGACCTTTCAAGACGTTCAGGGGCTGGCGTTACCGGTCAAATCGGCCTACTGGTGGTTTGGGTTCCAAGCAGGCTGGGGTGGGTCGCTCTTCAACGAATCCGGCTCCCCCACCTTGGATTCCAACGGTTCTGCCGATGCCTTGGACTGGTTGCTCGACTTGGAATTGGAGCACGAGGTGGTCGCCACCGGCACACAAACAGAGGGCATGAAAAACCAGTTTATCGGCTCCAAAGCCGCCATGATCGTCGACGGTCCGTGGAATTGGGCCACCTACGAAGCCAGTCGGTTGGACGTGGGTCAAGCCATGCTTCCTGTCATTGATACGACAGGGGAGCGGGTGGCTCCGCTCGTCACCTACAAAGGCTGGACCGTCAGTAAACAAAGTCTCCACAAATTAGCAGCGGTGGATTTGGCGCTGTTCCTCTCGAGTGAAGAGGTTCAGAAGCAGTTTGCGTTGGAGACGTACACCCTGCCAACCCACCTCGGTGCGGCTGCGGATGAAGCGGTTCGGGCTGATGAAGTGCTGGCGGGGTTCATGGACCAGTTGAACGCTGGTACGCCGGCGCCCACCACGCGTGGCATGGCGCTCGTTTACGGTCCCTTGGTCACCGCCTTTGAGCAAGTCTACACCGGAACAGCCACCGCTGAAGCAGCCCTCTCGGGAGCCAATGCAGCGCTCATCGAAGAAATGGAGGGCTTGGAGCGAGCGGCGCCGCCGCCGGACAACGAGGGCTACCGAACCATCACGGTGAATTTCACCACGGATGATTCCTTGACGTACACCGTTCTTGTTGACGGAGAAACCCACTCAAGTCTCTCATCTGAGGTCCTCATACCCTCGTTGCTGCCCGCCTACGACACGTGTCTTGCCGACGGAGTGGAGATGCCGCACGTCGGCTCAAGTCGCCTTCTCCCCAGTGGTGCCACGGTCATCGAATGTTCCCTGACCGGTATGGTGCCCGGTACGCTGCATCAGATAGAGGTGGAAGGGGACTCGGGTACCGTGTTGAGTCAGGAACTCAGCACCGAGGTGGGCGATGTTGTGCCCACCAGCGGCGACACCTCTGCCGTGCTGTTTGCCTTGGGCGCCATCGTTGTTTCACTGGTGGCGCTGCTCAGTTTCGGTCGCTACATGGACATCAAAGCGGGTCGCCTTCACGCTCGCTCTGCGCACGCCTACATTGCACCGGCCATGCTGGCCCTTGCTGTCTTGACCTTCTACCCCGTGCTCTACGGATTCTGGCTTTCCTTCACCAACGCCGATGCGACGCGACTGGGCGATGAATCGTTTGTCGGGCTGATCAATTTCCTCGATGTGTTCACCTCCTCCGGTTTCCTGCGGGTGACCCTGTTCACGTTGGTGTGGACGGTCAGCAACGTGGCCGCTCACATCGGCCTTGGGCTCTTCCTCGCCCTGGTGTTGCACCGTGCGAACATTCGTGGCACCACGGTGTACCGCACGGTGTTGCTCCTGCCTTGGGCCATCCCGTCCTACATCTCCGTTCTCGTTTGGAAGGGAATGTTCCAACCCGAGGGTCTTGTGAACGACGTGCTCGGGACCGAGTTCCAATTCTTGGCCGACCCCACGGGGGCGCAACTCGTGGTGATCTTCGTCAACATCTGGCTCGGCGTTCCGTTCATGATGATGTCACTCAGCGGTGCCCTTCAGGCGCTGCCAAAGGAGATGTACGAAGCCGCCCAACTCGACGGGGTAGGCTCGTGGGACACCTTCCGTCATCTGACCTTCCCGAACCTCAAGAGCGCCCTTGTGCCGCTGTCGTTGCTCGGATTTATCTGGACGTTCAACATGTTCAACGTCATTTACCTCCTGACCGACGGCGGTCCCGACCTGTACTTTGGTGAGCCCGGGCAGACGGACATTCTCATCACCTACGTTTACGATGTGGCCTTCCGAGACGGTGCATACGGCGTAGCAGCTGCGTGGTCCGTGGTGATTTTCATGATGTTGCTGGCGTTCTCCTGGACGTACATGAAGCGCACGAACGCAACGGAGGCGACGGTATGATTTCTCCCGAGACGGTTCGGCGTTGGTACACGCCCGTTGAGGTGTCCACCCTTCGGCGATGGCTGCTGGTCAGCGTGGTGGTCAACGTAATGTTGCTCTCTGTCGATGTGCTTCGCGGTGGTGAATCCTTCTTCATCGGTGTTCTTGGGGTCTTGATGATGGGAGCCCTGTTGAACTCCCTCCCCCAGGAGCAGAAACCTGCTTCTCGAAACCAATCCTTGATGCTTGGCGGCGCCGTGTTGTTGTGTGGTTTGGTTCGTCTGCTTGAGACGCCCATGAGCCTGTTCGACTGCTGGATGCATGCTTGGATGGTTGGACCCGGTGCCCTGACCATTCTCTGGGTTTCCGGTCGCCCCGTGTCGGCCTGGTCAACGCGCTCCCTCTCCATCGGTGCTGTGGAATACGGATTGGCGAGGAACCAATCCCTCGCACCGCGTTTCCACGCCTTTGGGGCTCACCTCGTGCTCTTGCATTTCGTGGTCCTCACCCTCCTTCCGCTCGTATGGATCCTTGACATCGCTCTTTCCCCCGGCAATGCGCTCGGGGGCTCGTTGGGTGGACCATACACCACCGAACATTTCTCCAACATGCTGGGCAGCGAGGCCTTTTGGACGTGGATGCGCAATTCCCTCATCGTGAGCATCGGTACCACCCTGCTGGGGCTGGTCGTTGCCATTCCCGCCGGGTACGCGTTCAGTCGCTACAAGTTCACAGGCAGGGACGTGTCCATGTTTGCGTTCTTGCTGGTGCAAATGTTCCCCGGCATCATCATCCTGGTGCCGTACTTCTTGGTGATGAAATCGCTCGGCCTGTTGAATTCTCACCTGGGCCTCATTCTCGCCTACTGTGTCACGGCCCTTCCGCTGTGCGTGTGGATGCTGAAAGGCTTCTTTGATACCGTGCCCCGGGAACTCGAAGAGGCTGCGTTGTTGGACGGCTGCAACCAGTTTCAGGTGTTCACCAAAGTGGTGCTGCCCCTCTCGTTGCCGGCCGTTGCGGTCACGGCGCTCTTCAGTTTCCTCGCAGCATGGAACGAATTCCTGCTGGCTTTGACGTTCAACACGTCCAACGACATGTACACGTTGCCGGTTGGTCTGGCATCGATGATCTCCAGCACGGGCCAAGCGTGGGGCGATTTTGCTGCGGCCAGCCTCCTGGTGAGTTTGCCGGTGGCCTTGCTGTTCCTGTTCTTCCAGAAGTTCCTCATCGAGGGACTGTCCGCTGGAGGCGTTAAGGGGTGAGAACACATGGTGAGTGTGAAATTTGAAGGAGTGGCAAAGCGATACGAAGACGGGTTTGAAGCCGTTTCAGGGCTCGATTTAGAAGTCAATGACGGCGAATTCCTGGTGTTGCTTGGGCCCTCGGGTTGCGGTAAATCAACCACGCTGCGAATGCTGGCCGGCCTTGAGGAAGTGACCGACGGGACTGTCAGCATTGACGGCGTTGTCGTGAACCACCTTCCCGCTGGCGCTCGTGGACTGGGCATGGTGTTCCAGTCCTACGCCCTCTACCCGCACATGAGCGTCCGCGACAACATGACCTTCGGGTTGCGAATGGCCAAAGGCGCTGACCGTCTCCCCGACGGCGAAATCGCCACGAGGGTCAAAGAGACGGCAGCGATGTTGGAATTAAGCGACCACCTCGACAAGAAGCCCAAGGAATTGAGCGGTGGTCAGCGGCAGCGTGTCGCCCTGGGCCGTGCCTTGATTCGTCGGCCGAAGGTGCTGTTGATGGACGAACCGCTCTCCAATTTAGACGCCGAATTGCGTCACCAAATGCGTCATGAAATCCGTCGACTTCACGATGAACTCGGTACCACGACCATCTACGTCACGCACGACCAAATCGAAGCGATGACCCTGGCCGACCGCGTGGCCATCCTCGACAAAGGGGTGCTTCAACAGCACGCACCTCCGCTTGAGGCATACCAGCAACCGGCGAACGAATTTGTTCAATCCTTCCTGTGTCGCCACCTTGACGATTTGGTCGAGACGGCCAACACCTTGCTTCGACCTTCTGGGGAGGGTGCCTGATGCTGACACGCACCCCTGCTACGATGCTGGTGGCGTTGTTGCTCATCGTCGTGGCCTCACCGCTGGTGACCAACGATGCGGAGGCTGCGGACGGTCGGTCGGGCGAATTCATCACGCTTACCTACACGGGCAACGCTTCATCGGTGGAACTCATCGGCGAATGGAACTGGAGTGAAACGCTGACCATGTCCCGCAACGGGGACGTTTGGAGCGTGGACGTTGAACTCTCAGAGGGTCTTTACTGCTACAAATTCATCGTGGACGGCGCCTACATCTTTGACCCGAGCAACCCCGAACGCGTGTACTGCGATGACATCGAGAACTCATTGTTGCGGGTGGACGACCACCTTCGCCCCCACTACACCGCCACCCTGACGGACGTTGCCCTCGAGGTCACCTATCATGCCGGCTCCACCGGTGCCCTTCACGACGGTGTTCCCTCGGCGTTGGCTGGCGCAACGTGGGACGACATGACGTCGACGTGGACGCTTCCACTGTCCGGCCTTGAGGACGGAAAGCACACGCTGAAGATCGACGGGTTCGATACCGAAGGGCATCCAGCCTACGACCTCTTGGTCCCGTTTTGGACCGGCCCTCATGCTGAGTTCGTTTGGGACGACGCCCTGGTCTACATGATCATGACCGACCGTTTCGTCAACGGCAACACCAGCAACGACGGCACCAGCACGGGTGCTGCTCAAGGAGCGGACTGGCAGGGCGGTGATTTTGCAGGCGTGATGCAGATGATTGAGTCGGGCTACTTCGCCGACCTCGGCGTTAACGCCCTTTGGCTCACTCCGTTCAACACGGCGGCGACCGGTACCGGCAAAGCAGCGGATGGCGTGCATGATGTGTCGGCCTTCCACGGTTATTGGCCCATCGAAGCCCGCGGGGTTGAACCTCGATTGGGGACGGAGGCCGAACTTCAGGCCATGATCGATGCGGCGCACGACGATGGCATGCGTGTGATGATGGATTTCGTGGTGAATCACGTGCACGAAGATCACGAATACGCTCAGAACAACTCGGACTGGTTCAACACGGGCTGCATTTGCGGTCAGGCTGACTGCGATTGGACCGAACATCGGCTCGACTGTCAATTCACGGCCTACATGCCCGATGTCAACTGGAAGAACCGGCAGGCATCCGAACAGATGATCGCCGATGCCCTATGGTGGATGGAAACCTTCGACCTTGACGGCGCCCGCATCGATGCGGTGAAGCACGTCGAGAATTTGGCGGTGTCAAATTTGGTCGCTCAGATCAACGAGCGGTTTGAGACCGTGGGCAACGATGTTTACCTCAAGGGGGAAACGGCCATGGGTTGGTCGGGTCATTCCCTTGAAGACAATCAAGCCCAGTACGGGGCCATCAACGCCTACATGGGATCTGATGGCTTGGACGGTCAGGCCGATTTCGTGCTCTATCATGCCGTGGTGGACAACGTGTTTGTCTCCGGCAACGAAAACTACCAGCACTTGGATTACTGGACCAACCGAAGTCAGCACCAATACACGCCCGGTTCCTTGATGGTCCCCTACGTGGGCAGCCACGATGTTCCTCGCCTCACCAGCCGTGCAGACACCGGAACCGGTGATGCCTACAACCAGTGGGTCGAGGACGGCCTTCCCGGACAGCCGGGCGATGTCTCTGCCTACCATGCCGCCCTCCAAGCCTACGGTTGGTTGTTGACCACGCCAGGTGCTCCTCTGCTCTACTACGGCGATGAATACGGTGAGTACGGCGGGGCCGACCCCGATAATCGCCACATGTACCGCAACCAGTCCTCGTGGAGCGACCACGAGGCGTCGCTCTTTGCAAACATCTCGCAACTCGGGCAACTTCGTCTCGAGTCCATCGCTCTGCGGCAGGGGGCATACAGCACCCGTCTGGCCATGGCCAACCTGCTGGCGTACAACATGACCCACGACGAGCAAACCATGACCGTGGTGTTGAACCGAGGTGCGCCAGCGCAACTCAGTGGCTTTGCAGCCAACGACACGGTGCGCTTTGGCTCGGGTCCACTGGCCGATGGCACCTTGGCTGTTCCCGCTCATTCGGTTACAGTGATTGAGTTGGACGCCAACGTTGACCAATCCGCAACCAACGAATCCGACGGAAACACCACCGTCCTCGGATGCACGGATCCAACCGCTGAGAATTACAATTCGTCGGCGACCGAAGACGACGGCAGTTGCACCTACCCACCTGCGTCAGTCCTCGGATGCACCGACGAGACGGCGACGAACTACAACGCAGCGGCCACGGAAGACGACGGTACGTGCCAGTACGAGACCGACCCTGAAGACCCATGCGCCGAGGTGGTCTGTGATGCATGCCCTGAGGGATGGACCGTCTTGCCAGCAGAGGACGGTGAATGCTGTCCACGTTGCGTTGACCCCAGCGACAACAATCAAACGAATAACGGTTCAAACAACACCTCAACCAACCAAACCGACGAGACCGCCAACAACGGGACCTCCGATGGAGGCACAGGGAACGCCACGAACGGAACGAGCAACGAAACCAACATGCAAGTCTGCGAACTCTGCTGCGGTGAGACCTACGAGCATCCCGCAGAATGAACCCTGTCCCGTTGCCATGTGCGAGCCATGCGAAGAAGAAGAGGCCAGCACGACCACCTCGTCGGCCGTTACGGCAAGAAACGTCTTGATCGGTGCGATCCTCCTGTTGGTGCTGATGTTGGTCGCGACGGGGAGAAGTCCACCGAAACAGGAACTGGACGGGGCGTTTGAAGCGCCTTCCGATCAGGAAAACTTCTCGTAGAAGTGCACGTAATCGGCGATCATTCTCGTTCCGGTGAATCGGGCCGAGGTGGCGATGCTCGCACGCATCAATTTGGCCCAGCGTTCCGGTCCTTCGTCCCAAAGCGGGAGGACTTCTTGCTCCAACACGCTGTAGATGTTCTCGGCGTCCCGTGCATCGTCTCGTTCATCCTCCGCACTGCCAATGGCCCAACCGTTCACGCCGTGCTCGCAACCTTCGGGCCACCAACCGTCGAGGATGGAGCAGTTGGGCACGCCGTTCATGGCGGCTTTCATGCCCGAGGTGCCGGAGGCTTCCAGCGGCCGGATCGGGTTGTTCAGCCAGATGTCCACGCCGCTGGTCATGGCGAGACCGGTGTCCATGTCGTAGTTCTCGATGAACGCCACGGGGATGTCGTCGGCGACTTCTCCCGCGGACGCAAAGATATCCCGAATCAGTTGCTTCCCACCCTCGTCCTTGGGGTGGGCTTTGCCGCTGAACACGAACTGGATTCGGTTTGCTCCAATGGAACGAAGTCGCTCGAGGTCACTGAACACGAGGTTGGCTCGCTTGTAGGTGGCGAAGCGTCGTGCGAAGCCGATGGTCAATCGGTCATCGTGAAGTTCCACGCCGGTCGAAGCACGAACCAGTTCACGCAACATCCGTCGGTTGGCATGACGGGCTTCCAACAGCGCTCCATCGGGCAGGCTGCCTGCGTAGCCGAGTTGGCTCGGGTCTTCCTTCCAGCCAGGGAGGTGGGCATCAAACAGGCCGCTCATTTGCGGCGAAGTCCATGTGATGTGGTGCACGCCGTTGGTGATGGGGGCGATGTGGGTGCTTCCGAACATCGTTGAAGCGACCTGTGCGTTGAGGTTGGACACGGCGTTGACGGACGTCGACAAGGCCACGGCGAGGTGAGACATGGAACAGCGGCGCCCTTCCTCCGAATCACCGGCGTTTCGAACCAAATCTTCGGCATCGTCGGGCAGAAGGTCACCGATGACCTCACGCACCAACGACCATTCGAACCGGTCGTGGCCGGCGGGTACCGGCGTGTGCGTGGTGAACAAGGTTCGCTGTGCGAGCACTTCTCTGCTCCAACCTTGGCGCAGCATCTCAAGCATAGCGAACGTGCAGTGTCCTTCGTTGAGGTGCATGCCTGCGAAGTCGTGACCGAGGGCTTGCAGGGCTTGGACACCGCCCACGCCGAGCAGGTACTCCTGTCGAACACGCATGTCATCGTCGCCACCGTACAACCGTGCCCCCAAGCCAACGAAGGCTGCAGTGTTGTTGGGATGGGCGGTGTCAAGGAAATAGACGGGAACGACATGCCCGGAGACACCCACGACGTCCGTCTTCCAGATGGTGGCGAACAGGGTTTCACCGTCAAGGGGCAGTTGAATGGTCTTGCCCGTGTTCGTCAGGTGTTCAGCAGGGTCGATGGGGGCATAGCTCTCGGATTGGACGCCAGCCTCGTCGAGGTGTTGTCGCCCGTAGCCCTCCCGGTAGAGCAGGCTCATGCCCACCAACGGCAACCGGGCATCAGCGGCTGATTTCACGTGGTCGCCCGCCAACACACCGAGGCCACCCGAATAGGTGTGGAGTTCAGACCAAAGCCCAATTTCGGCCGTGAAATACGCAATGGGTGGCATCGGGTCAACCTATCAAAAAATGGGTTATGAGGTTCACGGTGAGCCATTCTACTCGGGTAGGTCGCTCCATGCGAAGGCCCATCTCCAGTTGCCCTCGAAGGTCCCCGGGGTGTTCATTCTCGCTTCTTCGCCCAGGCCGAGCACGTCCTGCAGGGGAACCATGGCCATCGCAGCACCGCTTTCCCTCGCCAAACGCATCAATCCCTCCGAGGGTGACTCGTCGGGTTGAAGCAGGTGGTGAACTCGCTGTTTCGTCTCATCGTCAAGGCTCGCCCACCATCCGTGCGTGGTGTTGTTGTCGTGGGTGCCGGTGTAGACGACGTGATCGGTTTGGATGTTGGATGGATGGTGCGGGTTGGACGGGTTGCCGTCGAAGCCAAACTGCAGGACCGCCATGCCGGGGAGGTTGAAGCGTCGACGCAGGGCGACGACCTCTTCTGGGATGATGCCCAGGTCTTCGGCGAGCAGGCGTCCAGGCCCACCACTCGCATCGATGAGCGCTTCCATGAGTTCGTCCGCCGGTCCAACTTGCCACCAACCGCGGCGGGCGTCCTCGTCTTCTGTTGGAATCGCCCAGTTGGAATGAACGGCTCTGAAGTGGTCGATGCGAACGACGTCAAACAACCGAAGCATGCGCTTCATTCGCTCCCTCCACCAGCGCCAACCTTCACGCCGGTGGGCGTCCCAACAATAGAGGACGGTGCCCCATTTTTGTCCACCTTCCGAGAAATAATCGGGCGGGACCCCGGCCACGACCTCCGGCATCCCGTCATCGTTGAGTTGGAAGAGATGGCGGTGGGCCCACACATCAGCCGAGTCGTGGGAAACGAAGATGGGCAAATCGCCGATGAGGGCGACTTCGTGCTCTGCCGCTGTTTGCTGCAATTGGTGCCACGCTGCCTGGAACCGCTGCTGTTGCTCCACGTGCAGGTTGGCCCGTTCACGGTACTCGGCCAAGGCAGCAGGTTCTCGGTCTCGCAGTGGGGCGGGCCAAGCAAACCACGGCGCTCCATCATGGTCATCCTTGATGGCCGCATACAGCCCCCAATCCTCCAACCAATAAGCGTCATCGTCCATGGGTACCTGAGTTTCCACCTGCATCAGTGTCGGCCATGCGGCAAACGCCGTTGGTGAGGCGTAGGGTGAGCCGTGTTCGTCGGGCGGGGTGAGAGGCAACACCTGCCATGAGCGGTAATCGTGTTCGGCAAGCCAACGCACGAAGCGTTGCGCATCGGCAAGGCATGGGTTTGGAAGCGAAGTCAAGTGGCACAGAACGCCGTTCCCTTCCATGCCCTTCAAAATGCGATAAAGCCTTTCAATCTATCACGCCACGGATATGCAATGCGCTCGAAGGCCGTGCTCCTCGTGCTGATATTTTTTGCCTCGCTTTTTGGTGGTTTTGTCCAAGGGCAAACCCCTGAAAACATCACCGTCGACGGTGATTATTCGGATTGGTCGTCCGATTCGCTGATGGCCACCGACAGCAGCGGCGTTGACTTCCGCCTGACCTGGAACGAGACCATGCTGTTCCTTGGTTGGGACGGGACCGATTGGAAGTCCACCATTGAAGGGGCCGATTTGTTCGTCTACCTCAACACCTCAGAGGGCGGTTCCGTTCTCGCCAGGGATTGGGGTTTTGCTCACACCCTCCCGTTCGCAGCCGACCACGGGTTTATCCTCGAGGACGACACCTACTACCAGCACATCGCCTACGACGGCAGCTCGTGGACCGACCAATCCACCACGGTTGACCTCTATGCAGGTTGGGCCGACAACAAAGCCACTGAATTCGCCCTTCCATGGTCGGCGTTGGGTCAACCCACGTCCTTTGACATCCTCGTTTATGCGCAGTGGCAAGACGAAGGCAACGTCTGGGCCTCCTTCCCGGTGCAGAACCCGTCCAGCAACAACGGTGCCGAGACCTTCACCCATGCCTGGCACGCCGAGAACATCTCCAACGCGACCGCTCCGCAACAACTCCCCATCATTGAATCGGGCGGGGCAGAAAAGGTCGACGACGCCCTCAACTTGGCCATCGTGTTCCACCAACACCAACCGTACTACAAGAACAAACTCACGGGCATGTACGAGATGCCCTGGGTGCGTGTTCACGCCATGACCGAATACGTTGATTCCCCGGGCATTCTTGCCGACACCGACACCAAAGTTACCTACAACCTCGTGCCTTCGTTCATTGAACAACTCGTTGACTACCACGTCAGCGAAACCTTGGACGTGCACACCGACATCGCCAAGCGTTCCTGGAGCGAAGGAGGCTATCCCAATGCCACGGCCCTTGAACTTCACACCATGCAGTTCCAGTCCTTTTGGAACAGCGGCTGGATCTACAACGTGTCGCAAAGCGATGAAAAATTGGGTTGGCTCTATCCCTCAAGCGCCCGCTACAAGGAACTCTACGACATGACCCTCCACAACCTCAAGCCAGACACCATCATGGACGATGAATTGCTTGCCCCACAGGATTTCCTCGACCTGCAAGTCTTGTGGTACCTCTACCAGTTTTCGCCCGACTATGTGCTGGGCGCGTACAACAGCAGCCACCGCGATGAAGGTCTCATCGCCCTGTTCATGCAAGACGGAGATTACAGCCTGTCCGACCTTTCCTACGTGCTCGATGCCCAACACGACCACATGGGCAACGTCTTGCCGATGTACAGCGAGTTGGCCGCCAACGGTCAGGTGGAATTGACCACCACGCCGTACTACCACCCCATCATGCCGCTGCTCATGATGGACGGTTGGACCATGGAAGACGGCATCCGGGTTAACAAGGAAGCCTGGCCGGACGACGTGCAAAATCACCTCGTGACCGGCATGGACCTGTTTGAGCAAGAACTCGGCTTTCGCCCGACGGGCATGTGGCCCAGCGAAGAGGCCGTTTCTCCCGCCATGGTTGAGCCCGTGACCGATGTGGGCATCCAGTGGATGGTCACCGATGAGGAGATCCTCAAGCAATCCACCGACACCAACGGGAACCTGGTCGATGTCGAGGACGCTGCCAACTTGGCGACGCCTTGGACGGTCACCGGCGCGGAGGGCGGCGAAATCGCCGTCATTTTCCGAGACCGGGTCATCTCCGACCGCATCGCCTTCCAGTACGGCACCATGACACCGGAGGCCGCCGTTTCGGACTTTATCGCCTACCTCGATAACGTTCGACAGCAACTCCTCGATGCCGGGGAAGACCCCTCGGAACACCTCCTGACCGTGGCGTTGGACGGGGAGAACTGGATGTTCATGTCCGAGTTCCAGCACCACGACAACGCTCGCCCGTTCATGGCCGAATGGTACGGTCGTTTGGCCGACCACCCGACCATCGTGACGACCACACCATCCGAATTCCTGACCAAGGGAACCGACCTGCCCGAAATCCAAACCATCGGTACAGGTTCGTGGATCGACGGTACCTTGCGTACGTGGGCGGGTGAAGAGGAAGAGAGCCTCGCCTGGCAGCGCTTGGTGGAGGCTCGTCAAGCCCTCGTCGAATTCGAGACCTCGAACCCCAACGACCCCGGTCTTCCGGCGGCTTGGGAATCGCTCTACATCGCTGAAGGCAGCGATTGGTACTGGTGGTACGGACTTGACCAAGACAGCGGTTATGACGAGAATTGGGACGTGCTGTTCAAGGTTCATCTCTCGAACATCTACCGTGCCATCAACCTCGACCTCCCGCCATACCTTCAGGACCTGTGGACCAACCCTGCGGTGCCCGACCCTGCTGCTTCCGGCATCATTGAGCCCATGATCGACGGCATTGCATTGCCCGGTGAATGGGACGGCGCAGCCCGGTACGACGCACCGGTGTCCGGTGGCAATTTCGACATCGAGTCCTTCCACTTTGGCTACGATGCTTCCAACGTCTTCATCCGCGTCGACGCCGCGACCCTCGATGAGTTGGAGGATGCAGAGGGCGTGGGCCAGTACGATTCACCCGACCTTGCAATCTACTTCATGCAACCCAATGCGGTCAATTTCAACGAGGCCGAAACCAATTTCCGCACCTACTACGGGAACCAGATTCTCGGGTTCCCGTCCAAGCACATGGTTGCCTTCGACTTTGATACGCTTCGAGAGGACGGTCGAGCGAAGTGGAACCTGTTCAGCGCGCAGGGCAAGGTCGGCGACGAGGAGCGATGGGTGCTCTCCGGTAGTTCCAACCTCGGTGGTTGCGCTGTGGATGAGGTGTACGAATTCTCCGTTCCGTGGGCGGACATCGGCTTGGCACCCCGCTATTCAACCCGCGTCAAGGTGGTCACTTCGTGGCGAGATTCGCTGTCCTACGGCGACGGCACCGATGCTGAGATGGCACCTCCTGCGCCAGCCGAAATGGTCCTCCCTGACCTTGAGGAGTGGGTCACGCTGCTTGAACTTGAGGATGCGGTGGGCGATGAAACAGGCGATGGCGACTACGTCTATCCGCTGGCCACCGACTTCAACACGCCCAGCGGCGGAGGCCTTTGGGACGCGACCTACCTCACGGTGCGCCAGAGCGCCTGGAACGCACAGTTTATTCTCACCATGGACGAGATGACCGACATATGGGGCTTGGCCAACGGCTTCAGCCATCAAATCGTTCAAATTTACGTCGACCAGGGCGATACTTCCTACGGTCGTACGTCCATGCTCACCGGTGCCAATGCCGAGGTGCATCCCGACTGGGCATGGGAAGTGGCCATCAGCGGTACGGGCGAGCCGGGCGCGGTGCAGGCCGTTCAGGCTGAAACCGGCAGCACCTCGGCCCGCGGTGTCGACGTGTCCGGTGATGTCGATGCGAAAACCATCACGTTCACCGTGAGCAAGGACGTCATTGGCTCGGACATTCCGAACTACCGCTACATCATCGTCATCGGAAGCCAAGATGGGTTTGGCACCGGAAAGTGGCGAGATGTGATGGAGGAGGCCGCCACGTGGACGCTTGGCGGTGGAGCGAACCCTGCGCCGGACGACGGGATCGATTACGACCCAAACATCATTGATGTCATCTTGGAGGGCGATGGGCAAACCACCATGCTCTCGAGTTATGACGTGGCAGGCCACACCTACGCCCAGTTAACCGGCTTCGAAATGCCGGAAGTGCCGCAACAAATTTTCGGTGCTTCCGTTGACACCGTCACCTCTTCGTCTGCCGTGCTAACCTGGTCCACCACCGTGGCTGAGGCCACGTCGATCAAGGTCGCGCCGGCTGGACAAACACCGAGTGCGGAGGACATCATGCTGTCAACACCAGCGGGAACCGACCATGCCGTCACCGTCACCGGATTGGAGGTGGCCACCAGTTACTGGGCTCACATTTCCGCCAACGATACCGAGGATGTCGTCGTGTGGTTCAACACCAGCAGCGAAGTGGACGAAATTGCCCCCGAACTGCTGAACCTCGCAGCCGACGTGCTCGAGGACGGTCGAGTCACGGTGTCGTGGTACACCTCGGAACGTGCGACCGAATCCATTCTGATCAACGGCGAATCCGTCCACGAAGACGCGTTTGCGACCAAGAAGAACCACGCCTTTACCACAGAGGTGCTCGGTGATGGTACGTACGAGTTGGAAGTCATCAGCGCCGATGCATCGGGTAACAGCAACGCTAGCACACTGTCGTTTACTGTGAACGCCGGAGCAACTGTCGATGACACGCCGGGCACGACCGACGACGACTCTTCCGATGACGAGGCAGCCGCTGAGGTGTCGAACACCGCCCTGCAATTGGTGGCCTTGGCCGTCTTGGTCCTTGTGTTGTTGGCCTTCCTCCGGGTGCGTGGCCATGAACCCGACGAGAACGACCCGTGGAAGTGAGCTCCTCAGGCAAACGGAATCGAAATCGACTTGTGACTCTTCAGGTTGATGATGGTCAACATGCACGGTTTGGGCTGGAATCCCAGCATTCGCTGGTAGGATGTTTGGTCCTGCCACGTGCTCGAACAGACCAGGGTGGTTCCCCTGAAGTCTACGCATTCGTGCCCGTGGACGTGGCCGGTGACGAAGATGTCGGGGACCTCACGAATGACCAAGCCCGTCCTCTGGCTCGGGTGAAAGGGGCGTTTTGCCGCCCCACTGCGGTGCGAGATGGCGACGGCGGAGCATTTCTCGCATCGCCTCCACTGGGTCAGCATACGTCACGGTTCGCAGCCCTGCAACAAAGTCGTCGATCGATTTCCCGTGGTAGGACAACAGCCGAACACCGTGCAGCGAGAAGTCACACGGGTTGCCAACAAACGTGGTGGTGTTGTAGTCCTGCTGGATGTCCTTCTCAAAGGTGGGTTGGGGTTCCGCCGGGCGCACGGCATCGTGGTTTCCGGGCAGCATAAGGCACTCCACCCATTCCGGAAGCAGCTCCAAGAGGCGAGCAAATTCACTGTACTGAGCGAACAGGTCGGGGATGGCGAGTTCTTTGTCCTGGCCGGGGTAAATGCCCACACCGTCAACGCAATCGCCGGAGAGAATGAGGTACTTGATCGTCTTCGCCAGCGGGTCGGTGTGGAACCATCGCACCATCTTGTGCCATTGTGCCTCGAGGAAGGTCTTCGAGCCGACGTGAATGTCGGACAGGAACGCCACGCTGACACCCGCCTCAGAACTCACTTTGTCGTGCTTGTTTTCAAGCGGGAAATGCAAATCATCGACGTAGAAAATGTCCCCCGTTTGACTGAACGTGCCGGAGACGCCCATGACATCGTCGGGCATCAAGCCGGCTTCCAGAATCTGTTCGTGCGCGCGGTCTCGGTCGTCACCTTTACGCTTCGTGAGCAAGCAGGTCATCTCACCGGTTTCGTCTTCAAGACCCCACATCAGATGGCCGTTCTTGGTGTAGCGTGGTTCATTGACCAAGCCGATGGCGACCGCTTTGTTGTCGTAGCCCTGGTAGCGGGAATACTCGGCGAGAAGACGTGAAATTTCCTGATGCTTCCTCGGAAGGTTTGAATTTTGCACGATGAGTTTTCGGATGCTTTGCAAGCGATCGTTGAAGCACGCCGTGATGTCCGTCATCTTTCCTTCCGTGGTGGAGTTGCCCGTGATGTCGTAGTGCACCGTGATGTCCGAGGAGGCATCGCTGGCGTGCATGGAAAAATCAGCTTGGTTCCAATCCGGGAGGTTGTTGCGAAGGAGGAGGTCCACCGGTTCGGGCTCTGAAATGGGGGCCACGGTTCTCGCCAAATCCTCGGGAAGTTGCTGAACCACGTTCTGCTTGGGTGGTGCGGCAGGAGCGGCGGGGGATTGTGTTCCTGCATGAGCGATCATCTCATCCAGCATGCTCGCCGTCAGCATGCCGCCCGAGAGGTTGAGGGCGGACGCAGCCTCAATGACGGATTTTGGGTCAGCCAAGCCGAGCAAACGGTCTTGAAGCGATTGCGGAGCAAGCAGCCGCTGCCCTCGTAAATGGGTGACGATGTCGGACCACGGCTCACCCATGCTCCGAAAAAATGACGACGATTCAAAAGGTATGTGCCTTGGATTGAAGGGCGCAGAATGGCTATTCTTCGCCATCGGCCCATTCAACCTCGAGACCGATCTCTTCGCCATCGGACGCCTCCGACCACGCTTCGTCCTGCCACGGGGCTTGTTCACGTGCTTCTTGGTCCCTGCGGACTCGTTCTGCCTCCCGCTCTTCTTCGATGCGGAGGGCCTCGGCGGCCGCATCCAACAGGTCCTGCTCGTCTTGTTCTCGTCGGCGCATCGCATCGTCCCAGCACTTCATCGCCGTGAGAAGTGCAAAGTAGACGAAGCCGGCCTTGTTTTCGGCCCGGGTTCCTCCGATCTGCGTTCGAATCGCATTGGCCCAGCCGGTATGGGACGCAATGCCGACGTAGACGGTGCCGACCGGTTTCTTGCTCCCCTCGTTGGTGGGTCCAGCAATGCCCGTTACGGAGATGGCGAAATCGGCCTCGGCTCGCTTCAGCGCACCTTTGGCCATCATGATGGCGACTTGTGCAGAAACCGCCCCTTTGCTGGCCAATTCTTCGGGATCGACCCCCAATTCGTTGACCTTGGCCTCGTTGGCGTAGGTTACCCAGGATTTCTTGAACCACGTGCTGGCGCCGGCGATGTCGGTCAAGGTGCTGGCGAGCAAGCCACCGGTGCAAGATTCGGCCAACGTCAGGGTGTGGTCGCCCTCTTTGAGTCGGCGGACCAACCTGGCCGCTGCCGCTTGGATCGTCTCATCCATTGGTCCATGGTCGCCACCTCATGTTTTGAGCGTTCTGTCGTGGGCGCACTCTTGAAAAAGGGGTCCTACCAGCACGGCGTGGGTCTGTGGTCTAGCGGCTATGACACCTCCCTTACACGGAGTTGATCGAGGGTTCGAGTCCCTCCAGACCCACTACCAAAGGTGAGTTTCTACAGGAGCATCGCTGGCCAAGACTTGCGTGATGCCGCTGCTGGCCTGAAGGGCCTGCAGCGTGGCTGGTGTCGCTCACGACCATGAGGTGAACAGCGCGCATCCACAACCCGTGCTCGACCTGAACACCACGGTGGTCAACCGCCACCAAGACATCTTCCAACTCACTGAACGCCAATGCTGCTGTGGCGTGGGGTAAGTCGTGGGCGCTCATGACCAACCAGCGCTGACCCTGCATGGCGCTTCTGGGGTCTTCACCCAAGTCGGAAAACCGGATCCAATTCATGCCTCACACCTTGTAGCGCAGCAAAGCGACGGCACCGCCGAACCCCATCAGTTGTTCACCCGCATCGTGGTCAAGGGAACACTGCATGACCGTCCCTGAAAAGGTCTCCACTGTTGTGGCGATGTGCGTCCACGCTGAGGCGTCGTTTCCGTCCATGCCCCGCAGGACATCGGCACCGATGAGCAGTGTTTCCACCGCACCCTCTTCGGTCGCACGTTGAATGTCAGCCATGCCGTAGGCGACGGCTCCGTTGGTGGAAATTCGCTGCCATGCTTCCTCGAGCAGGCTGATCTCCTGAACCATACGATGCTGAGCGAGCATGTCCCCCGCCAAGCCTTCGCGCAACACCTCGTTGGCCGCCCCTCGTCCGCCCATGCTGGTTCCGATGGACATCATGGGGCGCCGGTGGCCGGAAGCTTTCAAGTCGGCCATCATTCGGTCCCTGTTTCGGCCCGGGCCGCACAACACCAACGGCATGGACGCATCGAGTTGCTTGGTCAAACCGTCCACGATGGTGGCACGAAACTGCTTCGCAATCCCGTCTGTTTGACGTAGGTCACCTCGCTTGCCTCCGCCTCGCATCGTCCACGTGGCACTCTCCCTCAACCCTCGAGCCGTGACGAAGAACAGGATCATCTCGTCCCCCTCCACCACCAGCAGGGCGACCTGCGATTGGTTGGCTGCTCGGAGGCTCTCATCCAGCAAGTCGCGGTCGGGTTTGCTGAAGCCCTTCGACGAGGAGAGTTTGATGTCATCGCGCAGGCCGACCACGTGGGTGTGGTGCATCCCGATGTCGATGGGCGCTTCCTCGATGACGCCGTGGACCCGAAGCGTATCGGTGAAGGTCTGGTGTTCGGTGTGGTCGACGGCAAGCCGAATCCACATTTTCTTCCGCTCGGCGTTTTTGGAGCGACCTCCTTCATCACCTCCGGTGGTTTGGTCCCGTCGCTCACCGAGCATGCCCACGGACATCCCGGGCTGAATCAAGCGGTTCAAGACCCACAAATCGTCCACGGTTTGCACCCGTAGACGCCATTCGTGGTGGTCTCGTCCAAGAACGTCCATTCCTTCACCCAAACACGCCGAGGAGGTTCCCGTCTTCATCCATGTCCATGTCGAGGGCAGCCGGCCGCTTGGGCAATCCGGGCATCGTCATCATGTCGCCAAGGACAGCCACGACGAAGCCAGCACCTGCGTTCAAGCGGAATTCCCGCACCGGGACGGTAAAGCCGGTCGGTGCGCCGAGCAACCCTGCATCGTGAGAAAACGAATACTGGGTTTTGGCCATGCACACGGGGAGGTGGCCGTAGCCCCACGAACGGATGCGGTCGAGTTCCCGCTTGGCTTTGGCCGTCAATTCAAGGCCTTCGGCTTTGTAGAGGCGCTTGGCGATGGCCTCAGCCTTGTCGAGCACGTCGGTTTCTGGCGTGAAGAGTGGAACGAAGGGTCGGCCTGCCGCCACGTGATTTTGCACGGCTTTGACCACGGCTTCGGCCAAGTCCTTGCCGCCTTCTCCGCCGTTGGCGTGCACTTCAGTGATGCACACGGCGCTCGCCCCGCTCTCGTGGGCGGCTTGGCTGATGGCCGCGAGTTCAGCGTCGGTGTCCGAGGCAAAGCGGTTGATGGAGACGACCACCGGCACGCCAAAGGACGTCATGTTGCGGATGTGCCGGTCAAGGTTGGTCTTGGCTCCCAGCGCCGTCGCCTCCACGTTCTCTGCCTCCAGGGTGGCTTTGTCCGGGCGGATGCCGCCTCGGTCGCCGAAAGCTCCACCGTGGAGTTTCATGGAGCGCACGGTGACGTTCATGACGACGCAATCCGGCGCTTTGCCTGAGGTGGCGGCCTTGATGTGCATGAATTTCTCTGCGCCCATGTCGGAACCGAACCCGGCTTCGGTGACCACCAAGTCGGCGGCTGCGAGCGCCATCCGGTCGGCGATGATGCTCGAGTTTCCGTGGGCGATGTTGGCGAAGGGCCCGCCGTGAATGAAGGCCGGGTTGCCTTCGAGGGTTTGGGTGATGTTGGGCAAGAAGGCTTGGCGAAGGAGAAGGGCCATGGCACCGGCCCCTCCGATGTCTTCCGCCTTGACAGGATGGCCCTCGGTGGACGTTCCCACCACGATTTCACCCAGTCGCTTTCTCAGGTCGGCGTAATCGGTGGCGAGCACGAGAATGGCCATCACTTCGCTGGCTGCTGTGATGTCGAAGCGGTCCTCACGAACGTGGCCGTTGGCCGGTCCGCCCTTGCCGATGGTGGTGTTGCGAAGCGCACGGTCGTTCATGTCGATGACACGGGGCCATGAGATTCTTGACGGGTCGAGCTTGCAGGCGTTTCCGTGCTTGAGGTGGTTGTCAATGAGCGCCGAGAGCAGGTTGTGGGCAGAGGTTACAGCGTGAAGGTCACCGGTCAGATGGAGGTTGATGTCTTCCATTGGGAGGACTTGGGAGTGACCACCACCGGCCGCACCGCCTTTGATGCCAAACACCGGTCCCATGGAGGGCTCTCGAATCACGCAGGTGGCGGACTGACCGATGTGGCACAAGGCTTGGGTGAGGCCAATCGTCGTGACCGTTTTTCCTTCGCCAAACGGTGTGGGGTTGACGGAGGTCACCAGAACGAGGCTGCCTTGCGGCTTGGAAAAGCGCTCTTTGAGGGAGGCCCAGGTGACTTTGGCCACCCCGTTGCCCATGGGCATCAATTCGTGTGCAGAGATGCCGAGCTTCCACGCAACCGCTTCAATCGGTTCCATGTTGGCGGCGCGTGCGATTTCAAGGTCGGAGGCCATTGCTTCGGTGCGGCTGAATGGGTCTTTGAAACCCTCGCCCGCTCAAGGCGAGCAGAGGCGGGTTTCGCCACCACATGCGAAGCGTGGGCTTCACTCGTCCTTCATCGTGCCCAGGTAGTCTGGGAGGTCAACACCAGCCATCTTGGCCACATCATGGACCGGAGGCAGGCTCTGGATGAGGGAGGAGACAAAGTTGGAGGTCGCTCCACCTTCGCCGCCGTTGTTGCCGGAGTCCCACACGGTGATCTTGTCGATCTTGAGGTTGGCAATGGCTTCGGTTTGTCGAGCCACGAGCTCCTCGATCTTCTCAACCATCAGCAGGGTCGCAGCAGCCTTGGCGTCGCCGCCAGCGCTGGTCACGAGTTTGGCATAACCTTCTGCTTTGGCTTCGAGCACAGCACGTTGACCCTCTGCCTCGGCGTTGTAGGCGGCCAAGGTGGCGTCAGCCTGACCCTGAGCGATGCGGCGTTGGCGCTCGGCCTCGGCTTCGGCTGCGATTTCGATTTGCTGCTTCGAGCCTTCCTCACGGGCGATCTCTTCGGCTCGCAGGCGCTGACCTTCAAACTCGTACTGCGCCTTCTCGATTTCGACCTGAGCCTTGCGCTTGGCGACTTCCGAACGCTTGAGCGCCTCGGCTTCCTTCTCAGCGAGGTCGGCGTTGAAACTGGCAATGTCAGCACGGGACAGGTTTTCACCCTCAACGGCCTTGGATTCTTGTTGCTGCACGAAGACACGTCGGTCGGCTTCAGCTTCTTTCTGACCCTTGTCCGACTCAGCGCGGTTCTTTGCCACTTGAATTTCTCGAGCACGGTCAGCCTCTGCTTGACCTACAGCACCGTCACGGGTGGCGTTGGCTCGGTCAACATCGGCTGCAGCGATGGCTTGAGCGGCGGCTTTAGCACCGATGGACTTGATGTAGTCGGCTTCGTCGGTGATGTCCGTGATGTTGACGTTGATGAGGTAGAGACCGATCTTGTGAAGTTCGGTGTCGACGTTGTTGACCACTTGACTCAGGAACGCTTCACGGTCCCCGTTGATTTCCTCGATGGTGAGGGAAGCAACGGTCAAACGGAGTTGACCAAAAATGATCTCCTTGGCCATGTCCTCAATTTGAGGGACAGGTAGGTCAAGCAATCGTTCTGCGGCGTTTTGCATGATGGACGGCTTCGTGTCGATACCGATGGTGAAGGTCGATGGCACGTTGATGCGAATGTTTTGCATCGAGAGAGTGCGTGCTCGAGGTTGATGTTGATGGTCATCGGGCTGGAGGTCGAGGAAGGCGTAGTTCTGGATCCAAGGGCCAGACGATTTTTCCGCCACCGTGGTAGCATTGCGCCGCTCCGGCACCTTTTGTGTTCCCGTAAACCACCAAGATTTTGTTCGCAGGAGCGAGTTTGTAGCGGCTCGTTGCGACGTAGATGGTGGCGAGGACCACCACGACGAACAGGGTAATTCCGAGAAGAACAAGCGTTTCACCAACAGTGGCCATGGTTCAACCACAGGTTCACTTACCCCTTTAAGACATTTGAGTCGGCGATTCTGTCACTCTTCTTCCGCAACACCGCTGGAAACACTGAGTGGACTTCACCATGAGCATCTCAGCGATGTTTCCCACGACGACGATGAATTTGCCAGTCTCGATGGTCAGTCCCTCGTCTTCAGCCACGGCTTCACAGGTTCGCAAAGCGTCTTGGAATTCAACCTGAACTTGACCGGATTTGCCAGCACGAATCGTTCTGTAGACGGTCCCTTTTGCACCGATGGCGTCGTTGTGGCGAAACCGTTCCATCGCTTTCGAGGCTCATCATCACCTGGAACACCTTGCCCACCAGCCACATGGAGATGACGCCAGCCACGCCGCCCACACCCACGGCGATGATGTTGTGTTGGTCGGCCTTGACTGAGGTGGCGAGGCCAAAAATGCCGAACATCATCACAAACTCAGAATGCCCTGAATGGTCAGCATTTGGAACATCCTTCGGCATCCATTTCCGAAATCAATGTCGATGCCAATGGCGTCCAAGAACCCGTCAGCCACACCGCCCATCGAGGACGAATCCAAAGTAAATGATGAACAATAGTGTCCCGGCAATCGCCATGGCTGCGAAAAACGACGTCAATCCCGGTGATGTCTCCCAGTCCCAGCAATTCCAACAAATCATCAAACAGGGCCATTCTTAATCACCATCAAGCGTTTCTGTTTTCCCTCTCTTCAAATCAATGTTCTGTTCCTTTTTTTGGTCGTCGTATGTAATTGATGTAATAGTGGCCGTAGACCATGGGGCCGATGGAACCCCCACGATCAAGCACGCCCACCCCATCCGGGAACGTTCCAAGTGCAATGCGATCATCAAAATGAAAAGCAAGAACGATGAGAATGGACGCTTTTTCAAGGATCAAGAAAATGTTGTCGCGCTCCCCTCGTTTTCTGCACGGTCCTTTCAGAAACAGGATGTTCGAGGAGGTCCGCCATTCTCTTCAGCCTCAAACGGTGGCGAGGATCATTTCAAACACGAAGATGATGAAGATGTAGATCCAACAACGAACACAAACGAGCGGCTGGTCATCGTTTCCATTTGTTTGATGATCGCCGATTGCTCGGGCGATGATTTTCCGAAATTTGCTTCGTACATTTTGTCGTTCTTGTTGGACTGGTAAATCAAGAACACCAAGGTGGAGATGATGATGGCCCAAGATGCACCAAACACCGTCCCAAGTGCATCATTGAATTCAGACCACATCTTCAAGGTCATGTAGGTCCCAACAACAGCAGTCATCCATCCAATTGCTTTTCCCATGGTTTGGTAGGAGCGCACTCCCTCTTGAAGGTTCACACGGCAATTCGGCGACTTTTTGGGGTAGGCAGGCCTCGACGGCTCATGGTCGTCATCCGATACGGAATCGCCGGCCAACCGGTCAACCACAGCCTCTCTCCCCTGCTCACGGCACTGGTCGCTCGTCATTTGGGAATCGCTTTGAGCGATAAACAATTGAGCATGGAACTGGTGGATGTCAACAACCTTGACCGATGCCTTGGCGTGGGGTATGCCGGAGCCGTTCCCGAACCGATTCCGTGGACTACACTGGGCGCTGTGTTTGGGAAATTTCGGACCTCGGCGTTGCTGCAAAAAGCGGTTGTTGCCGCCATGGAGATCGACGCTGCACACCCGACCTGTTGGGGTCCACGACCGACCCGCTTCCGCCCTCGAGAGAAGTCCATTCGGGCTTGCCCACACGACTGTTTGACGAGGAGATTTGGTTGAACCTTACCTCGCCGCTCAAGCATCAACTTGATTCCGGCGCCGTGGTAGCCGTTGACGATTCCATGGCCAACAAATGCGTGAATGCGCTCCGTTGGGACGGCCGTGGTTGGTGGTGTGCTGGTTTGGACGGCACCGGCGTTGTTGACGTTCTTCACCATCATGGACTGACGCCCAGTGAACATGTTCTCGGCTTGGTAGGTGGTGGTGGCGCAGCCCGTTCAACAGCAGCTGCATGGGCAAGTTTGGGCGGTCAAGTTCACCAACTCAAAAGCCGGCGAATGTTCGAGGACGGGCCGTGGATGGAAGCCATCACCGACCGATCTCCCGACGTGGTGGTGGATTTTGACAACGAGGAGCCCGTTTCAGAAGGGGTTCGTCTGTTGCGTTCATCGTACCGTCCCATGGATGGGACCGTTGAAGAACGGGCAAAGGCCATTACAGAAAATGCGCTGGACGGTCGCTGGTTGCTCGTCGCACAACACCTGGCTTGCTGGCGTGTCTTGTGGGCGCCCGAGCGGGCCCACGAACTGCCCTCGCTTGGTTTGTTGTTGACGCGCTTGCTTGAGGCCGAATGTTTGCTCGCTTCCTATGCATGAGACAGAAGACTCTTTGATTCACGAACCCGACTGGATGGCAAGGGGTCCGCATGCAACGTCTGCACTTCGCACTGGTCGGCATCGTCGTCCTCTCCTTGTGGGCGCCGTCCGGACTTGCCCTGCTTGAGGAGGAGACCTCCTTTGAGCCGTCGCATCAAGGGACTGATTTTCCCATCGGCTGGACTGAGTTTAATCTCGGTGGCCCATTTTCTCCAGAAGTTCGAATGGTCTATCCGGCCATGTTTGACGGCCAAGACAAGGACATGGCGGGCAACGGGCCGTTCTCATGGCTCATCTTTGTCGGTGATTCCGGTGAAGCCCTCGACGGCTATGACTTGTGGACCGATGAACTGGTCAAGCGTGGCTTCATCGTGGTGATCACCCAAGCCTTCTCGGACGAAACAGATGTTGAGGGCACGCTGGAGCGGTTTGTTGACATCCAAGATGCGATGTCGCAGCAAAACCAATCCAACATCCATGTCTTAGGTTCGGTGGGAAACATCGACTTGGATCACTGGGCTGTTTCCGGTCACGGAAAAGGTGCCACAGCGGCTTACTTGGCGTTCCCGTTTTGGGACCAAACCCCCGTCGCCACCATCGTCCACCCCCTCGGGCCGTGTTTGGGTTGGGCGTTGATTTTGAAGAGCTTGAACCCTCGTTCGAGTGGGACGATGTTGCCACGCCCTCTTTCCCGCAGCCGAACACGGGATTGTTCATCACGGGTACGGTGGATGAAGTTGCACCGTCGCAACAAGCCATGGAACGGGTTGAGGGGCTCGGTGGACTGGCTTGGCATTGGATTCACCTGCTTGGTGGAGACCATTACCAGTTCCAAGACACACGTTCCATCTTCGAAAATGACGGGGATGCCACCATGAGTCAAACGGCCCAGATCGAACTCTCAGCAGAACACGTGGTGGCCTTTCTCGACACCGTTCTTCACGGCGACCACGCACGTTTCAGGGATGCGTTCAATCGTGATGAAGGGGCGCAAATCGTCAGCGACCCCAATGCCTACGTGGACGAAAATCTCGAAGCGGCTTCGTTCCTCCGCTGGGTCTCAACATCAGCGAGCCACAATGCATCAACGCCATTGAACGGGACGCAGAATTTGACCATCGCCGTGGAATGGACGCTCCGAGACGGGACGCCCTTTGAGGACCTTCCCGCTGGGTGGGAGGTGAACCTCACATGTGGTTGGTCCAACGGTCCTTGGGAAGCCCAAGGAACGCTGGCTTCCAACGGTATGGCCACCTGTGTCTACCCGATGGCGCCCGTTGCACCTGGGCTTCAGAAAGCCTGGCTCAAACTCCAGGTCGAGGGTGCCCCGGCGACCTTCGGTACGGAGGTGTTCCGCGACAACACGCCAATTGTTCCCGTGTCTCCAAAACCGGTGGTCTATGTTCCTCAACACAACAATCGCACGGTTGAGGCCCTCAGCATCGGTTCTGACCCCGACGGTCAGTTGGTTCGCATTGTGGATGCCACCCTTTCAGGGGCCGATGCCTTCCATTTCCGAGTGGATGTTGCGCAACACGGGCTAAACATGTCCGTTGGCCATGCCTTGGATGAGGAATGGTTGGGCGAATGTTTGCTCGATGTCACGCTTCGAAGCGACGGAGAGACGTTGGATGAATATTCGACGCAACTTCGTGTGGTGATGGCCCCCGTGAACGACCCCCCTGTGAAGCAAGGAACCATTCCGATTCAAGAGATGAGCGAGGATGGACCCAGCGTGGTTTACGACCTCGGTGATGTGGTCTCCGACCCGGAAGGGGAGCCGCTTGAGGTGTTCATTTCAGGCATGAAAAGTGGTGAACAATCACCCGTTCGCTTCAGCATTGAGGGTGAACGCATCACCTTGACACCGCTGCCAAATGCTCACGGTGCAACGGTGCTCCAGGTCTTGCTCAGCGACGGTGAGAACCCGCCGTTGAGGGTTGAGGTGCCTGTCGTCGTCAATCCCGTGAACGATCCGGTCATCGTGAACGCCTCGCAGTGGACCAACCTCTCGTTCGATGAAGACATGACGTTCACCCTGGCCTTGGCTCCGCTGGCCTACGATGTTGACGGCGACGCTTTGGTGTGGACGCTGGAAGGAAACCTTGACGCTTTCCAAGTTACCTTCACGAACGGGACGGTTGAGATGACGCCGCAGCAAGATGTGTTTGGTGTCTTTGAGGGTGTTTGGTTGAACGTGTCCGATGGTACTTCTGCTCACGCACACAACATGACGGTCGCTGTTGAGCCGGTGGGTGACCTTCCCTTTGCCTCCATTGAATCTGTCCAAGGCTTGAGTGGCTCCACGGCGAACATGTACTGGTCGGTCGTCGACGTTGACGGTGCGGTCAACACCCAAGCCAACGTCTCGGTTGACGGGGTGTCCGTAGCGGTGAATCACTCCTGTCTGAGCAGCGGAACGGGTGCGTATCAGTGCGTGACCCTGTTGCCCGTTCCGGCTGACACCTCCACCTCGCTCTATGTCGAACTCGAGATTTACGATGCGGAACTTGACCGTAGCGTCATTGCGAGCAAGGTGGTTGACCTCTCATCCGTCGATGATGGTGGCAATGATACATCGGCAGGAGAGGACATCGAAGGCTCCGGAGTGATGGCTGTCGTTGCCGGTATCGGCATGTTGCTCCTCCTCATTGGCATCGGAGCGGTCTTGGTGAGCCGCTCACGAAAAGGAGCGACTGAATCTACCCTTCCCTCGGACATGTTGGTGGAGCCTCCCGCTTCATCCGGGACGGGGTTGCTTGCCCGTGCAGAGCAGTTGAAGTGATCACAGCGGAATGTTGCCGTGCTTCTTTGGCGGCGACCACTCTCGCTTTGACTTGAGAATGTTAAGCGCACGGCACAGACGGAGGCGACTTTCCTGGGGCTCGATGACGTCGTCTAACCATCCGTTGCGGGCAGCGACGTAGGGGTCGCCGAACTTGGCCTTGTATTCGTCCACCAGTCGCTGGCGAACCCCTTCTTTTTCCTCGTCGGGAACAGCCCCAATCTCTCGTCGGTGGATGATGTTCACCGCACCTTCGGCCCCCATGACGGCGAGTTCAGCCGTGGGCCAGGCCACGTTGTAGTCGCTTTGCAGGTGCTTGCAGGACATGGCGAGGTAGGCGCCGCCGTAGGCCTTGCGAGTGACGAGGGTCAACTTGGGAACGGTGGCTTCGGCATAAGCGAACAGGAGTTTGGCTCCGTGGCGGATGATGCCGCCCCATTCCTGAACGACACCGGGAAGGAAGCCCGGCACGTCTTCGAAGGTCAGCAGCGGGATGTTGAATGCGTCGCAGGTGCGGATGAAGCGAGCCGCTTTGATGGACGCATCGATGTCGAGGCAGCCTGCCAGCACCTTGGGTTGGTTGCCCACGACGCCAACGGTGGAGCCGTTCATGCGAGCAAAACCGATGATGATGTTGTCGGCGTAGGAAGGAAACAGTTCCATGAAAACGCCATCGTCGACCACCTCTTCCACCACCTTCACCATGTCGTAGGGCTTGTTGGGGTTGTCCGGCACCATGTCCTGAAGCGTTTCATTGAGCCGGGTCGCCGGGTCGCCGGTGGCGAGAATCGGCGGGTCGGCCATGTTGTGGTCGGGCAGGTAGGAAAGAAGGGTGGCCGCCAGTTCGCAGGCATCTTCCTCGTCGTCGGCAATCAGGAGGCAATGCCCGAACGAGAGGCGTGCAGGTTCGCACCTCCCAGCCCAGCAGCGTCCACTTCGCCGCTGATGACTTCCGGCGTTTCGAGCGGGGAGGACAAAAACAACTGCCCGTGCTCTTCGCCGAGGATGGTGAAATCGGACAGGGAGGCCGCCAGTGCTGAAACGCCGACCACAGGACCCAAGACGACGCTGATCATCGGAATGCGACCGCTGCACTGGACCAATCGGTCGAGCATTTCCCCTGTGCCTGCCAGCGAATTCACACCGTCCTGCGCTCGCTGTCCGCCGCCGTCCCACATGGCGATGAGGGGGGCCTTGGCTCGCTCGGCCATCTCGACAATTTTGGCGATTTTCAGGGCGTGCATTTCGCCCATGCTTCCGCCGTGAACGCTGAAGTCTTGGGCAAAACAATACACGCGTCGACCTTCAATGGTGCCGTGACCGGCGACCACTCCATCACCGAGGGTTTGGTGCAGGAACATGTTGTGGTCGTCGGTGCGGTGGGTGACGAAGGTGTCCACTTCGAGGAACGAACCTTCGTCCAGCAGCAGGCCAATCCGGTCGCGTGCCGTGCCTCGGCCGCTTGAGCGAATGGCTTCTTGACGCTTGAGTCCACCGCCGAGCCGAGCCGTTTCGCGCTTGGCTCGCAACTCTTCAAGCGCATGGTTGGGGGTGCTGTCCACGACGTTTCCACTCCTTTTCGGTTCTTGATTCAAACGCTCATTCCCTCAGCGTATCTCGATGTTCTCCACACAGGTTGGCCGTCAGCGCAGCGTTGATGTCCATGTTTTGGGAAAGCACCCAGTGAAGTTTCGCGACCATCGTTTCGGGGGTCGAACTGACACCGTGGCCCAGCAACCCCATCGCCTGCTGTTCGCGTCCCTTGGAATAGACGTTCATGTCAACCGGGCCGTGAATGCACTGATTGACGATCACAACGGGGAGTTCTCGGTTGACGCACCGTGTCAAAATGCGCCACAGCAGGGCGTTCTCGGGTGCGTCGTTTTGAGGATCGTCGATGGGGAGGTGACCGAGTCCCGTGCCGTGGATGACAACGCCTTGAACGCCGGTGGCGACGACCGCTTCGATGTGCTCAGCATGGAGCCAGGGACCTGCAATGAACTGCGCAATGCGTTGCCCTGCTTCGTAGGTGGTCGGTCGTTGGGTCAAGGGGCGAGATGATGGTTGTTCAATGGCTGTAGCGTACCACGGCATCATCTGGGTTTGGAACCCCTCGTGGGTGAGCGTGAGCGTGGCCAACGGTTGACCGTTCACGGCATGAAATGCATCTCGACGGGACGAGTGCATCTTGCGGAGTGCGAGACCGGAATGGACCGCCATCACGCCGTCGCTTTGGCTGTGGTGCATGACGACGGCGACGCTGTCGCCAGCATCCCCGGTGGGCAGGGGGCCGTTGGCAGCCCAATGCACGGCCGCGAGGAGGTTCTCCGTGGCGTCGGATGAACCACGGTCGCTCGAGCGTTGGGATCCGACCACGACGATGGGCCCGGCGGGGCGCGAACCGTTTCCGGCGAAGGCGAAACTGAGGGCTGCCGACGTGATGTGGAGCGTATCGGTTCCGTGGGCCACCACCACGCCTCTGCATCCGTCTGCGAACGCATCGGCGCTTGCAGCAGCGATGATGTTCCAGTGCTGCGGTCGAATGTCATCGCTGAACATGTTGCCGATTTTGACCGCATCAAGCTGAGCGATGGAGGCCAGTTCAGGAATGGCGTCCAACATTTCTTCGGGCTCGAATTTCGCTTCAACAGCCCCGGTGGCGTAGTCGACCTTGGACGCGATGGTCCCGCCGGTGTGGATGAGGCGAACACGGGGGAGGTCTCCGTCTGCAGCGGGTGCATGAAGTTCGGCCGAGGCAGGTGTGGCCTTCGAGGGGAGTTCCTCCCAATGTTGGACGGCCTCGGTGGGGTAGGACACGTTGTAGCCGTTGTCAAGTTTGAGTGAGAGGTGCCCTTTGGCAGCAGGTGGAAGCACCAAGCCGGTATGTTCCACCGTGTCGTTGTGCGTGTTCACCGTGGCGCTGACTCGAACCCCGGGGTTAGGCAACGCCACCATGCACGGAAACGGGCGGACTCGCCCCATGAATGAATCGCTTCATTGAGACAGGTCCTTGACTTTCTCAACGAGGTCCATCCGGCGCAGACGCCAAATCCCAATGGGGGTCATGGCGACAGCGATGACGATGACGCCGGCCATGAGTTGGTACGCAACGCTGGGCACGATGACGATGGCGACATAGAACTGCCACGACGAGAACGAAGCGGCGAGGCCAACAGCGCCACCGTAGGCAAACGCCACGCCAACCAGGCCACCGATGATGCCGATCAGGAGGCTCTCAAACAAGAGCATGAAGCCCAGGCTCCTGGTTGATGCGCCCAGAACGCGGAGGGTGGCGAGTTCGAAATCTCGCTCGGCTACGTTCATGATCATCGTGTTGAACATGACGGCAATGGTAAACATCAGGCCCAGGTACATCATCGCTTGGAAGATTTGCGTTTGCTGCTCGATGAGGCTGTTCATGCCGTCGATGAGGGTTTGACGCTCAATCACACCCATGGAAATTTCAGCCAGCGAGGCATCGACAGCCACGCCCTCGGGCAGTGCGAGGTACATCGACGTAGCATCGACGCCCAGAGCCTGGCCGAGGTCCGCACGGAGGAAGTACATCGTTCGGACCAACTCGCCTCGCGTGGTACCCACGACGGTGATCTCGTGTTCTGCACCGTTCAACAAAACGGTGTGTTGCTCACCGACGCTCCATCCCAAGAACACCATGGAGCCCTCGTCCATCATGACCTCACTCGGTCCGCTGCTTGATTGCGGTCGTTCGCCTTCGATGACGTTGACGTTTCTCATCCCGTTCTCGTAGGCATCAAAGCCAACGAGCGTGAACACCCGCTCCAAGCCGTCTGCATCATCCACCGCACCGAGGGGCATTTCGATGATCGATTCGTAGGTTGCACCTCGCTGGTCTGCCCACTCGATGATGCTGGCTTCGCCACCTTCGCCGAGGTACACTTGGGCGTCCCAGGACTGCTGTTCTTCGAGCCCGCCGACGATGGTGTCCTGCAATCCCGCCGACATCATTTGGACCGAACCAAAGAGCATCAACGAGATGCCCACAGCCAGGAAGGTCATCATCAGGCGAATCGGTTTTCGCACGCTGGACCGGATGGAGAGGCCCAAGGTGGTGGGCATCCACGAGGTCAATCGACGCAGAAGCGTTGAACCCACCCGCATTTGGTTTTGCCCGCTCAAGACCTCGAGCGGGTCGAGACGGCTGGATTTCCATGCGGGAAAGGCCCCCGAAAGGAACACCACCAACATCGTGGGCAGCATGACGCCGGTGTACAATTCCAGAGGCACCGCTCGTTCGGTGATGGGGAGGCCAACGATGCCCTCGTAGAAATCAAGCATACCGTTGACGCCCCACGGACCCATGAGTGCGCCCAAGCCACAGCCGACCGCACCGATGACGAGGGGTGCGATGAGGTAGCCCGTCATGAGCGACGTTCGGTTCACGCCCAAGGTGCGCAACACAGCGATTTCCTTGGCTTGGCTCTGGACCAAGCGTTGCAAACTCAGCACGATGGTGATGGAGGCAATGGCAGCGATCATCACCGTGAACGGAATGCTGGTTCGCTTGGCGCCTTCGAGGTCTTGACGCATGATTTCAACCGGCTCGTTTTGTCCTCGGTCCCTCACCCTGCCGTCCAGTTCAGCGACGGTGAGTGCATCGGACACGAGGGCTTTGACGGCGTCGATTTCATCGCCCTCGTAGGCTTCGGTGTCGGGCAGGTCAAACGAAGGTGTGCCCTCGACGTCCAAAAGCAAGGTGTTGCTGCTTCCAATTGAGGTGTTGGTCAGGCGTGCCATGCCGCTGTCCGAGAGGTAGCCAACCACGTATTGCCCCGCTTCGGGAGGGAACAAGGAGCCCTCGGGGGCCATGAAGACGTGGAGGGGGTGATACCCAATGCCCACGATGGTGAACTCTGCGGAGGCTGTACCGGCGCCGATGACGACGGCGTCGCCCAGCGAGAGATCAAGGGCTTCGACCACGTGAGCGTCGATGACAATCTCGTCTGCATTGGACGCGACGCGACCTTCGCTGTGTCCCTCAGGCATCCAAACCTTGTCGGCGTTGGCGTCATCCGGGATGCCGTGCCAGAGGGAATTGATGATGTGGGTGCCGGTGTCGTTGGTGTGGAACATGGTGCCTTGAACGATGCTTCGCCCTCACACGAATCGAGGGCTGCGCCGGTGGAGGGCCACGACGATTCCAACGCACCACAAAAGGTTGCGACCTCATCGGCGGACCAGGTCGCGCTTCGGTTGTCAATCCAAAGGTCGGCCAAATTGGCACCTTCTTCGTCGTCCCCCTGGAGGGTGTCGTACATGCCGTCCAAATTGTGGGAATACCCGCCAAAGGTGATGCCGGCAAACACACCAACGGACACCATCAGCACGACCGCTAAGAGGCGGAGTTTGGTTCGCCACAGGCTGCGAGCCAAGCGTTTGTTGAGGAGCGCTGACATGGAATCGCCTCAAGCTTCTTCGTCGTTGGCAAGTTGCTCATCCGCAACGATTTTCCCACTGTCGATGCGAATCACCCGGGTGGCGTAGCGAACGAGTCCTTCGTCGTGGGTCACAAACACCGACGTGATGTTTTCTTGCTTGCAGGCGCTCACCAGGGCCTCCATGACCTTGTTGGAGGTCTCCGTGTCCAGGTTGCCCGTCAATTCATCCCCCAGCAGCAAGGTGGGTCGCTTGGCAATGCTTCGGGCGATGGCCACGCGTTGCTGCTGACCACCGCTGATCTCTCCGGGAAATCGGTCCACTTCAGCGTCCAAGCCAACGAGACTGAGCAGTTCTTTTGCTCGTGCAGGGTCCTTTTTGCCTGCGAGTTCTTGGATGAGCAGGATGTTTTCCAGCACCGTCAGGTCTTGAAGCAGGTTGAAGAACTGGAAGACATAACCGATGTTGTCCCGTCGAAACGAGGTCATTTTTTCCGATTGGTTGCGCGGCACGTCCTCGCCGAGGAAACGGTACGAGCCACCGGTTGGGCTGTCGAGGGCAGAGAGGCAGTTGAGCAAGGTCGTCTTTCCTGAGCCTGACGGGCCGAGCAAAATGACCCGCTCACCTTCATGAATCTCAAAACTCACGCCATCAAGCGCCTTGACAACGCCAGCAGGGGTTTCGTAGTGCCGTTGAAGATTTTCCATCTGCAGCAAGGGGTTTGACATGTCGCTCAACCCGCCCCACCCGGCTTGACATTTTGAGTGTTCAGCACGGGGGTGCAATCAATGGTGCCGGGAGCGGGGCTCGAACCCGCGACCTTCGGATGTCTCAGACACCACAAGGGGCTTTGCACGTCATACGATCGCCTTGGAGGCTGCCCTATGAGTCCGACGCGCTACCAACTACGCCACCCCGGCCTAACCTGTGGGTGAGCCCTTCCCTCTTTGAAGAAATCGGAAGTGGGACTTGCGAACAACACATCCCCGAGGGACGCTTTCCAACCGATGTGTTCTAACACTTGCTCGGTTCCGCTTTGGCCATGGTGGACCTCAAAACGGCCATGGCGGCGGCGCAAGCCGAGCGCATGAAGCGTGATGGGGCGAAGAACGCCGAGAAGAAGAAGCGCCGCTCCGGCGCTGACCTCGGCATCGAACCGTTCGACCCGGTCAAGTATCACGGCAAAGAGCGGGCCGACACGGCGTCCATGTGGCTGGTCATCTTCTACGCCTTCATCGTCACGATGATGATGCGCTACATTCTGATGCCGTCCACGACCTTGGACAAGACGGACGTGCTCTACATCTTGCCGCTGACCATGCTCATCCTCATTCCTCAAATCCACCGCATGGTCATGCCCGAACGCTTCAAGGAACACTACACGAAAGGAACCTGGTTCCGTGCTTTTTCCTCTACACCTTCACGTTCCTCTCCCTCTCGTTCCTCGTGGTCAATCCACCCTTTGGCGACATCGTTGCGCCGCAGTTGGCGCGACGAATGGGCCGTGGTCATCGAACACGACGGCAACTACACCTTCGCCGACAAGGTGAACGGTGGTGAAAACGAATGGACGCTCGAAGAAGGCGAATACGTCATGGGTGGCGCTTGGCTGTTGTTTGGTTTGGCGGACAACGTGGACGACACCGGTGCGAACGTCACCGTGGTTCACAGTTTCAGAAAACACCAAGACGACCTTGGATTCAAACGCAACGTTCTGGGATGACCACGGTACCGATGTGGGCACGTGGCGAACAGCCAACAACAAGTCCGCACCGATGCTTCTGCCTCACGCTGACCTGGACCAGCCGTTTGCAATCTTCCTTGGCGAGGGCTTGGCCGTCGGGGATCACACCATTGAAGTGGAAATCGCTGAGCAGGGCGACCCCTGGGAAAACACTCGGACCTACACGTGGACGTTTGCAGTGAACCCACCCAGAAGTTTCAACCGAGTAAGTCGGCGTGCTGATGAACGATTTCGTTCAACACCGGTCAATACGCTGTCGGTCGAACCACTCCTGGCTGATGCGTCGTTCCATCCGACGGCGTCTGCCGTTTCGCACGGAGCGGTGCAAAGACGTCCAACACAAGGCCTTCTCAAGGCGCAGCATGATGCCGTTCATGGTTGGGAATTGGAACCAACCTACTGGTTCCTTTCGGGGCCCGTTCAAGAAAACTGAAAGTGAATCAAGCAGCAAGTGCTGGACGATTTGCGCTGTCAGCGCATCCAGTTGAATCTGCTCCCCACCGCCTTCGACCAACCTGTAGTCAATTTCCGCCATCCATTCCGTCAAGGCAAGTTTGGCCGCTCTTCGAGGAAATCAGCGCTGTAGAGTTCTCGGTGAAGTTGGTTGACAAAATCCGTACCGGCCAGTCCGAACTGGTCGAGCAGTTCACGCAACCTTCGCCGAGCGACGTGAAAGCCATCGTCTCGGCACGCCATCAGGTACTGGTGAAGGGCTTCCGGGGGCGCTGTGGCTGAGGTTTCATACACCAATTCTCGGCTCACGATGGTGTTCAAGGCCGCGGCGACTTGAAGCGCCGTGAGCGCTTTGCGCAGGTCGCCCTGTGAAATTCGAGTTAACGCCTCAACGGCTCCATCTCCCAAGGTCAAGGCCTTCGAGTTCGGCAACGTGGACGACTTGCGCTGCCACATCGGCATCGGAGAGCGGTCTGAATCGGAAGACAGCGCACCGGGATTGAATCGGTTCGATAATTTTGGAAGAGTAGTTGCAAGAGAGAATGAAACGGCAGGTTTCAGCATACTGCTCCATGATTCGACGAAGTGCACCTTGCGCATCGTTGGTCAAGGCGTCTGCCTCATCGAGGAAGATGATTTTGAACGCTGCACCACCGTAGGGCTGCGTCCGTGCAAACTGTTTCACCTTGGTGCGAATGCTCTCCAACTTGCGCTCATCAGAGGCGTTCATCTCCAGAAGGTTCTGACGAAAATCCTGACCGAAGATGTCCTTGGTCAGCGCCATCGCAGCCGTCGTTTTTCCGGTCCCAGGAGGTCCAGCAAAGAGCAAGTGAGGGAAATTCTTGTTTACTGCGTAGGTACCAAGACGCTGGACAACAGCGGCCTGACCTTTGATTTGGGTCAACCGATTGAGGGCGGTGTTTCTCGACCCAAAGTTCGCTCATGCTTCTGTTCTCGTTGACGAGCCTCCTTCAACATTCGCATCAAGGGCGCCCGCTTTCACCAAATTCGGGGTTCCCTTCGTTGATGGATGGTCATGCCATAAAGGGAAAAGTCCCTATAATGGGGAGTGGTGTAAGGGATGAGTCCCATGCGTAGCCTTGTTTCTCCCCGGGCCACGAACGTCTGCACTTTTTGCTCGTTTTGATGTTTATTTTCGCCGACCTCTCGCTTCCTCAAACCATGGAAGGTTGGTCCGAACTTGAAGACGAACCAACGGTTCACCGTGCCGTCTCCTATCCCATGCCATTCACGCTGACACCTACATCACCGCCGGTCCCCCACCAGCACCCACAACACGTCGGACACCGGGACGTTCTGGCCGACGGTTTGCTCAAGAATCTCGCTTGCTGTTCGCTTCCCGATGAATTACACCTCCAGCGACACCGTCCACGAAGCCAGCATCGATTTGGAATGCAACACAACGCCGACGGGCCGACCGAACTGGTGGCCTATGCGGCTCCATGAACCGATGTGGAACGGTTCGTACGCCACCTGGGGGTCTACGAACAACAACCTGCTTTGGGACGCCGGCGCTGAAGGCGGGGCTGACCGAGGCGATTGGGAACCGCCCACGACCATCCGGCCAACGGAACGCTCTCCCTCAACGTCACCTCGCATTGCCCAGTCCGCAGCACGGTCCAACAACGCCTACCTGTCGGTCATCGTCGCCTCGGTTGGTGCGACGTATTCCTGTTCCATGTCCGAGGACACCGTGGCACCGAACCGTCCCGAACTGACGCTCGATGTGAGCACGGGCGCTGCGTCCTCAGCGCGCAACCGTTTCGCCCGACCTGCCCGTCGACGACGGCATGCCCTGGATGGAAGCGATTTCTTGCTCACCCCGTGACCACCCCCACGCTCAGTCCTACGCCTCCAACACGGGTCAGGACGTTGAAATTCAACTCAGCAACTCAGAAGACTGGCGCTCGTCCACCGACGAGGCTTGGCATTTCTCCACCTTGTGGTCGTCCTTCACCACCTCGGGAACCACCGGCTCCTACGCCCTCCCATCGTCGCTCGCTCTGGACCAACGGCACCACGATGCACATGCGGGTCAGGGCCGTTGATGCAACGACCAATGGGGCGATTGGGACTCGACCAGTTTCCTCCTGCCTTCGCTTGATGTCGTCGACAACGGTGATGGCACCGCCACCCTGACCCTCGGGCCGACGACACCGGGTTGGAGGAAGATTTCTTCCAAGACGCCACGGTGAACGAAACCAGAAGACCATCAACTACGGCGCTGATGCTCTGACCGAAACCAGCATGACCTCGAGCAAGGAACGCTTGATCCACTTCCGAACCTCACTCAATCAACTTGGGCTCCACGACAACCTGACGATTGTGAACGCTGAACTCAAACTTAACCCGATCGTCGTATTCAGCGGCGACCCGGTGATTTCGGTCCACGGCATGGAAGAATCCGGACTTTGGGCAGAGAACGAAATGACGTGGAACCAGATGTCACCAACGGGGTTCAGTGGTACGATGGTGGGCGCTCCAACGGAACAGCGACCTTCGCTTGGCCGACGGCAACCAAACCAGCAGCAGTTCTCGTTTGACCTCAACCATGCGGTTCAGAACTACCTTGACGGGGGCGATGAGGCCCCGCTCGACCTGATGATGGCCGTGCGGGGCAAGTACGAATCCTACACCAACAACGAAGGCATTGTGTTCCACTCGGCCGAAGCCGCGAGTTCGAGCGATGCTCCCTCGTTTTCCTCACGTACGAATGGGGCAGCGGAACCCCCCCCCGCCGTGACCTTGACCGACCCTGCCGACGGCCTGGCCGTTTGGAACCAAACGGGCCACAACCTCTCCGGGAACACCCAACCCTCGTTGAACTGGACCGCACCCTCCACAGGGGACGACATTCATCTTCGAACTCGCCATCGGACGAGGACTTCCCAGGCTGCGACAAATGCGCGTAGACACCCGTGTGGACAGCGATTTCTCACCCAGCGACGGCATTCTCAACATGACCGGAACAAGAACCCTCGAGGTCGGGAACATGTACTTCTGGCGAATGGCGACCGTGGACAGCGACGGTCATTACGGTGAGTGGATCTCCTCCAGTTTCTTCATCTCGCAACTCGAGAGCATCCACCTCGGCAACGACCGCTACGAATTCAACTTCCGCCACGGAAACGGCTCCCAAGACAATCAATACCCCTCCTGCATGGACTCGTACATCGACAGTTCAGCACCCAACGACAACTACGACGGGGACTCGGAAATGACCATCGATTACAGCACGCTTCGGCGGCGAAATCACGGCGCTCATGGGGTGCAACCTCGTTCCAACCTGCTTCCCGACGGCTACGCTGTCCAATCCGCCCACCTCAAACTCACCCTGACCTCAACGACCTTTGGGAGCCCAACCGTGGGCGTTTGGGAAAGCAACCAAAACAACTGGTCCGCCGAGGATGCGACCTGGTCCAGCTACGACGGGTCAAATTCGTGGGACACCTCGGGTGCCAAGGGCGTGAGCGGGGTTCCCTGCTCGATAGCGTGAACATCGGAAGTTCATACAACGAAGGCGACTCGGTGGAATGGAACGTCACGCTGGCCGTTCAGAACGCCATGCGAGAAGAGCGCCGAGTGGACTTCATCGCCGGTATGCTTGGCGTCGGCTCGGGGTCTCCCGAACAGCGTATTTCAGCACCGCAGAGGACACGGCCGCTAACCGTCCAGAACTCACCTTTGTCTACGTGCCCGGTTCGGACGCCGTGCCGAGCAATCCAACCTCACCACGCCGTTAAACGGCTCGTGGTCGGTCGGTGCGGGGGTTGACCTGACCCCCATCACGCAACCTGTTTTGAGCTGGAACTTCAGGCGGGGCCATGTCCCTTGCTGGGTACTTGGTTCAACTCGACACCCAAACCGACTTTGCTTCGGTGAACGGGGTGACGTACGCCTCTTGGAACGATGCAGGATTCGATGTCACCAACGGCACCTTTGCTCTCTCCAGCGACCTTGATGTGGGCGAGACATGGTACTGGCGCGTGCGGGCCGTGAGCAGCACCAACCAAATCGGAAACTGGTCTAACGTGTATCACTTCCATGTGCCCGATCTCGACACCACGGTGTACAACAGCACCAAGGCCTCTGTTTCCCTCAAGCATCACGGCGCTCCCTGCGCTGAATCTGCACTCATTTCACCGACACCTACGTGATCGAAAACGGGACAGGTGCCGACAGCACGCACGAAAACGCCACCACCCTGCTCGTGGGCGAAACCTCAACAGGGTACCAAGCGGCCTCGTTGATTCGAATACCGCTGAGCGAGGTTCCCCAGCCATCCGGTGCTCGCTGACCGATGCTCAACTCGCTTTGTTCGCCGAATACGGTTCGGTCGAGGGCGAGCCCATCGCCGTCCGTCCCGTGCTCCAGAACTGGACCACCTCCGCCAACGCCACCACCTACGACGGGGTCAACAACTGGTCGCAGCGAGGTGGCCGGGGCATCGGTGTCGATGTTGGTGCTTATTCCGATTTGGTGGACAGCACCAGCGATGATTGGATGACGTTCGATGTGACTGAGGCGGTCCAAGCGGCGTTGGCGGCGGTCAGAACCATGTTTCCTTGATGCTCTACGCTTCGAGCCAGACCACCGACCTGGTGACGTTCACCTCAACCGAAGGCAGCGCAAGTGAACGCCCGTACCTGGAACTCACCTGGGAGGACGGCGTGGTGGCCACGCCAACGGTGAGCGGAACCAACGCAGCTCCTGCTGCTGCCGCCATCGTTTGGGACACCAGCACCCACGCTGTCAAAGCGGACCGAACCCCGACGTTTACGTGGACGTACAGCGGCTCAACGGCGGCCACGGATTGGCGCGTCTTCCTGCTCGAAGATGCGAACAACGACATGGCGGGCCTCATCACCTACGATTCCCGTGACGACCCCCAGGACTTTGACATCGCCAACCTCAGTTTTACACCTTCATCCGACCTGAACTACGGCACCGAAATCCGCTGGATGGTTCAACCCATCAACAACGGTATGCTCGGTCCACGTTCGGCATCCACCAATTTTTATCTGCCAAACAACATGAGCGAAGAATTGGACGCCACGACGGCTTATCTTGAAATTCAAGACGGGGCCTTCATTCCAAGTTTGTCCTACCCAGCGGTTACCGAGGACACCAGCCTTGACAGCGGGAACACCCAAACCAACTACGGCAGCGATGCCTCACTTTACGTGGGCCGTAGCCGCATCTCCACCAGCAACGCCAACCTCCGCTCAACCACCCTGATTGAAATTGATCTTCAGCAACCTTCCGTTGCCTTCGGCCTACGAGGTGACCGACGCCAGTTTGGATTTGAACGCCATCGCCGTGTCCCAAAATACCCTCGTTTCGGTCTCCGCCATGGGTTCTGCATGGTCCGAATCCTCCACCTGGGCCTACCCTGCAGGAAACACCACCTCATGGCTGGGCACCGGTGCGTACCACTCGTCCGATGCCGATGCCCCGTTCAACGCTGCTCAGTGGGTGAACGCCACGGGGACGGTGAGTTTCAACATCACCGGCCTTCTGCAACACGCCCTGGCGAGCAACCAGTCCGGTCTCAACGTCATCCTCCAACCCGAAGACTTCAACGGAGGTGTTGCGGGGCGCGTTCAATTCTCGAGCAGTGAGGCCACCAACATCGCTGTTCGGCCCAAAATCAACATGACCTACGCCACGTCGAATGCCTGGGTCGTTCCTTCACCGAGCAACCTCAATCCGTTGGACGGTGTTACGCTTGTGGGACACGGCTCAACCCCGACCATCAGGCCAAAACGAAACGAACTTCAACTGGTCAGCGAACTACAACAACCAAACGCAGTGGGTGATGTGCGCTGCTGGCGATGCTCGCATGGTTGACGACCTGGCCTGTTTCGAGTCCGGTCAAATGGCGAACGGCGATTACGACGATTTGACCTTCTTCGCCTCCAACTTGACGGTGATGAAGGAGAACATGGACAAAGGCGACATGTGGACCTATTGGCGCGTCCGTGCCGACCAAAACGACCGCATCGGCGAATGGTCCACCATCAACAAGTACCGAAACCCTGTCGATCAGGGATCCGACGACGGCAGCGGGAACCACACCCTCAACCTTTCACGGGGTTCAATCTTCGAAGACACTGGACTTCTCCCCATGGTCCCAGACGTTGAACTGGATTCCAATTCCACGGTGAACAAAGGCGCATCCAGCACCATGGTGCTCGGGCGCAACGCCCTCGGCACCGGAGAAAGTCGTATTCTGATGGAATTCGACCTCACCAACATCCCGTGGCCGTCCGCCATCACCCCGACCCAGATGATGCTGCGGATGTACCAAACCAGCGTCGGTGGAACGGCCTCCACAACGGTTGGCGTGTATCCGTGTGGAAGTTTCAGCCAATCTTCCGTCGTTTGGGCCAACGCTCCCTCGTGTTCCACGAGCGAAATCACGAGGTCAACCCTCACGTTGTCTTCCCCAGTCGGTTGGATGGAGTGGGACCTGACCAGCCTTGCACAGGACAACCTCGCCAACGGCAACACCACGATGACCTTCATGCTGAAACAAATCGGGACGGCTGGTTCTTCGCATACGTTCTATTCATCCGAATTTACCAACGCGAGTTTCCACCCCCACATTGTCTTCGAATACGTCGACAACGTCAACGGCATCGTCCCTCCCGCCCAACCTTCGTTGAACAGCCCGAGCGACGGTGATGTGCTCTACCAAGAGGACGGCGGACTTCTCGTGTCCTCCACTCAGCCGGTCTTGACTGGTCGCCCGTCAGCGGAGCCACCGGTTACATCGTGACGATTTCTAACGACACGGGCGTTTTCAAGTTCAAGTCATGGGAAGATTCGGAAATCACCAACACCTCCTTCCGGTTTGCAAACGATTTGACGGCGGGTCAGATGTTCACGTGGTGGGTTCAAGGGGTCAACCAGACCATCCCAGGTCCCTCCTCAGCCCGTTGGAGTTTCGCCGTCGGCTCGCCCGACCATGTCAACAACAACGACTACACCTTCACCTACACAATGCAAACCGGAAACGAGATTCCTGCGTTTGGTCACACCAACATCCAAGACACGACCCTTGTCTCCGAGTACCCCGACACCAACTTTGTCGGTGATGGCACCATGGCGGCCGGGACCTTCTGCGGGACCCTCCATGCCGATGAATGCCGCATCACCGTTGGGTTGGATGCATCCCAAATTCCGTTCCCCATCTACCAAAACGTGCACTCTGCTTCGCTCGGGCTGTACGTTGACGGTTGGACGTCTGCCCAAGGTGCAACCTCGGTCTCGTTTAGCGTGCATCCGTTGCTGAACGCTGCATGGTCGCAAAGCTCGGCGACATGGAACGGAACGACGGGCGGCGCCGTATGGGGTGCTGCGGGCATGCAAGCCGGTGTGGATTACGGCGACGCCGTCTCAACCACCGTGGCGAACGTCGACACCGAAGGGTGGCTTTGGTTTGACATCAGCACCGCTGGAATGACCACCACCAGCCACCAGGCGTGGATCATCATCGCCACGGCCAACACCGGTTACGCCCACGCCAGTTTCTACTCAAGCGATGCCGTCCAATCTTCGGTTCGCCCCAAGATACTGTTCAACACGACAAACATCACGACGGTGGACATCACCCCCACCGGGACCGTGACCACCAACGCCGACACCACCGTGAATTTCAACTCGATTGCCTACGACCACCAGTCCATGGTTCAGAGCCCACCGGTGGAATGGAGCGTTGACGTGGGGAACATCGGTTCAAACGGCCTCTACACGCCGAGCACCGTTGGCGTTCACACGTTTCCGCGTGTTTCGGTTTGGTCTGCGGCACGCAGAGCATCACCGTCACCGCCGGAGCACCGACTGAATTGGTGGTGACGCCGCTCTCTGCCACCATCACGGCCGACGAAACGCTGACGATATCGGCGTCGATGGTCGACCAGCACGGCAACGCCGTCCCGGGTGAACCGATTTCCTACACGCCCTCCAACGGAAGCATGAGCGCCGTGATGCCCAACCTCTTCGAGCCGTATGCCGTCGGTGTTCACACCGTCCGCGTGCAACACGACGTCACCTCCGGGGCGTTTGTCGATGTCTCGGTGACCGTCACGGAAGGCGCTGCCTCGTATTTCGTCCTCAGTGGATGCGAAGGAACGGTTCCTGCTGGGGTCTGGTGCGCCATCACGGCCAACCTCTACGCCCAATTCGGCAACCCGCTGGCCGTCGAAGATGCTGGAACGTTGACATGGAGCACCACCAACGGCAACTACTCGGAAATCAACGAACAGTACTTCCCTGACCATGTTGGTCAATGGTGGTTGAACCTGACGTCCGCTTCGGGTGCCTCGGATTCGCTGATGATCACGGTTGGCCACGGAGCCATTGACCATCTCGAACTCAACGTTTCGTCCTTGAGCATCACCGCCGATGACCGAGTGTACATCAACACGACACGGGTCGACGTTCGGGGCAACCGGCTTCCCGTCCTGCTCCCATCGGACAACTGGACGAAGATCGCCGACGGTCAACTCACGCCCGGTGCCCCCGCTGTGTGGGACCCCGTTGGCCAAGGGGCCAAGATCCTCGAGGCACGGTACGAAACCACGCTCGCCTCCGTGACCATCACGGTTGACCGAGGGTCATCCAAACGCTGAGGATTGAAGTGGACGACGTGGATTCGACATGGCAGGACTTCGCCCTCACCGCCGACGAAACGCTCGATGCCGAAATCTTCGCCATTGATGGGAAAGGGAATCAATGGGCCATCTTTGCCAACTGGAGCCTCGACCATCCCTCCATGGGCGATTCGTCCTCCTTCCTCGAAGTGCTCACCGGTGACGCCACAACGTTCACGCCGTACTTTGCAAGCGAAGAGGCGTACGTTCTCACCGCTTCCTACGACGACGGAACCGTTGTTCATCAGGTTTCGATCAACATGACCGTTGGGCATGGATTCCTCCACACGGTCAGCGTTCGAGGCACCGCCAACAACCCTGATGCGAGCACGGGAGCCGTGATTGAGATGACATCGGACTTCGCTGTGGACTTCCTCTCGGAACTGTACGATGCGGACAACAACCGGATTGATGCTGCGACGCTCACCTGGTTGGAAGTGGATGTCTCGAGCGGAGCTGTGCGTGACATCACGACCGAACTCCTCCTCAATGACATGCGTTGGGAGGCAACGACGGTGGGCAATTGGACCATTGAAGCGTACAGCATCAGTGGAACGGGCTTCAACATCTCCGACAGCATCACCATCAAGGTGCTTCACGGTGTTGCCGTGACGGTCGTTGCCGAAGCCTCGTTGACCAACCCGACGGCAGGTGACCGCGTTGACATCAGCGTGACGGGCTATGATGCGGACGACAACCGTTTCCCGCAGAACGTCGAGTGGACCGAAAACGACGGCCAAGTGGCGACCATGAACGTAGACACAAGGACCGAAGGTGCGTATTATTATGACGCTGAAGTGGCCGGCCTTCACACGCTGGCCTACGCTGCGGGTGGGGCCAACTCCGTTCTGGAGATCACGGTTGAGGCTCAGAAAATTGTCGCTCGGCTCGAAGTGAACCTGAGCACCGACACCGTTGACCAGTTGGGCAGCCTTGACGTCGACATTCGTGCCTTTGATGCCTTTGAGAACGAGATCGATGTCCCCGGAAGCATCCAAGTTGACGCTACCGGACGGGCAACGGTCACGATGATCGCCTCCAACGACTGGACCATCAAGACCCTTGACGACGGACCTCAAACCATCACGATCAGCGTTGGCGCTGTGCGTGTTAACGAAGAGATCACGGTTGTCGGTAACCTCAACGGCTTCTTTGAGGCAGGCGGAACCTTGTATTACGTAGGTGCCGGATTGCTGGCTCTTGTCGCCGTCGTCTTGTTGGCCCTTGGGGTGATGTTCTTGCGTTCTGGAGGTGCCGATGATTGGGACGATGACGACGAAGATGAGGACGATGACGCACCTTCCGGTCCAACGGGACCCGCTCCCGGCCCGACCGGTCGTGCTCCGGGCCCAACGGGTCCCGCTCCCGGTCCGACCGGTCCTGCTCCGGCCCAACAGGTCCGGCACCCGGTCCGACCGGTCCCCACCGAAGAAGTCGCTTCCGAGGAGGCCGCTGTCGAACAGGACGAAGCCGAAACCTCGGTCGACGAAGACGGGACGGAATGGTACGAAGACGAAACCGGAACCTGGTGGTACCGGGTCGCTGGTGAAGAAGAATGGCACGAATACCACGATGAATGACCGAGGTGACGGGGTGTCCAAAGCAAGCCTGGCCTTCGTTTTGACGGGTTTAGCAGTGCTGAGCATCCTCCTTCCTGCTTCCGTTGTTGAACTGGACGAGTCTTCAACGGTGCACCGCTCGGGCACACCCGATCGAGTGGTCATCGATTCACCGCCCGCTTCCATCTCTGCCGACGAGGTGGCGGACTTCTCTGCCATCATCTACGACGCGGTGAACAACCCGGTTGAGGGCGAAATTGCGTGGTCTTCAAGCAACGGAACCATCACGAGCGACGGTGTCTTCTTCCCTTGGTCGTCGGGTCTGATTGAAATCACCGCAGAACACAACGGTCTGCGAGCGAGTTACAACCTTTCCGTCACCCCCGGCGTCGCCATTGAAGTGGAAATCACCTCCCTTGTGATGGGCGTTTTGGAGTCCAACGTGCTCCTGGCCGACATCAAAGACGGCCGAGGGAACCTCATCACCGAGGATGCAAGCAGTGGTGGGACATCAACGGGGACTACCTCGGCCACGGTTCACCCGCTTGGGTTCCCGAGGCCACGGGCAATTACACCGTTCGTGCACGCCTGAATCAACTTCAAGATGTGGCCACGGTCACGGTGCGTGCGGGTCAACCCCACGCCTTCGTGTTCGATGACCATTTGCAGGTTCGTGCCGGCTCGTGGACGACCATCTTGCCTCGTTTGGTCGACATCAACGGGTACGAGATGCCGCTCCATGAGGCGGGCCCCATCGCGTGGGACGCTGAAAACGGGAGCTTCAACCTCAATGGCGCCTATCACGCCCTCAACACCGGACGTTGGACCATCACGGCCACGGCAGGCAACATCAGCGGAAGCGCTGAGGTCCAAGTGATTCCCGGCGACGCGGTTGCTTCAGCGTTGATGTTTGCAGAGGTTTCGGAAACCTACCTCGCAGGCGAATCCTACGAACTCGTGTTTGAGCGCCGGGATGCAAACGGTTACATCGGTTTTGTCTCGCCTTCCATCGCCTCGCTCACCCGTTTCTTCGGGCGGGCTTTCGGTCGATGAAGACCGACGTGTTTTCTGGAACCCATCCTCCGTCGGACCGGCGAGCTTGTCGGGTATGGACGGCACCGTGTCGTCCACCTTGAGCGTGGACGTCGTCCATGGGCGAGCCGTGGACCTGCGTTTCAAAACCACGCCTGCCAACCCAACGGCGGGCGACGCTGTGGTGGTGGAATTGCAGGCTGAGGACGTGAAGGGGAACCGCTGGGTCGTCGACGGGAACATCACCATGACCATGGGCAACCAATCCAAAACCACCTCCACCGAGGCCTACACGCTCGTCCAAGCGAGTGCCGTCCAATCGTGGCGGTTTGACGGAAGTTGGTTTGACAACACCACCGGTGTGATGTTTGTCGCTGACACCGCCTTTGATGTTCGCCCCGGACGGCTGGCCTTCATCACCTTGGAAGGCGAAGGCTCCCAAGTCCCCGCCGACGGAGAATTGGACTTGAATCCCTCCTTCTTTGACGCTTATGGAAACGAGCTTGATGACGTTGGCTTGAATTGGACCATTGACGGCGAGGACATCACCCTTGAGATGCTTCTCAACGACGGGCGTTGGTGGCATCCTCGCTCGGTGGCCACGTGTTGCGTGTGAACGCCGATGGGGTCTTTGCAACCGTTCGACTGACCGTGGTGGCCGGGCAAGCCCATTCGCTTCGGACCGATGTGGGCGAGGCCGGTTTGGTGGTTCGGGCAGGCCAACCCCATGACCTCTTCATTCAAGTGGTCGACATCAACGGCAACGTTGGTCCCTCAACCGACGTGGTTACCCCCGCTCAACACCTCCTTGGGTGAATTGGATGTCTCTCCGACAGGCATCGGATATTGGGCCTTTACGGGGAAGGTGGTGGGCACCTACGACCTTGTGCTCTCCCAATCCGGCGCAGAACACGTGATCTCGCTGACCGTAGATCCCGGCTCCCCGGTTCGCATTCAAGCAAGCATGAACCGTGACGACCTGGCTGAAGGAGATGTTGTTTTGCTCAATGCCTTCGGGACCGACGAATACGGCAACATGCTGACCATTCCTCGGGCCAACACCAGCGTCACGTGCACGGCGGGTGACGTGGCGTTCGTCACCAACGGGACGTGGGAAGTGGACCTTGAAAACGGCGGTACCGACCGTTCATGCACCGTTCGTTGGAACGGCTTACTCGCCCAGACGTTCTTCGATGTTGATGAGGTGCTCTTGGGGGTGCGGTGGGTTCAACCAACACCGCCATGACCATGGCTGCCCTTTCACTCACGTTGCTGCTCGCCGTGCTCGTGGTGTTGGCGCGCAAGGCCTCCGAAGTCGACCAAGAAGCGTGGATGGCCGAGGAGTTTAGCGAAGACGACGAAGAATCCGATGCGATGGGTCAACTTGCGGCTGAAGGAGGACAAGCCGTTGACGCCACCCGCTTTCCTCGAACGCCACGGGTTAACCGAGGCTTCAATGAAGGCCCTTGCCCAGCGAGCTGCGGAGGTGGGTGTCATGCAGGCTACCCCCTCGACCGTGCAGGGGGAGACGGGTTGGTACGTCGATGTCTCTGAAGAGTTGCAGTATTGGGAAGTGACGCCAGACGGGGAGTGGATTCGCCATGAAAGCGATCACTCGTCTTCAAGCGCTTCGTAACTCTTGAAGAACTCGTCAATGTCGATGACACCGTCTTCGTTCTCGTCCGCTTTGTGAAAAATCCCCACGGCTTTCGTCCTTGGTAAAGGTGAACCCGAGGGCCTTGAGGGCGTTTTGAAATTCTCGCAAGGTCAAGTGGTTTTTGTTTCCAAAATCAGCTGCGTGGAAGGCTGCAACCCGGCGGTCATGCTCTGTGGGGTTGGCCACGCCGAATTGTTGGCGGAAGGTCTGGAACGGGGTGTCTTCCTGGGGGATGTGGTGTTTCCTGCCGTACAGCAGGTAGGTGGCGATGCCGGCCACCACCGCCACACCCCCGCCAATGTAGGCCTTTGAGCCCATCAGGGAAATCAGGAAGGCTCCGGCCACAATGCCCCAGATGTTAAGGTAGGGGGAGGGGGCCCTTGTAGGCCGGTTTCCAATCGTGCACGTGGCTGGTTTGCCGAAGGACGATCACACAGGAATTGATCAGCATGAAAATCATGATCTTGAAGCCTGAAGCCAGTTTGACGACGTCTTTCAACGGGACAAAGACGATGGCCAGCCCCATGCCCAATCCTGTCAGGAGAATGGGAGGTGAGGCGTTTTCATAGCGAGCGTTTACTTCCTCCAACGGTTGGGGCAGCAAGTTATCCCTCGCCATGGCGAACAAGAAGCGGAGGATGCGAGAATACCGGCGAGGCCATGGAAATCATCGTCAACACCGAGATGATGGCGACGAACACACCAAACTCGGAGCCGGCCAGGTGTTCGGCAAAGACAGAAGTGGGTTTTTTTCCGTCTTTCATCCACCACTGGTCGGGAAGCACGGCCATCATCATGAAGGCGAGCAAGGAGTAGACGGCGTGGCGATGGCGAGGGACAGCAAGATGCCTGCAGGTAGGTTCTTTTCAGGGGTTTTCACTTCATCGCCGATCGCGGCGACCTTGGTCACACCCGCATAGGCCACGAACACGAAGGCTGCGGTTTCAGCAGAGGTCCACATGTCGGTCGAGAAGGCAGCGTCCAGCGGTACGGAAGCGTCAAAATCAGCCGAAAACAGGGCCATGATGCACATCAGCAGAAGGAGGATGACGGTGACGGTGACGATGGGGACCTGCACCTTCTTGATCGCTTTGACGCCGGTGAGGTTGACCAGCGAGGATGACCAGGCGAGAGGATCATCGCGATGCCTTTGGAAACGTCAACGCCGTAGTGCGTTGTGATGACCGCAAAATAAGCGGAAAAGCCAATGAGGGCAAAGGCCGATTTCAGCAAAAAGGACGCCACAATCCCAGGCCGCTGATGGTCCCGACCAGGCTAGCCGTAGGTGCGTTCTGAAGACGTAGAACCACCGCTGATTGGCATGGCGGAGGACAAGCTCGGCCTTGGAAAGGCGCCCGGAAGATCACGACGCTGCCGGCCAGCAGGAAGGCGAACCAAATGCCGGGACCCATGATTTCAGCAGCGAAGGTGGGGGTGACAAAGATGCCGGGCAACATCGCCGAAAGGAAATGAATGACCACGCCAGCGAGGCCGATGGTGCGAGCAAACGTGGTTTTCAATTCTGCACCTGCGGGATTTGAGGTCACCCACTGAAAAACGCTCTTGATGATGTCAGGTACAGCCATGGTTTGCCCCCGATTCCGGTAAGAAGACGGATTGTTATTGAAACCTCCGTATCATATTAGCCGTTTGTCTTTGAGCGAACTTGTTATTCCGGAAACCGGAAATCATTCCGGCATGTGAACGATGACCTTCATTTCCACTGCAATCGGGGGTGGGAGGGCGTCGATGGCCAGGGTGGTCCGGGTCGGCCCGACCTTGCCGAGCGTTTCAGCCCAAACCTCGTTGTACCCTTGGAAATCCCGTTTCATGTCAACAAGAAACGTTGTCACATCGACGACGTGTTCCATGCTCGCTCCGGCTTCTTCGACGATGCGCTTCACGTTGTTCACCACCGCTTGGGTTTGGGCCTTGATGTCGTAGGCCAAGGGTTGGCCTCCTCGTCGTGAATCGGGCCGCCGGGGATGGCGTTGGTGCCCGGTTGGCGGGGCCCAACACCTGAAAGAAAGAGCATGTTTCCCACACGGCGGGCGTGCGGGTAGGCCCCGACCGGCTTTCGGAGCGGCTGATCGTGTTGACCGAGCCGGCGGCTTCGGTCGGATCCCACAACGCGGGCCTGAGCCTGCGGCGGGCACCTTCCTGACGCCACGGTCGCATCGGCGCTGCCTTCGTCGACGGTGTCGAGCACGTTTCGGTCGCCGTGGAATACCTCAACATCGTCCTCGTCGTATTCCTTGTCACCCACGCCGCTGGAGGCGGGATCGATGTGCACCACCGCCCCTCCGGCACCGTGAATCGCTTCGTACGCCAAGCACGCACCGGTCAGGTCGTTGCGATTCCCGTTCATGGCTGAAAGCCACCACATCGGTTTGAAGGCCACGACCTTTTGAACGCGGATTTGTTGGTGAATGGTGCGGGAAAGTTGGCCGACGTCTTCGAGGCGACCTTGGCCGAGGAATTCCAGAATTTTTTGGTTCCATTCGTCGTCCTTGAGGGAGTGAATCTTGTCCTCCTCGGGAGCGATGAAATCGGGTGAACATCCGATTGACAGGGACATGGCCGTGACCGCCACGGCCCGTCGGCCTTGGGCTTGAATCACGTCCAAACACGACTTTGCTAAGACCGTGGTTTCGCTTCGGTTCGGCGTACATGTTGGAGGAGACGATGACGGCAGGGAATGCGGTTGTCAGGGTTGAGCAGAGCGACAGCGAGACCACCGAGCCAACATCGATGGGGAAACCTTTGTAGTTCACGCATCGGCTTTGCAACCACGCGTTTGCGGTTCGCTTCGTCCCAAGCTTGTGCGAAGTCAGCATCGATGTTAAACGAATAAGGAATCGAGCCGAGGTCGTGGAAATCGTGGTCAACCATCACCCATTCGGGGTTGGGGTCGGCTTGAATTTGGTGGCCGATGATGGAGGGCCACGTTGTGGAATACACGATGATGAGGTCCGCTTCAAGGTCCTGAATGGTCTGAGCGGCTTCATCAAAGGCGTCCCGTAAACGGCGCCAACCGGGGTTCTGGTCCGGTGCAAGGACGGTGTGTGGATGAACGGGCACCACGAAGGAGGCCACGACTTCTCCGTCGCTCATGCTTCGCTCACCTCGTGGGCGTGGCACGGCCATTCCACGACGGCGTTCCCCGTCCCAATGATGGTGCCGTACCCGTGCAGAATGGCAGGGTAATCGGGAACATCTAGCGTGGACAGCAACCAGGACAAACCGCCTCCGTCGCTTTCAGCGATGGCTTGCTCGGTGAATTCCGGCATTTCGTCGAGGATCCGTTGCGCCTGCCCGCTTCGCATGTATTCGATCATGCGCATGTCCCACAGATGCATGGCGTGGCTGGTGATGTGCTCCTTGCTCATGTCTTCAGGAACCTCGGATTCGGTGGTGAAGTGACGATGGGACAGGGAATTGCTGGCCAGCACCACGACGCGCTTTCCGCTGGCTTCAATCGCTCTGCGGGTCGCTTTCCCGAGTTCAATCATGATTTCCTGCATCACTTCCACGGAGTAGTACGCCGTTGAGCGGTTGCTCGAAACGACCACCAAGGGTTTGTCCCAGTCCGGGTTGAAGAGATGCCCGGTGGTGATGGTGCCGTAGTCCGCGGAAGTCCGGGTTTTCCATCATCTTCACCGGCAAGCCCGCAGCTCCCGCCTCGTCGTGGATGGCCTTGGCGAGTTCAACGTCCACCTTCATGTCGTAGTGGTAGCGGAACAAGTTCGGGAAGATGGGGTCCACCGAGAGACCCTTAAAGTGCTCAAGTCCGAGAAAATGCGTTCCAACATAGGTCTGCCAGTGGGGCGAGAGCAGGACGCTGGCGTCGTATTCAAGGTCGGCCAGGGAGGCTCGCAACCGTTCGTAGCCCCACCTGAGTTGTTCCCAACCGCCTTCAGCAACCGGCTCGTTCTGTGGGGGGTTTTCGGCATACACCAAGTGAGGCGGGTGGGGTGCAAGGCACCCAGCGACAATTTGCCCTTTCGCCATGGTTCACGGAAGCCGCCGTGGTTTAATTCATCATCGGACTGAGGCGGCGGGCGCTCTCAACACCAAGCCCTAAACGGGGCGCTGCCTTCGCAGAAACATGGAGGATGCGGAAAGCGGAGCGGAACTTCCGCTATCGTCTGCTTCTCTTCCGTCGTCCGCCACCTGGAAAGAGACCTGGGTCAATGTTGGCTTCCCGACCTTTTTCGGCGTCGCTGTCGGTGCGACCTGGCAGGTCGCTGTTCAACCCCATCTCCCCTACGATGTTCCCAATCCCGTGCAGGCCGCTCTGCTGCTGTTGCTGCTGCTTTCCCCGCTGTTCCACCGGTGGCTGACGGACCATGCCTCCTCTCGCTGGAAGGAGTACCTCGCCGGGGCGTCGGTCCTGAGCGGGTTCTTGCTCGCCGTCTGGATGACAGGGTACGGTGCTTTGGTTTGCGGCGGCTACCTTGCCATCGTCGTGTGGATTTGGATCAGCACCTCCTGGTGGAGGTTCCACTTGCCTCCGTTCCGCTCGGCCCTCTGGCACACGTTGGGCGTGAACGTTGGCGCTTTGGCGGGTTCGGTGTTGGCGTTCAACCTCACGGGTTGATCACGACGTGTAGGATTCGTCGTCGTTTGGAAACGAACCCGTTCTCACGTCATCGCAGTTCTGCTTCAAAGCGCCATCAATCGCTTCCGAGAGGTTGAGGTAACGGCGCAAGAACCGGGGCGAGAAATCCATCGTGATGCCCAAAAGGTCGTGCAACACCAAGACTTGGCCGTCAACATCGGGTCCAGCACCGATGCCGATGGTGGGGATGCTCAGCGCTTGTGAGACCCGTTTGGCGAGGTCCCTGGGAATCTTTTCCAGAACGATGGCGAAGCACCCTGCCGCTTCCAGCACCTTGGCGTCTTCAATGAGTTTCTCGGCTTCTTCTTCCTCTTTTCGCTCGAACCGAATAGGTCCCAAATTTGTAAATTGATTGCGGGGTCAATCCCAAATGCCCCATCACGGGAATCCCGGCGGTCAAGATGCGCTGAACCGATTCCACGATTTCTGCGCCACCTTCCAACTTCACGGCATGCCCGCTCGACTCTTTCATGATTCGGATCGCCGAATCCAACGCCTGGCGAGAATTCCCCTGGTAGGTTCCAAAGGGCATGTCAACCACCAACAAGGCCCGGTCAACGGCCCGTTCAACGCACTGGGCGTGGTAAATCATGTGGTCCAAGGTCATGGGAACGGTGGTGACCTGGCCTGCCATCACGTTGGAGGCTGAATCGCCGACCAAAATCACATCCACGCCGGCCTGGTCAACCAATCGGGCCAGCGAATAATCGTAGGCCGTGAGCATGGTGATTTTTTCACCCGCCCGTTTCATTTCCTGAAGGGTGTGGGTCGTGACCTTCCGCGCAGCACCGTAAACGGACATAAGCGTTCCACGCCCCGTGGTGTTTTCAAAGCCTCGCCCGACTCATTCGTCTCCGTCCCTGAGGTCAGCGAGTTGCAGGTGCAACTCGTTCATCGCTTCTGCCGCCGTGGTGCAAGCGAGCAGTTGTTGGCGGCCCTCGAGGTTATTGACGCAAAGGGCGGCGATGTTATACACCGATTCACGGGATTCGCTGATCTGTTCCTCGCACAAGCGTTCGACCAAGTGGTCCAACATCTCGTTGTCGACATCCATGCCGATGCCTGTGCGCCGAATCAAGGACGAAGCGTAGCCTTTGAGCGCCTCCTGGTCGTCTACGCTGAGCGTCCCTTCTTCGGGGAGGTAGCGCACGTTGGCGGAAATGTAGAGGCGGTGGTGGGGTGGTCCTCGGGGACGCGTTCCAGCAGGGTGTGAACGTCGGGGGCGATGCCGCCTTCAATCAAGTCCGAGAGCGTCGGGTGGTGCAACATGTGGCAGAGCAGGTTCGATGACATCCTCCACGAAAAACCGCCGACCGCCTTCCACGGTGATGAAATGGTTCATGCCTCGCGTTTCGTGGCGAACAATCACCGCTTCGCAACCGTGGCGTCGGGGCCCGTCCCATCCGTTGCTGGGTTCAAACGGATCGTTCATGACCAAGCCAAAGGGGCGTTCGTCAAGGATGCAGGTGTCCAACATTTGCCGGTACCTCGGTTCAAAGACGCGCACCTCCTGGGTTTCACCCGGGAACAGGACCATGGGGGGAGGACGAACAGAGGCAGGGCTTCTTCGTCCATGGAGATAAGAAGCACCGGTGGCCTTTGAAGATGTGTTCTCAAGGTTGTTGAATGCAAACGTTCGTGAGTTCCGAAAAAAGGCCATGGACCAGTCTCCGCCTTCACGTCCAACGCCGGATTGTTTCACCCCACCAAACGGGGTTCGCAAATCGCGGTTCAGCCAAGTGTTGACCCAGACGATGCCGGTGTCCATTCGCCTCGCAAAGGCATGTCCCCGTTCGGTGTCCGCTGTCCACACCGAGCCGGCGAGGCCGTATTCCGTGACGTTCGCCATCGCCACGGCCTCGTCCTCGTTTGCAAACGCATGCAAGGTCACGACCGGACCGAAAATTTCCTCGGTGGCTGTTCGGGATTCAGGGGACAATCCTGCGATGACCGTTGGACGGAGGAAAGCGCCTTCCACCGGGACATCCGCTACGGGCGCGCCTTCGCTCAATCCTCCGGTAAGCACGGTGCCGCCTTCTTCGAGGCCCAAACGAATGTAGGATTCCACCTTGGCTTTGTGCTCTTTGGAAATGACCGAGCCCATTTGCGTGGCTTCGTTCTGGGGGTCGCCGACACGGAGGGTTTCAACGGCTTGCACAAACTTCGCAACGAAGTCGTTGTAGATCGGCTCGGCGCCCAAAAGGCGCGAACCGCAAAGGCACACTTGCCCTGAATTGGTGAAGGATGCACGAACCAAGCCGTCCATGATGTCGTCCAGAGGTGCGTCTTCGAGCACGACGGTGGCGTTTTTCCCACCCAGCTCGAGCGAGAGTTTCTTGAACATGGGTGCGGCGGTTGCCGCCACCAACTTTCCCGTCGCCGTGCCGCCGGTGAACGAGATGCCCCGGATGTCGGGGTGCTCGACGATGGCTTGACCCACCTCGGGGCCGTAGCCGTGAACGAGGTTGAACACCCCTGCTGGAAGCCCTGCACGGTGCAAGGTTTTCGCAAGGAAGTCGGCGGTGAGCGGCGTTAACTCGGAGGGTTTGGCCACAACGGTGTTGCCCATCAGCAAGGCGGGGGCAACCTTCCAGGTGAGGAGGTACAGCGGGAGGTTCCAAGGCGTGATGAGGCCCACGACACCGACCGGAGAGCGGTGAACATGATTGACGGCACCGTGGTCGGTGAAGGTCGGGTCTTGGTGTGATTTGGCGTGCTTGGCGAAGAAACGGAAGTTGGCTACAGAACGGGCTGCGTCGACGCGACGGGCCAGCGAGATCGGCTTGCCGGTGTCAAGGCTTTCGAGTTGAGCGATGGTTTCTGATTCGGCTTCCAGCGCGCCGGCGATGCGCTCGAGCCAATCGATGCGTTCCTCCATTGAGGTGACGCCCCATGCTGCTGAAGCTGCTTTCGCTGCATCGGTGGCCCTTCGGACATCGGTTGGTCCGGAACGGGCCACGGCGGTGATGACGGTGTTGGTCGCCGGGTTGATGGTGTCCAAGGTTTGCCCTGAATCGGCGGGGACAAAGGCACCGTTGATGTAATTCAACACCGGTTCCATCAGCTCGCCTCCGAGTCGTAGTGCCATCGGTCTCGGTCGGGGTCCCACTCGTCCCAAGTCGGGACGGTTTCCAAAACATCCAGGTACCTTTCGGGCACGATGCCGGGGACGATAAACGCCTTTTGTCGGTGCAAAGGATAGGGTTTCTCAGGTTGATTCCCAAGACGCCAAGCAGGGCGCGGGCCACGTACCACGTGGCTTGCGAGTTCCAACCGTGAGCGATTTTCACCACGATGCCCAAGCCTTTCGGGTAATCGGGATGTTCAATGGCCAAGCCGAGCAAACCGTCCGCCCCTTCTTTGGCGATGACCCGGCCTTCTCCGGCTTTGAGGACGGTGGAATCCAGACGGTTGAAGCCGCCAACCAAGTCGGGATGGCGCACCATGGCTTCCCAAATCCAATCTTGGTCTTTGTCGGCGTACCAGCCCGGCGTAGATTTGGGCAAGTTCCGAGACGGTGTTGGAAACGGTCGGCAAGCCGCAACCGTCTTTGGCGATGCGCAAGGGCTTCCAGTCCTCGCCCAGGTAGGTGCGGAGTTGTTCCATGTAGGCGTGAAAGACTTCGTGGGTGGGCAGGGTGTAGCCGGCCCGGTTCCAACCTTTCATCCGACAACCTCGCAAGATGGCTGCGTGCTCTCCAGAGCAGGTGTGAAACCAGCGCCGAGGGCGACGGACCTGCCGGCCAAATTGGATCAGCGGAACGTCCAACGGGGTCAACATCAGGGGCCATTCGGATTCGTTCAACAACGATTGCGCTGCTGCAACGTGTTCGGTGTCCCCGTTGTGGAGGCCACGGCGATGGCCTTCTGTTCCCAAGAACAATCGGCCAGTTCTTCGGTGAACGCCTTCAACATGAAGGGTTTCATCATCGAGCGCCCGTAACACAGCACGTTGCCTCCGAAGGAGTGGATCACTTCGTCGCCGTGGGCCCAAGCCACGGCGCCGTGGATGGTGGTCTCTGAAACACCGTTTCGTCGGTAATCAACCAGCGGTTCCCACGCCACTTCTCGCCCGGTAGGGATGCCCTCCACACGTTCGCCCAGGGGCGAAGAGGGGTACATGGCCGACCCAGGTTTCCCCGGTTGAACGGCGGAATAGGTGTCGTGGTGGAGGCTCACTTCACGACCTCCCCAAAAGGGCTTCAAGACGAGGCACGACCTGTTCCATGTACGCCGTCATGTTCCGGCACACGCGGGCGCTGTCGTGGTTGAAAAAGTCAAACCAGGCCATGATGCGGTCGTCGGGGTGGAAACGCTCCACCATTTGGGCGGCGACCTCCTCCACGTTTCCGATGAGGGCGTTGTCGGCGGCACGCGTTGACCTTGTCGGGGTCGATGGTGCCTTCAAGGGCGTTCCAGTAGGCGCTGAGGGCGTTGCGCTTCTTCCTTGGCCGCTTGGGATTGGGCTTCAGCTGACAAGCCCGGCTCGTTGTTGATGAAGACAAAACTCGTCCGAGGCATATCGGCGCGCTTCCATTCCCCGCCCTCAGCGTGGTACACTTCGGCCATGCGTTCGTGGGTGGCGTCAATGACTTCGGGGGACGTGATGGAGAGGTTGAACACTTTCACAGGGAGGATGCTGTTGACGAAGGTCTGTGCCTTGGGGTCGTGGGTGCCTGCAACCAAGCCGAGCAGTTCCCTTCGGAAATGGCTCGGGACGATTTTCAAATCCTCAAACACGTAGCGAGAGGGAACTTCAAGGGATTCCGGCCTTTTCTCAAGCGCCTTCAAACTCCACCGCCGCCTCTGAACGGCCTCCCAATCCTCATCGCTTCGGAAATTGGCTCGTGCTGAGGACCGTGGACCGGGTCATGTCCGAGTTGAGAACGTCGCCACGCAACAAACGGAGGAAAATCTCGGCGGCTTCCATGAATATCTGGCCGCGAAGGGCAGGCCAAGCCGCTTCTTCAACGGCGTTTCTCGGGACGATACCGTACGGACGTGCCATGAACTCAAAGCGACCGGCGGAGAAACCGACGTGAAGCCTTCGTTGTTCATCGGGGTCCAATCCGTGAAGGCTGAGGACGTTGGCGATGCGTTCCGCTTGAGCGATGGGTCCGCCGGAGGCGAGAATGGAGATGACCGCGCTGCCGATCTCGATGCGTTTGGTCCGGCGGAAGGATTCCAAAGCGAGTTGGGGAAAGTCCGTGCAGAGTCCGACCTCGCCTTTCCAATGCGGCACCACGGGCCGCTGGTTGCTTTTCTGAGTCTCGGTTGAAAGGTGCGCCTGTGCGATCCATCCCGTCCCAAAGCCGAGTTCGTCAGCGTGGGTGAGCTGCTGGAAGTAGTTGCGAAGCATCGTGGCTTCGTCGGGAATGACGCCGTTCTCGTCGGGTGTTTGTGAAATGGAGAAGAAGATATCATGCTCCATGTCCACGCACCGATTCACGCCACGCCGCCATGGCTCATAATGGGTATGGCCCCTCAAACTGAACCGTCGTCAGCGGGGGCGTTCTGCAAATCCGTCAGGTCCTGAATCCGTTGGCGAAGGGGGCGGGTGCAGGGACATCCACGGCCAAGAATTCGTGAAGTGAATCGGACAGCATGAGCATGGCGGTTTCGTAATCCTGTTGAATCTCAGCGATGTCGGCCAAGCCCCAACGAGCGACCAGTTGGCCTGAAAGACTGCCCAAGGCTTGGGCTCGCTCCAAGGATTGGTTGAACAAATCCTGTGCGGCACCAAATTCCCCAACGGTCGCTTGACAGTGAGCCAAGTCCGCGATGGCTTCCATTTGGCCTTCCTCGTCGTTGAGTTTTGTGAGCAATTCCAGACGTTCCGTTCCAACGGCAATGGCCGTGTCTTCATCGTGTTGGCGTTTGGCGATGCTCATCAACAAGGCCATCCCGTAGGCCATCCCCTCATGGTCTTCCACCACCGAGCGCAAGCGAAGGGCGCGTAGTGCGGTCGCCCGCGCTTCGTCAAGACGGCCCTCGGACAAGTGCACCAAGGCGACGTAGTGCTGGACGGCGGCGGTGAGCGATTGAGCGCCCTCCAACCCTTCGCTTTCTTCGGCAAGAGCCAGGAAACTGTCGATGTTGGCGCTCATCTGTTTGAGGCCTTCAAACCGAGCCCAGCCTCGCTCTTCGTCGTTGGTGGCCACCGTCATGGCGTGGTCGAGCAAACGGTCAACAAGGTCGGATTCACCCAGTTCTTGTGCAAGCGGCATCAAGCGAAGCGACAGCGAGGTGTTGATGTGGTCCATGGAGCCGCCCGAGGTGAGGACCCCGAGGATTTGCCGGGCACGCTCGGGCGATACTTCACTGTCCATGCGTCCACCTCAAATCGAACGAAGCCGACCGCCGTCAACGGCCAGGCTAACCCCACGAATGCCTCCGGAGGCAGGCAAGCAAAGGAAGGCGATGGCGCTGGCGGTTTCAAGCGGGTCGATGAGTCGCCCAATGGGCACTTGGTTGAGCCACGCCTCCCGCACATCGGCAGCGGACTTTCCGGTCCGCTCTTGGATGGAGGCGGAGAGGTTGCCCAATCGCTCGGTGTCGGTGAACCCGGGGAGAACGTTGTTGATCGTCACGCAAGGAGGCAATTCATTGGACAGGGACTTTGCCCAGGAGGCCATCGCTCCTCGCAGCGTGTTTGAAAGCCCGATGTTCGGAATGGGTTCTTTCACCGAAGTGGAGATGATTTGGACGATGCGTCCGTAGCCTTCGGCTTCCATTCCCGGGACAGCGAGTTGAACCAGGGTGTGAGCTGCGTGGAGATGGCGCTTGAACGGCGCTTCAAAATCGGTGATGTTGTTTGCAAGCAGCGGGCCTCCCGGGGGACCTCCAGCGTTGTTGATGAGCACGTGAACGGGGCCGAGCGACTGGGTGGCCGAGGCAAAGGCTGAGGCGATGCTCTCGGTGTCTTCAAGGTCCAACATCATGGCTTGGTGCCTGCCCTCGCCGAGGGTGGAGAGCGTGTCGCACAGGTTCATCAGCGCATCCCCGCTGCGAGCGCAGACGGTGACGTTGGCGCCGGCTTTGGCCAGCATTTTGGCGGTGGCCTCACCAATGCCTTTGCTCGCACCGCAAACGAAGGCGTGCTTGCCTTTCATGGCGGACTTGGAATAGGGAAAGTCGTCGCCGAGCAGGTCCATGGCTCGGGGACGGACCCGTAGGTCATAGGCCTTGGCCTCACAACCAATCAAGCACGGTGTTGAGTTGAACCAACCAATCATCGGAAGCGACGTCGATGATGTCGTAATGGTCACCGGGCAACCAGACCTTCTGCACCTCCGCTCCCTTCGCTTTCATCACCCGGGCATACGCTTCGGAATGGGCGAGGGGTACATCAGCGTCCTGTTCGCCGTGGAACACGACGACGCTGGTCTGGGGCGGATGGTCGACGGGGTTGAGTTGGCGCCAAAGGGTCTCGTTCTCTTCGGGCGCACAACCGATCCATCGTCGGACAGCGTCGCCCTCGTCGGAGAGACGGGCATGGTCGGCGCCAACGAGGTCGCTGATCGGCGCTTGAGCGATGGCCAGCCAAGGTCGGCGTTCGGCCTTGGCGCTCATCAACAGCGCGAGGTGACCGCCGGCGGAATGGCCCATGACCATCGAGCGGGTCAGGTCAATGCCCGGCAGCAAGGCGAGTTGGCCCCACGCTCGAAGCACATCCGAAAGGGTGTCCATCCAAACCCCCTCCTCCTCTTCGGTCCATCGTTTGAACTCGATGTTCAATGCGGCAACACCGGCTTCCGCAAGGTCGGCGGCGATGGGTTGCATCAGGTCAAGGGTGAACTTTTCCTTCCAAAATCCGCCGTGAATGAGCATCACGCAAGGAATGCCCTCGTCCTTTTGGAACGGCGATGGGTCGTCGGGCATGTGCAGGTCGGCGAACTGCCATGCCTCGGCACCCCACTGCATCCGTTCAACGCCCATGCCCTCAACACGGGCCTGCACCCTATCACGCTTGTGCAGCAGGCTTTGGTTCAGGGGCAGTAACGGCGCAGGTCACGAGGGAACAGGACCGTTTCTCGGACGTTTTTCGCCCCGGTGAGTTTCATCAAAATGCGCTCAACACCAAGCCCCCATCCAGCGTGAGGAGGGACGCCGTGACGGAAACCCGCAACGTAAAATTCGAACTCCTCCGGGTTGAGGTCCATCGTTCGCAAGTTGTCCACAAGCACCTCAATCCGGTGCTCTCGCTGACCGCCCGAAGTCATCTCGTCCCGGCCAAAGTTCAGGTCAAACCCTCTCGAGAGTTGTTCACCCGTGCTTCCGATTTCACCATCGATGCGATGAATGTAGAAGGGTTTGAGCGACATGGGCCAGCGTGGAAGGAAGTAGAATTGAGGGAGGTCTTCAGCGAGGAGGTCTGAGTTCTCCGCGTCAATGTCGTCGCCCCACTCAATTCGCCCACCTTTTTCCTTGATGATGCGGATGGCGTCGTCGTACTCGACTCGAGGGAACGGGAGTTCAGGGACGATGACCTCGACGAGGTCTTCCCCTTGTTCTGCTCGGTAGGCGTTGATGGTAGAGATGAGGTCTTGGGATTCCTCTTCTTCAGCGACCGACTTCCAGATGTGGTGGAGCATCCTTTCTAGCACCCCCATCACGTCGTCGTCGTTGGCCCATGAACATTCAATATCAAAGGAAATGAACTCGGCCAAATGGCGGTACGTGTCGCTCTTTTCGGCTCGGAACGCCGGACCGATTTCGAAGACACGCTCGAGCCCACCGCTCATGCACAGTTGCTTGAACAACTGGGGCGACTGGTTCAGGAAAGCGGGGCGGTCAAAGTACTGCATGGGAAACAAATCGGCCCCTCCCTCGGTGGCGGTGGCGACGATCTTCGGGGTGTGCGTTTCGATGAAGCCTTCCGAGATGAGGTGTTCACGGCCAAACTGCAAGACCTTTCCCCTGAGGCGGAACATGGCGTTCACGTGCGCTCGCCGCAAGTCGAGGAAGCGGTTGTCAAGCCGCGTGTCCAATTCAACGTTCACCGAGTCGGTCACCCCCAACGGCAAGGGGCTTCGGCCCGTGCGATGACGCTCACCGATGAGGCCAACACTTCGTAAGCAGGCGGAGGGGTGGGTTCGCCGTCTTTCACTTTTGGAGGACGCTTGAGCGCCACGGTTCCGGTGAATTGCAGGGTCGATTCGCGGGTCATGCGCTGGACGGTGTCCAAGGCCTCCTCGCCCACCGCATCGGCTTTGAGGAAAATCTGGGTCTTGCCCGTGCCGTCCCGAAGGTCGACGAAACAAATGGCGCCCTTGCCTCGGTTGGCCTCTAGAAATCCAATCACCGTGACTTCTTCACCGACCAAGTCAGCTCCCTTGGTTTGGAGTTCGCCCAAGGTGTGGGTTCGGTAAGCGGTTGGCACCCAAGTGGTCATGCTTCTCGGGCTGCGGTGAAGGACATGAAGGATTCGCTGCCTTCGTTTGGAGTCCGGTTGGGCGGCGAGGTGGTTTTCAAGGTGGCTGCGGGCTCCTCCTCGCCGGGTCGAAGGACGAGCGTTGGGGTCCTCACGGCCCGAAATCTCTTGAACAGCATCGTCTTGGTTCGGCCATGGCCAACCAAAGGGCTCGTGCGGTTTCATGCGTTGCGGTTTTGCTCTTGATGAGCATGGCTCCCGTGGCGATGACGGTGGCGGCTTCACAGACCGTCTTGCTCTCAAGCGACGTGCAACACGTAGTGCTTCAGCCCGGTCAAAGCGCAACCGTCACCCTCCAAGTGGAAAACAACGGGTCGAGCATCACTTCCTACAACCTCACCCTCGACGACAGCGGTTTGAACAACGTTTGGGATGTCGTCCCCGTGGACAACGTCGTGAGCAATGTTTTCCCCACCTGGTCGAAGAACACCACCGTCGTTGTCCGCCTGCTCGAAGGCGCTACGGTGGCTGACAGCGGCTCCTTCACGATCACCGCCATCGACACCTCAACCAACGAAAGCGCAAGCCACCAAGTGCTCGTCTCCGTCGCTCCTGCGTACCAGCCTTCCCCTCAGCGTTGCAGGCACCCCGCTGGTCAGCGCAGCTGCGCGGGCGAGTATGAACCTCACCTACACGGCGGCCAACCACGGTACGGTGACCGACACCTACCTCCTCGTTGTGGATGCGGAGCCCGATTTGTCGGGTTGGTGGGCCAACCAGAGCACCGGGGCCGGAAACGGCAGCAACAGCACCGCATCGCCTTCCTTGAGCGTGTTGATGTACGGCAACAGTTACACCTCTTCCAACGGCTTGAGCGGGATGGTCGAATCCGTGGTGGACGCCTCGGGATACAACAGCACCGTCACCTCCCTCACCGGCGGCGGCATGCGCTTGCCCCAACACTGGCAGAACCTCAACACGTCTGGCCACCAATGGAACACCACGTTGCGCACCTCTTCATGGGATTACGCCGTGCTCCAAGACCAAAGTCAGGTTCCTTCCTTCCCCACCACGGAGTCGATGTGGCTCGAGAGCCGAAACGCCTCGGTGAACCTCTCAGCAGCCATCAGCGACGAAGGCGCCGAAACGGTGCTTTTTCATGACGTGGGGTTACCGTGACGGGGACGGATTGAACGCGTTCAACAACAATTTCACCTCCATGCAATCTCGGTTGACCGAAGGGTACACCCGATATGCCGAGAACATCTCTGCGGCAGGTCATGCTGTTTGGATCGCCCCGGTGGGCCTGGCCTTCAAAACCGTCCACGATGACGTCGTCGCCAACGGTGACGACCCGACGACCTCGGGCAACCTTTTCCACGACCTCTATGCGTCCGACGGAAGCCATCCTTCGCTCGCAGGTTCGTACCTCGCGAGTTGCGTCTTGCACGCCACCCTCACCGGCGAGTCTTGTTCCGGTGTTTCGGATTCGGTCAGCCTCAACGCAACCACAAAACTGGCGCTTCAAGAGGCGGCCGACCACACCGTGTTCAACCTCACCGCCGGCATGTCGTACTATCCCTGGGAACTGAGCGGGACCTCCGCCTTTGGCTTGGGGGGCTCGGTCCCGTCCGGCTGGTATGTGCAGTGGGTCGAGGACGAGGTGACGAACCTCGCCGCCGGAGGCACGCAGAGCGTCACGCTCTCCGTCACCGTGCCCGCTGACGCCGCTCCCGATTACTACGGCTACCGATTGACCATCGGTTCCACGAACGGAAACGTCACGTCGTCCACCGTTCTGGTCGTTGAGGTTCTGCCGGAGGCGGACATCGCTCTCGCCTTCCTCGAACAAAACGCGGATTTCCTGCCCGGGCAAAGCACCTCCACTTCCGTTCAGGTGACAAACACGGGCAACACGCCGCTGGACCTCGATTGGTCGGTTGAAACACCGAACAGCGACCCATGCAGCGTGGCGATGCAGGACGCCCAAACCCTCGACTTGCAACCGGAGGCCCAAACCACCGTTGCCTTGCAGGTCGATGTGGCCGGGGATGCGACGGCTTCGGACGTCTGTCAGGTGACGCTGACCGGGAGGGTTTCGCTCGACGACACCACCCAAATACTGGACCAACTCGAGTTTACAGTGTACGTTGACGAACACGTCAATTACTCGCTTTCCGGCCCTGCAGCACCGCTTTCCTTCCAACCCGAGACCGGCGCTACCTACGAAGTTCGCCTTCACAACCACGGCAGCGACGAAGCCGTGTTCTACTTGGATGTCGAACCCGCTGAGGGTTTGGAGACGTTGATCGTGACCGCTTCGGGGTCACCGTAGCGCCCGGTGGAACGGGCGTTTGGACGGTGAACACCCAAGGGCAGGCCGGAGCTTCCGGCCTCTACGAACAGACCTTCTCGTCCACCTACGGTGGCCAGACGCACGACGTGACCGTGGAAGTCGACCTGCTCGAAGTGCCTTCCTTTTCGCTCACCGGGCCGGGCGAAGACCGGCTTCTCGTCGCCCCGGGAAGCAACGCAAGCATGCAGCTCCACGCTCTCAAACACTGGGACCGCCAACCTCTCCCTCTCTTCGCTGCTCTCTGGCCTTCCAGCCGGCGTGACGGCCACCGTGTCCCACCCAACCGTCTCCCTGAACCGTTCGTCTTCCGTGACCGTCCTTGTCACCGTTGAAGCAGCCGCCGGTGCTTCGCCGGCATCGTATCCAGTTTCCCTCACCTACAGCAACGATGCAGCCTCATCCTCGTTTGCTTTTGATTTGCTCATCGTTGACCGAACGCAGGTGGTCGCCAACGCCGTCAATGACTTGCTCTACGCCACGCCAACCCAAACCACCGAACTCGTGGTCGATGTCACCAATTTGGGAACACAAGCCGATGTGTACCTCGTTGAGTGGATGACAGAGGAGGAAGGCGACTGGTACGAGTTCGTCGTCTCGCCGACCACCTTCCAGTTGGGCTCGGGTGCTACCCAAGCCGTCACCATCACCGTTCGCGAAGTGGGCATAGGCGCTCCGGCCAACGGGGTGGGCCATCTGTTTAGGGTCACCTCAACAAGCGATGCATCCAGTTCCGATGCGCTCAGCATCACGGTTCAGTCGGTCAATGCCGATGCCAACCTCACCGTCTTTTCAGAACAAACCTCAGCAAAACCGGGCGAAAACGTCTACGGGTCGGTCGTTCTGACCAACACCGGAGCCAGCGAGGACACCTTCTCCCTCACCACCGTTGGGGCCGATTGCGGGCTTGACGTCTCGGTCACGCTGGCCGCAGGGCTCTCCTCCTCGCCGTTTGGTTGGTCCTGCGTTGTCCCCAACAACGCCCAGGCCGGTCAGCAAGGCTTGGTGTTCCGGGCCGTCAGCGCGGTGCGGAGCAACGTGGCCGTCGAGCAAGCCACGTTTTACACGGTTGAAGCGGACCATCCCGGCAGCAGCCTCGTTAGTGTCGTCTTCGAAGAGGCATCGCTCGTCCTCGGTGTGGACAGTTCCTCCTCCGTTGTGCTCAAGGTGCAAAACCTCGCCAACGCCGAGGTCACGGGCTCCCTCGAGATTCTTGGTGAGGAAACGGGCGTTTTGCTCTTTGAGTGGACTCGGCTTTCCGACCAAGCACCGACCAACACCTTCACCCTCTCTGCAGGCTCAGAAGTGGAATTCAAACTGACCATCATCTCCAACACCGCTCGCACGGCCTCGTCCGATGTGGTGGTACGTTCAACGGCTGCTGGTGCCGGCGTGACCACCTCCGACCAGTCCCTTCCGTTGGCGGTGACCGTCGAAGGTCCAGCGCTCCCACCCAACGGTTTGGCGTTGCCCCTCGGCTTCTCGGTCAGTCAGCCGGTGACGCTGGGCGTGATGGGCTTGGGCTGGTTGATCGCTGTTTTGGCCGTTCAAAGGCTGCGTAAGCGACCGGTGAAGGACGAGAGCGAGAACCTGTTCGACGAGTCGGCCGAGGAGGAAGACGAGGCGGAGGAAGAGGCGCCCGAATTGGGGTACAACGAGTGTCGCCTGGACGGCGAGAGCAAGGTGAATTGCCCCACCTGCGATGCTCGACTCGGCGTGCCTCGTGGAAGCACGCCGCCCTTCCGTTTCACCTGCCCGACCTGCAGCAACAAGATTCGCGTTGTGGAATGAGTTCACCCCTCTCTCGACACGAGATCACTTGCCGGGCTTGCTGGCCAGGCAAGGACGGCAAAGGAACCGCTCAGGGCTTCGTATCCCGTTGTGAATGCGTCGTCCGCACGAGCGGCAAATGTCCTCTCGGGTGGACTGGCAAATCATGCAGATGCCGCTTGTGGTAGGGGCACTGCACCTCCTGCATCTCAACATCATGGGGGAAGATTTCGGCGACCTTTCTTGAACGATGTTCCGAAACAGTTGTTGGTTTCAGGTTCGCTGGGCAACGAGCAAGAAGGCCGTGTGGCCGAAAGGTCCGTTGACCGGGCGCATGCCGCCCTTGGAGGCTCGACCCCATTCCCGTTCCATCAACTCGCCGGCCCACTCGACCGTCAGGCCCGCAGCCTCGCAGGCCTCCCATGCCCGTTCCAGCTGGGAAGTCACCGGGCAGTAGCATGCGAGACGCCCGCCGTTGTTGAGCAAACCTGCCGTTGCGGCGATGGCGGATGGGTGGTCCGGTAGATCAAGCACGATGGCGTCGACGCTTTCGGTGGCCTGCGTGACCGCATCAACCACCTCCTCGACCCGGCCGACGAGATGGAGGTGGGTTGGAAATTCGTCCCAGCAATGTTTGGCCCGTTCGAGGTTCTGCAAGGCCACTTCAGCGTGTTCTGTTCGGGGCTCTGACGTGATGTGGAGGCCGTTTTCCCGAGGACCCGGGCGATGTAAAGGGACAATCCGGCGCTTCCGATGCCCGCTTCAAGGACCGTGTCCCCGGGCCCCAAACCAAGCCGGGCGAGGAAAAACCCCGCATCTTTGCTGCCGATGGTTTGCGCTCGGCGCACCATCCCTCGGCTGAGCTCGGGAAGCCGTGGTGGGAGGCGTTGGACCTCTTTTTGTCCGATGACCACATGCTGACCAATCTGAACATCCGCCAAGAGCGAGGCTGCGTTGAAGACGCCTAGGCCCTTGACCTTCTGAGGTTCATCGAGCAGCTGAACGACGTAGGTTTTCCCGTTGTCTTCGCCCAACACGGCCCAAACATCGCTCACACACCTCCCAACGCTGCTGAGGTGTTAAGGTTCACTTTCGTCTTCAGGCAGAAAAAAAGGCCTCCGAGTCGGGGACTTGAGTCGTCTGAGCGAGTGTTTCATATACCCTCCAAAGTCTGCGGGAATCATGAAACATGCAGCCCGCAGCATCGCCTTGGTCATCGTCGCCGTCTTCCTCGGAAGTTTGGCCACCGGAATGATGACAAATCTCTACCAACCAGCCGTCGAACTCCAAGACGACGAACCTCTGTTGCAGCGTGCCTCCTCGGCCACCAGTCCCGGTCACGTGGTGTTCGCCCAATACATTTCCTCGGACAACTGCGGTCACTGCTCCAAGACCGGCGGCGGGTCCGACACGCACCACCTCCTGAAGGGCAACTTCCCCGACGAGTACGTCTACGTGACCTACATGTCGCAAAGCTACGGCGACACCGACACCGCCCGTGCTGGAAACGTGGCCCCTTACAACTGGGCATGGACCACCGGCGGCGCTCCCGACGCTTACTTCGGCGACCGCACCGACAAGCGGCAATCCGGTGCTTCCGCCAACTACGACACCTACGACTCCCTCTTCTCAAGCGGCGGCGGCATGCACAGCACCGTCAACGACTACGGCATGTCCGCAGCCGTCTCCCAAAACGGCAACAACTACGACATCTCGGTCTCCTACAAATACACGGGCTCCGCACCCCGCTTCCAACATGAAGCTCTACGCTGCGCTGGTGGACAAGGACTGCACGGGCTATTCCTACTCCTCGGGCATCCCTCACGGCTACAACTGCTGGATGGCTTGGCTCACCGCCGGTGACACTTACAAGTCCAAGGGCGCCGGAACGGGCTCCGCTTTCCACAGCGTGACCGTCTCCTCCACCGAGGCCAGCCAAAGCTGGACGAGCGTCCCCACCTCCGTCGTGCCCGGCAGTCTCGGCAAGGCCGTTGTCGTCGCAGCCTTGATGAGCGGAAACCAAGTTTCCGTTGGAGGCTCCTCTCCTCACGTCTACCACGCCATCGATTCCACGATGGGCCCGAAGATGGACATCGGCGTCTCCGGACTCACCGTCACCAACTCGCAAGGCACCTCCTCCTACATGCGCGGTGACACCATCACCTTGGAAGCCGATGTCAAGAACACCGGTGACTTGGATTACACCGACGGCGGCCAGTTGGAATTCTTCTACAAGAACGGCGCCACCCTCACGCCCATCGACAGCGTGACCGTTCCAACGCTCAACGTGGCTGCTGGTTCTTCTTACCTCAGCGGCTCAGCAACCTTCGACACTTCGTCCTCCCCGCCAACGCCTGGTCCACGACTTTCGGGGCTCGGTTGACGGGCATCACCGGCGACATGGCGCAATCCAACAACGTCGCTGAAACCTTGGTCGACCACGACCGCCCTCCCGTCGTTCAGTCTTCGGAGGTCTTGGGCTCTGTGATTGTCCAGCGCGGTGAATTTGTCACCCTCCTCGCCAAGGGAGATGCGGACGACAACGTTGACACCATCGATACCCTGACCTTTGATGTTGAAGTCTCGCCTGCCGGTCAAGGCTCGTGGGACGCCAGCACCGTCTCAGGCGGAGAGAACATCCTCTACCGAGGCCTCGCCTCCGAGGGCCGTGAATACATCATCACGCCCTCCATGTCGATGGGCGCCGGCGAGTACGATGTTCGAACCCGGGCCGTTGACGCTCGAGGCCAATCCAGCGATTGGAACGAATTCTCCAGCGCCTTTGAACTCGCCAACGGCCGCCCAACGGTCATCGCCGACCCTGTGCCCACCGTCATGTGCGACATCAGCACAAAGGTCAGCATGGCCGGTCACATCGTTGACCCTGAGACACCGCTCACCGACCTTGTGGTGACCTCCGACAGCGACTACTTCGTTGCCTGGCACGCAGCCAGCGAAGAGATTGAGGTCTTCTTCCCCTACGAATCCGGCTGCAACGGACAGAAAGGCATCGAAGTCAAGGTTGACGATGGCGGCGATTACAGCGGAGCGGGCGAATTGCCTTACGGCACCTTGCTGTTCAACATCATCGAAAACGGCCAGCCTCGCTGGCAAGGTCTGCCCATTCAAACCGTCGATGAAGGCGGCAGCGGCGTTCTTTCTCTGAACACCTTCCTTTCGGACACCGACGACACGGGCGAGCCTGTGGACGCCTCCAGGCCTCACCCTCCAAATCATGGACAACACGAACCCCGAGGCCATTTCGGTTGAGCTGCGTGGCTCGACGCTCGGGTTCGAGACCGTCGACAACGACGTCAACGGGGAATCGGTCGTGACGCTCCGAGCCAGCGATGGCGAGCAATATTCCGACCAAACGGTGACGATCCGCATCAACCCGATCAACGACGCACCCCGCATCGATATGACGGACATCGATTCCTTCTCGCTCAAAACCAACAAGCAGATGGTCATCAACCTGAAGAACCGAATGACTGACGTGGACAGTTCGCTTGACCAAGCCTTCATCTCGGTCACGCCTTCCGAACCCGGTGCAGCCCGCTACAACATCATCGACGGCAACATGATTCTCTTGTTTGAAGAAGTCGGTGAACAAACGGTCACGATCTCGGCCACCGACGGCTCGGATGTCAACACCTACACCATCGCCGTGAACGTGTTTGATGCCTTGCGCTTTGACGTGTCAAAGGTTGACGACGGCAGCGGCCACCTCTACGTGAACATGCAAGACACCTACGAGACCCAAACGCCAACGGCGACGTTCTTCTTCACGGAAAGCGCACCGACCTTCAACGTCGTGACCGTGACGTGGTCCTTGTGCAACGACCTCTCCGGGACCTGCGACGGATTCTGGGAGTACGATTTGGACATGTCTCGCGCCAACATGGGCTGGACTGAGGAAATGAACATCCCCTCGGCCTACGGTGACGGCGGGTACGCCCGAACCAACGGCATGCGAAACATGGATTACATCTCGCTGACGGTCAAAGCCGTGGACGCTTCCGGTCAAGAGTACAAAACCATGGACCAGACCAAGTGGTACACCACCGAAGCTTTGCCCGCCCCCGTGAACATGGACGATGAACTCCTCGTCTGGTACGTGGCTGACCTTTTGGCGGACATCGAAGAGGCTGAGTTGGCCATCGAAGAGGGCACGGAAGACTCCACCGTCCTTGAGGCCCGCTTGCTCGAACTTGAAACCAAACTCGGCGTTGCTTGCGACGACCCTCGTGCTGACTGCCCAACCGAAGAAGTGCAATCCAACGGTGCTGAGGCCGAAGACGGCTTGAACACCAACGTGATCTACATCGTGATCGGTGTTCTCATCGTGGCGGCCTTGCTCGGCTTGATGTTCATGCGAGGCGGCGGTGGCTCAGAAGTTGAGGACATGAAGTGGAACGACGCTTCGTTGCCCGTTCATGACGCCGTGGCCAACTCGATGTACGGTGGTGCACAAGACCTGTTCCAACAACCGGTTGCCCCCATCGCCGCCGTGGCCCCGCCACCCGTTCCAGCTGCCGTCCCGGCGGCACCTCCTCTCCCTCCCGGCGGCTTGCCTGCCGGATGGAGCATGGAGCAGTGGACCCACTACGGCCAGCAATACTTGGACCAAATGGGCCTCCAGTAAGTTGGAAACTTTTATCACCCCTTGACCGGGCTTGTCGGAAAGCATAGCCCCCGGGGAGTGAGGCGAGGGAGAAGCGTGACCGATGCACCAGCGGATGCAACCGAGGAGCCCGTAGAGGCTCCAACCGAGGACACCGATGCCGGTTCCCCTCGGCTCCGAACACGAAGAGACCGTCACCGTTTGGTCGCCCGAACCTTCCGGCGCTGACGAGGTGTTGTCGTCTTCGGTGGAAGAATGGATCTCAAGCGTTGAGTTCGAAACCACGGCCGATGTTCCCATTCCCGACCGCTTGGTGGACCAGGTCATCGGGCAGGAAGCCGGCTCGGTGGTCATCAAGAAGGCGGCTGAACAACGCCGCCACATGCTGATGATTGGCGACCCGGGAACGGGCAAATCCATGCTCGCTCGGTCGATGACCGATTTGCTGCCCAAAGATGCGCTTGAGGACGTTCTGGTCTATCCAAACGAGGACGACGAGAACGTCCCTCGGGTGCGAACCGTTCCGGCTGGGCGAGCCGAGCGCATCGTCAAGGTTCAGAAAGAAGCCATTCGCCAGCAACGGGAGAAGTCCCAACGAATGCTTTTCATCGCCTTTGCTGCCATCGGGTTCTTGTTGCTCATCGCTGCGCTTCAGTCGGGTGACCTTTTCACCCTGCTGTTCGGCGGTTTCTTGTTGGCCTTCGGGTACATGTTCATTCGAAGCCGTTTGGGCGCCGCTGACGACAGCCGCATCCCCAAGGTGCTTGTCAAACACGACCTCAACGAACTTCCTCCATTCGTTGACGCCACGGCCACCCTCTCCGGTTCGTTGTTGGGCGATGTGCGCCACGACCCGTTCCAATCCGGCGGCATGGAAACGCCTGCCCACGACCGTGTGGAGCCAGGCGCCATCCATCGAGCCCACAAAGGCGTGCTCTACATCGACGAGATCAATTTGCTCCGCCTGGAAGAACAGCAAGCCTTGCTCACGGCCATGCAAGACCGCGCTTTCCCGATTTCGGGTCGCTCCGAACGCTCCAGCGGTGCCCTGACCAAGACGGAACCGGTGCCCTGTGATTTCATCCTGATCGCAGCGGGCAACCTTGACGCCATCCAGGGAATGCATCCGGCATTGCGAAGCCGTATCCGTGGTTATGGCTATGAGGTGTACGTCAATTCTGAGATGCCCGATACTTCGCGAAACCGACGACGCCTGATTCGTTTCATCGCCCAAGAGGTGTTGCGTGACCAGGACACCGTTCGTGAAATCCCTCACTTTGACAAGAGTGCGGTCGCCATCATTTTGCGCGAGGCACATCGCCGTGCCGGGCGCCGAGGCAAACTCTCCCTCCGTCTGCGTGAGTTGGGTGGCCTGGTTCGCATCGCCGGTGACCTCGCGGTGGAAGCCGGCGCTCCGTTCACCTCAGCTGAACATGTGTTGGGTGCCCGCAACATCGCCAAACCCCTTGAGCAGCAGGTGGCTGACCGCATGATTGAACGCCGCCAAGATTACGCCTTGCTGGTCAACAGCGGCGAACGCGTTGGGCGAGTCAACGGCCTGGCCGTCCTCGGGGCCAACTCGGGCCTCTCGGACTTCAGCGGCATCATGTTGCCCGTCGAGGCGCTCGTCACCCCCTCTCAGGGCGGTGGAGGAAAATTCACGCCACCGGCGGGCTCTCGGACCTGGCCAAGGAAAGCGTGACCAACGTCAGCGCCGTGATCAAGAAACTCACCGGCAAGGACATCTCGGACTACGACATCCACATTCAATTCGTTGACACCCACGGCGTGGACGGCGATTCGGCTTCCATCACCATCGCCACCGCCATCATTTCCGCTTTGGAGAACATCCCCATCCGCCAAGATTTGGCCATGACCGGTTCCCTTTCGGTGCGCGGTGAGGTCTTGCCCATTGGCGGTGTAACGGCCAAGATTGAAGCTGCCGCTCGTTCGGGCGTCAAAACCATCGTCGTGCCTCGAGCCAACATGCAAGACGTGTTGCTCGACGACCGATTCGAGAGCATGGTCGAGGTGGTTGCCGTTGATACCCTTGATGAAGTGATGAAGTACGCCCTCATCAAGCACGAGCAAAAGGCTGGCCTGGTTGAACGCCTTGAAGCGGTCATCGACCGGTTGACCCCCGACATTCAGAGCAAGATTTCCCTTGTTTGAACGCCCGTTTGAATCGGCGGATTCCGTGACCTGTTGGTGGTGGATTAGAAAAGGTGCGTAGCGTCGCCATCAACGGTGAGCGCATGGCTTCAACGGTGAACGACGCCAGCAAAGGGGCCTTGCTGGTCCTTTTTCTGGTCACCATGATCGACATGATCGGCTTCGGCATCATCATTCCGTTCCTTACCTACCTCGTGAAAGACTTGGCCGATGCCCAAGGCGTGGTGCAAATCGGGCTTTGGGTTGGTCTCTTGATGACCTCGTACTCCGCGGCCCAATTTTTGTTCTCACCGTTTTGGGGTCACTTTCGGACCGCATCGGCCGCCGTCCCGTCCTGATGGTGGGTCTTGTCGGGAACTCGGTCTTCTTCACCGCCTTCGGCTTCTCAAACACCTTACTCTTTGCCTTAGCCATGCGCTTTTTGGCGGGCGTGTTCAACGGGAACATCGCCGTGGCTCGTGCCTACATTGGTGATGTCAGCACACCGAAACATTTGGCGACGAGGATGGGGCTTATTGGAGCCGCTTTCGGTCTTGGCTTCACCATCGGGCCGTTCATCGGCGGTGAATTTTCCAGTCCTGCACAACGTTGGGATTTCTTCGTTGACACGGTCTTTGAGACCTACCCCTACCTTCTTCCCTGTCTGATTGCGAGCGTTCTGTCGGCTGGTTCTCTGGTGTTGGCCTACTTCAAACTCCCTGAATCCATTCAATTGGAGGCGCAACGAAGATCAGAACCTCGTCGGTCGTGGCGGTCCCACATGGGCGGCATGGCCAAGAATTCCGTGGCGATGTTGCGGACCTCGAGCATCGGGGCCATGATTTGGGTGTCCATGCTCTTCATTTTCGGGTTCACCGTCATGCACGCCGTGTTCATTCTCTACACCGAAATGAGCGTTGACCTTGGAGGCTTGGGCTTCTCAGAGCAGGACAACGGACGTGTGTTTGCTATGATCGGTTTGCTCGGGATTCTTACCCAAGGCGTTCTCATCGGTCCGTTGGCGCGTAAGTACGGAACCCGTCGTCTCATCCCGCTCTCCATTCTGGTGACGGGAACCGGTTTGACCCTTATTCCCTACACCCAAGCTTCCATGGCGTGGTTGCAGATGCTCCTTGTGTGCAGTTGCATTGCGGTGGGCAACGGTTTGTTCCAGCCTTCATCCAGCACCTACCTCACGCGAATTGCTCGGGAAGAAGGGTACGACCTCGGAGTGGTGATGGGTGCGCAGGAGTCGTTGGGAGCGTTTGCTCGCATTCTTGGGCCTCTTTCGGGCGGTTTCGTGTGGGAGTTGACTTCCGCAGGCGCTTATCCGTGGGACTACCACACGGCGTTCCATCTTTGCGGGCTTCTCATGGTCATTTCAGCCCTGCTGACGCTCCGTTTACCTCCACTTTCCCACATTCCCGAGCGAGGAACGGAATTGGAGACCGCAGAGAAGTCTTGAAGAAGGCACCTTCTGTGTGACCTCCATGGATGACCGCTCTGCGTGGAACACTCAGCAGTTCCGCAACCGGTTAACGGTGCTTTCTCACGCCGCCATCATCATGACGCTGGTCACGATTTGGTTGATTCAACTCGTCGATGTTCTTCAACCGCTCTTCATCGCTTTGGGGACCTATTTCGTCCTCAAACCCGGTGCCGATTTCCTCTCCAAAAAGGGCTTTCCGCTCATGCTATCCTACATCACCATGCTGATGCTGGCCATCCTTATCGTGCTTAGTGCTGGCTTTTTCGCCTACCAGCAAACAGCGTCCTTCCTTGATGACGAGGAGCGCATGGAAGAGTACACGGAAAAACTCAACGAACGGTGGGCGGATGTCAAGGGCTTGCCGTTGATCGGCAAAAGTCTCCTCGATTCTGGCGCCACCATGGACGGCACGTTGGACGAGGACCTCAACAGCATGGGGGTGCTTTCGGAGGGTTCGGGTTTGACCGATGCCATCGGAAGTATGCTCTCCAGCGTCGGGCTGTTCTTCGTGACGGGGATCACGGTGCTGTTCTTTTTGCTCTTCATCATCTTCGAAGCCAGCCTCTTGCCGGGTCGCATCGAACGTGCCTATCCCGGCGGCGCCAGCGAACGGGTTCACATGATTCGTGACCAAATCGAAGCCAGCGTCAACACCTATGTCGTCGTCAAAACGGGGGTTGGGTTTGGTACAGGTGTGTGTGCAGGGATTGTCATGCTGGCTTTTGGCATCGACCTTTGGTTCACTTGGGCGTTGTTGACGTTCTTGCTCAATTACGTCCCCTACATCGGTTCGCTTATGGCGACCATTCCTCCGCTCATTTTGGGTTTTATTTTGCTCGACCCTTCGCTGCTCATCCTCCTGACGGTCCTTCTGCTCACCAATCAGCAACTTTGGGGCAACGTCATTGAAACCCGCTGGGCTGGTAGGGCGCTGGATATTTCACCGGTGCTGCTCCTCGTCGTGACCGCTTTCTCCTTCTGGGTGTGGGGCATTGTCGGAATGATTCTCTCCATCCCGTTGGTGGTGATTTTGAAAATTGTCTTGGAAAACATCGACGCCACCCGCCCGCTTGCAATTTTGCTTTCCGAGCGGGCGCCCACCCTCGAAGAAGCGTGGCGCGAGGCCATCAAGGACGGCCGCATCACGGCGTATGAGGAACGGATGCTCAACGACCTGCAGGGGTGCTGGGCTACACCGACGAAGAGGTGAAACTCCTCTCTGCTCGCATTGCAGCGGAGTACGCTCTGCGTCGTGGGCGGTTAACGTTCGACCAAATCACGCTCATTCGCACCGGAATTGAGGTGATGGCCAAGCCAACAAAATGGAGTAAACAATTCGAAGACATCGTCACGGAGGGCAAACTCAGCGTGATGGAACGTTTGTTCCTCGGAAAACTCGTGTTTGCCCTTGATTTCTCCCAAGAGGAAGAGTGAATCAAAGCACTTCGGTGAGAATGCGCTCGAGTTCGGTGTTGATGGTCAAAATCAACGTTCCAAACTCGGGTGGAATGTTGGGGTCTTCGTAGAGTTCCTCTAGTTTTGACTGCGCCATGGCGATGCGGACGTCGAGTTTCTTGTCCTTGTTGAGCAGCCAGTGGTCGCAGGCTTCCTTGGCTTGCCGACGGATGTTTCTCGGGACTTTCGGGTCATCAATTTGGTTGATGACGGTGCAACTTGTTCTAATCGTTCTTCGATGTTCATCTTCATCACCCACAAGCACGCAGAGTGGCCTAAACGGTGACCGTCTTTAAGTCCATGGCCGCTGTCGTTTGTCCATGGAGGCAACCAACGAGGCCATCTTGGGATGGACTCGGGTAGCGGTTCTGTTGCTCGGCATGGGTTGGGCTGCGTGGATGGACCACAAAGCCCGACGGGTTCCCAACGAGCACTGGGTGGTGTGGGCCAAACCCGCCGTTTTCATCTGGGCCTTGGACCTCATGGTTCAAGGTGCGGACTGGACGATTTACTTGACCGCAGCGGGGGTTGTTGCGTATGCCAGCGTCGCCGTCTTTGGCCGCCCGACGCTTCGGGACGCCATGGCGGGTTCTTGGATGGACCGCACCTTCCTGCTCTGGTACCTCGCCTCCTTTGCAGGTGTTGCAGCGGGGGCCTTGCGCTATCAGGCCACCTCTCCGATGGATGTGCTGCTCGGCGAGGGTGACCCTCTTGGAGTGCTTTGGTGGCGAACCTTTGGGGTCTTTTTCATCGTGTTTTTCATCGATGTCGCTTGGCGGTTGCGCCTGCTGCACGGCGGGGCTGATGCAAAGGCCTTGATGTGGGTCACGTTGGTGTTTTCCAGCATGGGCGACCGTTCCTCTTCCCTTCGCTCCGGTTGAAGCGGTATCGGTGGTCGCCCTTCCCGTCAGCGTGGCTTTGCTAATCTGGGGTGGCCTTGCTTTTTGGCGATTCCCTTCATCATGCTGGCCGTGAACCTCAGGTGCGGGCACGTCAAAGGGCTTGGCGATCTGAAGTTGGCGTGGCACGCCTCGATGTTGCCGCTGAGCGAAGTTCAACAACGCCACGTGTGGTTGCTCTCAACCACGATGGCGATGCCGGACGGGAGCCTGCGCGTGGTCCATCAGGCTCGGGCGCCTCGCACCACGCCAAGTGCAGAAGAGCTGGCGGAGCAGGTGCGGCATTTGGAAGCCTCGGTGTTGACCGTGTGTGGGTCAGTTTCAAAATGCCGTTGCTGGTCTTTTTGTTCCCTGCCGTGCTTCCGCTCGTGCTGTTTGGAGACCCCACCGCCATCTTGCTGGCGCAGGTTGTGTGAGCGGATCAGTTGCCTTTCCGCTCGATGTTCTTTGGACGAAGTCCCTTGTAACTGCACTTGCGGCAGCGGACGGCTCGAACAGCGTTGCGTGCGTTGCAGCGCATGCAGATTTTGCGGTGAAGCATGCGGGCTTCTGCTTCGGGGAACCGTGCCATGGACTGCCGACAAAATCCCCTATTTAATCGCAACCACCTCGTTTGGTTATGTTCAAGGACGAGGCGGACTTCGGTCAAGCGTGAAGGTGACCCGACTTCCCGGCATTCACCACGACGGCAACGTCGTTCTGGTTTCGGGCAAGGCCGGCAACATTCTCATCGATGCGGGGACGTCTTGGTATCAAGCGCTTCAGGTGGAGCGCATCGAAGGGTTGCTGAGCGGTGGCTCGCTTGACCGCATCCTCTTGACCTCCCGTCGCTTTCCAGTTTCGGGCGGTGCAGCCCACCTCGCCGAAGCCTTTGACGGTGCCCCGATTCACATCCACCCCGACGGACAAGCCTGCCTCGAAACGGGGATTTCTTCACGACCTGGGCCAACCGCTACGACTCCGACATGCCCCGAACGCCCACTTCAGCGGTGTTGCCCGATGAGTTGTTTCCGCTGGGTGACGGTGAAATCCAGGCCGTTCCCCTTCCCGGTCATGCCTCAGAGGGATTGGGTTACTTGTTGCCTCAACTCGGGGCGATGGTGGTGGGGGCGTTGCTGCCTCGGGCCGACCGGCCGACGCGCTGGGATCTTCCAGGCGGCTCGCTGGTGGACCTCGTGACCAGTTTCAAAGCCCTCAAGGCCTTGAACCTCCGTTCCATCGTTCCGCTTCAAGGTCGCGCTGTGCGCGGCAAGGCCCACGTGAACGAAGTGCTGGATCGCCATCTTGATTTTTTTCAATCCGCCGTTGAAAACGACGGAAAACCGCCAACCTCCTGGCATCGTCCCGCCCCAACGGCGCTCTGGCACACCCCCATTGCGCCTTGGCCCTTGGAAGAACACGAGCAGGTTTAGGCAGGGTTGGGGACGGTATAACTCCGGTCCAAACGCTTGAAACGCTTGACATGGAAGGCTTCGGAGGTGTTGGTGACGTCGTGGTGGCTGCCGTCCCATGAACGAACATGGTGCACCCACCCGCTTCGCACATGGACCAATTCGCCATCGAGGTGCAAACTCGAGACGGGCCCGTCAACGGTGAACACGAGTCGGGACCGTTCAGTTGACCGCTCATCAAGCGACCACACGGCCCCGTGCTGAGTTCCAACCAGGAAATGCATGGTCCCCTCGGCGACCAAACAAACGGCGCGAATGCTTCCTGAGGCCAAGGTGTACTTGGCGATGGTTTCGAGGCGGGGCAGGGTGAGGACATGGAGTTCGCCGTCGGCGCAACCCACGACGGCCGTGTCAACGCCTCCCATCGGTCCGCGAAGGGCGAGAAGCACCGTGGGCAAGCCATCCAACTTTGTTCGGTGTGGTCGTCCGTCCACCGGTTTCCAGGAGATCGTTCCGTCGTTCATGCCGACCAAAAGCCCGTCGGCGGTGGTCAAACTCCGCACAATGCTGCGTTGGTTCATGGATGTGCAGGTGTGCAGGGGGTACAGGGTGATTGCCCACACCCTTCAACGAAAGGTGAAAGTGAAACTCAGTACATGTCGTCGTTCTTGTTTTCCTTCTTCCACTTTCGGTAGCAGGATTTGCAGACCCGAACCCGGCCTTTTCTCGCGGGTATCCGCTCGAGCCCCACATGTCGATGGCGTCGTCAATGGAGAGGGAGCGTCCACCCACGGCTTTGTCGGCGAAGTTTTCACAATCTCGAACGCCGCAGGGCATTTCGCCGGTGGCTTTCGTAGACTTCTGCTTGGTGACGTCTTCACCAGCATCTTTGCGGTGTTTGCGGGCCTTTGCCTTGAATCCCATGCCCAATCCCTTCCTCGGCTTGTTCATCAAGGTTGGGTCGCTCACTGGAGGTTTTGGTAGGTTCGGATTTTTTCCAAGAGACCGTCAAACAGACGGAGCAAGCCTCGCAGCGTCACTTCAGAGACGTTGGCCACCGCACAGACTTCGGATTGGGTGCGAGGGGTGCCCGCATCGTTGGAGGTCTTGTAAATCAGAGCTGCGGCAACGCCCATCGGTTTCTTGCCCTGCCAGACGTCGTCGTGGGGTTTGATGGTGTTCCACAACTCGTCGAGCGGTCCCCGAATGCTGGGCTCAAGCCCGAGGTCTGAAATGAACTTGTCAAAGTACTCGTCAGGTCCGGTGATTTTGTGCATGTTGAGGCGGCGGGAGACTTGACGAATCAAGGAGATAGGTCCTTTTCTGTGATGTCAAAAGCATCGGCAATCTCTGGAATCTGACGGGGGAGTTCCTCTTGACGTGCGACCAGGTAGGTGCACGCAGCGGTCACGCCGGCGATGGAGCGCCCGGTCACGAAACCCTCGCCGGAGAGTCGCCGATAGAGGCGAGCGGCCTCTTCCTGAAGCGGGGCAGGAAGACCGGATCGGTCTCGGATGAACTGGTTGGCCTTGACGAGGTTTCGCTCCCGGCTCTTGCGGGTCTTTGACCGCTCGTCGATGACCCTGCGGCGTCGCCAGTCGCGTCGTGCTTGGGAACTCATGCCGTGACGGGAGGCGATGCCGGTGTTCAGGTCCCGCACATCGATGGTCGTGTTCAGCCCCTTGTCGGCAAGGGTGTACGTCATGGGTCGTCCGACACGAGAACGGTCTTCACCGCTGTCTCGGTTGGTCCACTCTGCACCGGGGTCGGGAACGTTTTCTTCAACCACCAAACCGCAATCCTCGCAGGTGATTTCGCCGCGTGAAATGTCAAGGTTCCAATTCACGGCCCCGCAATCCTCGCACGGCTTTGTGTGGCCGTCAAGCGTCCGCCGTGAAGGGCGTTGGGCGCCGATGCCCCGGTGGGCGGTGACCTCGGTTGGAGCGTTGGTTTTTTCCGATTCGCTTTGTTGTTTCATCTTCTCAACTCCTTGTTTAGTAGTGGGGTTCAATGTTATATAAACTCGTGGTTTCTTTTCAACACCTAATACCGCTCATGACACCTTTTTTCATCATGATGAAGCGGGTCTGCTACGATTTGAATTTAACTTCAGTTCTTATAAAGCGTCGTTCCGAATCGTGCACGATTGTTCGGTTTTGGACGCCGTTGCTTTCAAGTTCATTCAACACAGGGTTCAAAGACGGCCTGCTTCGCCCAATCTTCGGAGAACATCATGCCAGCAACCGTCATTCTTGGTGCTCAATGGGGCGACGAAGGGAAAGGGAAATTGGTTGACCGGTTGGCCGAAAAAGCCACTTGGGTTGCCCGATTTCAGGGCGGCAACAACGCCGGCCACACGGTGGTCCTCGGTGACCAGGTGCTCAAATTCCACCTCCTCCCATCAGGCATCACCCGCAAGGAGTGTCATTTGGTGCTGGGCGATGGCATGGTCATCGACCCGTGGGTGCTCGATAAGGAATTGACCGGTTGGATGGAATCCTCAGGAGAAGACCCACGAGGGGGAGCGTTTGTTCATCAGCGAACGCGCCCACATCATCTTGCCCTACCACCGCTCGATGGACAGCCTTGACACCAAAATCGGCACCACTGGGAGGGGCATTGGTCCGACCTACGCCGACAAGATCAACCGTCGGCCTTCGCTTTGGAGACGTTGCCGAAGTTCTCGGAGACCAACCTTGGATCGATGCAACGGTTGCTCGGATGAACGCTTCCTCGAGGCAGCTGGGTCCAACGACCGGGTGACTTCGGAGGGCCTTGCCGGTGACCTCGCTTGATTCACGAAACCTATGCCACTCCATCGGCAACACCGGTCTCATGTTGGACAACGCTCTGAAAACTTGGCGAGCATGTGATTTTGGAAGGGGCGCAGGGTGTTTGTTGGACATTGACCAAGGCACGTTCCCTTTCGTGACCTCTTCGGTCACGTCCTGAGGTAACGCCACCCACGGTGCCGGCATTCATCCCGGTCATGTTGAGGACGTGATCGGCATCACGAAAGCCTACATCACCCGCGTCGGCAACGGGGCGATGCCCACCGAACTCAACGACGAAGCGGGCCAGCACATGGGCGAGGTCGGTCACGAATTTGGAACCACCACCGGGCGACCGCGGCGTTGCGGTTGGTTTGATGCTGTGCTCATGCGCCACGCTCAGCGCATCAACGGTTTCAGCGGCCTTGCACTGACCAAGTTGGACGTCTTGGGCGGGTTGGACGAACTGAAGATTTTGCGTGGCCTACGAACTTGACGGGAAGGAGATCACCGAGTTGCCTTCAACCGCCTCTGCGCTCGCTCGGTGCAAACCGATTTACATCAGCATGCCCGGTTTCCCGGCGCTCTCCCTCTCGGAATGGCTGGCCATGGCGGTTCACGCCAACGAGTCGGGCAAGGGCCTCTCGGTCCTGCCCACGGCCGCTCAACACTACATATCCAAACTCGAGGCGCTCGTTGGTGTGCCTTGCACCAGCGTGGGTGTTGGTCCTGACCGAGATGCGACCATCGACTGCGCCTGAACGCAGCCC
>JAYQOB010000005.1:0-328850 GCA_038144595.1 Candidatus Poseidoniales archaeon | reverse complement strand
TGGGATAAATATAAACAGAATTGAGTCTGAATGCTATACATGGACAGCCACATTCCAGCGGGCTACGATTCATCGGGAAGACCACTCACTGCTTTAGAATGTTCAACCTTGCTTGGAATTTCTCAATTCACAAAGGAAAATTTACCCTACTTTTCAAAAATCAGAAAAGGCAACATACTCATGATCACTGGTCTCGTGTTTACTTTGATCGGGTTAGCATATACTCCTCTTTTGCTCATTTCCCTCACCTTGCTAGGAATCGGCTATTACTTTAAGAAATCAGCAAAATCTACTCCGGTGGTGTTTCCACAACTTATTGTTTTGGAACATGCATCAACGATTTACAAAGGTAGACCGCTCATTGTTTCCGGTTTGAATGAGAGCATATCGACGTACGAAATAGACTCATTGTATAATGAATATCCAAAGCACAGTGCGTCGATAGGAGATAATGAATCATTGTTGTATGTTGAACCAGGATCTAATCCGAAGCATTCGCTGAACAGCATAAATGAATTTCACACAGTAATCTCCAACTATCATTCACAATTGTCTAGCGTTCAAAAATACAATTTCGACGTAAATTTCATATCAAATGCCCAAGCTTCCAATTTGGATAAGTTGAACTATCAATTTGATGGGCCAGGTTGGTTTTTGGAAGAATATCTAATTCGACCTGAGTTGAATGATCTCGATTTGCTCTCACACAACGTAGCCGTTTTGAACCAATTTGACAACATACTTGAGTCGAACATCCAGGTCTTAACGAGGTTTATACAAAACTTTGAGCAGGAATATGCAGGGTACGAAAACTGGTGTGAAGAACTCAAGCGTATTGGCAATCAAAGTTCTGAGGGTGTCCTAGAGAGTATGGCCTTGACATATTCGCACATTGATGATGCTTCTGGCGAGGCATCTGCACTCTTGTTGGAATCCGTGGACCATAAAATCCAGGAAAACACGAGGAAGTTGGAATTCCAAGCAAAAGAAAAAATGGATGAACTGGAAGCAAAAATGAGTGATATGCAAGACAAAATAATGGAACGAAAAGATGAACTGACTTCTGCTATTTCTTCACAGATTCAAATAGTCAACAATCTTGAGAGGGAAGCGAACAGAGCTCAATCAGATCTTAATTCAACTTCAGCGCAGATTTCAATGGATTTGCCTTTCGCCACAGTAAGTGGAGGTGGAGGGAGTGTTGGTCCGAACGGAGGGCGCATCAGTGGAGTTTCATCCGGGGTTCAATACAGTACTGTGTATCTCCCAAACCCGGAGTATTCTGCAAAGCAACAAGCACATCGAATCATTTCAACTCTCGGTAGGGTTGAACAAGAAAAACTCAACACTTTGAAGGAGCAACTTAGTTCAACGGACAACTTAGTGGAACAACGTAGAGAGGCAATTTTTAACGAGCAAGAAAACCAGAAAAAAGAGTTTCAAGAAAGGATGGAGGATGAACGAAAGGAACTCTCGAAACATTCGCTCGCTGTTAAGGCCCTGCACGAAGATATTTTAGAAAATCCGACACAAATCGACGTTGATGACTTAACAAGATTGGTGAACCGTTCTTGGCTTCAGCCAGCAAAAATTATCCAAGGACACCTGAATAGTTTTGAATCAAAATTTAATGAATGCACGGATATTTTTCGTTGGTTCAAGGAAAGACATGAATTGGTTTCATCTACTATTCTAGCAGGCTCTCCTGCACGCCTAGGACCAAATGGGAGAATGTTTTCTCACTGGCTAGTTAGAGGGAATAATGTCTTTGACGTGGTTAAAATCAATTCTGAGATTTCACTCGATGATCCTCTGAATTTCACAGCAGTGCCTTCCAAGAAAAGCGAAATTCTATCCAATCCTATGGAGAATCCAAATTTCCCTTCAATGAGGAGGAAGCCGAACAGCCAATCCCTGAAAGCGTTGATTCAATACCTTGCACTTCAAGGGAGTATAGAAGAAAATCTCGCAAAGAAATTATCCGAACTTTGCAGTAAAGATGTAAACAACATTATGAGGTGATATTTATGGCGGATGAACCAAGATCGGATGCAGCAATATTGGCCTCATTGAGTATGGAGGAGAGTCGTGGTCTAGTTACCCTAAGAGCGGCTCAAGAAAGACGCGAAGGTATTCTTCCAGCAGAGTCGAATCAAGAGAACCGTAACGTACGAGTTGAATCATGCTGCTTCGTTGATGGGCACATATTCGGAAAGGATGTAGAGTTGATGGACTGTGACATCCGAACGCTCTCAACTCGGGCAAGTGAAAATCTTCCTGGTACGCAAATTAATGGAGGAATTAATGCGTTTGGGGATGTAAAAATTGGAGTTGGTTGTGTTGTTGGTTCAGGAGAAGGAGGAGGTGTTCTTGCTGGTGGAAATGTTGAGATTAGTTCGGCCATTCCAATCGTCGAAAATGGCCCCTCACGCAACGATAATTATCGGTAGTGTAAGTGGTGAGCACATAGTGATTGGAGATGGGGCCATCATTTTGGGGGCAGTGATTGGCCAACAATCCGTTAAGATTGGTAATGGAGTTACAATCCGTGACCACGTGTTCACTCCTCAATTGGATGCTGGTGATGGAAATCTGTTTGGAGGGCTAATCGTTGGCGATTTGATGAAAATGGGGAGATTGAACACAGTTGCATCAGGTCGAATTATGATTCCAACCAATGAAAACAAGGTGACTATTGCATCGCCAGTACGTTCGCCGTATCCGGGTTGTAACAACTGTCCTTATTCTGATCAGCTGGGAGGGTCGGACGATGTGGAAGATTATGGAAGAAGGTTGTCCTGTCACCTTTTCAAATCAATAGAACTCGACGATAACTCTCTTCAAGTCAGTGAAGGAACTTGCACAGAATGGACTCAATTTGACTTGGAATCCGAGGATTCTCAATTTAGAATTACTGATAACCAAGTGACAGATGTGGCATGGGAATTGAAATGTGTAACGAATTGGCCGATAGACTCATTGAATCTGGAATATGACAGAGACCAAATTGCCCTGTGGGAAATGACCGCTGAATCGCTTGGAGGTTTCTAGATGCCCGAGTGTTGTTCTATCCATTTTACTGGATGGTATTGTCCGAAGTGCGGATTACCAATTTCTTTTGCAGATCACGGAGGGAGTACACCAATATCAATTGGAAGTATCTCGACCAAGAATGTCACAATTAATCAACAGCTTGTACAGGGGGACCTCCTCCAAGCTGGGGGAATAAAGTCAACTGGACGAGGTAATGAAGTCCCAGAATCATTCGAATTACCACCTCCCCCTCCACCCGTGGAAGATGAGTTACCGCTACCACCACCTCCTCCAGAAGAAGATGCGTTGCCGTTACCTCCTCCGCCCGAGGAGGATGAGTTACCACTGCCTCCTCCGCCGAATGAAGAAAAATTTTCGTTGTCACCGCCCCCCTTACCTACCGTGGATGACGTCACAGAATCAAAAGATGAAGTCGTGAGTCAAACTATGGAAATATCACCACCACATGATGTAGAAATCATCACTGACGAATTCGGTGTTGAGTGGTTTGAAGATGATGCAAAATGGTTTTACAAGAATCCAGGAGGAAGTTGGGAGTTGTTCCAACTTTGAACTGAGTGTAGCGTTTCTTGCTAAGATATCATCTGCTCAATCAATTGTAGGCTTTGCAATGATCACAGTACCATCTTCGATACTGAGTAATGTATCGGGTTGCGCCGTTGCATGACTTGCAGGATTGCTTTTCTGGGGCCGAAGGAGGTCGAGGATTGTTCTTCGATTGGTCTCCGGAGATGAGGTCTCCTTGAACGAATGTCATGTCGCCGTTTGCATTATCTGCTCTGTCAAAGAATTGTTGAGCAGTTTGTTGCTTGAGGAGTTCTTTTTGTTGTTCTGTCTCTTGCTCGATGTTGGTTCGCTGCGTAATCGCCTGTTGTTCGATAAGCGTCTGGAGCATACCCGCAATTTCCGATGAGCCTTGTTTTCCTGAACTAATCGCCTTCATTGCCTGTTGCATGAGTTCGGCCTGGTTTGTTGCATCGATTTGTGTACGATCGAGTTGTTCAGTTTTCATGGACCTTGACTTATCCATTTGAGAGGATTGGAGCTCATTTCGCATCTGTTGTTGTTGAAGGAGGAATTCTCGTTCCTGCGCAGTGGTATCTCCACTCTTGAATCTGCGTTCCAGTTCCTTTTCCGCAGCGTCTTCTTCCATGAGCATCTTTTCACGCTTCATGTTTAATTCATGGGTTTGGATACGGACTCTTTGCTCAAACTGAGAATCAAACTCAAGCTGCTGCATTTTGATTTCCGAAAGCTGATGTTGGATTGCAACATCATCCTGTCCTTTTGCGATGACAAGTTGAGATTCGGCCTCAAGTTCGAGTTCTTTGTGAATCAATTGATACTTGTCTTCCAGAGCGAAAATTCTCGCATCTTGCTCGATTTCTTCTACTCCTCTTTCCAGATTCAATTGACCACGCATTTGTTGCACTTTGTCGTGTGCATTTGAACTGAAAACGATTTGATTTTGTCGGAACGTCAATCCGTATTCAGCGTGTGTTCTTCGCATGTTTGTGAGCAATTTATCTCGGATGTTCATTTGAAGTTCTTCTGAGGTGCGAATCCCTGATAGATTGTGTTTGCCGATTTCATCTTGCAGTACCTTGTGGCCGATTTCATCGGTGAGTATCTTGGCAAGTGCAGAACGTGTGATGTATGCCGTGTCTTCTTTATCGAGAGGGCTTTGGGGAATATTTGCAAATAAATTCACCAATCTTGGGGCATCAGTTAATTGAATCTGCATCTCCAATGTGACCGCTCCTTTCACTTCCATACCGTCAAGAGAACGGCAATCAAATTCATATTGAAGTTTGAACGGAGTGTTGATTGTAAACAGGAATTTTTCCTCAGATTTCCGGCCAAAAAACAGCTTTTTGCCGATTCCACCAACAACGTTTTTTATCCTCTGTTCTGTATACGTGTCAACAATCCTACCGTCTTGTAAAATCGTTAATGACTCGGTTGGTTCAAGGACAATATCTTTTGAACGGAAAGATGAGATGGAAGCAGTCTCAATCAATCTTGCGATAATCTCAGGGTTTGTTCTCCACTTGTATGTCATTTTATCACCTCAAATTAAAATAAACCGTCACTGCGATGGCGAGTAATGAAACCGATAACGATGCAATTTGAATCCATTTTATTGACTTCTTTGATTCCTTGCCTTGAACCACATCGAGCGGTACGCCATTGATGATGGCCCTTCTTGCGTTGTATTTGCCTCTGAAATCTGTAATGTGCACCAGCAGTTGTTCAATTCCGTTGTATGTTTCTTGTTCAGAGGGATTAAAATTTTCAGAGATCGCGACTTGAATATTTTTCAAAATTTCGATAATTACCAAGTCCATCCTCACTAAATCATCAAGTGTTTTTTGATCAATTGACGACAACTTGTCGATTTTGTTTGCCATGGCTCCGGTCGGGGATGTTCTCAATTCTGATTCAATAACATCAATTTCGGTTAAGATGGTGTCGAGATCGGTTTTTTTCTGCTTGTCTTGCGTTGTAACTCGCAAGGATTCGATTGTTTTCCGACAATTTGTCCACTCGAGTCGTATGTATTCCCGTAATTCTTTGTCGTCGTCATTGGATGGTTGAGAGGAATATCCCATGTATGTAGGGATGAATTTGGAAAGTTGAAGGAGCGCGCTAGCATTGGCTGCGGTGGGAATAGGAGGCTGCACATTTTTTTTACTGACTGAAACTATAACATCTTTTTGTCACTGTGAACCCTCGAATCCACAAGGCTGTAGAGGGGCCCTTTGTTCGCTCGTTGACACAAAAGTTCGTATGAATTACGCTACTTGGTAGGACAAATTTCTACCGTAAAACAAAATTCGATCCGACCTGGATTAAGTTTGACAATTGAGTTTTTGCTCAATCAAAAGCATGGCCAGATCAAGTCGCTGTGCCTCAATGAGTGTGGCGATCGCATCCAGAATCGAGCGGCAATTGCAGCCCTGTGCGACTCCCAGCGTCCACTCCCCCTTTTTTGCCTCGCAGCATGCGGGTTCTGATGTGGCCCGAGTTCGTGCTCCCATCACGCCTTGTCCTCAAGTTCAGCCAGGATGATGGCGTCCTCGACGTCCTCTTCGGTTTGGAGTCGGACGGCGTAGCCGGCTGTGCCAGCAGCGCCGAGCAACATCAGCAGCGAGAAGATGACGGCGAAGGGGTGGTCCGCAATCAGGCTGCCAAGCGAAGAGAAGAAGCCGTCACTGTCGGTTTCGCCACCCATCTCCTTGGGCTGAATCAGCGAGACCACCGTGGCTTGGTCGTAGGCGGAGCGGGTGAAGGTCAACATGCCGTCCATGTCCTCTTCGTAGTCGTCCGAGGGCGTGGTTGGGTTGAGGTCGGAATAGAAATCCGGTCGTTGTTCGAACTGGATGTCGACCGGTTGAGAGAGGTCCATGGTCAGCATGACGTCCACCGTGTAGGGGACACGGGATTCGAAGAACTCAATGTCCTCAAGGAAGGGCCAGAGCGTCACCGCCGTTCCGGACACGTCAAAGTGTGCCCACTGCCCCCACGCCGATTCGTCAACGGACAGGTCGTAGTACCAAGAGTCAGCCATCCGGTTTCCTTCGCCTTGTGCGTCGTTGCTGCCGTCGTCGCCGAGGTCGATGTCGAGTTGGAGCAGGCCGGCTTGGCCGGTGTCCAAGCTCGTCTCAACGGCCGTGAAGGTGGCCTCAAGACGGGTGGTGCCGTTGGGAATCCACACGTAATGGGAATCTTCGGTGTAGTAGACAGCGCCCGTTTGTCCGTTGTTGAAATGGTTCCAGTCGCCCTTCCACGCGTGGCGAACACGGTCGGTGTTGGCAGGAATGGTGGTGGTCGTCATCATGTTCTCGTAGATTTCGTAGGCGTCCCACACGTTGTACTCGGGGTGGTCAACGATGCCGTCGCCGTCCTGGTCTCGCATCAACTGAAGGGTTCGGGCCAAGGCGACAGCGGCGTCAAGGTCCGTGAGGCCGTGGCCGATGCGCCAGTCATGGCACTCGCCCGTAGCGCTTCGGTAGCATTCCTCGGGAATGTCGTTGCAGGAATCTTCGTCGTTGCCGGCCTCACACGAATTGGCCATGCCTTCGTAGCGAGCCGTCAGTTCAAGGATGAGTTCAACCTCGTGGACTCGGCTGTTGTTGCGCTCGTTCCAGTCTTCGTATTGGCCGTAGGCGGCTGTTCCATCGCCGCCAACGAGGCTGTCGCCAAAGTCGTGGTCGTCGCGGTGGTAGTCGGCTGCGCCCAAGGACGGTGCAACGTCGAGCAGGATGCCCGCCATGCCACCAACGTGGGGCGTCGCCATCGAGGTTCCGGAGATGGCCATGTAGTAGAGGTCGCCCTGGGTTCGTGTTGAAGCATCAATGGCGGTACCTCGTGGTGCAGTGGCCCAGATGTCTCGGCCGGGTGCACCCACGTCAGGCCAAGTATGCTGCTGGTTCATGCAGCCACGAGACGAGAAGGAGGTGACGGCGGTACCGTCGTGGGTCAAGGCGGCCACGGAAATGGCCGATGGTGTGTTGGCGTAGACGTTCGTGCGCAGGTCGCCCGAGCATTCAGCGCCGGACCCACCGGAATTGGAGGCAGCGAAGATCACAGCAACGTCGTTTTCGTAGGTCAACCGGTCCGTCAGCTGCGTGATGGTGCCTTGCGGGTCGTAATCCCCATCGCTGCCCCAGGAGTTGGAGACCACACGAATGTGGTAGGGGTTCTGGCCGGGGATGGAATGGGCGTAGGTCCACTCAAGTCCCTGAACACCGGCGAAAATCGAAGCGCCGTCACCGGCCCCAAGTGCCACGAGTTGGCCGCCCTTGGCCACACCGGCTCGTCGTCCTCCCGAGGCGTCGCCGTTGCCAGCGATGGTGCCACCAACGTGCGTGCCGTGGCCCGAAGAGGTGTCCGAGTTTCTCGTCTCGACCCAGTCGTTGTCGGCTGGCGTCCACTTGGCGGAGTAGAGCGTTTTCTCACCGGTCCATGGTTCGAGGTAGTCGTAGTCAGGGTGGCCAGCGTCCACGCCGGTGTCGAGGTCAACGATGGCGGTGCCGTCGCCGTCCCACTCGCTGAAGGAGAGGTCAATCTCTCGCAGGACTTCGCCCGATGGCGAAATGATGACGCGGTCCCACGTGTCCGTTGCACGCACCACATGAGTCGTTTCGTGCATCATGATGCCGGGTTCGGGCTGGCCGCCCCATTCGGAGGGCAGGTAGAAGAATTCCAGTTCCTTGTCGAGTTCGAGGTATTCAACACGGTCCCACGTTGACATACGGCGCAGGTCAATGGCCTTGCCTTCCACCAGACCCGCATCCAGGAGCGGTGCCTCACCCATGAGCACCAAGCCGAGGTCGGCGATGAAGGCCTCGTCGTGCGAGGTCAATGGGGAGTGAAGTTGGAAAATGACGGGCAGGACCGTTGCGTCGTCAACGTCGTCGAGTTTTTCGATGAGGTCGGCGTTCATCTTGGATGCATCACCCAGTGGGTTGGTTGCATCTGCAAGGGGTGAGGCGGTCGCCCCTACCATCAACAACTGCAGCAAAAAAGCGGTCAACATCATCGCACGACGACGGGTAGCCATGGTGTTTTTCCTAGGTCCTCGCATTATAATGCTGATGGTTTGCAGAGCAATAGCAACAAATAGGTCCCAAGCACCATGATAACTGGCGTTCACCATGCAAATGACGACCTCCAGTTATCTGACCGCGTTTCAGGGCGCACGAGCCGTGTGGAATTACCTGCGAAAAAAGGACGTTGAGCCAGGGGCGTCAGAACACGAGATGGCCATGGAATCCACTCGCCTCGAGCATGAGCGTCGCATGGAAGCGGTTCGTCAAGACCGGGAACTTGCGCTCGCCAAGGCCGCCACGGTACGCGAGGTGGCGGCGGTCGGGGCCGAGGCACAGGCCATCGAAGCCGAGGCTGAGGCGCGTGCTCGTACAGCACGACTGGCGCCCATCATGGCGGCGTTTGAAACAGTGCAGGCCAACAAACGTGCCAGAGCGGAGGCGGCCCAACCGGCCACATCGTCCGAATGAACAGCTGACTCAACCGGCTAGGTCTTTGGAATGAACAGCTGACTCAACCGGCTACGGCTTCCGAAGGATGAACATCCTCACGCGGCGTGAGGTCCAGTTCGAGGGCCCAGTGGAACGATTCGGTAGGGGTTCATGTGCTGGTGCGACCAGAAGTAATGATGCTTGATGTGGGTCCAATCGCAGGTCGCCCGGATGCCGGGGAGGTCCAACACCCGCTCAACAAAGGCTTGCAAATTGGTGTAATCGATGATGCGTTGGAGATTGCACTTGAAGTGGACCACGTAGACGAGATCAAACCGTACGAGGGTGGTGAACAAACAGAGGTCTGCCTCGGTGAGGGTGCCTCGTCCATCACCCACCAACCACTCACGCTCCTCTAGGTGCCGATCAAGCTCGTCCAACCGATGAAACAGGGTGCTGACGGCCGATTCATACGCGTCTTGTGAGCGAGCGAACCCCGATTTGTACACGCCGTTGTTGACCGATTCGTAGTTCGCCGAGATCATCCCATCGATCTCATCGATGAGGTGGTCGGGGCAAAGGGTGGTTGTGGTGCCGAGGGCGTTGGCCAGCGTGCCGAACATCCGAATGATTTCTCGGCTCTCGTTGTTGACGATGGTGCCGCTCGCTTTGTCCCAGAGCACCGGCACGGTGCCGACGTGCCCCTCGTTGGTCCATGCTGGATAGGCACGACGGTAGATGGCTTCGAGGTGGTCCTCTCCGTTGACACGGTCGGGAGTGGCGCCGGGTTCATCGGGGTTGAACGACCACGAACCGTCTGGGTTCATTCGCCAGTCAACCACATCAACCGAAACATGGTCCTCCAGCCCGAGCAACGTGCGGGCCATGACGGTTCGATGCGCCCACGGGCAGGCGTGGGAGACGTAAAGGTGGTAGCGTCCACTGGCCGGCTCGAACGGCCCGTCGGGTGAAATGATGTCCCTGAATTCACTGCTCTTGCGAACAAACGCACCTCCGCTGTAGGCTTTGGTCCATGCGCCCGCTTGTTCGTTCTTGACCATGCCTTGACTGCGAACCACGGTGTATGAAAAGACTCGTATTTCTGAACACGGCCGAACAAGGCCCAATCGTCCCGCTGATGGCCTCCTCGTGCTGTGCCCATGGCAATTCTCATGCACAACGTGCTGCTGGACAGGCATGAGCACCCATGAAATTACGTCTTCATCAGTTCCTTTCTCAAACCGGCGTGTTTGCCTCGAAGCGAGACGCCAAGGAGGCGGTCTGGGCAGGCGACATCACGGTAAACGGCTCGGTGATGAAAGACATCCGTTTCCAATTCAACCCGCGAACCAAGCCCGTAACCTACCGCGGCGAGGTGCTCCATTTGCCCGAAGAGCACGTCACGCTCATCCTCAACAAACCACCCGGCTACCTTTGCTCCCGCCTCAACAAGCACGAACGTTCCTTGGGCAAAACGCCGGTCTTTGACCTGCTCCCCGACCATCTCTCACAGCGAGACAAAGATCGCATGGTGACGGTGGGGCGTCTTGACGAAGCGACCACCGGAATGCTGGTCCTGACGACGGACGGCCAATTGGTGAGTCGGGTGATCAACCCGGAACATCACGTGCCCAAGGTCTACCTTGTCCGAACGGCTGAAGCCATCGACGAACAGGCCCTGAAGGCCCTCCGAGATGGCGTCGACATCGAATTGGAGGTGAACGGCGAGGTCAGCCTCCACCGAACACAACCCGCCGAGGTTCACCAACTTGCACCGACTGATGTGCAAATCACCCTCCACGAAGGAAAGAAGCGCCAGGTGCGACGGATGTTGGCCAGCGTCGGCCATCAGGTTATCGATTTGCATCGAACGGCCATCGGGGAATTGTGGCTGGAGGATCTTGGTCTGCGAGAGGGTGATTGCCTCGACATGTCGGGCATGAACGTCCTCGCCCTTATGGGCCTGAACGGGTAAGACAAACAACAAAAACCCGCACCTCATAGCCGTCATGAGGATTGACCATGCCCGGTGATATGTCGTGGATGAAAGCCCGATACGATGAACTCAACGAGAAGTCGTTGCTGTGGGAACCCCCACGCTTGAAGGGCCCAACGTCCCTCGATGTCAGATGGACGGGAAACCCACCATCATGCTCTCCGCCAACAACTACCTCAACCTCACCACGCACCCCAAGGTCGTCGCTGCCATGCAAGAGGCCACGGCCACGTACGGTGCCGGAAGCGGCTCTGTTCGGGCCATTGCAGGAACGATGGACATCCACCTCGAGGCCGAAAAGAAGGTTGCCGAGTTCAAGGGCGTTGAAGCATCCCTCATCTACTCCGCCGGCTACACCGTCAACGTCGGTTTGATTCCGACTTTGGTCTCCGGGCCGCAGGATGTCATCATCTCCGACGAACTCAACCACGGGTCCATCATTGACGGCGTGCGGTTGACCAAGGCCTCGCGGGCCGTGTATGCCCACAACGACATGGGTGAACTGGAGGCTGTGTTGAAGGCCAACGAATCTTCAGAACGGAAACTCATCATCACCGACGGCGTGTTTTCCATGGACGGCGACATCGCCCCGCTTGACGAGGTGACGGCGCTGGCAGAGGACTACGGTGCCATGGTCTACGTGGACGACTGCCACGGCGAAGGTGTCCTCGGTGAGGAGGTGCTGGCATCGTGGACCACTTCAAACTCCAAGGAAAGGTCGACTTTGAAACCGGTTCGTTCTCCAAAGCGCTGGGCGTACAGGGCGGTATTCTTGCGGGCACCGAGATGACCCGCAACCACGCGCTGAACCATTCGAGGTCCTGGTTGCTCTCCGGCTCACAGCCTCCCGGTGTGGCCGCTGCCCAGAAAGCAGCCATTGAGGTGTTGATGAGCGAGCCCGAACACCACGCACGTCTTTGGGAGAACACGAACTACTTCCGCAAGGAATTGCAGTCGATGGGCTTCGACACCGGTGATTCGGTCACACCCATCATCCCCGTCATGTGCGGAGAATCCTCAACGGCCAAAGCCATGACCCATGCCTTGGGCGAGGAAGGCGTGATGGCCGGTGCCATTGTCTTCCCCATGGTGGCCAGGGACAAAGCCCGAATCCGAACACAGATGTCAGGCGGGGTTGACCAGGGACGACCTCGATGCCGTGCTGGCGTGCTTCGAGCGGGTCGGGCCAAAGGTCGGCGTGATTTGAGCTCACTCCGACTCAAAGGCGTCAACGACTTCGAGCATTTCGGTGTCCTCACCGACCATTTCTTCAGCCTCGACGTTCTCTTCGGCCTTGACTTCAAGACCAACAAACGGGTCTTTCCCGTCCTCGATCATGCACAACAGACGCCACCGTGGCGCCCATGACAAGTGAACGTACACCGGCCCAGGTAGCAACAGCAACGCCCACACCAGCATCGAGGGATGTCCATCATGCCAACCCGGTCGATGCTCAACAAGGCGAGTCCGACAAACGGCATCGGGTAGAGCACTTGGCGTGGTGGTGCCATGGGGTGGCGTTTGGAGAGCGAAATCATCACCAGTGAGAGGAATCCACAAGCGCCGCAGGCGATGAGCAAGAGGGAGGTGTGGTAAATCCACTGAACGCCCCACACCTCGTTGTTTTGATCGCCAAAGGCGTACGGCAACAGCAGGGCGAGGGCAATGAGTAAGCCGTAAAACCCACCGATGTTGGCAGGATGACTCAACCAAAGTGGCAGGCGAGCAAAGCGCCGTGAGAGTGATGTCCCAAGCAGCGTTTCCTGCTCCTTCGGGGCCAGGGCTTCCACCTTGGCCATCCACGTTTCGTTGGTGGGCACATCTTCCGGTCCATCGTCTCGGTTTTGAACGTAGGGGTGGAAAAACCGCAAAACGGTCATTCTTTGCCACGGAAAAACGAGACCAGCGGGCTCTCGACCTCAACGGGCTCTTCGTCCTCCATCCACGAGCGCTCCAACAATCCGCTGTCGAGCTTCTCTCGCTCTCGGGCCGATTCGATGGGGTCGGGGACGTCGTTGACAGCATCTCGAAGGGCGATGGCTTGGTTGATGAGGGCCAGGTGGCGGTTGAGCGTGCCGTTGGTGTCCCGCTTGTCCACGAAATGGCCGAGGACGGGGTAGTCGTCGGTGTCCTGAACCAAATTGTACCCACCAAGCAACTCCTCCGGAACGGTTCGCACGCGATGCGGCCCGGGGTCGACCCAACGGCCGTCGAGCAGGCGCACTCGAACATGTGCATCGCCCATCGGCTCGCCGTCCATGAAGGGATGATTGAGGTTCACCGCGAGTGGCGTGCTGGCATGCACCCGGAATCGCATCAAGATGACCGTGGCGTTGAGGCCCAGCGTGAGCCCGGCAAACACCCCTGCGAGAGCAGAAGAGAGCGCGAATTGGCGAAGCACAAGAAACAGAAGGCCGGCGACGACGACGCTCCCACCCAGCGCAACGTTTCGCCCGCGAATCAGCGGTTGAGCCACCGGTGTCTGAATGAAGGGGCGCATGTCGGGTGAGAGTTGCCCTTCCTCACCCAGCATGGTCCGAACACGCCACGGCCGACTTTGAACCTCACGCTCGGGGCAGTTGATGGTCGCTGGCCGTCAGGTTCCATGTGGTGATGTCCGTTGCATAGGTTTGGATGACGGCGAGGTGCGTGGCGATGTCGAACCCCCACGCAAGGGTCCATCCCTCAAGTTTGGGTTGCAGTTTCGTCCATTGTTTTTCGACCCCACCCACGTTCCTGCGTTGGTGATGAAGGAGCAAGGCTGCGGTCTGGATGAGGCCTTGGACGAGTAAGATCTCATCTTTAGACGCGGCTCGTCGCTTGAGGTCGTTCCACAAGTCCTCCCACGCCTCGTGAGCGTGCCAGAATTTGGCCTCGTCAAAGAGCGTGGCGCCCGCCTCCAGCAAAGTGCTTTCTGGCTCGGAGAGAGGAAAAGCCGTCCGAGCCATGGTCCGCAGGGCGCGGTTGCTGAATTTGAACCTCCCCTTTTGGTGCACCAAATTCTTGAAGTGCCGGGCAAGGGAGTTCAACCCGGTCAACATGGTTCACCCACTGTCCACGCCGGATTCGAAGACACCACCCAAAGCAGGCCTTCGTGTGGCGGCAGCCGTGTTCCTTGTCGCCCTGTTGTTCGGCGTTCTCGCTCTGAATACACTGGCACCCTCCGGCGATGATGGCGGAGCAAACGATACACGTGATGATGTCGAGATCGACAGCCAAGTTGACGATGGAAGTGATGGCGGCCAAACGACCAACGGGAGTCGGGGCGACACTTCGGAAGACGACCGTACCAACGGCACCGATGAGGTCAGTGACGCAGACCGTGATGGTGTAGCAGACGAACACGATGCATGCCCTTCAACACCTCGGAATGTCGATGTTGATGCCGCTGGTTGTCGCAAACCCCTTGACGCTGGGCTCTGGATGCACAGCCGATTTGGCGGAAAAAGTGCGATGTTCGATGGCGAGAACATGAGCACGTGGAATCAAACCCTGGCTTCCATTGAGGCGTACGGCCTGTTCATCGATGAGATCGATGATTTTCGAAATATGGAAGCGTTGACCACCGGTCTGGCTGAACACGAGGTTGACCTCGTCGTCGAGTCGGGGGGACGCTCCAGTTTGCACCATGCAACGAAACCAACGGCGTTCGCTCTGCTGAAATTGAACTGGCGAAGATTGATCCCATCTATCAGGCCGGTGGCCATGTTGATTTTTTGACCCTTGACGGGCCCATCTCTCGCACCATCGTCGGCGGCCGTGGTGACAGTTGCGGCGTTGATCTCAACACCTCGGTGTCATGGCTGGTGGATTACGTACAGACCGTGCACGATGCACACCCGGAAATCGGATTTGGGCTCCTGGTAAATTTCCCGAATTGGGTGTGGGGTGACGTGCCTGCCTACCAGTGTGAGCAAACGTCGTGGGGGAAGGCATTCACTACGGCGAGGTGCTGAACGCTTCCGTCGTCGCCCTCCAAGAAGCGGGTTTACCCCTCATGTACGTCGTGGCAGACAACCCTTGGGGCTACCTGAACGCCACCGAGGAAAGCGCCTGCCGTGAGGATGTCGCATCGTACGATTGGATGGGCCGTTTGTTGGCCTTGGAATCGTTGGTGGAGGGCCACGGACTCCCGTTTGTGCTGATCTTGAACGATAAAACAGCGGGGGAGACGAGCGATGAAGCCTTTGCAGACGCCGTCCTCACCTACCTAGAAACCCACCAACTCGAAGGGGGAAGCCCCCATGTTTACCTTGTCGAGTCGTGGTACGACTATCCTGAATTTCATCATCCAGAAGATATGGAGGGGACCTTCACGCATCTGATGCTGCGGGTAGTGGACCGGTTGGAATCGCTGCAGTGAGTTGGAACACAGGTCCCGCATCGGCGGTACCTTGACCAGCATCGCCCCATGGCCTCAGTTCTGTGATTGGAGGCCTCCGTGTGTGTCGGCGCTACTTCTTCAGGTCGTTGGCGACCTTTTCCACGCCTTTTGCCGCAGAGCCAGTGATTTTTCGCCAAATCCACAACACTACCCAAACTTGGGCGATAACAGCAAAAGCGACAAGAAGAAGGGGGAGGAGAATGCAAGAATCGGCGGCCATGGTCCATGCTTCTTCGCCAATTACCATCGCCGTGTAATCGGTGGCTGCAAGCAAGAACACAAGGGCGAACACGGCGATGAGACCGAGGGCGACGAAGAGGAACACCACCTCTCCCTTGCTCATGTCTTTATCGTCTTCGGGTTCATGCTGTTCATCGCTTCCGGCCACGGTCTCCAGTACCTCTGCAAACGGCCTCAAATCCATGCGAAGATGAGGAGGGTGGTGATATCAAACAGTTGTTCCGACGCTGAGCGAAGCAGGTTTGTTTTGGCGTGGTGTTGGGTGGTCTCAAAACGGCAGGGGATGGCATGGAACGCCGCACCCTTCAAGAGGGGGTTTGGCGAAGCCATTGTCGGAGGGTATGGTCGCGTGAAGTCCATTGAACACGGCGACCTCATCGAACAGCGCCGAGGTGGCGTTGACGTCCTCCGTGTTTTGGTTCGAAACCTTGCCATTCACGAACAATCCGGTGCGGTCTGCATTCGCTCCTCAAGCGGCACCCATGACCGGGTGGGTTGGCTCCTCTTTCGGCTCGGTCAACCGGTGATGGCCTTCCACCAAGGAAGCGTTCAATGCCAAGGTCTGGAAGCGCTGTTGGCCATCGAACACGATGCGCTTGAGGTTGAAAATGACGTGTTCCTCCACGAACTGACGATGAACGCCCTTCGCACCACCATGCGTGAATCGCCCGGGAGTGTGCTCCACTTGGAACACCACGACGATACTAACGACGGCGGTTCATGGTGGTCCAGCGTCCGCCTGCCTTCGACCTCTTGGCGAAGAGCGGCGCGTTTGGAAGACATCGAGTCCCTGACCCTGTCCACCGAGGAGCGCCGCCGAGGTGCCCCTCAACGTTCCTCCACCGTTGAACTTCAACCCGGTTGCATCTATCTGCTGGATTCTCCCGACCCCCATCCGATGATTCACCTCGGTGTGGAACTGGCGGAACGTGGCATGCCGCTGCTGGGCATGTTCGGGCTGCCTCACGCCCAAACGGAGATCACCAAACGCCTTCCACAACCTCAGTCTTACGCACTGCTTTCGCCCCAAGGTGACTACGAAGTCCTCGCTGAGCGGTCGGCCATGGATGCCGTCCTCAACGCCTTCCAGTGGGGCAACGAGCGGTCCGTGCTTCTCATCGACGGCCTTGACCGGTTGGGCAACGCTCTGGGCGATGCTGGCATGCTCGACGCGTTCCGCTCGATGTGCGACGGTGTTCGCTTCAACGACCACGTGGCCCTCGTGACCACCGACCTCGAACTGTTTGAGACGGCGGTTCAACGACGCCTCCTCGCCGACGTGACGTTGCTCCGCACCTCTGATGTGGAGGCCTGGACCAACGACCCTGACGGCTTGTGGGACCATCCTCTTCTTCTAGCACCCGACGAGGAGGAGGAGCAGTGGTTGGCCGCCCAAATTGAGCACCAAGGAGCGAAGGTCGGTGCAGCCCTCAGGTCGGAAGCCGTCCTCGAGGGTGGGTCGTACGAACCCGATGAAGAGGAACGGGCTGAGGCGACGCAAGCCCTCGCCGATGTGGTGGAGTCCTGGCCCCCCTCCTCCCCGAGCGTTGGTCCCGCCGCCACCGAGGAACAACCGTCGGATGCCACCGTCTCCATCGGCACCACGCCGTGGAGGCCGGTGCAAGAGCGCGAAGTCATTCAAGGTCGATTCGTGAGCGAGTCGCCTCGAGCTGTCGGGGAGGTTCAGCCGGAGCCAACGCCAACACGACGAACGAAACCTCCCCGCTCGAACGTGCCTGCGCCAGTCGCTGCTGCGACCCTCCGTTCGCCTCAGCGCTTGCCCAAGCGGAAAGCAACACCTTCCTTGCCGCCTGTGAGCGAGGGGTTGACGCCAAGGCGGAGTTCTGCTGTCGTCCGTCGAGCCCCGCACCTTCCCGACTGGCCTGCTCGGCCGAGTAACGCCCAATCCTACAGAAAGGAAAACCTGGATGTCTTCACCGAAAAGCAAACTCATGCGGCACAGAAGCATGCACCCATTCAGCGGCCGCTCCAGGCCACGGCACTGAAGGACCAGATCTCAAGCGCCCCCGACCTTGCCAACCTCGAATTGCCCGGCGAGCGCGTTCCGACCACCCTCAATCTTCCTGCGGCCGAGAGCAGTGAGCCGTTGTCAAACAGCCTGCGGCCGGTTGAAGTGGTTGAGAGGTCGGCCAGGGAGACGTCCTCGAAAGAACAGTCCAGCGTCAACATGGATGAAGTGTACCGCCGCTGGTCGACCTTTGATGAACCGGACGGCATGGACGCTACAGCGCTGTACAACGAGCACGGTGAAGCGCTTGAACGCTACAAAGGTGGTAAGGAATGACGCCACCTCCCACCAAGCTTCGTGCTGAACTCGAGGAGGCAAAACAGCACCTTCGCAACGCCATTGACTCGGCGAACTCGCCTCCCTCGGAGGAGACGACATCGCCTTCCCGTCCTCCCGCAGGTCGTCCTGCCTTGTCAAAACTCAACACGCTGCTGGGCACGACGGTTGTTCCGGAGCGACCGCTGGCGCTCCATCAGCGGGTGGGCGTTGCTCAACGGCCGACCTACGACCTCATCGCCGATCGTGTGTTGGGTCCTGATGTTGGCCGTCCGACGTCCTTCCTTGACGTCGAGGACAGTTATGCCTCGCATGTTGCGCATCGGTTAACGCAACTTCGTCAGCGACTGGAGACCCAACCCTTGTCGGACGATACGGGCTCAACCTCTGCTTTTGTGGGGGTTGAGGACGACGGCACGCCCGTCTGGAGCCAAGTTCTGGATGAACAGCGCGGACGTACCTCGGCGACCCTGATGGCCGATCTCGCACCGCCTCAGGAGGATGAACCCTACCACCCAACGCGGGTCCTCAACATCGCACCTTCATGGCCCAAACGCATGCCATGGTCCACCTCGTCGACGTTCAAACAATGGTTTGTTGCTGAAGAAAACCTTGATGCCACACGATGTTGCGAGCATGTCATCGACCGTCCAGCAGGTGGTCTCAATCCGCTGATGGTAGTGGCCAGCCCGCAGGCAGGGTGCTCGCATTTGCTCCATGCCACCGGCCAGGCCTTGCTCCGCCGAGACGAAGGTCATGTGGTCTGGTTGACCGCTGCAGATGCCTCAACGGTGGATGGACTTGAAGCCGACTGGCAGGAAGGGTTGGTCGGAGCTTCCGCCGTGCTGGTGGACGACGTTGATGCCTTCGCACATCACGAGGTCTGGCGGCACCAACTTGGATTGCTCCTCGACCACGCCCTCAACCTCGGCGTTCAGGTGGTGGTCGGCAGCCATGAGGCTGTTGAGACGTTCCCCTCATCTCGCCTCAACGATGTGCTCCGTCAAGCCACCGTCACGGTGCTCTCCGTTCCGAGTGTGGCTTCATTGATGGCCTTCGGGCGATGGCGAAGCACGCAACGAAACTTGCTCGTGTCCGACCAACACCTCGCCCAACTCAGCCGAATGGAACCAACGGGATGGCGAGCCATGGAGCACCGTCTCGAGCGTCTTTCCATGGCGTTTGAGCAGGGCGCCGTCCTGCTCGACCATGACGACGCCACCGCCTTGGTGCAAGGCCAACAACCGGTCCGGGTTGCACGTGAAGAGCAGCAACGTGTTGACGATTTGGCGGCCCAATTGGTTGGCGAGGCCATGGACAGTGTCTACACCACCATGGACATCGGTGGCGTTGACCTCCATAGTCCCTTGGATGCCTGGCCGGAGGATGATTACGACCCCCCGTCTTGGTCGGCGGAACAGCTTGGTGCCGGCAGCGGCGCCCTCGAACGTCGGCTTCGAGCGGCGGTGGATCCGGTGGAACCTGGCCGACCATCGGTGCTCGATGTCAACGAACGCGAGAAGTACATCGTACGAGCCAACGACCCGCTGCAGGGTGGTGATCTTGGGCGTGCCGTTGATGTCTTGGTTGATTTGGACGCGACCATCGATGAACGGATGAACGCTTCAACCACCTCAGCTGTGGCTTCTTCACTCGAACTCCAACGCCTCGAGGAGCGCATGGTCGTTCTCGCCCAGCGGGCTGTTGAAGCCGATATTGAGGAACTCATCACCATCGCTGATGAGTTGCGCAACCTCGAGGAACGGCTGGTTGAACTCGACCCGGACCGTGCTCCGTTGCCTCCCTTCAAGGATGCATCATCCGGACAAAGGCGGGCACCCAAGCGAAGAACGCCAGGCAGGCGACGACCGTCAGCCGCGGCGGAGAAGAGCGATTCACTCGACGCCTACGAGCCCGACGGTGATTGGAACATCGACGGAACGGGCATTGAAGCCAGCGACCTTCTGGAGGACGAACCAGCAGGCCGTGTTGTTCATCTCGCTCGTCTTCACCCACGCACCGTGCTGGTGGGTGAGGAAGAATGAGAGCACCTTGGTGGATGGAGGGCGTCCACTTCTCATGTCAGGCCAATTGCGGGAAATGCTGCGATGAGCCGGGTGGAATCGTGTACTTGTCCCCCGATGACGCTGAGCGTTTGGCCAAGCATGCTGACCTCACGGTTGAGGCGTGGCTTGACCGCGATACTCGGCAAACCTACGATGGGCGATACGTGCTCAAGAGCAGAGAAGAGGACGGAATTTGCATTCACTTGAACGATCAAAAACAGTGCAACATCTACGAGGTGCGGCCGCAACAGTGCCGTGCTTTCCCGTGGTGGGGTGAAAACCTCGCAACGGCTTCGGCTTGGAAGAAGGTCAAAGCCACCTGCCCGGGCATTGATGCTGAAGACGCGTTGCTGATCGACGGTCAAACCATCCGCTTGAACATCTTCGCCGACCGAACATCCACGAAGGGCTTCCGTTCATGGCCGCCGAGCAAACGACGGTGGAAACGATAGGCTGCGACGGTGTATTTTGCCACACCGATTTTCCCACTGTTCGCATTGAAGAGCCGCATTTATACCGAACATGGATGTCGGCTGGGGCGAGGCACTCGAGATGGCGCAAGATGAACCCATGTTCACCGTACATGCATCTCACCTCAACACCGGCCTTCGAGGCGTACCTGTCGGTACCTGTCGTACCTCCTTTGTGACACCGACCGAGGGCGTTCACTACTGCGGCTACCCCATCGCCGAACTGGCTCATTTCCCTCCCGAAGACATCGTTTACTTGCTGTTCAACAAGGAACTGCCCACGCCAGAGCAATCCAAGGCCTTCAAGGCCGACATGAGCGCTCGTGGCGCCGTACCCGACAGCGTTGCAGCCGTGTTCCACACGCTCCCAACCGACGGCCATCCCATGGACTGGCTGAGCGTCGGCATTCACACGCTCGGCATGCTCGATACCACGGGTGATTGGAAAGAGGACGCCCTCAACCTCATCGCTCGCATGCCTCGTTTGATGGGTCTGCTGTTCCGAATTCGCGAAGGCCGTGGTGAAAACATCCCTGCCGACGACACCAGCCTCAGCATGGTCCAGCGCTTCGTGCGCACCCTCGAGATGGAAGGCGTTGATGACGACCTGATGGAGCAAATCCTCGCCACCTACCTCGTGCTTCACATGGACCACGGTGGCGGCAACCTGTCAACGTTCACCGGCAAAGCCATCGCCTCGGGCCACGCCACGGTCTTCGCCTCCATTGCCGGTGCCATGAACGCCCTCTCCGGCCCGCTTCACGGCCGAGCCAACCAATCCTGCCTCGAATTTGTCCTTCGCATTGGTACCAGCGACCCCGCAGAAGTCGAGTCTTTCGTTCGAGGTGAACTGGCAGCCAAGCGCCCTGTCTTCGGTTTTGGCCACGCCGTTTTGCGTGCTGAGGACCCCCGAGCCACCGTTCAATTCGCCCTCGGCGAGCGTCTTTGTCCCGATGATGAGAATTTCAAAATCATCCGTACCCTTCGTGAAGTGGCTCCTCGTGTCCTGTCGGAGAATGAGAAAATCTCCAACCCCAACGCCAACGTCGACATCGCCAGTGGAGCGCTCCTTCACCATGTTGGCTTCAAGGACCCGACCTACTACACCACCTTCTTTGGCTGGGCCCGTGTAGCCGGTATCGGTGCACAAATCATCGACGAGCGCACGGTGATGCGAGGAGGAAAGGGCACGCCCATTTACCGACCCAAGTACATCGCAGAGGAGCAAGAACTCCGCCACCTCGATTAGGGGTTGAGCACGGGCCTTGGGGTCTTGCCCGACCCTCGATGACCGATTATCCTCGGTGCGGAAGCCGGTGAAGTTTCGCCCGCGAATCGGTTGAGCGTTTCTTCAATGCTTGACCTCCACTTCCACCGTTGAGTCCATTCAGTGACCAACCTGCGCCGGCGATCATCGTCGCAATCAGCCCACAACGGCACGGTTGATTCCAGTTCTCGCACAACGGTCAGGTGGTTGGCTTCCGTGGCGTGGTTGAGACGGGACCATTCTTCCTCCAACAGCGGCTGAAGTCCGGGCTTGTGCCAGCGTGCATGGCCCGAAGGCAGCCAGGTGAGTAATGGGTCGGCGTGGTCGGTCAGCGCCGACATGCCCGCTCGGAGCAATCGGTGTTCGATGTCAGGTTTGGTCGGCCAAACATACGTTGGCATCCCTTCTCGTGCGGCTGTTAATCGCTTGAGGGCGTTTCCCTCGAGGCCGACATGGCGCCCGACGGGCAGGTGCTTGGTCGAGGATTGGAAGTACTCAATGGCGCAAGGCAGCATGGCGCTTCCCTGCCTTCGGTGTTGCTTGACCAGGCGGGCAAAGGAGGTGGTGAGAAATTTCGGCAAGACCTGCAATCGTTGCGACGTCCGGTTCCCGTAGGGTCGGATGTAAGGGATGAGCGCCGCCCATGGGCCGTCGGTCGCTGAGAGGCGGGCAGAAGCGGGCATGCCTCGATGAAAGGGATAGAACACCGTGTTGTCCTTCGGAATGCCGCGTTCGTTGAGGGCACGGTCCGCCAAGCGCATGACGTTGGCGATGTGTTCGTTGTGGTGGGCTCGACCCAGGAACCCTCCGCCAACGGCGCTGTTGGGGTGTGGACGTTTGATTTCGATGCACCCCATTGACCCTCCATCTCGCCAAGCCTTGAGCACGGCCGGGTCATCAAGAAAGGCCTCGAAGCTCAGAAAGCCGAGTCCTGTAAGGTCGTCCAAGGCCCACTCCTCGAGCCATTTCGGATGACCTTTGAGGTGGTCTTCCGGTACCGAAACCGTGCGGTCGTGATGAACGATGAGTTGGCCGTCGGCCGTCAATCGGATGTCAAATTCCACGCCGTCAAACATTGAAAACGCATGGCGAAGGCTCTCGAGGGTGTTTTCGGGCGCTGGTTTCCATGGCGCCCCTTGGTCCATGTTCTGTCTTCGCCTCGCTCTTCTTCAAAGGTTGCCCCTGCCGTTGGCGAATGCTGTTGATTGAGCGAAAAAGTGTCCGAAGGCATAAAACCACCCTTCATGCCGCCAAACCATGGACCCCTACGAAATCATGATGAGCATGATTTTGGTCCTGACACCCATCATTTGTTGGTTCTTTACCCGCTCTCAAACCGAACACCGTATCCACTGGAGAAAATGGGCGGAAGAATTCCACAACAAACGCTACTACCTTCACGCCATGGGCTACATCGTCATTATTCGATGGAAATCCATCACGGACAAACTCAACGAACCGATGAAAACCCGAACCGGCCACTGGACGGACTGGGTGTACGGCATCGAGGGTGAGTTCACCAAGTGGGTGCAAGATGCCTTTCGCAGCGATGCACTCACCGAGTTCCTCAACTTCCACTACCTGTTCGTCTACCTGTTTTTGATCTACGTCACCACCGTGTATTTTGCCTATTCTGGCGACCGGGACATGACGGACAAAGTCACCCTCAACTATCTCCTCATCTATGCGTTGGCCGTCCCGTATTACCTGTTCTTCAACGTTGAAGTGACTTCATCTTGGATTCCTGGCATGGACGCCCTGCTCTACCACGAGGGATGGTACACCGTGTTCTACGCCCTCCACGACCCGCTGGACAACGCCGTCCCAAGCCTGCACGTCGCAATTCCGTTCGGAATTTTGATGTTGAATTACCTCCACGTTAAGGAACAGGGTGGCACGCTCAGGGCGTGGCGACACTGGCCCTACCATCTCTTCGTGTTGCTCAACACCTTGCTGTTCATCTTCACCATTCTCTACCTCGGCATTCACTGGTTTGTTGACATCCCGCTGGGTTTGCTCATCGGCAGCATTGGAGCGTTGTTCATTCATCACCTTCAACCCCGGCTTCGCAACGACTTCGGGCCGGTGTTCAAGGGCATCGGGCGAGACAAGGTTCGCCGGCACATCGTGGTGGAGGGCATCGTGATGCTCGTCTTGTTGACCTGCATGATGATGGCTGTGAACTTCCAAGAGGAAACCATCGACGAGCGTGTCTCGTTCCGTTTGGGCGAAGGCGACAGTACGTTTGAAATCGTACAGAAATTTGACCCAGGAGCCATGGTTCAGTCCAACATCACCAACCTGAATCACGCCTCACAACTTGAGATCGTGGTGGTGATGGTCGAAACCAGTGTACCCGCGATGGAGACGGGGGAAATTGACTGGGAGGTCATGAAAACGCTTGGTGAACACCGTACCGTGGCACCTCAAACCACGTTGAGTTTGAACATCACTTCGCCGAAGATCTACCACTTCATCGTCATGCACTTCCCCGAGGCCCAAGACAACGAATCCGTCATGGAAGTTCGTATCCTCAACGATTACGGCGACGACAAGATGGGGCAGGCCATGTTCCTCAGCCTACCGTCGCTTTGGATGACCGGTTTCGTGGTTTACCGCCTGTATCGGTTGAAGAAAGAAGGCCGAAGTTGGATTGATTCTACACCCTCTTATGTGTGGGCCTCATCGTCCACTTCGGACGAAGAGGCGTGAGGGCATGGAACGTGAATCCCTCCAAGTGACGGTCGAGCGGCTCGCTCAATCCTCCGGTGGCCAGATTCTCACCTCCATCAAAGAAGGACTTCAGCGTTCGTTGAAGTATTACGTCGCCCTCTTCCTGCTCGGCTTCGTCGTCGCCTTTCCCCTCACCAGTGAATTCATCGGTTGGTTGGTGGACGAGGGTCGCCTTCCTTCTGGTGTTGAAATCATCGTGATTTCGCCGGTGGAATTTTTGTTTCTCCAGCTTCGAATCGCAGGCTACGTCGGTCTCACCCTTGTCGCCCTAATGGTCGTGGGCCAGGTCGCCATGCACGGTCTTCGCCATGAGGCCGTCGTTCAGCGCATTCAGGAACTGGATGTTTCCCTGCCCCGCCCCGGTCCTCGCCTTCTTGCGGCCGGTGCCACGTCGGTGCTGCTCATGGTGGCTGGCCTTCTCTACGCTTGGTACGGCCTCATTCCGCTGCTTTTGGACTACTTGACCACCGACGCCCAACAGGCTGGGCTTTCCACAGAGTGGCGTCTTTCGAATTACGCGGGTTTCATCGTCAATTTGCTCTCGGCCTCCGCCATTGGATTTCAGGCGCCTTTGTTGACCACCCTCGTGCTTCGCTCAGGGTTGGCCACCCATCAGCAACTGGCCGCCTCACGACGCATCATTTGGTTTGGGGCGTTTGTGTTGGGGGCCTTCATGTCCCCCCCGGACCCGTTGTCGTTGTTCCTCGTGGCCATGCCCATCATCTTCTTGTTTGAGGTGGCGATGCTGGTCGACCGAATCACTCGGAATTGAGCCAAACATCGAGCGTTGCTGACTGGACGGCCATGTGACCGGGGCGAGCCTGCCAGGACAGTCCGTGAAAGTCAGAACCCACCGTGACGCCCATGCCGTGCACCGCCGCCTCAACCGTCAGTTCGTGTCGGTAGGCGTCGCTGTGGCTTCGGTGAACGGCTTCAATCGCGTTTACACCATGTTCGTGGAGGGCTGCCAGCAGACGGGGGCTGGGGACGCCGTAATACAGCGGATGAGCCAAAGAGGTGAAGCCACCTGCGGCGTTGACGGCGTTGACCGCTTCCTCAAGGGTGGGTTTGACGTGCGCTACAAAACCGGGCAAGCCATCGCCAATCCACGTTTCAAAGGCTTCCTGTTTGGTCGACACGTAGCCTCGCTCGACCATCACTTCTGCAAGATGCGGACGTCCGACCGACCCGCTGGCTTTCGCAATGACCTCGTCGATGGACACCGGCATTCCGAGTTCACCCAGGCGGTCGCACATGGCCATCATTCGAGGAAGACGACCGTCCTGATGGGGAGCAAGCCATGCCTTGAACGAGGCCACCTCCTCGTCGTTTTTGCCAGGGGCATGGTTGGGAAAGTAGGCCAAGAGGTGCCAGGACGCCGAGGCGCGCTCACGACCGATGGAGGCGAGATACTCCTCGTCGGGGGGCAATGCCGGCTCGCACGTGATTTCAACCCCGGGTACGAAGGTCAAGCCTCGTTCACTGGCAGCCGTGTACCCCTCGTTCCAACCTGCCGTGGTGTCGTGATCCGTGAGCGCCCAAACCTGAACCCCCTCACTGTGCATCAATTCAGCGACCTGCTCGACGGGGTGTTCGCCGTCGCTGTGAAGCGAATGTGAGTGAAGGTCGTAGCGCTGGCTCCACATGATGCTCCCTCGGTGTAGGTTTCTTTGAAGCCTCGCTTTCAGAACAACTCGTCCAAATTTGGCAATTCGGGCAGGTCGAGACCGGGCGCGGTGGGTGGCACCGGTGCTGCTGGCGATGTCATGGCCGGTTGAGGCTCGGGGAGATCGGCAAAGAGATCGTCCAAGTTCGGCAACATCGGTGTCGTTGATGCGGACGCTGGCACGCCGACGGAAGGTTCACGCGGGGGTTCATCGGTTCCTCCGGTGAAGAGGTCGTCCAAGGACGGCATGGTGGGAGGAACCGTGGGTGAATCAGCAGACGCCGGTATGGGAGCAGGTGGCTGAGGAGAGGGTTGTGCCGTTGGCTGTGCAGGAGGTTCGCTGCTGGTAGCAACAGCGGCAGCACTGGTTTGGGTTGGCAGTGGCACACTGGCGACGCCATCGGTCACGAAAGCTCGACCGGGTTGAAGACCGGGAATGGTGCTGGGGTCGCGAACCTTTGCGGCATCTTGTCCTGGCAAGGGAACGGGCTTGACCAGCACCCGTTCAAGGGTTTGACCGGTTTCTTCGTCGGCCGGTGCTGCCTCTCGTGGAGCGATCTTGGTTTGATTGGCGGCCTCAACGGCGGCCATGGTTCGCTGCACTTCAGCGCCGAATTCACCCGATGACAGGGTGGAGATGGCCGAGCTGACTTGGGCCTGGTCGGTGGTTTGGTTCTCACCGAGAATGCTTGTGAGAATGGAGGCTGTGGTCGGGTTCACACTCCCTGTGTCGCTGGGGGGCGCCGCTGAAACCAGCGTATCGAAGGCCTCTGCATCCGGGCGTGCATGTGCAGGGTTCAACTCCGGAATGACCCGTTCTTGACCGGCGAGCCTCGCCACCACCAACATGACCACCATCACGCTCAAGCCGACCGCTTCTTCCAAGGAAAAACCGGGCGTGCCTGCAACATCCAACACGAGGTTCACGGCGGTGAGGATCACCGTGAGAGCCGCGACAAGCGTGGCTGCGGCAGCAAGTCGGGGGGCGCGAGGGTCGTGGACCACGGTGGATGCTTGGCGTACCCGTTTCTTAGCCCTTCTCGTCAACGGCCAAGGGTCTGTTCGGCTGCTCGAACCGTGTTTTCCATGAGCATGGCGATGGTCATCGGCCCAACGCCCCCGGGCACGGGCGACAACCACGAGGCGACGTCACTCACTGAAGGGTCAACGTCCCCTGCGAGGCGCCATCCTCGCTCTCTGGTCGAATCGTCAACTCGATTGATGCCGACGTCAACCACGATGGCCCCCGGTTTGATCCAGTCGGCCTTGACCATGTCCGGTCGCCCGACCGCAGCCACCACCACATCGGCTTCCCTGCAGACGGCCGCGGCATCATCGGTTCGTGAGTGGACCACGGTGACAGTGGCGTCCGCACCCTTCGCAGCCAACAACAGGGCGGCCGGCATGCCGACGATTCTCGAACGGCCCAGCACGACAGCCCGCTTCCCCTTGAGGTCAACGCCTGCCCAACGAAGCATGCGCATGACGCCGCTTGGCGTGCACGGCAGCATGCCGTCGGTTCGTCCTTGGACGAGCCGGCCGAGGTTCTGGGGATGGAAGCCATCCACGTCCTTGTCGGGGTGAATCAAATCCGTGAGTCCTTCCTCGTCCATGTGGGCGGGAAGCGGGGACTGAACGAGGATGCCGTGGACATCGTCTCCCTCGTTCAGGGTGAGGATGTGGTGGCGCAGCGTTGCTTCATCCGTGTCAGATGGCAGTGCGATGTGGGTTGAACGGATGCCGAGTCGCTTGCACGTGTTGACTTTGGAATTGACGTAGACGTGGGACGCAGGGTCGTCGCCGACAATGATGACGGCGAGATGTGGCTCTGTGCCACGTTCTTTCAGGTGATTGATGCGGTCGAGCAATTCGCTCTCAACTTGAGAAGCGCACGCTTTTCCGTCCAAACGTTGTGCTGGCACGGATTGCCCACCCTGAACGTTGCCTTGAGCGTTCCGAGTCCGATGGTGTCCTCAAAGCGGCGTTTTGATGCCCATGGCTCGGACGATGCACCAACCTGCACGAGCCTCAAAAATAGCGAAGGCACCACCGAAGATGCCACCTGCTACAGCGTACCATCCGACGCCAAAAGTGAGCACATCGGTGGCCAAGAGGGCGGCCAACAACAGTGAACCAACGATGGCTCCTAGACCTCCGAGGAAGCGAGCCACTTTGCCCCTTGCATCAATGTTGCACTCAAGCATGCAATTGAATGTGCTGCATGAGTATTTGAAGGACTGTTTATGGTAAAGAGAGCCAACGGAGGGACTCGAACCCCCGACCGTCTGATTACAAATCAGACGCACTACCAGCTGTGCTACGTTGGCCTTGCCTTACGGGTGCCTCCACCCCTTGATGAATCAAACGGAACTTCATGCCCTAACGGGCGGACGGTCAAAGCAAAAAGTGAATCCAAGTTGGAAGGGTCATGGACGAGGACGGCGCCATGCAGTTTCTCGCCAGTCACGGCCATCAGAAAACCGGCAACGACGTGATTTTCAGTTGGCTCGCCCGCTACCAACATGCTGCGGCTGCCGGTGCGGCTGCAGTGAACGGAACGGTGGGGGCGCTCCTCAACGACGACGGGACGCTGGCGATCAACACGGTGGTGGACGAAGCCATTCGTCAGGCGCCAGCAACCGAATTTGCAGCCTATGCGCCTTTGAAGGGCCTGCCGTCCTTCCTTGACCTTGCTGCAACGTTGGCGCTCGGCGAACATCGCTCAACCCTTGATTCCCTGGGTGTTCATACCGGCGCAACCGCCACCCCGGGGGCTCCGGCGCGCTTTTCCTTGCAGCATCAAACTTCGCCGAACGAGGCGAAAGCGTCCTTCTGCGAGACCGGTACTGGGGTCCTTACACGGGCTTTTTGCGAGGTTGTGGCCTTGACATTACCACTTATCCCTTGCTTCCCTCCGAAGAAAACCCAAGCACGCCACTGCTCGACCTCGGGGCCTTTGAACAGCGCCTGGAAGAACTGGTTTCTCAGCAATCCACCGTGATGACCTGGCTCAACGACCCGGCCCACAACCCCACGGGGCTTTCCTTACCGGCCCAGAGCAGGTTCGCCCTGTTGAACGCCTTCATGGAAAGCGCCACGCGCCACGAGCACACCGGACACACCCTGCTCATCGATGCGGCGTACCACCTTTACGCCGATGAGCCGCACGGATGGGCGGAAACGATTGCTGAAGCCTTGGACGCTGGCCTGCCTTGGCCTGAAAATCTCCTCATCGTGTTCGCCGTTTCACTCTCAAAATCGCACACCATCTATGGACTTCGAACCGGAGCCCTGGTCTGCTTGCACCCCGATGCGTCCAACATCACCCGCCTTGAGGATGTGATGGGGGTCACCGGCCGCCAAACATGGTCGGCTGCGCCCCGAATCGCTCAGCACGTGCTCAGCGAACTCCACGCCAGCCAAGCGGGTGGGACGGCTTGGTCCGAAGAACGGGACCGTTTGGCAGCCCTTCTGACCGCCCGTCGCACCACCTTCATCGCAGCCTGTGAACGCTTGGGTGTGGCAGTCAACCCCAGCCACGACGGCTTCTTTGCGTGGTACGAATGCGAAGAACCCGCTGCCATTGCCGAGGCCTGTGCTGACCAACATGTCTACTTGGTTCCCCTAACGGGAGGCGTCCGCATCGGATTGTGTGCTGTCCCCGAATCACAGGTAGAGCGGGTCGCTCAGGCCTTGGCCAATGCCGTGGAGGCCGTGAAATGACTCGACTGAGTCGTGAGAATTTTTTGATCACGGGCTTCGTCTGCATTCTCTTCGGAGCCTCGATGAGCGTAGCGGGCCTCGGACCCATGGCCATCACCGTGGGGTTGTTCGGTGTGGTGTTTTTTCTCGTCGGTATGAGCCTTGGTCGTCAAACGGGACTGTCGCCGGAAGCCATTGCGAACTGGCAGCCTGATGGCGAGCGACTCCCCGAGGCCGGCCGGTTCATGTTCCGTGTGGATGTCACCCTTGATGACCCCATCCGCACCTCTGTCTTGTGCGGTTCATGCGGCCATGTTCAGGTGGAGGACGGGCATCGCCCTGCCTCGTACACCTGTCCTTCCTGCGGTCTGCAACTGTGGGACGAAGAGGAATGAACGGGCGTTGAGCCTTCGCATTCAACGGTGATTTCAAAGGACGGAGGCGGCTGGGAGACGCATGGGTGCGCCCAACTTGCTGAACCCCGAGCGACGCATGCTGCGGCCCATGCAGTTGAGCGAAGCCAGCCGTTCATGGGACCTCGAGGGTATTTTAGCAGCCTGCGACTGGACCGATCAGGCGGTGGCCGTTGGGGCGGGGCACGGTCTGCAAAACCACGGTTTGGTCGACGTCGCCGAGGAAACCTTTCGCGAAATTCGACTGGATGTTGCCGGCGAGCAGGCGATTGAAGCCGGGCTGCTCGAAGCACGGCTGTGGGCTTGGATGCAGGAGCAAGAGGCGGCGACCATGCAAGGCCTCCAGTCGGCCTTTGAACGCCATGAGGCTGGACCTGGCGTCGGCCTGCTCAAGCAACTCGGTGTCGGCATTGAAGGCGGCCAACTCGTGGCCGGCGACCCCGAGGTCATCACCCAGACCATTGGGCAGCGAACGGCGTTCTTGCACTCCCTGCCCCTCGATGCCAACGATGCCGATGGTGAAATGCTGAAGCATTTTTCGGGTCGAAAAAACCTGATCCAAACCGTTGAGCGCACCGAGCGCCACTGGAAGTTGACCGAAGCAGGTGCAGCGGTGTCGCCCGACGACCTTCAAGAAACGATGGTCGTCACCGACATCACGCCTGAATTGTTGCAGGGCGAGGACTGGAAAACGGCTGAGTTCCGTTCCTTTGACGTCACCCTCGAAGCGACCACGCCTCGAACGGGCCGCAGCCATCCCATGCAGGCCCTCATTGAACGCATTCGAGCCATCTTCCTTGAGATGGGTTTCTCCGAACTGGTTGACGATTACGTTCAATCGGCGGGCTGGAACATGGACGCCCTGTTCATCCCCCAAGACCCTCCGGCACGAGAGATGCAGGACACCTTCTACCTCGACCAACCGACGAGCATTGACCTCGATGAAGACGTGATGCAGGCTTGGAAAGCCATCCACGAGCACGGCGGAGACACCGGCTCGACGGGTTGGGGTGGTTCGTATTCCACCGACGTTTCAAAGCGTCCGTTGCTTCGAACTCACACCACGGTCAACACCATCCAGTACTTGGCCCGGCATCCCAAGGAGGCCTGCCGTGTCTTCTCGGTGGACCGCGTGTTCCGAAAGGAAGCCATTGACCGCACCCACCTTCCGGAATTTCACCAAATCGAAGGCATCATCATGGAGGAAGGTGCCAGCCTTCAGATGCTGGTCACCACCCTCAAGACCTTCTATGCCAAAATGGGCTATCCCGAGGTCCGTGTTCGTCCGGCCTACTTCCCCTACACCGAACCCAGCCTCGAAATTGAAGTCAAATGGCGTGGAAAGTGGTTGGAACTCGGCGGGGCCGGTATCTTCCGTCCCGAAGTCACCGAGCCGCTCGGCATCACCTCACCCGTGCTTGCTTGGGGGATGGGGCTCGAGCGTCTCGCCATGCTCGTTCTCGGCCTTGACGACATCCGCCAGCTCTACATTTCCGACCTTGAATGGTTGAGAAACCAACCCATCCTCTGAGGCGGGTCATGCAACCCATCGGAACCCGTGGGTCCTTTCCGATGGGAAAGTGATAGCGTCGGCGTGAAGTTCTTAGGCGGGGATGCCAACCACACATCATGCAACCCGCTCCGACCATTGCATTGCACATGTCCAATGTTGAAACGATTCCCGGCAAAACCATCACCGCTTCGTTGGGTCTGGTGACCGGCTCCACCGTCCGTGCCAAGCACATCGGAAAGGACATCTTCGCAGGACTGAAGAACATCGTGGGTGGTGAACTCAAAGCGTACACGGAACTCCTCAACGAATCGCGCAATGAAGCCATCCAGCGCATGATGATGCAGGCCCACACGATGGGGGCCAACGGCGTGGTCAACGTGCGCTTTGCCACCTCCAACGTCGCTGCAGGTGCCTCCGAGTTGTTTTGCTACGGCACCGCTGTTGTTGTTGAGTGAGGTCTTCTCATGGCAGAAAGCCTCGGCCTCATCATCGGGATCGCCTTTTGGGTTGTCATTCCGGTGGCTTTCCCCTCTGACTTCATGGGTGTTGGGTCGCTGGTATCAAGGACGCTTGTTGGAGGCCCTCGAAGCCAACGAAAAGGCGCATGGGACGATTCTTCAGAGCGACCGGTTCAGTTCCACCACCTCGAAAATAGACAACATGGCCGCTACGTCAGCCACGCTTCTTCACGTCAGCATTTGTGTCGGGCCTTCGGTCGGACAAGTCGTCCTCATGTGGTTCAAGGGCCTGTTCGGCGGACGCCTTCAATCCTACGATGCCGTCCTGGATTATGGACGCAGGGAAGTCCTCTACCGTCTGAAGCAGCAGGCCGATTCGTTTGGGTGCACGTCGATGCAAAACATTCGTCTCGAAACCTCCGTGGTTTCGTTTGCAAAGAACGGCAACGAAAGCCGGCGTTCATCCGTCGAATTCTTGGCCTTCGCAACGGGCATTCGCCAGTGAAGGAACGTGGCTCATTCCCACTCGTCTTGGAAACGTCGTTGGCGCTCCTTGGCCTCGTCGTCAATGTGGTCTTCGTCCGGCTGATGATGCTCTGGGTCAATGTTGAGCGGTGCATCGTCGTGGCCGAACATGTGGCCGAACTTCTCTCGCATGAAGCGACGAACGTCATCGGCATTTGCCCCTTCAAAGCGCATGTGGAAACGACGGTTGGCACCACGATGCTCGGATTGTCGCTGTCGCTGCCGCCAGAAGGTTCGGAAGACGCTGAAACAGAATTTCTCGTCCTCATCAAGTTGGAATTGGTCGGGCCAATCCATTGTAGCCACTTCGTGAACGAAGCGGTTGAGGGCCTGGAGAAACGCCTTCATGTCCTCCGTGGACGGGTCTTCGTCGGTTGGAATGGCGTCGTTTTCCTCGTGGTGTTCATCTTCGGTCGTCATGGGGTACGAATGCCGTGAGTGTTTATCAACGGTTCAACCAGCCTTGAACGCATCCTCATAAGGAAAGAGCCTGACCCGGCGGCATGGACCTCTCCGGGAACGGTCAGCAGTGGTCTTGGACGAGCCCACGTCTTCATGGCGCAGCCGCACTATCAAGACCAATTCCGAGAGATCCTCGGGAACACGGCCTGGCCGGGCACCCTCAACATGCAGGTCGACCCCGACATGCTCAGCCACTACATCGCGCTACGACAGAAAGCCGGCATTGACACGTTGGATGCTCCTGAAGCCGATCGTGAAGCGGCAAAAACCCTCGATGTGTCGGCCTACGAGCGAATCCGCATTCGTGGCTTCCTCCGGGACGGTGTCTCGTTCGGTGGAGCATCCGCGTTCAAAGGCACGATTCGTCATGACGGCCAGGCGGTGGAATGCGCCGTGCTCATTCCCGACCTCACCCGACATGTCGACGTGGTTGAAGTCATCTCCACGGCCTTCCTCAGGGAGACGCTTGACATCAATGACGGTGACCGAATCACGCTTTCATTGTGAGCGGTGGTACACCACCGGAAGGGTGCCAATTTCCGCCCATTCGTTGTACAGCATGGCTTTGATTTCGTGTTGCGCCGCCTGTTGCCAACGTCCTTTCCGCGTTCGCTCAGCGGTACGTCCGGTCGGCGGCGGTGTGAAGGCGGCAACGTGGTGGTCCTCTGGAAGCGGAGCGACGTCCCATGCGACGCCCCAGAGCACCAGCCATTCGGGGGGTGCAACGCCAAAATCGACGGGTGTCATCGGTTCCTCAATGGCCTTGACGACCTCTTCTTCCTGAAGGTCGCCCAATGAAAGCCTGAACAGGGCGTTGGCCACTCGACGGACCTGGTTCCAGAGAAAGGCCTCGCCTTTGATCTCAAACCCCATCAATCGGCCGTTGTCCATCCACGGGTTCACCTCAAGGATGGTTCGAACGGGGTTTTTGCCCTCTTCAAGACGTGCGAAATTTCGAGCATCGTAGGTGCCAACGAAGTGCTTCAGCCAGCGGCCAAAGGCCTCGTGGTCGGGCTCTTCCCAGAATTCCATGGCCTCAAGTCGATAGCGGTAGGTGCGGTGAAGGGCCATCCGTGGATTGTAATCTGCTGCCACTTCTTCCACGGTGAGGAAGGCGATGTTCTTGTCCAATCGGTCGTCCACGGCGCGAATCATCTTTCGGGGCGAGAGCGCTTCCCACAAGGTCCGTTCAAGGTCAACGATGCCGCCGTTGATACGGACATGAACGCCCGCATCGGTGCGACTTGAGAGGACGAGGAGTTGGCCTTCTTCTGGTCCAGTGAGCCACTTCAAGGAGCGAAACACACGGATGAGTTCACCTTGGACCGTTCGCACATCTGGCTGAATTTGACTTCCGTGGAAGCCGTCGCCGAGGTAACTGATTCGGAAAAACAGCCGAACCTTCTCGGTCAGGCAACCCTCTCCTCACTCGTCGCTGTTGAGCATGGTGATGGCGTCTTCAGAAGAGAATCCGAGGGCACCAACAGCCCACTCCAACGCTTGCTTGAGCCAGGGTTGAATCATGGGTGCTTGGCGGCTCGGGTCCATCACTTCGATGGCGTCGACCAGGTTTCGGCTGGCGGTATAGAGCACTTCGTCCACGGGGATGTCTTCAAGTTCGAGGCGACGGGCATAGCGCTGGAATTCTTTGACGGCCACGGGGATGCGGCGGCATTCAAGGGCGAACGAGGCAAAGTCAGCGATGTATTCCATGTTGTCTTCATCGAGTTCCATGGCCTTCTTGTAGGCGTTCATGATCTTTCGACCGGGGACCAGGTCGTCTTGTGCTTCCATGTTCTTCATGTTGGCAAATTCTGCCCACATGTGATGGAGTTCTGGAACATCGGCGTGGCTCTTCAATTTCTCGTCAAGGTCTGCGAGGGCACCGTCAATGTCGCCTTCACGAAACAGCTCAATGGGTTTCTCCAACAACGCTTCAACCATGGTATCTTCTCCGCCTTCCCGTAATCAACGGGGCTTTTCAAGCCTCGCTCGCCATCGCCTGTGCTCATGCCTCGGGCTTCTGCGTCGTTCGTGAGGGCGCTCTTGATGTCCTCGAGCATGTTGGATTGTGAATGCTTGCGGTGCATTTCGTTGAGCATCATCTTGATGTCGTCCCACTTGCGGATTTTGTAGAAGCAGTGACGTGGGTCGTGGTCGACTCGACGGGTGGTTCGCTGGTAGGAGATGAGGGCGAACATGGAGCGGAAGATGTTCTTGCCGGCTTTGGTGGCTACGCCGTCCTCTCCGCTGGGGGTTGTTCCGGGAACGTTGCCGGAAGCACCGGCCGTTACGCCAACGGATTCCTCGACCAAACCGATGCCAGAATCCGTCATGATGGTGACCGTAGCGTAGCCCAGCATCGTCCCCATGGGCGTTCGCTCCACCATGACCTCGGAAATACGGTCAAAGAGGATGCGTCGATGGGAGCGGGACAGCAAAAAGGCGTGCTGGAAGATGATGGCGTTGGTCGTTACGGCGTAGGAAAAACTTCGCTGGTACTTGTAGGTGAATCCCCAAAACACGATGAGGAACAGCAACCCCGAAATGAAGAAGTTGTAATTGTCAATCGGGATGAAATTGTACGTTGTGTCGTTGCTGCTGAACAGGTTCACGATGTTGCTGATGAGGTTGTCGAGCGAGATGATGATCGGCAGGAAGGTGATGAACAAAAGCGCCACCGTCACCCACTTTCCTGAGGTTGAAATGTTCAACATGCGGTTGGCCCACGTGATGAAACACATCAGGAGCACGAAGCCGAGGGGCAAACTCTCCCAGTTCGTCCACTCGATGAGGTTCGCTGCGAGTTTGGTGAGAAACGGTGCGTCATCGGCCGGTGTCGGTGGGTTGTTGAAGAACAGGTGAACGCCGAAGACGATCAGGCCAAGCACATACATGCCGAGGAAAGCCAGCGTGCTCGGTCGTGCCTCACCGTTTTCAAGAATCTCCTCGCCAGAAATCAATCGGTATTTTGCACGGTTTTTGTCTTCGGCAGGTGCCTCTGATTTGACCTCTTCAGAAGGTGCCTCAGCAACCTCATCGACGGGTTTTTCCACGGTTGCTTCATCGCTCACGGTAAGGCCTCATGCTTCTTTGGCACGAAGTCAATCAAATAACTTCCCCCATCAGGGGTCCAAAAATCAGTGGAGTACGCCCCATGCGTGTTCGGCGTTTCCACGAGCCCAGCCGTAATCGGCGCGCTTGCGAACGCCGAACTCGTCGACGATTTCAAGGCGAGTCAGACTGAGTGGGTATTCGTTGTAGGTCAGATGCGACCACATCCCACCTCGAGTGGGCTGGTCAAAGTGCCAGTGCGCCCGCTCAACGGCTTCCACCGTGAGCTTGATGCTCGTGCGGCCGTTCCACATGTGGACGTCAAACACGGGCAACGGAGCACCGGGATGTTGCCCGTGCGCCCCCTCCACCCGATGGGACACCGATTTCTCAACGGTGACCCGGGCAAAGCGCTCGGTGCGCTGATGTTTGGCGTCGTGGAACAGTCCACCTTGGGAGAGTCCAATGTGGCGAATGTCTCGCTTTTTCCACGGCCGTGCTGTTCGTGCTGTCATCGTGGGTGAGAGATGGGGCAGGAACCAATCCATGTACGAGCCGTCCTCAAAATGAAGCACACCCCAGTACCAAGGGGGCGAGGGTGCTTGGACGCAGACCTTCTGGAAGTACGCCGTGCCGGTGACCTCATCGCCATCGATGGTGCCGGATACCTTGGTGCCGTGCACGCGGAGAATGTCGTAGCCCATGCCAACGGCGTAGGTGGCGGTGGAGGGCCGGGCCACCGACATGGCAGGGTTCAGTGGCGTCAAGGTCAGGGCCATCTCAGCCGGAGCTCCGTCTTGGACGGCCGTTTTGTCGCCTCGCAGGTTCAACCAAAACGAGTTTTTGTCGCTGTGCAGGCCCATCGACAGGTCATCGGGAAGCAGAGGAACGACCGCTCCCCCACCGGTGCCATCACCCGATGCCGGCCATGCGGGATGGCTGTCGTCAATGGCGATCATGTCACATGTCCGCTTGATGTAAGGTTCATGCATCCGTTGGCCGTCAAACCACCAAGCGCAGACCATGCCGTCGATCACCATGCCGCCGTGTTCGTCGAAGCCCGGACGCCCGTTGGGTGTCCAAGGGGTGCCGTTGACCTCAACACGATCGTTGTCTTTGGTGGACCAGAGCACCATGAGTTGTTTGCCCCACGCTTCGCCGTCCGGGTCGTCGATCATCACCAGCCACCACCACCAGTCCCAGGTGAGGTGCCAGAGCGGTTCGCGCAGACCGAGTTTCCACATCGTGGAGAAATCTCCCTGAAAGGTCGCTGGGGCTTCCATCTCGTCCATGCCTCCCTTCACTCAATTTCCTTTGACTTGAACAGCACGCTGCCCAACAACCAACAGGCAGCGGCTTGGAACAAGAGGACCAGCACGGACCCCACAATCGTTCCGAGTGCGCCGATATCAAGGCCGGGCGTGGACCAAAACACGTTGAGCGCTTCGGCGCCTTGCAACGGGCCGTTGCCCCCGCCCCACATCCCCATTTGGATGAACAGCGGGGTGTCCTGCCACGCCAAAGCGGCTCCTGCATCGACGATGTTCATCGCCCAACCAATCACGGAAAATCGGAGAATGGCGGCATCAGGCGCCCCGAGCGTGGTGAGGATCATGCCCAGTTCCCATGCAGCAAACGGCAGGGCGAGCACCATGCCGTGCTTCCACAACACGCCCAGCGTGCAGAACAACATCCCGTACACCGAGATGGCAAGCACGGCTGCCAGCCAAACCGACATCCAGACGCCCAAATCGCTGAACCGGTAGAAACCATCGCCCGGTCCCATCAAGCCCGCCACGAGGGCGAGCAGCGCAATGAGGACGGTGAGGTAGACCCATGCCAGGGCGTAGAATCCGAGCAAACGGTACAGGAACACCTCCCCTCGTGCGATCGGCTTGGCGAGCATGAAATGCATGGTTCCCGAAGTCATTTCGTTTCGAATGAGGCCGGTCGCCATGAACAACGGAACAAAGATGCCAATGAGGAACACCACGCCCAGTTTTCCAATGGCGAGGACGAAACTCCGGTGGATGGCCTCAAGGGCGTAGGCTTCGTCATCGGGATCCTCGTCAACGTTGCCGTCGCTCAGGACGCGGAACCCTCCGCCGTACCGGTCCTCAACCAGTTCGATGTCGCACGGGATCCCGTTCCGGTTGGCGTCCTTCTGAGAGTCTGTACGGCTTTCAACGTCGCAATCCCCGTTATCGTCGACACCTACGCTCCCCTCTCGGAGGGCGTCCCAGTCAAAGTCGTCCTCGTTGATCCAAACACTGGGGTCGTCGGGCAGGATGGATTGGTCCAACATGCCGGGATGGGATTCGGGATCGAAAATATCCGTTCCGTAGAGGTTTTCCTGCCGTTGGGGTAGCCATCACCGTCCCAGTCGTAGGAATCGCCGTCGTTGTCGATGGCTTCGTAATCCCGGGTCATGGCGTCGACGTAAAACATCGTCAACACGCCCATGGCGGCAACGCCCACGAGGAGGACCACCCACGTTGAGAGTCGTTTCCGTTGCTGACGGAGGGTGAATTCTCCAATCGCAAGGGCCTTGCGGTCCATGCCGCTCCACAAACTGGGAACGTCCTTGGTGGCCATCAGGCGTTCCCTCCAGCAAGGTAGTGAAGCAAGGATTCCAAGTCGTCATCGGGGTTGTCAATGATGCTGACCTTGTGGCCGTTGTCGACGATAAGGCCAGGAAGGGCCGCATGCAGTTGTCCGAAATGGAAGGTTTGGATGAGCAATTCTTGGTCGGTGGGGAAACTGACCCCAAACACGGCGGGATGTTCCAGCAAGTCCCTGGCCAGGGCACGAGCGTCGTCGCCGATGATGCGAATCGTGTGCGGGATTTGGTCCAGGCGTTCACGGATGGCGTGCAGGTTGCCCAAAGCCACCAATTTGCCCTGATGAAGGATGATGATCTGCTCGGTGATGCGTTCGATTTCGCTCAAAATGTGGCTGCTGACGAGCACGGTTCGGCCCAACTTTCCGAGTTCACGAATCACGTTCATGATGGTGGTTCTGGCCAAGGGGTCGCATCCCTGCAGCGGCTCGTCGAGAATGATGAGTTCGGGGTCGTTGACCAGGGCATGAGCGATTTTCGTGCGCTGGCGCATCCCTTTGGAGAAGCGCCCAATTTCTTTGTTCGCCACGTCGCTCAAACCCACGAACTCCAGCACCCTTTTTGCCTCCAAGTCCGCTTCGCTGCGCGCCATGCCGTGAAGGCGAGCGAACGTGCTGACGAACTCGAGCGCTGTCATCCAGTCGTGCATCTTCTCATGTTCGGGAACAAAGCCGACGTTGGCGTAGGGCGCCGGGTTCTTCCACGGGTCCATGCCGAAGAGCTTGACTTGGCCTGCACTGGGTCGAAGTTTCCCCATGAGGAGTTTGAACAAGGTGGATTTCCCTGCGCCGTTCATCCCGAGGATGCCGGTCACGCCCCCGCTCAAACCGAGGGTGATGTTGCTCAGCGCGTGGATGCGACCGTAGGATTTCGACACCCCGTTGAAGTAGACCACGGGTGCATTGGCCGCGGGCAAGGGCGCCGCTTGGGAAGCGCCCTGCTGGGTCATGTCCGGCATCATTCCCGTGTCACCTCCATCGAGGCCACGCGAGAGGAGAGGACGTACAACGCCAGGGCGTTCATCGCCACCAGCGCCACGAGCGAATAGGTCCACGAATACTGGTCGTAGGTCGTTTGGGTACCGATGATGGCTTGGCCCACGTGGGCGGCGCAGTCGTAGGGCGAGATGAGGTACAGAATTTCCCGCTCAAATAAATTCTTCACGATGCTGGCAAGCGTTTTCGTTCCGAAGACGATGGCGAGCAAACCAATGCCTGGGAAAAACCGGCCCGTGGAAACACTCGAAAGACCAAGGCCAATGCTCGTGTAGGTGAAAATGAGCAGCATACCGGCCAACAGACCAGCGAGGAACATCGGGAAGATGTCGACCATCCACGCCCAACCTCGTCCGTAGGCCACCACCTCGGCAACGAAGTACAACACGTAGGTCACCAGTACCACCAAGGCTTGGATGATGGCCACGGAAAGGAACTTCATGCCGACGTAGTCGAAACGGGAGACCGGTCGCGAGAAGTAGAGTGCTGAGGTGCCGTGTTGTCGGTCTTCGGAGATGACTCCTCCTACGAGCAAGGCCGCCACGATGGGGTAGTAGAGCACGTTTCGAGGGAAGAAACCGAGCACGTGACCGTAGAGGTTGTCTCGGCTCACGCCGAAGAGGGAATGGAATTCCGAACTCCCAACCAGGCCGGAGAGCAGGGTCATACCGGCATCGGAGAGTGAGGCGAGGAATGCGATGAGAATGAAAATACGCGCCGGCATGGTCCACGGTCGAGACCTTTGCGGAAGATGCCGAGCAAATGATGGCGCAGAATCGCCCAGTTACGCATCCACCTCGGATTGAGTTGGCCCCTCCACGGCGTGTAGTGTTGTTCGAAAATTTGGCCGCTCTGTGCGGTGTTGGCTGATTGGATCTCCTCGGGGTGCTCATCCCCGGTGTTGGAGCCCCAAGCCACGTCCATGCGCGCTTGGCCGAGGACCGGTGCTTCGGGTGAGGGGGCCGGTGCTTCCGTTGACGGGGTTTCCGGTGAAGGGGCCGGTGCGATCTGCGGTGGGGCCGGCGCTTCGGTTGAGGGAAGGTCTTCGGTCATGCGCCCCCGCCTCCCATCGATTGAGGGGCGTCAACCCGTCGCGCTTCGACCGGTGACCGAAGCAGGTCGTCGCTGGATTTGACGCTGTAGCCGAGGTTGTCCATGATGGCGAGGAACAGGTCCTCGAGGGAGGCTTCGTATTCGTGCATGCGACGGACTTGCGCCCCCACCTCAGCCGCAGCACGAAGGATGGCGGTGGTGGTGTCGTCGCTGGTGTGGGCAATGCGCATCACACGTCCCTCACGACGCACCTTGAGACCGTCGTCGAGCAGACGCTGTTCCAGTGGTGTCGCCTTGCCCCAGACGTGAATTTCGATCTCACGGTCGATTGCCTTGAGGTCCTCGATTTTCCCCTGGGCCGCCAGCGTTCCCTTGTGAAGGAGGATGATGTTGTCGCACACGCGCTCAACGTCGTCCATGAGGTGGCTGGCCATCAACACCGATCGGTTGGCGTCGTGAACCATGTTGTTCAGCGTGGAGATCATGAACTCCCTGGCCTTCATATCGAGACCGTTGGACGGTTCGTCAGCGATGAGCAAGTCCGGGTCGTGGATGATGGCACAGGCCAGTTTGGTCGCCTGTTTCATCCCGGTTGAGAAACTTCCAATTTCTCGGTAGCGCTGTTCTCCAATGCCAACAAATTGGAGCGCCTCATGCGCTCGGTTCATGGCCACGGTCGGGTTCATACCGAGGAGTTCTCCCGAATACCGCACCTGATGGATGGCGTCCATGTCGGGGTTCAAGGCGTCGTATTCAGGCATGTAGCCGATGCGCTGGCGAATCTCAACACCCTGATGGCGGATGTCGTAGCCGAGCACCTTCCCTTCTCCCGATGTGGCTTGAATCAGCCCGAGGATGGTCTTGAGGAAGGTCGATTTTCCCGCTCCGTTTTGTCCCAGCAGGCCCGTGGCGCCGGAGGGAATGGAGATGTTGAGGTTGTCAAGGGCGACATGAGGTCCGTAGGATTTGGTCAAATCCTTGGTGTGGATGATGGGTTCACCCGCCATGGTCCTCACCCTTACGGGTGGCCAAGGCGCCTCATGAAGCCTTTCACTGCATGGTTCCGGTTCAGCGACGAAGACCGCCCCGTGTTTTCACCGCGATGCCTTTGCTGAGGCAGGCGAGCTCGGTCGACGTGCACTGGGAAACACCATGGCCGAGAAAATCACCGGCTTGGTTGGCGATGAGGCAGGGCTCGCCGGGCGCCAACCAGGGGTCGCAAGCCAGGGCAAAACCGTGGAACACGTTGCGTCCTTTGCGGACAAAGGGTTCCGCATCATCGTCCACGATGACCACGGCTGGGCCTTGCCCGCTGTGCCCCCACCATTCGGTACGGGGCAAGGCCGAGGGCAACGCCTCGCTGCGTCGGTCAAAGAGGGCCTGGGCACCGGCCGTGGCCATCGACAAGCCACCGTCGCGAAGACGTGGACTGAACAGATGTTCACCCGTTGCATTGTTGATGTTCTTCATGCGACCTTCACGGTTGACCACAAAGGTGGCGCCGTCCATGACGTCATGGGCCACCTCGTGGCTTACGTTGAGCAGGACCATCAGTTTGTCGTGCCCCTGCTTTGCGCGCAATTGGTGCCGGGCTGCATCGCGCTCTTCGGGTGTCAACGGTGCGTGAACGTCGTTGTGGAGCCCAAGCGATGCGAGTGAAACAGCCAGCCGTTGTTTCAGACCATCACCGGCCACGTCCACGGTAGCGACCGGTACGCCGCTCATCCCCAAGCGTTGCAACTCACGTTCAATCCATGCGGCTTCTGGTTCATGTCGCAAGACCCAGGTGGGCGCATCGAGATGGGCGAAGGGGTTCAGGTCTTCCAGCGAAGCAGGGATGAGGCCAAGCGGCGTTAGGACCATCGGTTGTACGGCGGGATGGTGAACGTTCAACCATTCGAGCAGGTCGTTGATACGGTCCCGGAACGGTCCGCGAATGCCGTGAAAGATGACGGCGTGTTTCGTGTCGACATCGTGGGTCCAGCGCATGTGGAGATGGCGCCGTGCCTTGGCGATGTGAGGTCGACTGAAGGTGTCGTCACCACCCCATTGAACGCCGCCAACCCGGGGTGTTTGTTGACTCCACACCATCCAATCCCATGCGTCCTCCCACATTCCTTGGTCCCGGTCGATGTCCCGTGCAGCGTCGCGGTCGGTGTAGAACTTCTCAGGTCGCACACCTCGCTGCAGCGAAGGTGATGTGGTCAGCCAGAGGTAGGCTTCGCGAAGGGCAGGGTGCTGATGACTTCGCTGTTCGGCGAGCTGCCAGATGCGGCCGTCCCTGACCGCTTGTTTGCATCGAGCGAGTTCGGCAAGGGTAACTTCGAGGTTGAAGTGGGCCAGCAACTGTTCCTTGGCCTCTGCCTCCATGGCACGAACTTCGGCCGGTGTGGTCCCCACTACGCACGGCATCAACAGCGGCCAGTCGACCAGGTCGTCAATGCGTTCGGTGCCCCACGGCGTCAGCAACCGCCCGTCCCGGGCAAAGAGGGCGTAAGCGGCGGAGTCGAAGAGGTCGGCGCCAAGGGCAATGGACATGGGGAACAGCATGGGATGGCCGCAGCCAAACATGTGGACCGGTCGGTTCGGTGGGAGCAGCGGCAGGGTCGCCATCATGATCTTCGCATAGTCCTTGTAGCGTTGTTGCTCCATGACGGGCACGATACCACCGATGGGGTGAACGGCGAAGTCGTGGTGCCCCATCAACTGGGCCGATATGTGGCGCAGTTCTCTGAAAATGCCGCCTTGGATGGGTCCGTTGAGCATGGTGGTGCCTGCTGCCTCCAAACTCTGTGCCGCTCGTGCTTCTGTTTCTCGAACGGCGTCCTCCACCTCGGCCATCTTCATGTCGGGGCGCGAAAACACGTCGAGCATGGTGGCGATGTCCACGCCGATGGACCGCTGGAAGGCCACGATTTCGTCCACGCCCACCTCGACGTCGCCGTAAACATAGGATTGGAAGGTTCCTGAATCGGTCATGATCACGCCGGGAAAATCCAGCAGGCCATGGACGCCATCCCGTTGAGCAACCGTTCTCAGGTCCTCGTGTTTCCACATGATGTAGGAGTTCGTGATGAGGGCCTGAATGCCGTACTTGTCCCACATGACCCTGGGCTCAATGGTTCGAATGTTCGGGTTGACCACCGGGAGCAGCGCAGGGGTTTCAAGGACGCCGTGGTTGGTGTGAAGGCGGCCCAGTCGTGCTCGCCCGTCGCGCTGGGTCACCTCAAACCGGCCGTGGTCTTGTTCGCGACACGGCGTGGGGTCGTCCCGTCGCTCATCGCTCCATGCTGCCATGCAGTGGCCTCCAACCTGCCTTTTTTGAAAGGCTCGCAACATTACGCCGACTCGGGGTCGGTTGGGATGTGGACGAATTCCACCTTTCCGTGAGCGAGAATGAACTCGCGACCGAGGTCGTCAAACGTATCGAGGAGGGCTGATGAGAAACGAATTCGATGGACTTCGATGTCGGCTTCGAGGTCTCCTTTGACGCCTTCAAGGGTGCCAGGTGCAGCACCGCAGGAAAGGCAGGCGCCGGTCAAGTCGAGCACGAGATCGAGGGAACCCTCGTGGTCCTCGATTTGGGAAACAGCAATGCCGCCTCCGTGCCCGTCGAGGGCGGCCCGGACGGCACCCAGCCGTGCGAGGAGGGCGGGAACGAAATGCTCCGTTTCGGTGAGGTCGTGAAGCGATGCGTTGCGCAACCGCTCCTCCTCCTCGGGGTCGGTTGATTCCGCCACGCGGCGAGCGGCCTCCGCCTCCATGGCGGCTTTGGCCTCAGCGGCGTACTTGGCCACCAGGTCGTCGTCCATGGCTCGGCTTCGGGGTGGGCGACTTCAACCCTCGTATTCCCTTCAAACCGAGGCGGCCAACAAGGCTGAACCCAAGCACCCCTGTACCTGCCAAAAAAAGACCCTTCAACTGTCCACTACATTCCTTGATAAAGGAGAGACGAGACGGCAAAGCAGGGAAGAACATGGGCGAGGAAATCCTGCGTGTCGAAAACCTCCACGTCAGCGTGGAGGATACGCCCATCCTCAACGGCATGGACTTGACCATCAATCGCGGCGAAATCCACGTCATCATGGGACGCAACGGCGCAGGGAAATCCACGCTCGCCAGCGTCATCATGGGCCACCCTGCCTACGAAATCACCAATGGCTCCATCCACTTCATGGGCACGAACATCGACGAGATGAGTGTGTTTGAGCGAGCCCGAGCTGGTATGTTCCTGTCCTTCCAGTACCCCGCTGTCATTCCTGGCGTACAGGTCGGCACCTTCCTCAAGAAATCCGTGCAGTCGGTCCGAGACGAACCGCTCAAGGGTCGTGAATTCCGCAAGGAACTCAACGGGGCCATGGCCACCCTTGAGATGCAGAAATCCGTGCTTTCTCGGTACGTCAACGACGGTTTCAGTGGCGGCGAAAAGAAGCGACTCGAAATTTTGCAGATGCTTCTGCTCAAACCAACGCTGGCCCTCCTCGATGAAACCGACTCAGGACTGGACATCGATGCGCTTCGCATCGTGGCCAAGGGCATCAACAGCGTGGCGCCTGAAGCCGGCTGCCTCATCATCACGCACTACCAGCGTCTGCTGGATCACGTTCAACCCCACTTTGTCCACGTCATGATCGACGGCACCATCGTGCAGTCCGGTGGACCGGAACTGGCGCTCAAACTCGAAGAGCAGGGCTACGAGTGGCTCGAAACTGCAACGGAGGCTTAAGCATGAGCGACGAAGCACGAGAGGCGGTGGGTGACTACCAGTTTGGCTTCCACGACCCGGAAAACGCCACCATCCGATTCGACAAGGGCCTTTCCGAGCAGGTGGTCCGCGACATCTCGGCGCTCAAGGACGAGCCCGAATGGATGACCGACATTCGAGTCAAAGCCTACCACCACTTTGTTGAGCGTGAAATGCCCGATTGGGGCAATTGCGGCGAACTCAACAACATCGACTTTGACAACGTCACGTATTTCCTCCGCTCTTCGGATGCCACCGAGAAGGACTGGGACGACGTGCCCGACGACATCAAGCGAACCTTTGACCGCTTGGGGATCCCTGAAGCCGAGCAAAAGTGGCTGGGTGGCGTAACGGCTCAATACGAATCTGAGGCCGTTTACCACTCCATCCGTGAGGACCTGGAAGCCCAAGGCGTGCTCTTCCTCGACATGGACAGCGGGCTCAAGGAACACCCTGAGATCGTGAAGGAATATTTCGGTACGGTCATCCCCTACAGCGACAACAAATTTTCCGCCCTCAACACGGCCGTGTGGTCGGGTGGTTCCTTCATCTACGTCCCGAAAGGCGTGCATGTCGAAATGCCGGTCCAAGCCTACTTCCGCATCAACGCCCAAAACATGGGTCAGTTTGAGCGAACGCTCATCATTGCCGACGAAGGCAGCAGCATCCACTACGTCGAGGGCTGCACGGCACCCACCTACTCCACCGACTCGCTCCATTCCGCCGTGGTTGAACTCATCGCCATGAAGGGGGCCAAGATTCGCTACTCCACCATCCAGAACTGGTCTGCGAACGTCTACAACCTCGTCACCAAGCGAGGGGTCGCCCATGAAAACGCCACGGTGGAATGGGTGGACGGCAACATCGGTTCCAAGTTGACGATGAAGTACCCCGCTGTTCTCCTCAAGGGCGAGGGTGCTCACGCTGAGGTCATCTCCGTGGCGTACGCTGGCGCAGGTCAGCATCAAGACGCCGGTGCCAAGGTGCACCACCTCGCCCCCAACACGACGTCCAACATCCTCTCAAAGTCGATTTCGAAGAACGGTGGTCGTTCCTCCTACCGTGGCATGCTCCAGGTAACCCCCAAATCTCACGGCTGCCGCTCGAAGATCGTCTGTGACGCCCTCATGCTTGACAGCGATTCTCGCTCGGATACCTACCCGACGATGGAGGTGGGCAACTCAACGGCCGACCTTGAACACGAGGCCAGCGTCTCGAAGGTGTCGGGCGACCAACTCTTCTACCTCATGAGCCGGGGCTTCTCCGAAGAGGAAGCCATGGGCCTCATCGTCAACGGGTTCTTTGAACCGTTCACCCGTGAACTCCCCATGGAATACGCCGTGGAACTCAACAAGTTGCTCGAGTTGGAAATGGAGGGTTCCATCGGATGAAGTATGCCGACATGGCCGTTCCCTCCCGTGCTCTTCATCTGTGGCGATACACTCCATGGGCACGCATTCACCCCTCCAAGGTCGAGGAAGTTCCTGATGCCTCGGGTGTACGGTTCAACGTTGTTGAAGGGGACGAACTGGTTGAGGGCGCACCCCGCATCGTTAACGCCGACGACATCGGCCGTGTGTTTCTGAGTGAACTCGGTGGGTCGGCGTGGACCTACGAATCCACTGGCAAAGCGGACGTTGTTCACCTCCAGGCCGTGGCTTCCGGCCACGTGGCCGTGGGCCATCTCCACCTCGCACTGAAGCACGATACCACCGTCATGCTCCACCTCTCGGGTGAATCCGACTGGACCGGCCTCCACATCACCGGCGACATCAAACCCAACGTTCGGGCAGGTTTCGGTCTGGTCAATGAACTCGCTGCCAACGGCAAACTTCTCCACTGTGAGGACTGGGTCGTGAACCGTGATGCGTCGCTTGAACTGGCCGGGCTGTCCATCGGCGGGTTCCGCTGCAAGAGCGATGTGCGCACACATTTCACCGCATCCGGCGGTGCCCTGACCCAAGCCATTTCCGTGCACGGATCAGGACAGCGCCACGTGGACCACCACATCGAGATTCACCACGATGTTCCTCACACGGACTCCTCACTGAACATTCACGCTGCTTGCGACGACCAGAGTCATTCCATCGCCACCGGCCTGCTCACCATTGCCGAACACGCCAACCACTGCGATGCGGGTCAAGTGTTCAAGAATCTCCTGCTTTCTGAGAAAGCTCGTGCCGAAGCCATCCCCGAACTTGAGGTCCTCGCTGACGAAGTGGCCGCCGCCCACGGCGCTGCCAGCGCTCCCGTCGACCAAGGCCAACTTCACTACCTCATGAGCCGTGGCTTGGATGAGGAGTCGGCCGTTGCCCTGCTCATTGAGGGCTTCATGCAGGACGGGTTCTCCAGCCTCGACAACCAAACGCTCGTTGACGAAATGCGGACCCGCCTCACGGTTCATTTGGAGTGCGAATTGAAGCGGTGAGGTCATGTCCCTTCGAGCGCAGTTTCCCATCCTCCAGCGCGAGGTCAACGGCTACCCGCTGGTCTACCTTGACAACGCTGCGACCACCCAGAAGCCGAAGGTCGTCATCGATGCGATGAACGCATACTACTCCGAGTCCAACGCCAACGTTCACCGTGCCGTTCACACCCTCGCCGGTGAAGCCACGGAAGGCTACGAATCCTGTCGCACGAAACTCAAGCAGCGCTTCAACGCCGAGAAGGCCATCATCACCAGCGGCACAACCGAAGCCATCAACCTCGTCGCCCACGCTTGGGGTCGAGCCAACCTCGAGAAAGGCGACGCCATCATCCTCACAGAGATGGAACACCATTCCGATATCGTGCCCTGGCAAATGCTGGCTGAGGAGCGCGGCATTGAGTTGCGCTACGTCCCGGTCATGCCAGATTTCACCCTCGACATGGAAGCGTTCGCTCACGCCCTCCCCGGAGCAAAACTGGTCTGTGTGGTCCACACCTCCAACGTGCTGGGCGTTCGCAACCCCCTCGAGGAGATCATTTCCGCTTCTCACGCTGCAGGGGCCAAGGTGCTCATCGATGCGGCGCAGGGTGTTCCGCATTCCACCGTGGATTTCTCAGCCTTTGGTGCTGACTTCATGGCGTTCTCGGCGCACAAGATGTGCGGTCCAACCGGCATCGGTGCGCTGCTGGTCCAGCCCGAGGCCTTCGAGGAGATGGAGCCGTTCATGGGCGGTGGCGACATGATCGAAACCGTGACCGTGGAGGGCTCCACCTACCAGACCAACGAACACAAGTTCGAAGCCGGCACGCCTCGCATCGCCGAAGCCATCGGCTGGTCGGCGGCTTTGGACTGGATGAATTCCTTTGACTTGGACGCCGAGCACGCCCGCTTGGTGGACATCGCCTCGTGGGTCGCACAGCAGCTTCGGGACATGGGCATGAGCGTCTATGGGCGCCACGGCGAACACGACGCTGCCGTGGTCTCCTTCCTTCATCCCACCATCAACAGCGAGGACATGGCTCACCTGCTCGACGCCCGTGGCTATGCGGTCCGGACCGGCCATCACTGCGCTCAGCCCCTGCTCAACCGACTCGGTATTTCGGGTACGGTGCGGGCGTCCTTCTACGTCTACAACACTCGAGAGGAAGCCGAGGGCTTGGTGAGGGAACTCAAGGAAATCACGGAGAAGTTCGCATGACGTTCTACCCTGAGGCCTTGCAGGAACTCATTGAAGAGTTCAAGGAGGTCACGGACAAACGAGAACGCCTTGAGATGGTGTTTGAGTTGGCCGATGAGGTGGTGCTCCTCCCCACGGACGAGTGGACTGACGACACCCGCATCCGTGGCTGCCAGTCCGAGGCCCACGTTCGCATCGGTGTGAACGACGGCCTCGTTCACATGGTTGGCGCTGCCGATGCCAAACTCGTTCAGGGTCTCATGGGCGTGCTCAGTATCGCCATTGAGGGGCTTGCACCGGCCCAAGCAGCACTGATTCCCGTGGATTTCGCTGAGGAAATGGGGTTGCTCAACAGTTTGACACCGAGCCGCTCTAACGGCTTTCGAAACATGTACGACAAGGTGATGGACGAGATTCGGGCCAGCATGGAGTGAACCGCATGACGACCAAAGAAGCCCTGATGGACAAGTTGGACGATGTGGAAGACCCCGAGTTGGAACTCTCGATCGTTGAACTGGGCCTCGTGTATGACGTCCGCTTTGAGGAAAAGGACGAGGGCCTTCATGCCGAGGTCGACCTGACGCTCACCTCGCCTGGCTGCCCAGCAGCCCCGGAAATCATGGCCGCTGCCCACCGTGCTGCGCTCCAAACCGACGGCTTGGCCTCTGTCCACATCAACCTCGTATGGACCCCACGCTGGGACCCAAAAATCCACGCCAGCGAAGATGCTCGCATGGACATGGGCATCTGGGACTGAACCTTTTGTCCTCCTCCACAAGCATTCTTCCTGACCGTGCTCGGTACTGCATGACGACCAGGCTCGGAGCAGAACGTCGTGAGTGATTCCCCCGATGCCGTCACGCTGACCTTCCTCGCAGCCACAGGGAAATCGTCCGAATCAGCATTTTTCGTCTTCGATTCACCCGTTGGAGCAACGTTCCTGCGATGTGCTTCTTCCATGATGTGTGGACTGCCTTCCGGCTCGATTCAATGTTTTGAGTTTCCAGCCAAACTTCGTAATTCATGTAGAGGTTCTCTCGACCGGTGATGCAGACCTCATGCAAGGGAACATGCGTGGCATCGAAGGCTTCCAGGGGCGGAACCTGTGAGGTATCAATCAAGTCATCGCGAATGAAAAACGCATCATGGTGTTTGGACGTGGCGTAATTTCCCGCATAGACCAAGGAATAACCGTGCTTGGTGGCCATCATGGACAACGCTCTGAGCGAGGACCCCATCACGCGATCAAATTGCCAATATTCATCCGGGTCGTCCGGAAAGGCCACGGGAGCATCGATGGGGAAATTCGGATTGAATTCAACACAAAAGAAACTCGGCCGATAATTCTCCAAGAGCGCATCGGTCACCCAGATGTCGGTAGAATCCAAGTCGATGGAAATGAACCCGGGCTCTTCCGGGACGCCGTGCTCTCGGAAGAGGTCGCAAATGTTGCGACTGGTGATGAAGTGTTGATGGAGGTTCATGTCCGGGTTGTGGCAGTTTCCATCGATGAGGAGGTGATCCCAGTTTCGCTGTTGCACCAAATGTTTGGTGTTGGGCAAACAATCCTCCCAACTGGTGGAATCAAACCCAAATTCAACGCAGTAGTGGTGGCGAATCTCAATGTTTTCACAGATGAAATCAATGACACCGTCCTGTGTTCCTTGAGAAAAGTGTTGAACTTCATGCGATTGAATGTTTGAAATCCAATTCACGTCGGTCATGGTTCTCACGTTAATTTGAGGGCGGGTGCGTCATGAAATATACGTTCCTGCAAACGGATTCTTGCAGCGTGGGTTCACTGCGCACGGATGGCTCATGGCTCGAAGAACGACCCTTCACCGTATCGTTGTGTGGTGCAGAACATCCGCTGAGAATGATTAAGAATGGGTTGACTGGGTTTGCAGAACAACGTTGGGAATGAGCATGAGGGTTCCCAACGTCAAGTCCTTCCTTCGAAACCTGTTGGTCGACGTGCTCCTTCGATTGAGATTTCTCCGCCTTGGACTGAGAAACCGATTTGCCTCCTCAAGCATTGTTGATCCTGCTGGGCCCACGGTTTCCATGACGACCTACGGACCTCGCTTGAAACACGTCCACATCGTCATTGAGACCATCGCAAAAGGGACGATGCTCCCTTCCCGGTTCATGCTTTATCTGGACGTCGAAGACGATGTGAGGTACCCAACCAAGGCGTTGGAACGATTGAAAAAAAGGGGATTGGAAATCCACTTGTCTGAAAACCTTGGTCCTCACACGAAGGTGCAATGGTGGGTTCAAAACGCGCCGGATTTTTCTCGTCCTCATGTTGTTGCCGATGACGACATCTTCTACCCCAAACGTTGGTTGGAAGGCATTGTCGAGGCTTCGCAGCGTGACCCGGACTCCATCATGGCGTATCGGGCTCACCGAATGGTGCTCAACGATGAGAAATCCGGCCTGGCTCCCTATCAAACATGGCCGCCTGGCATCAAAGGACCGAGCCATCTGAATTTTGCAACGTGCGTCTCAGGCGTCTTGTTCCCACCACATTTTCTCAACATCATGCGCAAGGCGGGCGATGGATTCCGTACAACATGCCCGCGGCAAGACGACATGTGGTTGACCTTCCAGGCCATTGAACACGGCATCGGCATCGGGTTGGTCACGGGTGAAAGTCTTCATTTCGACCTTCTCCCCGGTAGCCAAGAAGTGGCCTTGCATGCCACCAACGTCTTTGAACAACAAAACGACGTTCAACTCCGACAAACATTCCTTCCGAGCACGTATGCAACGCTTGCGGAACATGAACGCCTCCTCAAGCAACAGGGCCTCATCGATTGAGGCCAAAGCAGGGCCTTTGGAGCGTGCCGATGAACCACCCAAACGAAGCAGGGGCCGTTCATTGGTTGTCAAAGAGGTCTTCCAGGCCGCTTCGGAACGCCGCCACGGAACGTCGATGGTCCACCATTTGGGTGTGCTCACGAGCCAGCGCACCGTAGCGGTCTCGTTCTTCATACACCGCCATCAACGCCTCGATGACCTCAGCGGTGTTGTGGCCGTCGTCCACCAAGATGCCGCCTTCGCCCAGGGCCTCCTTTTGCGAGCCCACGTCCGAGGTTACGCTTGGTACCCCGAACAAACCGGCTTCGCCAATCACCCGGCCCCATGAGCCCGTGGTCTCGAAGAGGATGAGGTGAACATCGATGCTCGCAAAGAAGGTTGCAGCATCGACATGCCCGAGCACCCGTGCGTTCGGGTGGTGGGCGAGTTGCTGCGGGTAAGCGGTGCCACCTGCGATGTGCACTTCTGCTTCCGGCCAGCGTTCGTACAATTTTGGGAGCAGCTGCTGATACATTCGCAAGCCCTTCTCGGGTGTCACGACCATGACCCCAATTTTGGGTGGTGCATCAGTGGGACGCTTGGCCTGCTCGGCAGACCGCAGGGCCTTGACCTCGTCCAGGCTACCAAACCGGCCGGCAAAATCGATGGGCAACGGAACGCTGAGCCCCCGTTGAATCGTAAAGCGGGTGCGGATGTCATTCAGCAAACCTTCGCCGGCAGCACACACCAGCGCAGCGCCTTCCATGGCGGGTCGAAACCGCTGTTCGAGACGGAAGACGGTGTCGTCCCGAACGAACATGATGTAAGGAATGCCGCGTTCTGAAAACGCTTGAGCCGCACCTGCCGACCATTCGAGTTGCGTTAATCCAACGGCACCGGTGTGGTCGTGCTCGTCCAACCAAGCACCAACACGCGCAGCGAACTGAGCGCTGCGGCGTCCGATGTGCCGGTCGTGCGCCCACTTCCTGCGTCGCTGCTCACCCTTTCGTTCACGGAGGCCCCATGCAATTTTGGACCAGAACCCTTCAATGGCGAGGTCGATGGTCGTCAAGTCCACTTCGGGCTTCAGCAGGCCAATTGGCTCCCCTCGGTCGCTGCTGGCCAGTGCGCTGACCGTCCATGCAGGGTGGGTGGGTGTCGCTGGTGCGGGCGACATGGGCACGAAGGTTGGCGCCGTTTCGAGCGTTGGCCCGGACACGGCAATGCCGTTGAGCAGGGCTGCGAGCGATCGTTCCGCTCCACCGCCGGGCGGGTCGAGATCCCGCACGGCAGCGAACAGGCGACGGGTGCTCATGGTTTGGCCTTGTTTGCGGTCCCTTTGAGCATTGTGGGATTCACGCAGTGCGATGCCCGCTTCCACCCAAACTTCCGGAGGCCTTCTTCTCCACGGGTCTCATGAAACTTCCATCCAGTGCAGCGGCATTGTCCGAATCATCCGTGAACAATCTTGAAGGCCAGCCGAGGGACCCTCAACCCATGCGACCGGTCCACTTCGTGTTGATGCTGGTCGTGCTCACGTCCCTCTCGGGCTGTTTGGGCGGTGGCGGTTCCTCGGAGGAGGCCACCGGCACCTACGTGGTTGAATCAACGATGACCACCGTCGAGGTCGAAGCCAAGTCTGCCTACTATCAAGACGGTCAGGCGGTCGAATGGACCGTCGAATCCGGTGCCGTGGCGGACGCCATTGAGGCGGCCGGTGGAAACGTCGTCGGCGTCGTTGTTATCGCTGAGTTATGGCGAGGACGAATCCTCGGGTGGCCCTGTGTGCACCGGCGGCGAGGCCGACGCTCCCGACACCATTACCGGCTCTTCCACCAAAGGCGAGTGGACGCTTTCTGCGTCAGGTGAGAACCCTGGTTCCCACGATGTCAACTTGACCTGGCACAATCAGTCGCTTCTTACTGGCGTGGTTGAAGGGATGACCAAAGGCGATATTGAATCCCAACTGGCTTTCGGTGAGGACGCGCTTGGCATCTACGACCTGAGCGTGACGGTAAACGCTGAGGCGTTCAGCGGCGCCTTGTGTTCCAACAACGACGACGGCGAAGAGGTCGCCACGGTGGTCAGTTTGGTGGTGTTGGATTTCACCATCCTCAACGAAAACGGCGACGATGCATCAGCCCTCGCTGTGGGGGACGGTTCCCTTCCGCTGTTCATGTTCATGGCCTGGATTTTCCCGGTGGTGGGCTTGATCGGGTATGTTTCAACCAAGCAGCGAGATCGCTTCCACCTTGACCTTGACTTTGGAGAACCAGAAACTGAAGTCGTCGAGGGTGAATCCACGTCGGACGGCGAAACGCTGGTGGACAGTTATCGGGCCCGTGTCATCACCCTCTCGGCCCTCTACGTCGCCCAAGGTGTTCCCTGGGGCTTCATCACCGTCACGATGGTGACCTTCCTCGCTGCCGAAGGGGCCGACGCCGGCGACCTTGCCTACTTGCTTACGCTCGGAACGCTGCCTTGGTCGTTCAAGTTCCTGTGGGGCCCCATCATCGACCGGTTTCAGATACCTGAACTGGGCCGTCGGCGTCCGTGGATCCTCATCGCTCAAACCGGCATGATTGCGCTGCTCATCACCATGCTCCTCATCCCCGATTTGACCAACAACATCTCCCTGCTCGGTGCCCTGTTCTTTGTCTACAACGTGTTCACGGCGCTGCAAGACGTGTCGACCGATGCGTTGGCCGTTGACGTGCTTCAATCCCACGAGTTTGAACGTGTCAACAGCTACATGTTCACCGCCAAATCACTCGGCGGTGTCATCGGTGGTGCTGGTCTCGGCACCATCATCGGCATCGTGGGCATCAGGGGGGCCTTCCTCATCCAGATTCCCATTCTTGTTGTCATCATGATGGTGCCCTTGTTCATGCGAGAGCGGCCCGGTGAGAAGCGCTTCCCGTGGGACGAAGGTGAAGCGGTTGAGACGGCCGAGGACAGCGAGGAGAACGACGAAGAGGTTCGCGATTTCGCCACGATTTTGGGCAACATCCGAACCGCCTTTTCGGTCCGTTCAGCCCAACTCGGCATCGCTGTCAGCCTCGTCATTTCACTGGCCTTCATCCTCATCCCCATCCTCCCCTTGATCTTCCTTCAGGAGTTGGGTTGGAGCCAAGAAGAATTCAACGCCACCAAGGGCGGCATCATTCTCGTCGTCACCATGCTCGGTGCGATGGCGGGCGGCGAACTCGGACGCCAATTTGGAGGGAAATCCATGCTATGTATGCGGCGCTCAGCGCCTCCTTGACCACCTTGGTCTGGGGTACATTTGACAACCTCTGGAGCGAGGGTTGGTTCATGATGCTGGTGTGGATCGTCCACACCTTCCTCTGGGCCATCGTCTCCATCTGTGCCTATTCACTCATGATGCGGGTCACCTGGGCGGAAGTCGGTGGGACCCAATTCACGGGCTACATGGCGATGATGAACCTCTCCGCCATCATCGGCTACCAGCTGGCACCAATTTTTGCCGAGCGCTACAACTACCAGACCATCTTTTACATCGCTGCCGTGCTCGAGACCTTCGTGGTACTGGCTGCACTGTTCATCGACCCCGAAGAGACTGACCGTACGCTCAACACCACCACGGCTTGAGTGACTCAACGCTTGACGACGATGGTCAGCACGTCGCCGTCCTTCAGTTGATGGTCAAGGCCAACCCGCTGGTCGTCGAACTTGGCACTCGGTCCACGAATTCGGGCAAAGCGGAACTTGCGGACGAAATCTCGGTGCAACTTCACGCAGATGTTCTCCACTGTGTAGTCGTCCTTGACGATGAGCGGTTCTTCCATGTCGGCTTCCTGGCCCTGCGGCTTGAGGAAGACCCGCATGAAGCCGAGGTTGTCGTAGATGAAATCCTTGAGGTCCTCAAGCCCGATGTCCTTGAACGCTGAGATGTTCATGATGGGCCATTCCTGTGGCAGCGCCGAGCGAGCACGAGCGATGTCATGCTCGGTGGCGATGTCGATTTTGTTGATGGCGATGACCGCTTTTTCGTAAACACGGTTGCCGGCGAGGGCGTCGACGATTTGCTCGGCGGTGGAGTTCTCACGGAGGGTCACCAGGGCCGAGGTGTAGCCGAACGAACGGATGATGTCGGCCATTTCTTCCTCGGTCAGATGGGTTTGCTCCACCGTGCTTCGAACCTCGATGCCGCCTCGGTCGGTGCGCTTGATGAAGACGGGCGGCTTGACTTCGTTGAGGCGCAGGCCTGCGTTGTGAAGTTCTCGATGAAGGACGTTGAAGTGCCCGTCTTGGAACGGGTCAACGATGTAGAGCACCATGTCGGCGCTGCGAATCACGTTGAGAATCTCACGGCCTCGACCTTTGCCCTCAGCAGCCCCCTTGATGAGTCCGGGCAGGTCAAGAATCTGGATTTTCGCGCCCCGATGTTCCATCACACCGGGAATACAGGTGAGGGTGGTAAAGGCATACCCTCCGGCTTCGGAGTGAGCGTCGGTCACCTTGGAAATGAGGGTGGATTTACCCACCGAGGGGAAACCAACGAGAGCAACCGTTGCATCACCGGATTTTCTGACTTCAAACCCTTTGCCGCCACCGCTGGCTTTCGAGTGGGCCGCCGTCTTTTCCTCCTTGATCTTGAGTTGGGCAATTTTGGCCTTCAGTTTCCCAATGTGGGCGTTGGTGGCCTTGTTCTTCTGGGTCTTGTCGATCTCGGCGCGAATCATTTCGATTTGCTCTTTGATCGTCGCCAAGCCGAACCCTCCCGTATCGGGGCTTGGTTGGCTGTTCTTGAAGGCTCTTACGCCCCATGCCGCCACCTTGCCTTGTTTGTTGGGTGCGGCGATGCCCTCAAACGGGACGGGCCGTTGGAATCCACCATGGGGTTGGAGATGATTGGACTCTTGGTCCACAAACCCACCCTGCTCCACCTGCTCTCGCTGTCATGGGCCGAACTCAAATCGGGCATGGAACAGGCCACGCTTCGAGACATCCGGCCCGTTCAGGACACGGCGCTCAAGACGCAATTTGCCATCGACGCCGAGGCCGAGCTGTTGGATTGGATGGACGAACAAACGGTCAACGGCGAAACACATGCAGGCACCGTGCTCGCCAACCTCGAGGGCGGCGAAGACGGCCTGCTGAACCTGATGCACTGGGCGAGTCCAGGACGTTGGGAAGTGTGGGAAGGCCGGGCTTTCCTCTACATCGAGAACGCCACCGGTGCGGAAGCCGAAGACATCCACGAACTCTACACCGAATCGACCTGGACGACCGTGCTTTCACGCCTTGACGGCCTTTCAGAAGACGAGTTTGCACAGCGGGTCGTGATGGATTGGATGGACCGGCGCAAGGCCCTCGGCGAGACGCTTGAAGAGGCAGAGGACCCATACAAGATCGTCCCGACCTTTGAGGCCCACACCCGGGCATCCAAAGCCCTCGTCCACACGGTGAACCGAGCCACCAACGAGGATGACCTCGTGCTGGTGATTGGCCGCGAGCACCTCGAGGCTGCGAAGTGGGGTCATGGGGATTGGAACCTGACGACCTTCCTCAAGTCGCACTGAGCGAGGGGTTCAAAATCCACCTCGTGCGCCGTCGGTTTGATGTCGGACGAGACGCCCGAAGAAGCGCCGGTTGACGATGTTCCCCACGAGGAGCCTCCCGTGGACGAACCACCGGTGGAGGAATCAGTGGAAGAGGAAGAAGAGCGGGACCCGCTCGACGTCGCCCTTGAGCGTGCTGAGTTTGCTGAGAAGGAAATCGCCTACAAGGAGGCTGAAATCCAAAACGTGCGCAAGCGACTGATGGCTGAGAAAGCCGAAGCCATCCAGTTTGGCGGCATGGGCATGGCCCGTCGAATGCTGACGGTGCTCGCCGACGTTGACCGGGCCATGACCGGTATTGAGGAGGACGACCAGTCGGCCGTGGCTCAGGGTCTTCGTTTGCTGCGCAACAAAATGTGGCATGAACTCCAGGCCGACGGTGTCTCGCCCATTGAGGCCAAAGGCGCCGAATTTGACCCCTCCAAGATGGAAGCCATCGCTACCATTCCACCCAGTGAGGATTTCCCGAACGGGACCGTGGTGGATGTGCTCGAGCAGGGCTACACGTACAAGTCAAAGGTCATCCTCGTGGCTCGCGTCGTCGTGGCGTCCGAGTGATTCAGCCGGCGTGGACGCCGGTCTCAAAGGTCGAGCAACGAAACATAGCATCGTTGTCAATCAGCCACTCGATCACTGCTGAAGGAACGCTCGGAGCCAGCACGGTTCGACTCGCCTCGTCGTCCATCACGGTGGACAGCATGCGAACGGTTTGACGAACCCGCCAACCCTCCAATGTTTCCCGTTCGCTGAGGGCTACCTCGTGCACGTCCCAGCCCGCAGCACGGTAGAGGTCCATGGTTGGGCCGTCCGATGTGACGAGGGTACCCGTTCCGTGTGCGTTCGTGGCATGCTCCACCCAGTTGGGCGGGTCGTTGATGTCCTCAACGGTTACGACGGTCAATTCGAGGTCCTGGCCAGCAGCCCAAGCCTCAATCATCGCTTGTCGCTCGCCAGCCGTCCACGGGTTGTTGGCTTCCCAGCCGGCTTGGGCCGAACCGATGGCCACCACCACTTCATCGCCAGCAGCGTGTTCAACGGCGGCTTGAACCAAACCGGCATGACCGAGATGGAACGGCTGAAAACGTCCCAAGACGATGCAGCGAGGCATGGCTTCACCCGAAATACGATTCAACATCCACGTCGTCGAGTTCAACGCCGAAATCACGGAAACAGGCGAGCATCCGCTTGCACCCTTCAATCATCTCTGCTACGGGCGTTTCACCCATTGAGCCCACGCGAAACATCTTGCCCTTCAGGTGGTCTTGTCCACCGATGACTTGGGTGTCGTATTTGTCCTTCAACGCCGTTCGCCAGGCATCGTCAACGCCTTCCGGATAGAGAATGGCGGTCACCGAGTTGCTTCGCTGCCCGCTGTCGGCTAGCAGGGTGAAACCCAGGTCGGTAAAGAGGGCACGAACGCCTTTGGCCATGGTCTCGCATCGAGCCCAACGGGCTTCGTTGGTTTCTTCTTTCAGGTCAGCCAGCGCCGCTCCCCATCCCATGGCGAGGTTGATGGCCGGTGTCCATGGTGTTTGGTCGTCGTCGCCCTTCTTGAGCGCTGAGATCATGTCGAGGTAGTAGCGAGGATTGGCGTCGCCTTGCTGGTGAATCGCCTTGATGCGTTCCACGCAGTGTTCGTTGAGGGCGATGGCAGCGATGCCGGAAGGACCGGCCGTGCATTTCTGAGCCCCCATCACGACGGCTTCGGCCTTCCATGCAGCGGGATGAACGGGCATGCCACCCACCGAAGTGATGCCGTCGAGGATGAAGGAGACACCGTGGCGTTCGCACATCTCAGCGATGGCTTCGGCATCCTGCGTGATGCCGCTGCTGGTTTCGTTGTGGCAGATGAGCAGGGCTTCATAGCAGCCACGTTCGAGTTGCTGCTCCAGTTCGTAGAGGTCAAAGGAACGACCCCACTCGTACAGCAGGTGTTTCACGTTGCAGAACTGACGGCAGATGTCGGCCACTCGCTCGCCGAACTTGCCGTTGGTGGGCACCAAGACGAGGTCGTTATTGCGGAAGCGGTTGGCGATGACCATCTCCATGGCGGCGGTGCCGCTGCCAGAGACGACCACGACCTTGTAGCCGTCCTCGCCGGTCCAGGATTGGGTTTTCATCTCTGGCTCTGAGGGTGAGAGGTTGAAGGCATAACGAAGGCCAGAGTTGAGGTTGGCCATCACCTGTCGGAATTCTGGTCCACGGGCCGTCATCACGGGCGTGGCCATGGCTTGAAGGCAGGCCTCACTCATGCGGACCGGCCCGGGGACAAGGAAACAATCACCCTTGTGCATGGTGCATTGGTGGGCTTGACGGTCTTTGAAATGCTTGCATCAAAGCCCTCCCCATCACCTCGGCTGGAGCGTTGGACTGATAGGGAAGGGCATGGACCCAGCAACATGCTCCGTGTGGGTTTGGCGATGCTTCAGGGCGCCCGCCACGAGCATGCGGAAGCGCTTCGCGGAGCTGCTGACGAACTCGGTCTTGCCGTTGACATCGTGGAGTGCCGTCGTGCCGACCACGTCTCCGAGGACCTGGACGCCCTCGTGCTTCCCGGTGGGGAATCGACCACCATGCGCATCGCCAGCCGATACGAATCGTTGCTGGCTGCCTTGTTTGGATGGATGGACGCCCATCCTGAACGCCCTGTCTTGGGTACGTGCGCAGGCGCCATTCTTCTCGCTGCTCCGGGCGAGGACCGTTCGCCCTACCTCGCCGCAGGCATCGCTCGCAACGCTTGGGGTCGCCAACGTGAGTCCTTCGAGGCCGTGGTCGAGGTTGAACTCGACACCCCAACCTCGGACTTCAAACAAGCAACACCGGTTGGGCGAGACCGCTTTTCTCATCAGCCGTTGGAAGTCGCTTCTTCCGGTGCTGACCTGCTCGACGACGGGTTTCCAGGTGTTTTCATCCGTGCCCCACGCTTTGAGCAAGGTTCCGTGAACTGCACCGCAGTGGCACGGCTTGGAGATGAAGTCGTGGGCGTGCTGGACGGCAACAAACTTGGCGTCACCTTTCATCCTGAACTGACGATGGACCGGCGCTTCCACCGTTGGTTGCTCACACAGGCTGCAGAGACCAAGGGGGTAGTCATGATGCGCAGTTTGCCCATGGCCACTGAAGTCCTCCCGGCGGAAGAGGGCGAGGCTGAAGGATGCGTTCAATGCCAGCAGGGCAGCAAACTCGTCTTGTTCGTCACCGGCAAATGCCACTGGGGCTGCGATTACTGCCCGCTGTCTGAAAACCGACGGGAAACCCCTGACATGTTCGCCAACGAACGCCGGTGCACGTCGTGGGACGAGGTCATCGAAGAAGGACATGCCATGAACGCCACTGGCACCGGTATCACCGGCGGCGACCCGATGCTCGATTTGGAGAAGACCCTTGAAGCGGTTCGCCAACTCAAGGCGGCCTTCGGCCCCGACCACCACATCCACGCGTACACCTCGATCCCCTTTGACCCCGACCGAGCAGCCGACTTCGGTGCGGCGGGGCTGGATGAAATTCGCTTCCACCTCCTCGACGGCACGACCAGCAAGTACCGAGCCACCATGGAGGCGTGCTCGAGGTCCGGCATTGAAGTCGGGGTTGAGTTGCCGTGCGAGCCTGACAAAGAGGCGCAATTGTTTGCGTTGCTCGACGACTTGGCCAACGTTCCCGTGTCCTTCCTCAACCTCAACGAACTCGAAATCACCGTGGGCAACCAGGAGAACATGGACGTTCGAGGTTTCAACCTCAGCGGAGGCATCACGGCGGCCGCTGAAGGCTCGGCCGAACTGGCGATTCGCCTCAAAGAAGCGGCCGCTGACAAGCCCTATCACCTCAAATTCTGCACGGCGAAATACAAGGACGCCGGACAACTTCGCAACCGCTTCAAGCGCCGAGGCCAAGCCACGCTGCGACCTTACGAGGTGCTCAGCGACGACGACACCGTGCTGTTTGGTGCCATCCCGACTTCACTGGAGGACGCTCAGGAGGACATGGCCGAACTCCGTGAAGAACTGGGTATGGCCGAAGGATGGCTCCGCTACGACGCCGTCCACCAGCGCATCGAACTCCCGCTGTCGCTGGCTGAGGAACTGGCCGAGGTGCTCGAGGTGCCGGTCATGCTGGTGGAAGTTCATCCCACGCACGAGCGACTCGAGGTCGGCGTGGTGCATCTGAACGACCACCGTTGACCACGGTATGGCTTATACCCGCGAGGCGGGTCGGCGAACTACCTAGGGGCTCGTGGTCTAGGGGTTATGACGTCGCCTTCACATGGCGAAGATCGCCGGTTCAATTCCGGCCGAGCCCACTTCACAATTTGACATGGCCGGATTGAGCCAGCAACGAACAACCTGCCTTGAATTGCCGAGTTCGTTTGCGCCGGTTCAATTCCGGCCGAGCCCACCACTCAACTTGAGTTCAGCGCCCACCAACTCCTCGCTGGGCTATTCTTCTACGACCGGCGCTCAGTGGTAGGTATGGGCCTTCTGGACCAAGCCGACTGGGGCGTGTTCAAGCAGAAGGACACGTGGCAGGCGTTCGCCATCGCCGTTGTGATGTTCGGGGCGATTTCCTTCGCTGCCCTCTCGATGTTTGACAGCATGGACGAGTTGTTCCAGTCCGATGCAGAACCTGCGCCCATCCCCAACTTGGTCTACGAATCACTCAACCGGAGCGATGTTGAGGCGGGCTACGTCAATGAAACCGGGTGGTTCAACCTCAACGACCACCGGGGGAGCGTCATCATTCTCGACTTGATGGCACGAGACTGCAGCAACTGTCACCTCGTTCAGGAGCACATCGAAAACGAGATGGACGACTGGCAAGCCACGGCTGCGGCCAACGACAAGTCCCTCAAAATTTTCGCTTACGGTGCATGGTACGGCGAGTCCGTGGACTACCTCAGCGAAAGCGGTGGCGAGTACACCGTCCCCCTCTATCCAACGGGCTTTGGCTCCACCGAATCCGCCATCCTCGAGGACGGCTCAACAGCCGACCCCGTTCGCTTGTTCACGACGGGTGGTACTGGCCAAATTCCCGTCGTGCTCATTCTCGACGAGGAAGGCTATATCATTGCCCAGCAGGCGACCGGAACGCCCATTGACGGCTGGGAAAAATTCGACGGGATTCTTGAAACTGCTTTGACCGAGGACATTTCAGAAACCTTTGATTCTCGCATCGGGTGGGAAGAGCCTGAAACCTCGTTCACCGCTGTGTTTGCCCTTGGACTGATTCTCTCCATCCTGGTGTACTTCTCGCCGTGCGCCTTCCCGGTGTTGCCTGGATTCATTTCGTACTACCTCTCGCTCGGGGCGCGGGAAGACGAACTCATCGCCGAGGGGAAACTCAAGACCGGCATGCCGAGTTCGTTCAACATCGGTGTCTTGTCTGGACTTGGTATGTGGACGTTCTTCGGCATCATCGGCATCGTGGCCTTGCTCATGGGAGAGGCGTTCGCCAGCTCAGGCATCATTCACTACATCGCCATCTTCATCGCTTTGCTCCTCGTTGTGCTCGGCTCAATGATGCTGTTGGGCATCACCTCGCACGTCATGGGCTTCGTCCAGAACCTCGTCGACAAGTACAGCACCACTGAGGCCGACGAAACGTTCACCCCACGGCGCAACATGTACCTCTACGGCATCGGCTACGCCGCAGCATCGATTGACTGCACGGCCGCTGCCGTGTTGCCGTTTGTCATCTTCCTCAGCACGCTCGGCACGACCGCCATTGGCTTCGGCATCGCTGGACTCATGGTCGGTCTGCTCATTTTGATGATCGCCGTCACCATGCTTGTGGGCATGGGTCGCCAAGTCATGATCAACTTCCTTCGGAGAGCTACCGGCCACATCAAGATGATTGGGTCGTGGATGATGATCATGGCCGGTGTTGGCCTGACGATTTACCTCACCAACGCCGAGGCCGTCAACGCCCTGTTCAGTTGAGGGCGGGACGAATCCACCAGCGCCACATCACGGCACAGATCGCAAGAGAGAGCAGGCCGTCGAACACGTAGTGTTGCTTAATGAGGACCGTTGACGCCACGAGTGATGCGCACGCCGTCCAAGAGAGCACAGACAGCAAGGGCGACCAGCGCTCTCGTCGCTTGAGGGCATAACGAACGAACAGAACGACAAGGACGCTTTGCATGACATGGAGGCTGGGCCAAGCGTTGTAGGGTGCATCTGCCTTGTGCATCTCGTCCATGAGTGTCCCAAACAGACCTTCAGCCCCGACGGCTTGAGAGCGGAGTCGAATTTCCGAAGGAAGGGCAAGAAACGCAACGAAGGCCAGCCACGTCAGGGCCAGCATACGCTGGAAGAAGAGCATCCCTTGCCTTCGCACCGATTCATGGGCTCCAATCCAGGCGGCGATGGGGAAGTAGAGGTAGAAGGAGTAGTAGGGAATCACGAACGCCGGCACGTAGGGAATCTCCCAGTCAAAGGGGAAGGAGACTTCGATGACGGTGGTGCCTCGCCACGCTGAGATGCGGTTGATGAGCACGTACGGCAACGCCCCGAGCATGAGGAACACGGTCAGCAGAAAACCCGCATAGTGTGGCCGACTCCATTCAAGGCGTTGCGGCCACCATCGGTCGAGAACGGGCCAGTCATTCTTCACCATCGTTGCCATCCTCGCTGTTTGAACCCACCAAGTCGTTCCATTCAATGATGCGGTCGGAGAGAACCTTGGCTTCCTCTCGGTCGTGGGTCACATGGACGGTGGTGATCTTTCGTTCTTTGAGGTGGGTTCGTGTCATGGCCGCCAGTGCCATCCTGCGCTCGACGTCCACCGAAGCAAACGGCTCATCGAGCAGCATCACTTTGGGTTCCTGGAGCAAAGCACGAGCGAAGGCGACCCGCTGTGCTTCACCCCCCGAGAGGCCTGCCGTCCCTCGATGGTCGAAACCTTCGAGGCCAACGGTGTTGAGGACGGCGTCCACCTTCGATGACAATGCCTTCTTGGGGATGGTGTTTCCCGCCCCCAAGGCGATGTTTTGGGCGACGTTGAGGTGGGGGTACAACACGGGTTGCTGGAACAGCATCGTGATTTCGGGGACGATGGTGTCGACAGGAAGCAGGCTGCCACCGAGGCGGCGGTTGCCCTGTTCAAGGCGTTCAAGGCCACAGCACGCCCTGAGTAGGGTGGTTTTTCCGCAACCGCTGGGTCCGAGGATCGACACGATTTCGCCGTCCTTGACCGTGAGACTCAATCCTTCAAACACCGTCCACTCTCCCAGTCGGACCGTTCCGTTGAGGAGTTCAAACATCATGTCGGGTCCTCCAGGCACGTGCGCGCTCGTTGATGGCCAGAACCAGCAGGGTCACCACCATCAAGATGGTGGCGAGCGCCATGGCGGTGGGAAACACGTAAGGGTCAAATTTCGGGCGTGAGGCGACTTGGTCCACCATGATGGACAACGAATCCCATGAACCAACACGAACGATGAGGAATGTGGCACCAAACTCTCCCAGCGAGAAGGCGAGACAAAGCGAGGCCGCCATGGTCGCAGGCACCACCAAAAACGAGCCACGGGCGTGCCACCAAAACGCCAGCGGTTTCAGGGACAGGAGCGATGCCTGTTCGGCGAACACAGGATCAATGCGTTCGATGGCGGGCACCATCAGTCGGATGACAAAGGGCAGCACGAGCATGATGTGCGGGACCACGGGGAGGTAAGGGAACGAGAACATCTCAGGGAACCAACGAAGGATGCCCGCCACCATCCCCAGGCCCACCATCACGGCCGACATGGACAGCGGGAGCATGCACAATGAGTCCAACACGCCTGCCGTTTTCCTACGACCTCGCTGGCGGAGCGCCACCAAACAGGAAGCGACGGCATAACCGAGTGGCAGGGCGATCACCACCGTAAAGCCGGCGTAACTGAGCGAGTTCGTCAACGCATCCATCAACGGCACCGTAGATAAATCACCGCTCCAAGCTCGCCGCCAACCTTCCAAGGTCCACTGTGTGCCGGGCCCTGATGGCCCCGTCGAACGGACCCGAAAGGATGCAAGAATCACCGATGCCAACGGCGCAAGGAGCATGACGAGCGTCCCGTTGACGAACCATGACATCGCTTGTGTGGGCGGGCCGTGACGTTCCCTGTTCATGGATTCATGATGGAGGGCGAGGACCTGGCTGTGGCGACGTTCAAATCGGCCCGCCATGATGAGCATCACCAGCATCAGCAGCATTTGGCAGGTCGCGATGGCCAACACCGCCAAACTCGTTTCAACTTGGTACCCCGCAATGCCTGCAGAACCGCCGACTTCGCCCAGCAAGGACTCCATCGTGTTGGAGGACGGTGCGAGGTACTTGACAAGGGCAAACGACGTGAAACTGAAGAAAAACGTGTACGTGGCCGCCACCAACGTCGCAGGGCCGAGCACCGGCATCCACAGGTGTTGAAGTCGTCTCGTGCGCGACTGCCCGGCCGGAAGGAGGGCCAGTTGTTCCTCCCAAGCAGGGTCGAGTTGGGCCACCACCGGTTCAACAAAGCGCACCACCAGCGAGAGATTGAACCAAACGTGGGCGACGACCAAGGCCACAAAATGTCCTGGGTGAGCCCACCCGGTGGTGGAAGCGACCCACCCGACCAGTCCGGTTTCACCCCGCATGTCCAGTCCCAAGCGGTAAACAAGGCCGTCCGGCGAAAGCAGAGCGAGAAACCCGACGGCAGCCACAATGGGCGGCGTCACGAACGGAAGAAAGAGCAAGGCACGCTTCAAACGAAGGTGCCGCCATTGGTATCGGCCGAAGCCCCAAGCGATGGGTAATCCAAGTCCGACCGTGACCACGGTCGACACAATAGCTTCCATCAGGGAGAAACGCAGGGCATCCATCGCACCTGGTTGCTGATGAACGGTGAACAACGCTTCCACGGGTGAGATGCCGGTGACGGCCCACAAACGAAGGAGAGCCAACGTGATGGGAAACAAGCCAAGGGCAATCACCAACACAACGGCCAACCAATGGGTCACGGGGATGCGACCGGTTCGCATTACCGAATGGGTGGCCATTGTCGAGGCCTCACTGCGTGGCTTCCTTCCAGTCCGAGAGCCATGCTTCCATTTCATCGGCGATGCGCTCGTTGGAAATTTCAGCGTTCAGTGTGGGTGTGTCCGTATGGTATGCATAGCCGTCGGTAGCCGGCCATGTAGCGTTGACCAAGACCGACTGCATGAGGTTGTTTTCCGGCATGTTTCGGTTGACATCTTCGGAGAGCAGGTATGCGATGAAGGCGTTGGCTGCGTCAATTTCCGTCCCGCCGTTGATGACGCCCGCATATTCCACCTGATGGAAGGAGGAGCGTGGCAGTGTGAGCGACGTGGACTTGGTCCAGTTGCCTCCGTAGAAGGCCTCAACGCCAGGAGAGTGGCAGTAAGAAACCGTCATCGCAGCATCACCGAGGTGCCCCTCCACCCATTCACCGTAGCCACCGCTGTAGTGAATTTCGTAGGCTTCGGTCCAACCGCTTGTGAAGATGGCCCCGTTGTCCGCCATGGCCTTCCACCAGTCAAAAGCGTCCGTCGTGTTGTCCTCATCGTTTTCGAAATAATCGATGGTCGCCGACATGAAAGCCCGTCCGGGGGAGGAGGTGACCGGTGATGGGAAGGCAGTGAGCCCGTTCCACTCGGGTTCGGTCAAGTTCCAGAGGGAGGTTGGCACCGTGCGGTTGGTACCGTCCACCCGGGTTTCGTCATAGTTCAGACAAACATCCCCTCGGTCAAAGGGCAAGGCAAGCGGGCCGCTGTAGGGTTCGAGCGCCGTTTCAGAAATCCCTGAGACGTTGGCTTCGTGGGCTTGAAGCAGGCAGAAGTTGAGTGCGGTTTGGAGGTAGGTGTTGTCCAGTCCGATGGCCAAATCGGCTTGTTGTGCCTGCTGGGTTTGCAGCAATTGTTCGAGGATACCACCGGAATCATCGGTTCGAATCATCTCGATTTCATACCCTGTTTGATTGGTGAATTCGGAGAGCATGTCATCAGAAAAGGCCGCAATGTCGTAGGTGAGGATGCGGAGTTTACCATCCGATGCTCGTCCTGGTTCGAGCACAATGCAATCACCCGTAGCATCGGCAACGATGGGCTCAATTCGTTCGAGGCACCCTGTAAGAGGGGTCGTCAGCATCAAAAGGATTGTTAGCAGTAGTGTTTTTTTCATGTATGTCACTCCGTGTTCATTGCATCGATAATGGCATGTGCCCTGTCGACAAGGTCCATGGGGTTGGGTCCGAGAATGTACAGGGAGGGCTCCCAACCAAACGCGCCCTCATCCAACACAATGTCGAGTCGCCCTTGGTGCGACTGGAGGTTGCCCTTGTTGGCATAACCAAGCCGGTAATCGAGTTCATCCGAGATGTAGTTGATGTCACCCTGATCCACCATGCCATCGAGGGTTGGCGGTCGAAGGTTGAGGATCGCCGTTTTTTCTCCGTCTACGGCCTTGGCCTGAAGGAGCATCTTCGCAAGGTGGCTTGAGGCTCCGAATTCAGGTGTCTCGTGACGGCGGAGGACGCCATCGACCAAGGTCATTCGTCCCGGGTAGGCTGCGACTTCGTCAATGTCACTCGCCTCTGGCAGGCACGTTGCGATGTTCATGCCCACGGCCGGCATGTAGGGTTTGAGACGGCGCAAGTCAAGGCGCCCCGTTGCCCAATCCAGGCGACGAATCAACGCCTTGGAGGATTGGTCCTCATCAAGGTCCATGCCGGTGAGGGTTTTGTCGTAGCGAAGGGCTTGGCCGCCGCCGAATTGAAGCTCAAACACCAAGCGTTGCCGGACGACCATGGCCTCAGGGCCATGTTGCGCCATGGAGACCGCGAGTTCCTTTGCCCAGCCGTCGATCATGACCTCGTCGGCCGTGGCTCCCAGTTCAACGACGGGTTTACTGATGTGACGAGAAACGGTGCTCTGCGTTGATCCCGTGGCCTTCGCAATTTGCATTTGTGTCCAGCCTTGTGATCTGAGCTCTTTGCTCAGTTGTTGTAACAAGCGGTCCAGCCATCGACCTCCGATATGCCCCAGCATAATCCACCCTCCGGCATGGAATTATTCAATCTTGCTGGCGAATTATGCATGATGAATCATGATTTCGTGGATTATGAACCGCTTTCGATCCAAATCACACGACAAATTCCTGTGAAAAGGATGCAAAATTTGACATGCTTTGAACACCACATCCATCTCGGTTGAGGTGAGAAGAAACTCTGCAATTTCCATAATCTCCTTCTCTTTTTCGCCGCTCTATCTCCCTTTTATTCAAAATGGGTCACAAATGCAATCTTCATTCATTCTCGCCCTTCAGGGCTGCAATGGATGAAAAAGTCAAGAAAAACGGGACCGAACCGATTCATTCCCCGCCATACACATACTCATAAGCGACCCGCGGAGAGAATGAACCGAGGGACATGGAAACAGCGGCGTTCATCGACGAAGTCGCTCAGCGCCTCGTGGCCTACATCGTTTCCAAAGACACCGAAGGGCGCGTAAATCCAGCGGCCAGCCTGAGTACGATGCGGAAGACGCTGGACGTTCAACTTCCCTTGGAGGGACACGGTCTCAATGGAGTGCTCGATGACTTGGACACCTTCATCTCGAACAGCGTCAAGACCCACCGTTCGGAGTTCATGAACCCGCTCTGGGGTGGACTGTCCCTGCCGGCCTTTGCCGGTGAGGTGGTTGCTTCGCTGACGAACAATTCGATGTACACCTACGAACTCTCTCCCATCGCCACTGTTATCGAACAGACCATTCTGAAGCGAATGTCTCAGATGGTCGGTTTCCCCGATGGCTTTGGTACCTTCACCACCGGTGGCTCGAACGGCAACATGCTCGGCATGTTGTGCGCCAGGGAGCACTTGCTGTCGGGTTCTACGAAGCGTGGATTTGACGGGCGGTCAACCGTGATTTTCGTTTCCGCTGAGGCCCATTACTCCGTGCTCATGGCCGCCAATGTGATCGGCATTGGTCATCAAAACATCATCAAGGTCCAGTGCGATGAGGACGGCCGCATGCGACCTGACCGCCTCGAGGAAGAAATCGCCTTCGCTCGGCAGGAAGGCATGCGCCCGCTGTGTGTCGTGGCGACGGCGGCCACCACCGTTCGGGGTGCCTACGATGACATCGACGCCCTCGCAACCATCGCCCACCGTGAAGGGCTGTGGTTGCACGTCGATGCCGCTTGGGGCGGGACCTGCCTGTTTTCAACCGAACACCGACGCCTCATGGACGGCGTGGACAAGGCTGACAGCGTTTGCTGGGACGCCCACAAGATGATGGGTGTTCCGTTGATTTGCAGTGCGTTTCTCATCAAGGACCCGCTCGTACTTCGCCGCCTCTGCGACCACACCAACGTGGCGCACTACCTGTTCCACAGCGATGCAGAGTTGGACGACCTGGGTCGCTACTCGCTGCAGTGTGCTCGGCGAAACGATGCGCTCAAACTCTGGCTTGAATGGCGGGCTCGCGGCGACGCAGGTTGGGCCGAGATGGTCGATACCAGAATGGCCGACGCAGATTACCTCCAGGCGTGCATCGAAGATCATCCCTCCCTCGAAATGATGTCAAGTCGCATGTGGACCAACGTCTGTTTCCGATACATGAGCGACCAAGACGGCGTGGATTTGAACGAGCTCAACACCGAAATCCGAAACCGTTTGATCAAAGAAGGGTCCTTCATGGTTAGTCGCTCCAACATCGGTGAAGATGTGGTCATCCGCATGGTGGTGGTCAATCAGAGCGTTGACCGCAACACGCTTGACCGCTTTCTTGAGCGTGTAATTCACCATGGCGAGGAAATTCTCCGAGGTCTTCCCGCTGCCAATTGAACGGCAAACGGATGTTTATTGAGCCGAGCGTTCGAGCGGACTGCATGAGCGACCAGCCCCCGGTGCGAACCGCCCTGTACGAGGAACACCTTGCCCTGAACGGCAACATGGTGGATTTTCACGGATTTGAACTCCCGATTTGGTATTCCAACATCAAGGACGAACACCTCGCAACAAGGTCGGGTGCCGGTTTGTTTGATGTCTCCCACATGGGCTCGTTCCGGTTTTCCGGTGAGGATGTCCGTGGGTGGTTGGAAAGCATCGCAACCCAGCGCGTCACCTCCATCCAGCCGCCACGCTGCGCCTACACGCATTTCCTCGACGAGGATGGCTTTCTCATTGACGACATGATTTTCGCCGTGGTGAGCGAGACCGAAATCTTGGGTGTACCGAACGCCTCCATGATCGACGTCATGTGGGCGTGGTTCAGCAAGCACCTTCCCGGCGACGGCTCGGTCAAAATGGAAAACCTCTCCGATGGAACGGCCATCATGGCCCTTCAGGGGCCGCATGCAATGGCGATTCTGGACAATGCCTTTGGCGAAGGCCAACATGTTGGTCGATTCAAATGGCGAACATTGACGGAGAATTCGCTCGGCACGACCGGCTGGATTCAAGGAACGGGGTACACCGGTGAAGCGGGCTACGAAATTTTCGTCCCCAACGAAGCGGCCCCGGCCGTATGGCGTGCCCTCGTTGAACACGGAGCCACGCCGGTCGGCTTGGGTGCCCGAGACACCTTGCGATTGGAGAAAGGCTACCTGTTGTCTGGCGTGGATTTCTGCTCTCCCAGTCTGGCGCCGGACGGCGACGACGGGTTCCTTGCACGAGATTCCTGGGAGACCAACGTCCCCTTCGGCCTTGACCTTGAGCACGAGTTCATTGGAAAGCACCGAGTGGTCGGTCACAGCGACGACGACGAGCGGTGGTGGGGCATCAAGTACACCGAAAAAGGACCGCTTCCACGTCCCGGAAAGGACGTTCAATCCCTCGACGGTGTACCACTCGGACGGCTTTCATCCGGCGCACCATCGCCGAGCTTGGACAACACTGGCATCGGTATCGGCTACCTCGCAGGTGTGAAGGAAGGCGACGAGGTCTTGGTCGTCGCCAGCCCTCGAAAATCCGTGAAGGCCGTGGTGGTTCGTCCACCGTTTTACTGAAGGCCATCCATGACGGGTTTCATGGCTTCCAGCCATCGTTGTCGTTCTCTCTCTCCACTTGCGCCCAATTCGACAACGGCGTCCCTGACCCGCAGAAGGGCTTCACCAATGGCCTTCGCATCACCCCACGGGGCCGTCGTTCCAAGGCCCTCTTCAACGGCCACATCACCCATCAAGCAGTCGTGGTTCACCACGCTCGGAACGCCTTGAGCCGCAGCATCGAACATTTTCACCGGGAGGGCGCCTTGGAGGATGTTCCCACGCAGTGGAGCGTACATGGCGTACATCACATCAACGGTCTCGATGAGTTCAGGGAGTTCGGATTGTGTGAACGCACCCGTAACTTCAGCCTCAAGGGTTCCACGTTCGACTTCATCCATCAGCATCGTCCGAACCCGGCTTGCTGCGGTTCCATCGCCTGCAAGTCGAATCTTGGGCCGCTGGGCGGGTGGAAGTGTCTTCACCGCCTCGATAAGAAGTTCAAACGCTTTGAGATCTCTCACTCGGCCGAGGTAGCCCACGGTCCAGTCGTTCACCGGCTCAACCTTGCGTTCACCGAACGGAGGAAGCGGGCGATTCTCGACCGAGTGCCCTTCGAGACCGTGATGAGCAAGCCATTCGACGAAGCCCTTGCGTCCTTCGGTTTTCACCTGTTGACTGGACGTGATGATGACGGCCGCTTCGGCTGCTCGTTGAAGCATGCGTTGCTTGAGACGTCGGCTTGCGAGTGCTCGGAGATTGGACTGCGGAGCAGCGTACCTCACCCACGTGTGCTGCAGGTCGTGCATGTCAAACACGAAGGGAACGTTGTGTGTCTTCTTCATCGCGATGCCCACACGGAGGGTATCGGCATCGTGGCAGTACACGAGGGCCGGAGGGTCGTTGGCCAGCGTTCGTTCGACCACGCGGAGAAAGCGGCGTATCCCTCTGTACGTTGACACCGTGCCTCCGTAGGGGACTCGGCCCACTCGGTAGCGCATGACACGAACGCCGCGATGATTTTCGCTCATCGCATGGTTCTCCTCTCGGTCAAAGGCGTGGACCGTGACCCGGTAACCAGCCTCCTGCATCCAAACGGCGTGCCGCAAAACTCGTGGGTCCGGAGCGCAAGCGTTGGTGACCACCATCGCCACCCGGACCATGGCTCTCCGAGGGGCGGATGGATGATAGGCTGTTCCCCGATTTCAGGTGGACTGAAGCAATTCATTATGAGCGGTACGCGCATGGATTTTCACATACCCACCGTAAGGAGTGTGCGTGCCATGGTCGACCAACTTCCAAATCGAGGACGAGAAGCCGAAATGTTGCAAGAAATGGGGCTTTCTTCCATGGAGGATTTGTTCTCGGACATTCCCGAAGATGTGCGCTTCAAAGGCGACTTGCCGCTGCCAGGTCCCCAATCTGAAGAGGAGATCATCAGCGATGCCCGCCGTCTGCTCGGCGCCAATGCCGACATGGGCAGCCGCCCTTCCTTCCTCGGTGCAGGGTTGTACCGCAACTACGTTCCGGCGGCCGTGTTCCAACTCAGACCCGTGGTGAATTCTTGACGGCTTACACCCCCTACCAACCCGAAGTGAGCCAAGGCATGCTCCAAGCGATGTGGGAGTTTCAAACCCTTATTTCCGAACTTGTTGGCTTACCGATTGCGAACCTCTCCTTGTACGACGGTTCGACGGCCGCCGCTGAGGCATTGACCTGTGCCGTGCGCGTGCACAGCCGCAAAGGCCAGTCAGCCAAACACCGTCTACGTCTCCGCCCTGACGCCGCCCGACAAACTCTCGGTCATGCACAATTACTGCCAGGGGGCTGAAATTGACATCCGAACCATTGCTCACAACGACGACGGGACCATCAACATGGACTCGTTGAAAGAAGCGGCCGGTTCCTGTGGTGTCTACCTCGAGCAACCCAACCCGTTGGGCGTGCTCGACGAGGGTTTGACCGGTGTCAAAGCCATCATCGGTGAACACACCGCCCTCATCGTTGGTGTCCAACCCGTTTCCCTTGGTGTCGTCGAGGCTCCAGGGCACTACGGTGCTGACATCGTGGTCGGTGAAGGACAACCGCTTGGAAGCCCTGTCACCGGTGGCGGCCCGCTGTACGGCATCTTTGCCTGTACCAAGCCCTACCTCCGACTGATGCCGGGTCGAATCGTTGGTCGCAGCATTGACGTGGACGGAAAGGAAGCCTACTGTCTCACGCTTTCCACCCGTGAACAGCACATTCGCCGGCATCGAGCGACCTCCAACATTTGCACCAACGAGACCCTCATCGCCTTGATGGGGGCCATGCACATGGCGCTTCTTGGACCGGACGGCCTACGGGATTTAGCTCATCGGAACATGATGGCCTGCCAAAAGGCGAAGGAAGTCCTTGCCGCAACCCCCGGCGTTCGCCTTGTTCATGATGCGCATCACTTCAACGAGTTCGCCATTGAGGTCCAAGGCTCAGCCGCTGCGTGCTTGGACTACCTCGACAGCAACGGCATCATCGGTGGACTGGACCTCGGACGCTGGTACGAAGGAACGACCAACCAAGTGCTCATCACCACCACCGACCAAACCACTCTGCGAGAGATTGAATCGCTGTCGGCGCAACTGGCGCTCTGGGCAGCCTACGGGGAGGTGAGCGCATGAGCCACCTGTTCAACCACAACGGTGCAGAGAACACCGGTTACAGCCAACCGACGCCGCTGGCCTGCGAAACCGAACCGACCGTGCCCAAAGGCCTCATTCGCTCCAACGCCGCACGATGGCCTCGCCTGTCCGAGCCAGAAATGGTGAGGCACTACACCTGGCTGTCAAAGCGCAATTTCGGCATCGACACCGGTTTCTACCCGTTGGGCTCCTGCACCATGAAGCACAACCCACGGGTCAACGAAGTCATCGCTCAACTCCCCGGCATTGCTGATATCCACCCGCACCAGCCAGAACACCACCTCCAAGGGTTGCTGTCCATCTTCTACGAGATGCAGCACATGCTCGAAGTGTGCGCCGGCATGGACCAAGTCACCTTGCAACCCGTGGCAGGTGCCCAGGGCGAGTTCCCGGCCATTCGATGCATTCAGGAGTACTTCCGACACCGTGGTGAAGACCAGCGAACCAAGGTCATCGTCCCGGATTCTGCGCACGGCACCAACCCCGCCAGCGCCGCCATGGCAGGTTTCGAAATCGTCGAAATTCCAAGCCTGGCCGACGGTCGCATGGACCTCGACGCCCTCGCTGCGGTCGCTGACGAAACCACGGCGGCGATGATGATCACCAACCCCAACACGCTGGGTCTGTTTGAAGCCGACATCAAGGCAGCCAGTGAAATCGTTCACCAGGCTGGCGGTCAGATGTACTACGACGGCGCCAACTTCAACGCCATTCTCGGCATCACCTCGCCCGGATTGATGGGCTTCGACTCGGTGCACTTCAACCTGCACAAGACCTTCTCCCAGCCCCACGGCGGTGGCGGACCAGGTTCCGGTCCTATCGGGGTCAAGGCGCACTTGGCACCCTTCCTGCCCGGTCCACTGGCTGCTCGGCGCGAGGCCACCGGTGATGAGGCATCTTCGGCTGTTGACGAGTACTGGTACCACTGGCACCAACCCGAACACAGCATCGGTAAAGTGCAACAGTGGCACGGCAACGCGGGTGCTGTCATCCGCTGCTGGGCGTACTACCGACGCTACGGCTCAGGACTCAAAGCCATGTCAGAACACGCCGTGCTCAACGCCAACTACCTGCGGCACGCCATCCATCGGGAAGCGAAGAAGGCCGGCGTGGACCATCTGTTCATCGACGGGGCGGAAACCGACGTCGCCAAACACGAGTTCACGCTCTCCATGCAGCCGGCCAAGGACGCACTGGGCATTTCGGCCATGGACGTGGCCAAAGGACTGCTTGACCGGGGCTACATGGCGCCGACGGTGTACTTCCCCCTCGTGGTGCCTGAATGCATGATGATCGAACCGACCGAAACCGAATCCAAGGACACCTTGGACACCTTCGCAGAACACTTTGCTCAGGTGCTGAAGACCGACCCTGAAGCGCTCCATGCGGCCCCCATCACCACGCCGGTTCGTCGTGTTGACGAGGTCTATGCGGCACGCAATCTTTGCCTGCGCCACCCCTACGACGAGTGAGGAAGGATTATTCCACCCTCCCTCGACCACCGGGTGTGGATGAACTGCCCGAGGCCTGGTATGAAACCGAAGGTGCTCATCAGTTTACGGTGACCCTCCTTGCGTTTTCGTGGGCGTTGCTTCCGGTCGGATTCATGGTGTTGATGGCCATCTTTGATCGGTACGAACAGCACCGACTGACGTTGGCAGTTGTTGCCCTCTCCATGCTGGTCTTGGCGTTCATCAGTGGCGTAGGGCAGCGAAGATCAGCGCTGCTTGACTCACGTGTTCAACTGGCAACGGCCACGCTTGGAACCACCGCCGTTTTGCTCGCGTTGTTGTTCTTGCTTGGCCTCCCGTCCTACTGGTGGGTGGTGTACGGCCTCGTGTTTGGGAGCGTCGCCATGATGTATGTTGGTCTGAGTCACTTGGCTTCCTGCAACGCCCCCGCCCTGCGACTGTCATGGGATGTTTCCGTGCCCATACCAACCGATGCGCTCGAAGGATGGCGGGTCGTGAACGGACGCTGGGTGAACGGTGTCATTGCCACCAAGCGCATGGAGCAAGGTCCGGTCCTCACCCTGTACGGGCTGGTCGATGGCGAGGCGACCTTGCTCTGTTTGGAGATCCTTGCTCCCGTGGATGAGGCGCCTCTTCCCATGCGATTGGTCTTGATTTTTCCACCTTCGCCTCCCTTTCAGTCGCTCGTTCTGCCGAAGAATGAGGGTTTTGTCCTCATGGGTTGAATCAGTCATCATAAAGAACCACCCGCGATGGCGGATGAGCATGGATGTAACCATTTTGTTGGGGTCTTCCTCCGACCTCCCCATCGCCCAAAAGTGCACGAAAATCTTGGAACATTTCGATGTCCCGTACCAACTGCGTGTGGCTTCCGCCCACCGTTCGCCCAAATTTGTTGAGCAAATCGTCGGCGATGCCATCGATGACGGCTGTTCGGTGTTCATCGCCATGGCAGGTTTGGCTGCTGCCCTCCCCGGTGCCGTTGCCGCCCTGACCACCAAGCCCGTCATCGGTGTTCCCTGCGGCGGTCGTGTCCCCTACGACTCGCTTCTGTCCATCGCTCAACTCCCACCGGGTGTCCCAGCGGCCACCGTTGGCGTTGACCGTGGCGACAACGCCGGCTACCTCGCCGTGCAAATGCTCGCTCTTTCCAACCCCAAGTACGCTGCTGCGCTCGAGCAGAACAAACTCGACCAAATTGAGCGTGTGAAGGCCCAAGACAAGGAAGTCAACGGCGGTGCCTGAGATGTTCGACGCTGAGGAATTCATTGCCGAGAGCATTGAATCCCTCAAAGCGACCATTGACGACGTGGCCATTATCGCCTGTTCCGGCGGTGTTGATTCAACCGTTGCCGCGGTGATTGCGAACCAAGCCGTTGGTGACTTGCTCCACTGCGTGTACGTCGATACGGGGTTCATGCGAAAGGGTGAGACCGAACAAATCGAAGCGCTGCTTGAGGCTCAAGGCATCAACCTCATCACCGTCAAAGCGGCCGACCGATATTTTGAGGCGCTCAAAGGCGTGACAGAGCCCGAACAAAAGCGCAAGGTGATCGGTGAACTCTTCATTCGTATCTTTGAAGACGAACAAAAGAAGTGCGGCGCAAAGTACCTCGTTCAGGGCACGATAGCGCCCGACTGGATTGAATCCGGTGGCGGCGTGCGAGACACCATCAAATCTCATCACAACGTGGGAGGTCTTCCCGAAGACATGACCCTCGAAGTGGTCGAACCGCTCCGAGAACTCTACAAGGATGAAGTTCGAGAGTTGGCCCGTACCCTCGACATCAACGTCGCAGAACGGCAACCATTCCCCGGTCCCGGTCTTGCCGTCCGCACCCTCGGTGAATTAACGCCCGAGCGCGTGGCCGTCGTTCGTGAAGCCTGCGCCATCGTTGAGGAGGAATTTGAGGCTGCAGCCCAGCGAGGCGAGATGGAGATACCCTGGCAGTATTTTGCTGCCCTCCTCCCCGTCCGGAGTGTTGGTGTACACGGTGACGTGCGTGCCTACGGTGAAACCATCGTTGTCCGTGCCGTCCAGAGCATGGACGGCATGTCGGCTCGGTATTCTGAAATCCCTCACAAGATCCTCCAAAAGATCAGCACACGCATCACCAACACCGTCAAGGGCGCTGTAAATCGAGTGGTGTACGACATCACACACAAGCCCCCGGGACCATTGAGTGGGAGTGAGAATCCGTTCGGGCATACCTTCTTCAAGAAGACCGATGAGGAGTTTTCATGGCTGTTGCTGACGCTGTGGAAGTGGTCGCGACGGGCATGCTCTTGACTGATGATGTCGCTTCATCGAGGAAGCGGCGTGTCGGGGCAGCCGTCCTCATGATGGCGCTTCTGATCGGTCTGGTGCTGGGTGCAGGGCTCCTTCTTGGTGAGGATGACACCACCACCAACCCCGTGAGCAGCGGACAGCCTCCCTCGTCAGACTGGCGACCGTATTCCGTTGTGGCCCCCATTGACACGGGCATCAACGTCTACCACGACCATTTCCGTACCGAAGAGGTGTACCCGGATTGGTTGCTGGAGGGACTCGGTGTGACCAAAACCTGCGAGCCTACCTTTGAGGGGACGTGGCAGGAACTCTATGAAGCGGACAAAGAAGCCTGCTGGGACACCATCACGACTTCCGACATTGTCTACTTCAAAGGCACCAAGATCCTCGGGGCCTCACCCGACGGAGGCACGGATATCCACATTCTTGACGATCCCTCTGACGGGCACGGCACGGCCGTGACCGGTGCCGTTCTTGACGCCAACCCCGATGCAGTGATTTTCTTTGTCGAGGGCTTCTCGACCGAAGCGGTGCTGGCCGCTGGCAACCAGCCGCTGGTGGACATTGTCACCACGTCGTTTGGCGCCATCGGTTCACTCCCGGTTCCCGGTATTGAAACGGGGACGTATCAAACCGTGGTGGTCAACAACAAGATTCACACCGGTGCGGCCGACAACACGCCTTCACCTGCTGTTCAAGATGCCACGGCCGGGCCACCGTGGTCCATTGGGATCGCCGGTTACGCTGAGGAAGGCGACGATCAGAAGGAAACCATGAGCGGCTCCTATCCCGACATCGCCGCTGATTGGACGCAAGTCCTCCCCAACCACGACGACGTCGACGGCTACCACGAAACCTCTGGAACCTCCTTCGCCACGCCTCGAACGGCCGGAATCCTCTCGTTCGTGCTCGAGCACCTTCGTACGGAAGTGGGCGACATGGGTTCGGGAGCATCAACCGAGGAGCGTGGTGGCATGCTCGTCAGCGGCGTTTGGCCGGAGGCGAACCCCAACGCTGGAGCGGATGCCGGTATCACCAACGCTGCGGTTCGAAATGCGCTGAACCTGTCGGCGTGGTATCCTTCGTTCTCAACATGGGACCCGAGTGCAGGAACCATGCCCATCTCTCCCGTTGCACCTTGCACACAAGTTGGCTGGGGTGTGGTGAACATGTCCAACATCCAACCGATGATTGAACACCTCAATGCGACCCAAACCATGCCCGACCGCCCGGGTGATGTTGAATTGTGCATGCAGGTCAATCAAGAGGCCAGAGAAGCCTACTGGGGCGTGTATCCTTCCGAAGAAGCACCGTCTCGCACGCTCGAGGTCGCTGCACGCGACTGAGCGAGGACGGGCGTGGAATCGTTGAAAAAGGGGTTTTTGGCGACCGAGGACCTTTCGAACCCAAGACGGTGAATCGTTGAAAAAGGGGTCCAGTGAGGGATTTGGCGCCGATTGTGGGGCTCGAACCCACGACCTTGGGATTAACAGTCCCACGCTCCACCAGCTAAGCTAAATCGGCAAGGTGGGCGACAAGCATCCCCTTTATCACGCCTTCGTTGAGGTGGAATCAATCACCTCAATCAAACGCCGGGTGGGGACCGGGGCCTCGGGAGAAAGGTTGACCAGAGATTTGAGGACCCCGAGGTCGTCTTCACCAAGCGGTCGCGTGTGGTGAAAGGTGAGGAGGGGGGCGTTTTTCTTGACCGCTTGACCCACGGTTGCGTCTATGACGGCCCCCACCAACGGGTCGATGACGTCCTCCAAAGCAAAGCGACCTGCACCGTGGCGGCGAGCGAGTTGCGCCAGTTTCATGCCGTCGTAGCCTTCGACGTAGCCGTCTTCCTCTGCGAGGATGCACGTCTGAAACTCGGCCACGCCCAGCACCCGTTCGGGTTGGTTGACCAGGGCCTTTGCCGTCGCTGGTTCAACGCCCTGTTGCACACACATGGCTTTGAAGCGTTCGAGGGCTCCGCCGTTGGTGAGCACTGCTTCCATCTTGGATCGGGCTTCATCTTCGTTTTCGCACACGCCTGTCATGCACAGCAGGGCTGCTCCCTGGAGAACGACGAGTTCTCGGGTGTCCGGTGATCCTCTGCCCTGCAAGACACGAATGCTCCCAATCACTTCGAGGGCGTTCCCGATGTGGGTGCCAATGGGCTGGTCCATGGCCGTGAGTTGGGCCACGGTGTTGATGCCGAGTCCTTCGGCGGTTCGCACCATGGAGGCCGCTAATTCCCTGGCTTGATCGACGGTTTGCATGAACGCAGCCGCCCGGGTCTTGACGTCCAACACCAAGGCCGTGAGTCCTTCTGCGGCTTTCTTTGAAATGATGGACGCCGTGATGAGTGGCACGCTGTCAATCGTGTGCGTGACGTCTCGAATAGCGTACAATACCCCGTCCGCAGGAGCAATGGCATCGTTTTGGACAGCGATGCAACATCCGACCGCATTGACGGCTTCGACCATGGCTTCGGGTGAAAGTGCACAGTTGAATCCGGGGATGGCTTCCAACTTGTCGATGGTTCCTCCCGTGTGGCCCAATCCTCGTCCGGCCAACATGGGGACTCGGCAGCCCGCTGCAGCCAACGCTGGGGCAAGCACGAGGGACATTTTGTCGCCCACACCACCGGTGCTGTGCTTGTCCACCACTGGTGGGCCTTCTCCCCACGACAGGCTGGCGCCGGAGGCGATCATCGATTTGGTCAAGACGACGGTGTCTTCGGTGTTCATGCCATGTTGATGGACGGCTTTGAGCCAAGACGTCGCATCCTCAATCGTGACGGAACCATCGGCCACACCTTCCACAAATTGCTCCAGGTCTCCCGACGGCTGAGCCTTTCCGGAACGCACCGCATCAACGAGGTGTTCGATGCGCATCGTGTTCCCTCAGATAAGGCCGATTTCCACCAATCGCTGGTGAAGGTAATCGCCTGCGTTGATGGAGTCGTACAGCGGCGTTCCACCGGTCATGGCGACAAAATCGGGATGCGGAGTGAGGTCAATTTCGTTGCGTGGATGAACGAACATGGGCATTGAGTAGCGGCGAGTGTTGGCATCTTTGGGGTTCACGACTCGGTGGGTGGTGGACTTGAACAGCCCGTTCGTCAAGTTTTGGAGCATGTCGCCCGAATCAACGATGATGGCGTCCTGGTCGCCCTTGACCTGAATCCATGAACCGTCATGGTCCATGACTTCCAAGCCGTCAGCGGTTGCAGTGACCAGGAGCGTGATGAAATTGATGTCCTCGTGGGCCGCCGACCTGACCGCTCCCGCAGGCATTGATTCGTCCAGTGGCGGGTAGTGGATCATTCGCATGATGGTGTTGCCTTCATTCGACATCGCAGGCAACCATTCACGCGGTTTACCGAGGTACTCCGAGCAGGCGGCAAGAAGGTGTTGCGCCAACGACTCCATGCCCGAGAACAGGTCTTCAGTGATGGCTTGGAACCCTTCCACGTGCTGCGTGGGCCACACGTTTTGCGGGTAGGTTTGCCTCGAGCCATCAATCGGATAGGCCCGGCCCGTCTGCCAGAACTCCTTCAGGTCCGGCGCAGAGTTGTCCTTGGCGTGCTCCACGCCGAAGGCGGTGTAGCCTCGTTGGTGGCCAATGTCGGGTTGCAGGTAGAGCCGTTTGGTCGCTTCATCCAAGTCAAAGAAGGCGTCGCATTGCGCGTAGGTGTCATCGATGAGCGAGCGAGGAATGCCGTGGTTCGTCAGCGCAAAGAACCCGATGTCCTTCAGGGCATCGCCCACTTCTTGAACAAACCGTTGTTGCTCTTCCTTCATGTCGGAGGTGGCCAAACGAAAGTCGATGGAGGGGATGCTCCGGGTCATCGCGCTCATTCCCGGTAGGCGTTGAGTTTTGAAAGCAGCCTGATGGTTTCAATGTAAATCCACACCACGGAAATCAAGATGCCAAATGCAGCATACCATTCCATGTTCTTGGGAGCACCGTAGCGGCTGCCGGATTCGATGAAGCCAAAGTCACTGATGAGGGTCAGGGCCGCCACGACGAGGATGAAGGCCGTCAGGCCGATGCCGATGGGCCCAGAGCTGTGGAGGAAGGGCACATCGTAGGGGGTGAACAGTTGGAGCACGAAGGACGTGAGGTAGAGGAGCATGATGCTCATCACCAAGCCAAAGAGGATCTTGTTGAAGGCGGGGGTGGGTCGAATGATGCGGGAAGCGTACATCACGTACATGGTGGCCGTGATGGCCATGGTGCCGAACACGGCCTGGAGGGCGATGCCATTGTACGCCGTCATTTCAGCCGCCAGCGACATGGCACCGATGGCCATGCCTTCGAGGATGGCGTAGATGCTCATCAACGCCGCAGGGTTTTGAGGGCGGGGGATGAAGACGATCATCGCAATGATGAACCCACCAAGGAAACCGAGAACCATTGAACCGCCGATGAACAAACCACCGGTGCCGCTGTTGAGGGCGTTCATGCACAACACGGCGGTTACCAAAGCCGAGACGACGGTCAAGGACAGCAGGTAGCCGATTTTCTTCATGGAACCTTCTACCGTCATCCGGTCGGTGCCGGTGAGGTTGCTCCAGAACTTGTTGCTGAGGACAGGATTGCTGCTGCGAATCTCCATGGCTATCGCTGTTGTCTTTGCAAGGTCCCGTTTCAATGTTGCTCTTCCTGTGCGTGTTGAGCAACCTGTTCTTGGTAGTAGGTCACCAGTTGGTCAAAGGTCCAACCCTGTGCCATGTATTGTTCAATCACTTCGGCGGTCCACCCCGGAACTTGCGCTAACATGTCCGGCGTGATACCCGACGGGCTGGCGTTGAGCACCGGTTGTCGCCATTCCTCGTTGGAGACGGAGGTCGGCGCAATGTCGGCGAAGGCCGCTTCACTGATGGCGTCCTTGACCTCTTCTGATTCCGCTCGCATGTTTCGAAGAACGACATAGGCACCACCCGATAGAAGCAGGGCAAACACCATCAGCGTCAGGAAGAACGACTGTGCGGAATCACCAGCGGTGCTGTCCGTGCTGTCTTCCACCAATTCGGTGCGTTGTTGAGACGAACATCCCTTGGCATCGGTGGCCACGCCCGCAGGTGTGTCAGGGCACTCATCCTCTGTGTTGAGGACACCGTCGTTGTCGTCGTCGGGGTTGTCAGAGGTGTTGTTTTGCTCCACGGGTTCAATGTCGACGCCTGCAAGGTCACAACCCAGCACTTCGTGGTCGTCTTGGCCGTCGCCGTCAGCGTCCCAAAGGGTCAGTGCATCAGAGGGGGAAACGTCGTCAATGCTGTCGTTGAGTGCCGTGGCCTGCGCCCACGCCACTTCCAGGTCGTCGGTGATGCAATCGCCGTCGGTGTCGCCTTCGTTGGGGTCGCCACCGTGGAGTTGCTCTGCGAAGTTGGTCAACCCGTCGTCATCTGCATCGAGCATGGATTCATCCATCGTGCTGTCTCCTGCAACGCTGCGTTGTGTTCGGGTCAGGCCGTGCTCAACTTCCCAGCGATCGAGAAGGCGGTCCTGATCCGTGTCCGTGGTGTTGTCGAGTCGGTTCCAGTCCTCGTACCACGAGTCCATGTAGACTTGAGCGACGGCTTCACTCGACAGCATCAATCCCATCTCACGGTTCCGAACCAACGCCGAGTCGCCCCAGTTGATCGAGGAGACAAGGACGTGCTCGCCATCGATGATGACACCCTTGTTGTGGAGTTTCGTGACCTGGTCGCCACTGCTCATAACGATGGCTGACGTGTCGTAGCCCTTGGTGAAGTTCCACTCTTCGTTGAAGCGGTCAACCACGCTTTGGATGTCTTCGTCGAGGTAGGCGCCGTTGAGGATCAACCTCAACCTCACGCCACGCTCTGCAGCGCTCTCGAGCGCTTCGAGCAACGGGTTGTCGCCCCAGCCCCACGACCAATCCATGTCCAAGTATTGCAGGGAGAGCAAGAGTTCCTCCTCTGCTCCGTCGAGGGCGCTGACGAGCTCATCGATGCAGTTGTCGGGGCAGACCAAAAGATTCGCTTCGAACTCACCGGTGATGCCAGCCGCTGTTTCGCCAACGATGGCCGACGACATCGGCATGGTCCAACCGGTTGGCGCATCACTGGCCTTCACAGGCGTGATGTGATCACGGGCGTCGTTTTCGTCAAAGGCCAGATGATTGAGCACCACGGCGGCCATGGATGCACTGTCGACGAGCACGCCCCAGTCTCGGTTTCCTGCCTCGCCCGGAGCAGGGTGGGAGGAGGATTTCCAGTTGCCTGAGCCGATCCACACACTTCCACCGTCCTTGACAGCGACCTTGCTGTGAATGTAGGCGTAGGGGTTCTCACCCGTATCGCCGAACCAGTGCACATCAACGCCGGCAGCCAGGAGGGTTGTGGCCATGCCTCGTTGTGTGTCAAGGTCGTATTCATTCCACCAACTGTCGCCGTAGTCGAGCACCACGGTGACGTTGACGCCTCGGTTCTGCGCATCGATCATGGCTTCCACAAGGTGGACCTCATGGAGGAGGTACATGTGAACGTGCAATGAGTCCGTAGCGCTTTCAATCCAAGCAAGCAGGTCAGCCAAACCATGTTCGGGTGCAATGAGCGGGGTGATGGTGCCGCTTTCAGCGACCTTTGTGTCGAAGCAGAAGGTGCTGCCACCCAGTCGGCTCCACTGTTCGTGCCAGTCAGCCACCGTGTCGGTGTCGGGCGTATCCCCACAACCGCTTCCACGGAGGTAGATCAGGTTGTCAAGGTTGGCGATTGGCTCGGCCAGCGCAATGCCGTTCCATCCTGCGATTTCCACCGGGCCGTTGCCGTAGACCACGGTGTCTGCTTGGTCCCCTCCGCTGTCCAGAAGTTGCAGAGCAGCACCGGAATTCGGGAAGTAGAACGTACGGTCCAGGACTCCGCCGAGGTCGACCACGGTGCCGTCCTCGTAGACGCCGAGTGCATCTGCATCGTTGGCCAACACCACGGTTTCACCGGGTTGGATCATCAACGAGGTGATGGTGGCGTTGTAGCTCGAACTGCCCGTGGTGGTCCGCATCGTCCAGCCGTTGAGGACCGCCAGGTTCTCTCCTTGATTGGCAAGTTCAACGAATTCCATGTCCGATGAAATGCCGGTTGATGCGGAAGGCATGAACCGCGTGAACCGAAGGTCATCCTTGGTGGCAAAGTCAGAGGGGTTCGGTTCCGCCTCGCCGGGGGTTGGCCAAAGGGTGTGGACCCAATCGCTGCTCGAGGTGTCTCCGGGCATGAGCGTCTGGCAGTCGGTGATGGCCGTCCAGGATGCGCCGGCGACTGCATCGCCGTCGGGGTGGAGCAGTTGGAAGGCGTCGCCAAGTCCGGTCAAGATGTATTCATCCATGACGAAGACCGCACGCTCATCAGGGTTGAGCACCTCTTTGGCGGTGGTGTTGGCGGCTGACCAGAGGCTGTCCATCCGCATGAAGCGCCGGTCACCATCGGCGTTGAGGACCGACCACCGGCTGATGTTGAGCGGGGTTGAGCCTGTGTTGTGAACCTCCACCCAATCTTCAGTGGGCTCGATGGAATCGTCGTTGCAGTAAGGGAGGATTTCGGTGATGGCGAGCGAGGTTGAACCACTGTAGGCGGCCCATTCCGGGTTGACCTCACCCGGTGTGGCCCATGCGGACAACATCCAGTTGCCTGTGGCGTTGCTGGCGTTTGGCCCGACTCCGGCGTGCGTGCTGTTGGGAGCGACGAGCGATTCACCCTCGACGGTCTCGGCCCATGCGATGGTGTCCACGGATGAACCTGAGGCGTCCACCAACCCGATGGAATCTGGAGCGGTGTGCTTGAGGTAGAAACTGCTGGTTCCGTTCAGCGCAATAAGCACAGCCTCACCGGCTTTGACCACCGTGGTGTCTTGAAGGGGCATGTTGTATTCGTGGAGCGTCAGGGTTCGCGAGGGGGCTTGGAGTTTCCATCCGGCGACATCAACGTCCATGGTGCCGTAGTTGTAGAGCTCAATCCATTCGCCGCTGGGCCACGATTGGCTGTCCGAACCCACGGCATCCGGGAGGATTTCTGAAAAGAGAACGGTGGTCGATGATGGTGTCGAGCCCGGCTCGGGTTGACCCGGCGTTTTCCACGGAGCGGGTGTCCAGGCATCGGCCGTATTACTGCCACGCACCAGCGCCATGTCTTCGCCGTAATCGGTGGTGTAATGGGCCGTATCGACGACTTGCTCTGTCATGTCCCGCAGGAAGAGATGATTGTAATTGTCCCACAGTTCGGTGTGGGAGGTAAATTGGACGATTCGACGCCCGTCGGGGTCGATGACGGTGGAGCCTTGCGTGGCGTTGAACACCAGCGTGCCGGGGTCAAGGAACGTCAAGTTACCCAGGCCGTCCATGATGCTCCAACCCATGAGGTCAATGGAGCCGAGGCCTGTGTTGTGGAGTTCAATCCACTCGCCGTCGGGGAACGAGGCGCCGTCGTTGGTGGCGTTGGACAGCACTTCCGTCATCTGAACATCGCCAACTTGGCGAGCCATGAGTTCGAGGGGTAGCGGGTTCATGCCTTCGGGCGTGGGATAGGGCGCATAGGTCCACGGTGCGTTGGCGGTGGTGGATTCCATCAGGGCGAAGCCCTGAACGGTCGAGGACCAGGTGATTTCTTGCGAACGGCTCCCGTTGGGCCATTTCAGCGTGAGCGATTCCACGCCGTTGTTGAGCACGCCGTACGTGCTCGTCCCGTTCACGGCCACGATGCGGTGTTCACCCGGCGAAATGAGCATGCTCTGCGAAGCGTTGACCAAGTGGCTGCTGTTGAACGGAAGGGCGTTCCCAGCGGCATCTTCGATCGAATACCCCGTCAAGTCAATGTCGGCGGTTCCCGTGTTCAAAATTTCTACCCACTCACCGCCGGGCCAGGTGGCGTTGTCAAACGAAGGCCACGGGTTGGCCATGACCTCGGTCATGATGAGGTCGCCCGGAATCAGGGTGTTGCTTCCCGTGGCCGTGTTGACGTCGCCGGGCGTTGGGTTGTTGGTCGCAATCCAGTTGGCCGTGGCGCTGCTGGGGTCTTGCTCGTAGCTTTTTCCGGAGATGACAGATCCCCATGTAGCCTGATGGAGGTTGTTGTTGTTGTTGTCCACCAACGTCATCGACATGCCCCCGTTGGTCATGTAAAAGTTGGAATCGCCGTTTCGAGCGATCACCATGTAATCGCCGGGTGAAATCGTCCAGGTGGAACTGCTTCCTGCCTGGTAACCAACGATGGTGTTAGCGTTAATGTTCAGGGTTTTTTGCGCACTGGTGGTGACCTTCCAACCGGTCAAATCAACGGCCACGGTACCACTGTTGTAGAGTTCAAACCATTCGCCCCGGGATAGCTCGCATTATCGTATCCGTTGGGGTTGGGGATGACTTCGTTGATGCAGACGTAGCCGGAGCACGCCGTGGAGCGTCCTGCATGGCTTGGATTGGCGACATCAGCGAGGGTGGTTGCCATGGGTGAGGTCAAGGAAAGCAGGAAGAGGAGAATCAGGCTGCTGGCGGTCAAGGTGTTCTTCATCGTGGTCACGTCCGTTGGTCAAATAAAGCCGAAACTGTCGAATTTCTGGGCGAAGGTGTAGATCATGATGGGTACCAAAATGATGCCCATGCCGTGAGAACGTCGGATCCCAATCCGTGGTGGAAGCAGGCCGATGATGGTGCCGACGATGAGCACGCCAATTCCGACAAAGCCGGTGGAGAGCCACACCAGCGCCACGACAAACAAAATGACGCCCATCACCATTTGCTGGAGTGGAATGGCGGCGTGCAGTCGAAGCATGCCCATGCCGACATAACGCATCATGGGCATGGCGAGCAGGCCTGCGGCGAGGGTGACGGCTAACAATCGAATGAAGTCGGAGGTCGGCTCGAGCGACGACCATGTTTCGATGGGGTACATCATCTTCAGCGCCAGCGTTGCTCCTGAACGGGACCGGCTGATAATGTAAAGGAAGCCAAGAACCATGACGGTGACCGCTGTATTGGTCGCCGAAAGCAAAGCAATCACTTCCAAGTCTTGCTTTGTTTGTGGACCTTCGACGCCTTCATCGGCTTCTGCCTTGGCGATTTCCAGCAATTCATCGTCGCTGAGTTCCGTGAGACGACGTGTCTCCCAATCCATGCCATAGCCTTGCTTTCCTTGGGCCTTGGCTGCGAGGTTCCGACCACCCATCACCAAGACTGTGGCTTGTGAGGCCGTCATACCGGGCAGGACGCCCATTGAGGCCCCGGCAACGCTCGACCAGAAACACGGTACCACGAGCGGGCGGACAGGTGGCAGGGCCCAATTTTCGCGTTGCGGAGGAAGGTGTGAGGTCGTGGCGTAAATGTCCAAGAGGGTGGCGATGCCGAACAGCCCAGCCAAACTCGGCAAGAGCAGACTGGCATCTGGCATGCCCACCGGGGAACGAGCGGGAAGGGTGAACACACCCCAACCGTACATGCCTGCGAGAAGGAAGAACGCCGTGGCTGCTAGGAAACCAGCGAACCGAGAATCTCGCCCGAGTTTTCCTCGGGTGATCCGCTGCAACCAGGTTGGCCAGTCGAGGCGTGTGGTTTCGGTGGCCAAGAGCAAAAAGGAGATGGTCAGGAGCACAAACGGAAGGCCCGAACGCAGCTTTTCGTACCAGCCCAGTTCAGGCCCGAAGGCAATGCGAGCGAGAACGATGAGGGGAAGCGAAAGGAACAGGCCAAGTTGCGACCCTCGAGCCGACCACGCCACGCCTCGGGCTGCGTTACCCGAGAGCAACATCCGGTGGCCCGGGAGAAGTGACAGGGCCGTGTCACCGTCCGGCGCTCCAATCAGCGCTGATGGGATGTAATTCAGGAAGGTGTGGACGGTCCCTGTCGATACAATGATGGCCGCCACCGATGAAAGCGGGATGCCCAAATCTAGCAGGGCAGGACTGAGCGCGAGAAGGATGAGGGCGACGTTGTTGACGTGAAAACCAGGAATCAAACCGGTCAGGGAGCCCAGCATGACGCCGAAGAACAAGGCGCCCAAAAGCCACGCCAAGTCCAAAAAGTACCCTTCCAGCATGCGCCCACCTCACGATTGTCCGTTTTCGTACGCCTCTCGGTCGCCAACACCGTCGTCGTCAGAGTCTTCCGATGTCGGTGAAGTGCCAATGGTGTCCTCCAACGTATCTCCGAGTCCATCCCCGTCGCTGTCAAGCACATCGGCTTGGTCGAGCGTGTAGACGAGGCTCATGCCATCGTCGCTTTGCACTTGACGCAGCCGGCCCGCCCACGTCATGGACTGGTCGAGGTGGTACTCATCCACGCCAATGGCCTGTGGCTGGAGGTTGAGGACGATGGAATCGTTCGAACCATCTCGGACGAGATGCCACCGTCCGTCAAGTTCGGTCGCCTTGCCGTTGAGCAAGACGTTCTGCTCACGGGCATAACTCCACTGGGTGGCACCGTCGTCCCACAGCAGCGTGCGGGCTGAGGGTACGGTGCCGAGGGTGTAATCGTGGACGGTCAGACGAATGCGCATGTCCTCGTCATCCCAACCGACGGACACGTTGGCGATGATGTTCTGGCCGGTTTCAAGCCAGGCCGTTCGTGGACCGGGCACGTTGACGGCCACGGTGGTCCAACCCGGGGTGTAGGACGCAGCGTCAACGAAGTACGCCTCCTCGTTTTCCACGCCGGGTTCAACAGCATACTTGACGTAGGCCGAGAGGGTGTAGGTAGCATCTGGATCTGCCACCATGCCAATGGGGTCGGCTGAGAGCATGGCCATCAGGCTGATCGGCGTTTCTGGGTTCACCAGCGTGGGTGAGGCGCCGTTGTTGGCATCGATGCACCAGCCTGGCTTCGGTTTCGGACCACAACAATCGGCCTTCCACGGTTTGCAGGGTGTTGTGCATGGAGTTGGACTCGTCGCTTGTTCGGTCATTGTCGGTGGGAAGGACGCAGATGGAGGTGCCGCTGGGGCCGTACAGCCTCCAATCCGTCTCCGAGGTGGTCAGTACGCCGGTCATGGTAATGGTTTGTCCGGATTGGTACGACCACGTTGCCTGAGCGTTCCAGTCCAACTGCGGGACATTGACCACATGGTTTCGGTCGACGAGAATCTCAGGGCCCTGGACCTGAAGGCTCCAACGAAGGTCGCGCTGCTGGTAGGTCAAAATCCCTTGAACTTCCACCTTTGAGGTGGCTTCCACCCACTGGCCAATGGCCGAGCGGATGATGAGGTGCATCTGGTGCTCGGAGTTCCCGTAGCTGGGGTGGTCGCCCAAGTAGGCTGAAGTAAAGGTCGCATCGGGTGCGATGGACTCGCCAATGAATCCGGTCAATTGGATGACTTCGCCTTCGTAGTTGAACGGGTCTTGAGCAACATCTGCAATGGCCAACTTTTCCACGTCTGGAAGGTCGCTGGTCGTCCATTCCATGGCGCCTGCGCCGAGGGATTGAATCCAGACCCTCCCGTCGTATTCGATGACATCGCCCATGACCGTTACGGTGGTGCCGATGGGCGGCATGTTCCCTGGTCGATACCATCGTGATTCGACCACACCGGTTCCGTCGTCAATGATGGCGTCCACCCGGTCGTCGCCCGAGCCGTAGGGGTCCTCGACCCATGAGATCAACGTGCCTTGGACCTTGACGACCTCGTTTTTGTATTCGAGGAGTTGGCGAACTTCGATGACCTCGGGTTCACGCACATAGGCGTACCAGTTGAGGGTGGCCACGAGGAACATGGCCAAGGCGAACATGACCCACAATTGTTGTCCACGAGTCTCCGGGTCGTCGTTGGTGATTCGGTCCATCAGTCCCTTCACCGCATCGGCCATGTTGGTGCCTGCCAATGAACATGCTTAGGCCTTCGCTCGCAGGTCGTTCCGTCTCCTTCCGAGAAGGGCTATAAAGAAACGAGAAGACCGGAGGCCATCATGAACCTCAGGGACCGTGTGATTCGCGATGAAATTCATCGTGACATTCTGGTACCTGCGGCCCATGCCAGCATCATTGACACGCCCGAATTTCAACGGCTGCGGGCCATCCAGCAACTCTCGACCTGCGAGTATGTGTTCCCGGCGGCCACGCACAACCGATTCGCTCACTCGTTGGGCGCCTACCATCTGGCTGGCGAACTGGCCACCCACCTCAACGAGGTCCATCCAGGCTTGCTTTCGAAGGACGACGAAGAGTTGGTTCAGCTCGCTGCATTGCTCCATGACATTGGCCACCCGCCTTACTCGCATCTCCTTGAGACACCTCGGGTGTACGCCACCTTTCGCTCGCATGAAGCCTGGGGGCGCGACATCCTCGAGTCCAAGGACACGGCCATCGGGAGAGCGGTCCGAGAGGTTCTTGGCGAGAAGCGACTGGGTCGCTTGTTCGCGCTGATGGACGGTGCGGACGAACACAACGGCCAACCCATCCCTCGCTTCATGAAAGAAATCGTGAGCAGCCAACTCGACGTGGATCGTATGGATTACATGGTCCGCGACCAGGCCAACACCGGTGCACAAATCGGTGGCTTCGACAGTGCCCGTGTGATTCGTGCCCTGCGGGTTGGCGACGACGGTCGCATGTTCGTCAAGCGGTGGGGCCTGCCGGCCATTGAAGCCTACCTCGTCACCCGCTACCACATGTACCAGCAGGTCTACTTCCACAAAGTGAACATGCTCACGCAAGCCTACCTCGTGAACATGCTCGAGCGTGCCCGCGAGTTGGCGATGGCAGGTGAACTCCCCCTGACGGCTGAATTGGAACACATGTTGCTCAACGAGTCCCTCTCTCCAACCGAATACGTGCTGCTAAACGACGCCCACATCAAGGTGGCGCTGCCCGGCTGGGCCAAACACACCGATCCACGGCTCTCTGGATACGCCAACCGCTTGCTCTCTCGGAAGGGGTTCCACAAGTCCTTGCGCATTGAACCGCTGACCGTTGAGATGTGCGAAATTGTCGTGCCGCGCATCGCTGAGGAACTCGTGGCTGCTGGCTATGACGGCGAGATGGATTTGATTCAGGCCACCATTCGGAAGCGGGGCTACCTCCCGTACAACGGTGGCATCGTGCTCGAGGACGGCCGAGACGCTTCGGAACATTCAGCGTTGATTCGCTCGCTTGCCCAACCGAACGAACGGTGCCTGATTTTTGTCCCCGAACCGATTCGCGATGAATTGGAGCGCAACGTGAGGGAGTGGATCAAGCCCTCTCAATCCTCCCTTGCACAGTTTGACTGACCATGAGAAGGTTCATCATGCGTGGTTTTGACCCCGCCTTAAGGGCCCGTAGCTTAGTTGGTTAGAGCGCCCGGCTCATAACCGGGAGGTCAGGGGTTCAACTCCCTTCGGGCCCACACATGGCAGGCTCGCAAGGTTGCCTTCGTTTCGCACAAGGGACCCATAATGGTTATGAGGTGGGGGGGTTGGGAAGAACGATAGGTGAGACAATGTCGGCATTGAATCGAGTCATGGCCTTGTTGGCAATCTACTTTTGTTCTCTCATGATGGTGGCCGTTCCTGCCTCCGCACAAGTCTCCGGCGCTGCGGTTTCCATGACCTGTGCACCCGGGCAAATCCAAGTAGAGGTGAAGCCAGGTGCCACCTTGACCGGATACACCACCTGTACGGTGTCCAACCCGACGGCCTACGTCGAGAAGGTCGCCATCCAAGTCACCAGCGACGGCCTCGCCACCGCCGCTCCCGGCGACATGTACGTCGGCGCTGGCCAAGAGGTTGACTTCCAAGTCGTTGTGCGTGCCAACCCCTACATGCAGATGCAGTCTCGTCAACTGACCGTTTCGGCTCAGGTTCAGGAACTCAACAACCTGCCACCGCCCAACACCGCTTCCTCTCAGGTCAACGCCCTGATCAACATCATGCAGTTCAGTATCGTTCAGGTTGAAGCAGTTGAACCGTTCGTCCAACTCATGCCCAAGACCGACAAGAACTTCCAGTTCAAGGTCTACAACTTCGGCAACCAAATTGACCGAATGAAGATTGGTGTGACCGAGAACACCCGAGACACCCTCGAAGAAGCTGGCTTCACCGTCAACCTCCCACAAAACGTGGTGACCATCGAGCCCAACACCGCTCCTGAGACCGCCCGTATCATGGTGCGAACGCCCAAGAACCAAGGCTGGTCCGACGCCTACCACGTCCTCGAATTCTACGCTGAGTCGGAATTCGCCTGCCAGAACGGTGGCTGCAACCGAGAGTCCCAGATGATCACGGTCTACGTTCGTGGTGTCTACCTTCCTGGCTTTGAAGTGGTTCCTGCCATCTCGATGATCGCCCTCGCTGGCGCTGTTGCTGGACGACGTTTCCTCAACACGGAAGAAGAAGGCGACGAAGAGGACTGGCGAGAGTCTGCTCCCGGCCTTTGATGCACACCCTGCAAAAGGGTCCCCTGCGACACATACAGGGGTTGGATTGATAACACCGTTCGTGAAACCAAGCCTCAACGGGGATTGACCATGGGTGGATTACTGGACAAAGCGAACGCTGCAAAAGAACCTGAAACCGAGGCTGCTGCCGCCCGCACCAGTTAAGACCAAAGCTGCCAATACAAACTCCTCTCCACAAGATGGTGGCCTTCTGACAAAGTCTGATGCCATCGGGTCTCCCGATGTCGCCACGAAAATCAGCCTTGCCGGATGGGTCATCATCTTGGTCGGTGCCATTCTCTCCCTCCAAGGTGGAGCATGGGGACCTCACCGGACCATCGTGTTGGTGGTCGGGATTGGTGCCATCGTTCAAGCCGAACGCATGACTGGCAGCATCAACCAGGTCAAACTCGGCGCCAGCATCGTCGTTGCGTTGCTCATCGCTACCACGCCCTATGCGGCTGTGATGACTCGTCTCAATGACGCTTCCATGGCCATTACAGACGTTGCTTTTAACGAAGAGAGCAACGAGATTGATTCAAAGTACGAGGGACCATGTCATCGGTGGATGTCTCCATTGAGGCGAACGGTGCCGAGATGTGGTGCGGAATCTGACGACGTCAACAACGACATCAAGAACTTCAAAGTTCCAATCATCAGCGATATTTTGCACCGGCAACGGTGAGGACTGATGGCAACACCCTACATCGATCTATGCCGAGTCATCAAACGGGCTGGTTCAACGACGTTCCCATCCCGAAGACCAAACCACAACCTACTTGTCCGGGAAGCCACAAATGCCGGCGTTCGTATCGCCCATGCTGCAAAACAGCAATCAACAACCTCTTCTGACGAGTACCTCGGTATCACGATTGAAATTGCTGGTTGGCCTCAATCAACCCCGGGACGGTGGCAGAACAGCAATGGTGGCGGCTTCAACCGTCGGTCTTCGACCGATGAACGCTGACTACACCATCGACATATCTGTCACTGGTGGCGACTCGTGGACCCACAGAGCAATCATCACTTGATGGATGATGACACGGCCAGTTGGGCCTCCAAAGCGGCGGTATCAAGCGGCGGCTCGATGCGGGTTGGTTTGGTTTGACGGGAGATGCGAAGAGTTCAACAGGGGTGCTCTACCTCGACAAAGACTCATTTCTACAACGACCCGGATGTTACACCTTCACCGTTGACATTACCAACACCGTGAGCCCCACAAAACAACACCACCTCTTGGAGCGAACAGATTGACATTTCAACTGGGAATGGCCAAAAGTGACGAAGACGCCATTGGCGAAACATGCTGATTGGTGAATGCTCTCTACCTGCCTGTTCAATCGGAGGGGTACATCCGATTTTGTTGAAGGTTCGGGATGTTCACCTCTTGAGTTGTGTGCAGGAAAACTGTTTATTCATTGATAAGCCAAGGCCACGGCATGGCCGATAACCATCTTAACTTCACAGGGGTGTTGGGAACCATTGGCTTGTTCATCTTGGTCAGCTTTGTTTTTTCTCGTTTTTTTGGAGACTGGGGGATGCTTCCGGCCCGTTAGGTTTTTTCTTGTTTCTCGCTATGTCGGCAGTGGTTCTTTACGTCGAATATCAAAAGAAAGACGTCAAAGGGGAGGCAGGAAATGTTCAGAGCCGGTTCCACCAAGTGGGCCAAAAAAAGAGGGATGTGGACCCCTCACAAGGATCTACATTTGGGGGGCTTGAACCCTCTGACACCTTCGCAACCATTATCGCCCGTGGCGTGGGAGCCGTCATTGGAATCTTCTTGGGCATCTACCTCGCTTTGACGCTCCTAGTTTGGTTCTTTTGTAGCATGGCCAGTGGCGAGTCTTGTGGTGTTGAAGTCGTGTTTTGGGGAATCGGTTTTTTCCGATAACCTTGCATCTCCATCATTGGGTGAATACAAACCTCGTAATTCGTTTTGATCCCATCACTGGGCACGCAATGGGTTCTTGTCAAACGCCGCCCTCACGCTTCATCGGCCTAAAGGTCGTAGATGGATTTGGTCGGTGCCTCTTCACCTTCGGTTTCCGTCGATTCGGTCTCGGGGATGTCCATCTCACCGTCTTCCTCTTGGACGTCAGCGCTGTCAACGGTTTCGTAGGTGTCGTGTTGCGTGGTGTAGGCTTTCTCTTCGGGTCGGCGCTGAGCGGCGATGAACAAGGCCACAGCCACGAAGCCGACGGCCACGGCGATGAAGATGAGAATCGGTGCGTCTTCTTCCTCTACGGTGTATTCCCAGGTCACCACGGGTGAGGTCGCGCCAGTGAGGTCGACCACGTCGTCAGCGATGTCGTTGAGGGCGGTGGGCAACAAGGGCTTGCAGTTCAACGTCGCTTCACCGGCGATGTAGGCGTACCACGTGAAGGGCACATCTTTGCTTTCGCCAGGTGCAAGGCTGACCACGACGTTCGTGGTGTCGGCGACGTCCTCGCCTTCATAACACCAAATGCTCACGCCCGATACGGCCGCGTCGCCGGTGTTGGCCACCGTGATCATGCCCGAGACGCTGCTGTTGGCGAAGGCCGTATCGGCCTCGGGGGCAACGGCGGTCACCTCAACGAACGGCAGGTCAACTTCGACGGTGGCTGTGGTGGTGGTGGGGGCGTCAATGGTCGTTGAGAAAACGCCCCAGCTGCTGGTGATGGACAGGGTGATGCTGGCGTCTTCTTGTTGGACCATCCCGTCGCCGTCCATCCATTCGACGATGCGCTTGTGTTCGTTGGTGGCGCCTTGCTCCACCAGCACCACGTTTCCATCGGCGTCGGTCAGGTCGTTCCAGTCGGCAGCGCCCCATCCAATGTCGTAAATGTCCAAACTTCCGTTCGGAATGTTGGTGCTCAAGGTACGCTGGGTGAGCAAGCGAATCCATGCATCGGTGGTGCCGCCGGTCCCCTGGCTGTTCTGGTAGTCGATGGAAGCCTCGTCGTGGAGGATGATGTCCTCGTCCGACCGAGAGCCGCTGATGATGCTGTTGAGAACGGCCACCGATGCGGTGGTGGCGGCATCGACAGGCGCACTGCCCACCAGTTCGGTTCCGTCAAACCGGCAGAGGGATTCGCAGGTAATGTTCGCTCCGGAGATGGTGCTGGAGGTGATGGAGAGGTCGCCGTGAGCGAGAATATCAAAGCCGGATTGGAACCAATACAAGGGCGCGTCGGAGGCGTCCATGTCCTGAGCCAGCACGGTCTCGTGGTTCCCGCCACCGTAGATGGCCTTGGCCCACAGGACGTAAGTTGGCGTGAAATAATACGAGTCGAAGGACACCAACGAGGTCGGTCCCGTTGAGTGGGACATTGAACTGGACGAGTTGCTCTCCGGAAGCGTTGAACGTTTCGTCCCCAACGGTGACGTTGAATTTCGAGTCGGCGCTGATGACGTGGTCGAATTTCAGTTGGACCACGCCGTCATCAGCGAGGTCGCCAAAGTTGAGGGTGATGGTGGCAAACATGCTGTTGACCATGAGTCCAGCGTTGAGGTCGTCGCTCACAAGAGCGCCATTGGTCACCACCAGTTGCCCGCCTTCTTCGACCGTGATCGACGAGCCGGTTGCCACGGTCATGTTGGCGTTGACCGTCAACGAACCCCCGTCGGCCACGACCACATGGCCGTTGAGATGGCCGTCATCGGTCCATGTTTCGGAGCCGGTGATGGAGGTCGTTCCACCATCGGTGGGTGCTTGGGCTGCCGCAAGAGGGAGGCCCAACAACAAGAGGGTGAGGAGAAGGGCTGCCGGGAGTGCATGGGTTCGCATGGTGCTGTGTTGGTTGCATGGCGAATAAGGGTTCTTCCGGGGCCACAGCCTAACCAACGACCGCGAAGGCCTTATTCATCGCCCGAGGGCACCGAAGTTCATGACAGGAGCAACGGTGGTCGTTGTCGGGAGCGGTGGACGAGAACACGCCCTCTGCTTATCGCTGAATGCCTCACCCAAGGTTGGCTCGGTGCATTGTGTTCCGGGCAACGCCGGGACCGCACGAATCGCCACGAATCATGCTTCTGAATCGTCCATTGAAGCCCTCGTCTCCTTGTTCAAGGAACTGACGCCGGACCTGGTGGTGGTTGGACCGGAAGCCCCGCTCTGCGAAGGGTTGGCGGATGCGTGCGCTGAAGCGGGCATCCCTTGCTTTGGCCCTGTGGCGGCACTGGCTCATCTCGAGGGCTCCAAACTCCACGCCAAGCAAGCCATGGAGGCAGCCGGCGTACCGACCGCTGCGTTCGTTCGCTTGGACAAAACAAGCAACATCGATGCTGCATTGGACGCCTTTGCAGGCGAGCCTTGGGTAGTGAAGCGGGACGTGCTGGCAGGCGGAAAGGGCGTGGTGGTGACCAGCGACCGAGACGAGGCGAGGACCTTCATCGAATTCTCCATCAAAGCCGACGGCTACGTCCTCTTGGAGGCTTTCCTCCCAGGTGAGGAAGCCAGCATGTTGGTGGTCATGGACGGTACGGCCTATCGCACGTTGCCTGCCAGTCAGGACCACAAGCGGGCCTACGACGATGATGAGGGTCCCAACACCGGTGGCATGGGCGCCTATTGTCCCGCACCCGTGGTGTCTTCGGCGGTTCACGCCAAGGTGGTCGAACGCATTGTTGAGCCAATGCATGCACATCTCTGTTCACAACCGGTCCCGTACCGAGGTGTGTTGTTCATCGGCCTGATGATCGACGAACACAACGACCCCTACGTGGTTGAATTCAACGTCCGCTTTGGCGACCCGGAATGTCAGGTCACCCTCCCGCTGGTCGCCACGGACATGTACGACGTGCTCAACGGTGCTGCGACCGACCGACTTCATGAAGTGGCGCTCGAGGTCCACGACAGCGTTGCCTTGACCGTGGTGCTCGCCTCGGAAGGCTACCCTGCCTCCCCCATCAAAGGACGACCCATCGATGGGCTGCCCCGTGTGTTGGCTGAGGAAACCTACGGCGAAGCATGGGTGAGTTTCGCTGGTGTTGCGCAGGATGAGGACGGCCAATACACGGCCTCCGGGGGTCGCGTTCTCTCATGCACAGCCCTGAAAGACGACCTCGTGTCCGCTCATGATGCCGCCTATGATTTGCTTCACCAACTCACCCTCGAAGGAGGTCACCACCGTACCGATATTGGCCATCGCGCTATGGAATAAATCGCAGAATTTCGTCCTGTTTTCCTCATAAGCAAAAAGGCGACTGAGCCACATCGGTCTCGGTGGTAACCCGTTATACCTAAAAGGGGTTCAGAAGTGGCCAACGACGCCAGCCTTGAGGCTGGACCTAAAATGAGGGATACAAATGGATGAACAAATGGATACGAAGGCGAATCAGCCAAGTGCCGCATTGGGGTTGCTGCTCGCACCCTTGGCCGTGCTGCTCGCTCTTGCCACCACCCGAGTCGTGGGCATTGAATACGACTTGACGTTGAACAACATGATGCCGATGCTGGTCGTCGCCATCGCAAGCATGCTGGCCGTTGTGCCACGCTTGGTTCTGGCTTCGCGACCCGACTTGTCCTCCACCTCCGTTTCCCTCGGCGTGTTGGTGTTGGCCTTGGTCGGTGCCGAAGTGCTCTACGTCGTCGCCAATGTCGATGCATTGGCTGCGCTCATGTTTGCGCTCATCGTTGTGATCGGCTCGAACCTTGATCTGCGAGGTCGCCACGAATGGATGACCGCCATGGGCTTCTCGGCCGTCGGCTTCTGGCTGGCCATTGCTGCCGCCGGCGACACCTATGCGGCGCTGCCTTCCACCTACGAGATGGACAGCGGCCAACTCGTCTCCACCATGAACCTGGAGCGTATGGCCACGGCGTACGTCTTCTTTGCGTACTGGACGATGTCCACCGCTGCCGGTCTTCTCGCCGGTGTCCTCGCTCGTGGCACGCTCAACCCTTCAGGCACCGAAGGTTGGTTTTCCTTCCTCGGTCAAACCAGCGGGTTCAACCGTGCCGCCACGCCCTTGATGGTGGCCTTGGGTGTTTGGGTCCTCGCCTTTGCTGGCTCGCTCTGGCACTTCAACAGCGTCGAGACCTTCAACCAACTCGGGATCACCACCGAGGTCGGCTACCACGGCTACGTTGGCTACTGGAGTGCCTTCTTGACCGGTGTCGTGGCGCTCATCGTCGCCGGCATGGTGGCCGAGCGCTGGCACACCCGTGCCATGCTCCTCGCCTCCATGTGGACGCTCTATCAGGTCGCCGCTTGGTTCGAAGCAGGCATTTGGTACTCCGAGGACCTTGACGGTACGTGGGGCGCCTTGATTTGGCTCGCCATCACCTTCTTCCTCGGCGTTGGTATCTATTCCATCGGCAACCACGAACGCTACGGTGGATGGGCCAACCTCGGTGAACACGAGCCATCTCAGGCCCGCCTCTTCCTCCGTGCGCACGGTGCTGGCATGATGGTCGGCTTGGCCTTCCTCATTGGATTGGCCATTCGTGTGCAGTGGTATGCGGTTCCTTCAATGAACGCTTTTGGTACCGGCAACTGGGACATGACCGGCGGTTCTGACCCTTGGTACATGAAGCGCGTGGTGGACTACATCATTGCGAACAACGCCCACCTTGTCGTTGACGCCGACCGTTTCTACCCCATCGGTGGCATCAACCCACGTCCACCACTCTTCTCGTGGTCCATGGCCATCGGCGCCATGGCGCTCGAACCCTTCCTCAACACCCCCGAGGACGCTGTCTGGTGGAGCATGCTTGCCCTGCCTGCCGTGTACGGTGCCTTGACCGTGTTCCCCATTGCCTCCATGGCCAAGGATCACTTCGGCAAGGGCGCTGGTGTGCTCGCTGCTTGGCTCATCGCCTTCATGCCCGCACACGTCACGCACTCAACCTGGGCACTGGCTGACCACGATGCGTTCGTGATGCTGTTCCTCTCTGTCGGTTTCATGTATTGGCTGCGAGCGGTGAAGTATGCCGGTTCTTCTCGAATTTCGAAGACGACCTCGCCTCACCCGATGTCCTTTGTTCAAGCCTTCAAGGATGTCGCTGCCCATCGCCAAGCCGCCATGGCCAACGCTGCCTTGGCCGGTGTGGCCTTCGGTATCGTCGCTCTCGGCTGGAAAGGGTTCGTCGTCGGTCCGTCCATCCTCTTCCTGGCTTACGCCTTGCAAGTTGCTCTGAACATGTTCCGACGCCGTGATTCCACGTCGCTCAGCGTGATGTTCCTCGTGATGTTGACCACGACGTTCCTGATGGCATTGCCGTTCTATGCGCACCCACAGCTCAGCCTCGTGCTCGACGGCACCGGTCTCCAACCCTTCCTGTTCATCTTTGGGTTCACGATCGCCATCGCCTTCGTCACCACCGGCTTCCGCGACAAGCCTTGGCTGCTGGTTCTTGGGACCCTTGGTGGTGTTGCTGCCGTGTTCTTCGTGTTGCTTTACGTGCTGAAAACGCTCAACCTTTCGGATGCTTGGGACGTGCTGTTCACCGGTAGCGGCTACTTTACCAAAACCAAGATCTTTGGCACCGTTGCTGAAGCCAACGCTCCAAACCGTGCCCAACTCTTTGCCTCGTTTGGCCCCATCACCTTCCTGCTCGCCCTCATCATGGGCGGCGGTCTGCTGTGGCGTGGTCTTCGCCACCGCAACGGCACCGCTTTGGTGTTCGGTGTCTGGGTCTTTGCAGCCACGTTCATGGCTTGGAACGCTGCTCGTTTCATGTTCAACGCCACGCCCATCATGGCCATCCTCGGTGCCGCTGGTATCGTTGCGTTTTGGCAGTGGGCCAACTGGAGCGGACTGGTCCGTTCGTGGAAGAAGTTCGGTATCCGTACCCCAGCCGACCGCATCACTGGTGCTCGAAAGGCTGTTTGGCGCACACCGCAATTCTCTGCTGTTTTCCTCGTGATGATCATGATTTTCGGCCAGCAGGCCACCTATGGCCTTGACTCCGCCATCCCCGGCACGTCCAACCAAGAATCGGAAATCGACGAGCGCATTTACAACATCGTCCCTGACATTCTCCGATTTGATGGCTTGGGCTTCTCCGTTCTTGACAGCAGCACCTACGACGGTCGCTGGTACCTCGGCAGCTTCGGTTCGTCGTTCAACGACAACGGATGGAACGCAGCGTACGACTGGTTAGCCAACCAGGACACCGACATGGCGTATTCAGAGAAACCGGCGTTCGTTTCATGGTGGGACTATGGTTTCCAAGCCATGAGCACCGGCGAGCATCCCTCGGTTTCGGACAACTTCCAATCCGGTATTCCTGCCACGGGTAACATGCTGCTCGCTCGCAACCAAGACGACCTGACGGCCATGTTCATTTGGCAATTGGCTGAAGGCGACCGCGTCTATGCCAGCCAGGGCGGCGACCTCCAAATGACGCCGACCTTTGCTGGCGTCGTTCAAAAGTACCTCGACGACGACCAGTGGGCTGACTTCGAGACGCTGCAACTGAATTTCGGCGAAGAGATGATCTCCTTCATCGAAGAACGCTCGTTCAACGTGGTCAAGACCAACCGAGATGTGGTGATGGCCGAGGGCTACCTCCACACCGCTGGTGTCTTTGGTGGCGAGAAGGTCTACAAGATCTACAAAGATCAAGTGGCCATTCCGTGCACGGATGCCGTATCAACGACCTGTGTCGGCGATGCATGGAGTTCCATGGACCAAGCCGACATCACGTTCAACAACAACGTTCGAACCTCCGAGGAAACGGTTGAAGAGCGGACGCACACCATCATCGGCGATTACTGGTACACGGCCGACTTGATTGACGAATACCTCTCGGTTTCAACGTCCATCCACCGCCACAACGCCCGTTTGGCCTTGGTCACCCAACTGCTCACTGCAGCCTTCGATGCCCACCCCACCGCTAACGTTCACGACCTCTACAACGACCTCATCAACCTCGAGGGTCTTTACAAGGTTCAGGACTACGAAGGTGCCCCGGGTGAGACCATTTCCCGCGACCACGAAATCCGATACTTCGCCATCGACGACCGACTCTACCCACGAGCCGGTCGCTACACGGCGGACGCCAACTACAACCGAGGACAGCCCATGGGCATCTTTGGTGCACCAACCATCCTGTCGGGCCAAGACATTGGCACCTACATGGACGAGGTGTACGAGACGGTCCGTGGCGACTTCCAAGACGAGATGACGCGAGAGGAAGTCGACGAAGCCATGCAGAAGGACTTCCTCAACCAGCAAGCTGGTGCAGACATCGACATGCTGCAAATCGAAGACGTTCGTGTTGACCACAACCCTGCCTTCTTCGACACCATGGTCGCCCGAACCTACGTCGGCTACGGCGCTTCAACGCTCGGTCTCAACGCAGGCTCCAGCAACCCACAACCTTCCCAGCACTTCGGCCAGTCCGGCTCGCCAGGCACCATCATGACCAACGCACTTCCGTTGCCCGGGGCCATGATGAACCACTACGTTATTGCCAACTGGTACAGCGAATCGCCTGAGGATCAGATTCAATCGACCAACACCTTGGTCAAGATTCTGAAGTACTACCCCGGCGCAGAAATGACCGGCCAAGTCACCATGAGCGACAACGGCGAAGGCCTCCCCGGTGTTCGATTGTTGATCGAGCGCGACGCCTTCTCCGGTGAGTTCGGCGAGGACTTGGACGAGGACACCTACTGGGTGCCCATCGGCTTCGTTGACGCCGACGACGATGGACGTTACAGCTTCCTCGCTCCGGCCGGCAAGATTCGCGTCACGGCCTTTGCCGGTGTCTTCGACGCCAGTGCTGCACGCGACAACATCCGAGACGGCTCCTACGGTGAGCGCCTCAGCGACATCTTGACCGAGACCAACGACGACCGTGAAATCAACGAAATCACGGCCATTCTCGGTCAAGTCGCCAACATGACGTGGTTGGGTGAAACCCTCACCAACGTCACCGCCGACGAAGCCAACCGAGAAGTTGACATGGTCACCACGGTCGACATCGCTGTTGAGAGCAGCGGTGTTTCCGGTACCGTTTCGTGGTCCGGCGATGAAGCCTTCAACGGCGACCCCATCTCGGAAACCACCTTCATCCTGCGAAACATCTGGTCCATGACCGACAACTACACCGTGGAAACCACCAGTGGTTCGTTCACCTCTGAAGAATCTCGCATTCTCCAGGGAACCGGTGAAGCCACGCTGGTTGAGGAAGGTTCCTTTGAAAGCGAGGGCATTGCTCTCGCCAGCAACTTCATCGGTGATTTCACCCGGTCAATTGGCAACGAGCGCACCTTCTTTGCGAACGGAACCTGGTCCGGAAACGGCGTCATTGAGGCCTCTTGGGTTGAGCCAAGCGATGTGGTCGCTTGTGAAACGGATAACGAGTCCAACGCCGTCATGCCAGCAAACGAGACCTTCTGTCTCGTCGACGACAGCGGTGAGATTCCCACCTACCGCCTTGAAGGGACGGTTGATGCCATGGGTACCTTCACTTCAGAAGGCACTTCCACGCTGACCCGTACCTACGGTGATGCAGAAGCCGGTCAAGGCGAGACCCTGGAAGGTGCCGGATTGTTCGAAGGTACGGGTACCTTCAACGGCACTGGCCTGTTCATCGGTGTCGGTACCTTCTCCGGTCCGATGGTGGAACCCGGTTCGTTCTACAAGACCGGTCTGCTCCCGGGAACCTACAACATGATTGCTCAACTGCCCAACGGCAAGGAAGTGTTGCTTCCTGACCCCGTTGAAATCGGCATTGATCCAAGCTACGACCTGGACATGACCATGCCCGGTGCCATCTTCAAGGACACCCTGAAGGACATGCACGGCGATGCACTCGCCAACCAAACGATCGAGTGGATCGATGTTGAACTCGGCGAGGACGCCGCTGTGATGATCATGACCGATGAAGAAGGCAACTTCTCCTACGGGCCCATCCCGCCCGGCGAGTACTACTACCGAGGCGATGTCGACGATGACGGCTGGTACGACTTCAACGAATCGACGTTTGTCAACGATGATGTCTCGAACATCACGCTGGACCTGAACGTTCCCGACACCGTCGACGTTACGCTCACGCTGGTTTCGCCGGTCGACCCGCTGACCCAAGAGGCCCTGTTTGATGTCTCCAACCGAACCATCACGTTCCAGAACGAACTTGGCCTCCTGGACCCCATCAACGTCACCAGCGACGAGAACGGGGAAATTTACGCTGAACTCTTGTTCGGTGTGTGGGACATCCGTGATGATGTGAACCCTGAGTTCGTGCTCTTCGACCAGATTGAACTCGAACCCGGTACGGACGACCTGATGAGAGACGTGACCTATGCTCAGGCTGCTTACATCAACGGGTCCATGCGAAACTACCCCGGCGTGACCGTCGATGAGTGGAACACATGGAACGATGAAACGCCGGAGGAGAACCGAGAAGAAACCACGCAACCCGCTACGGGTTTGACGGTGAATGTTGTCTCCGATGACCTTGCCTTCTCAGCCGTGACCAACATCACAGGACACTTCTCCATCCGTGTCCCATCCGGCTTCACCTACCACCTGACCACCGAGAGCGTCGTCACCAACCGAGGCTACGGTGCCTTGGTGGAGGTTGCCACCGGTGTCGATGCTGAACTTGGCATGCTGTACATTGAACCAACCAGTTTGGTGAACGGTGTTGTGCATCTCTACGACAACCAGACCCGCTGGGATTCTTCCTTCCCGCTCTGGGAGGCTCCTGAAGTGGTGGCAACCAACGCCGCCGGTTTGATGTGGACCACCACGACGAACGAACTCGGGGACTTCGCGTTTGACCTGCCCAACGGCGTGTGGACCATTTCGCTCACCGACGAGCGATTGAACGCCACCGCCATCGAGGACCTGTCGGTCAACCGCTCCAGCACCGAAGCCATGTCCACGATGGTGGTCATTGCGAACCCAGAGGCGGTTGAGGTTGAGATGAACGTCTTCCTGAATTCCGCAGAGGATGGCACCTTTGAGAACGGCACGGCTGCTACGCCCGCCTTTACCTTGAAGCCCATCGACGAAAACCGTGAACCGATGTACTACACGGCTGAAGACTACACTGAACCGGGTACCATCACCGTTTCATTGACCCCTGGTGGCTACGACGTGCAGTTCAACCGAACGGCTGCTTCCGATGAGAACGCTACCGATTACGATTTGATCGGTGAGACCTTCTTTGACGCCATCCGCATCGGTCTCGACCCTGTGGATGAGCCCTACGAAGTGGCGCTGAAGAACACCTACCTGGTCACGGGAACGCTGTTCAACACCACCGACGACGGCATTGCCAACGACTTCCTGTTGTACAACGAGGCCGACGACCAATGGTTCAACGTTGGTTCAGACGAAAACGGCAGCTTTGCAGCCTACGTTCCAGCAGGGGAATGGCTCATCATCGTCGCTCCGTTCACCAACGGGGACCACACCGAAACCTTGCGACAACCCTTGACGGTTGATGCTGATTCTGTCCGAACCGGTCTCGACCTGACCACGAGCATCAGCGTTGATGTGTCCATGCAGCTCCTCGAAGCCGTCACTGAATCGGCGTTGAGCGACATGACGGTGACCGCTGTGAGCCACGACGGCTACGGCAACATCACCTTTGAGCGCACAGACGCCGACGGCAACGCCTCCGAGTTGCTCATGCCAGGTACCTGGAGTTTCTACTTCAACCGAACCATCGGCACCAAGTCATGGTTCATGGACACCAGCGACACGCCGTTCAGCACGGACGCCGCTGACGAGAACCATTCGCTCGTTCTTGACCCCGTTTACGCCACGCTTGAGGTCGAAATTGGCGGCAAGGTCTATTGGGACCTTGACAACAACAGTGCACCAAGTCTCGGTGAAGGACTGCCAGAGATGAACGTCACCGTGGTTGGAAGCAACAACTCCGAGGTTTCAACCACCGTGATGACCGATGATGAAGGTGTTTGGCGAATCTTTGTGCCGATTCGTGATGTGTACAACGTGACCGTCGAGAAGGAAGGCTTCGAGACGGTCTACTACGCAACGGAGGACCAAAACGGCTACACCGTTCACGACAGCCCGGATTCCACGGACATTGAAGTCACTGCCGGCCTCGTTGAGGTTGAGGGAACGGTGACCGACCAGCTTGATGCTGACCGCTTGGTGGATGCGACCATCGTGTTGTACCCTGTTGCTGGCATTGAGCGTGATGCAGTTTCGGTCAGCGGGACCATGGACGGCACCACCCTTGAGTGGTCCACCAGCGTCCAACCCGGCGAGTGGGTCGTGGTGGTCTCTCAGAGCAACCCAGGTCCCAACGGTGGCGGTGTCGCCATTGGCCTGCTCGATGCTTCGGTGGCCAACGGTGGCAACATCACCATGGTAATGGCGCTGGGCGGCTACGTCGACTTGACGACGGCTTGGACGGACATTGATCAAAACGAGCACCATGCAGGTTCTGCCGATGAAGGCTCGGACATGATTGAAGGCACCGTGGAACTGGAAGTCTCCTTCGACGGTCAATCTTGGATGGTCGATGTGCCAGCCAACGGTGAACTTCGTGAGCTGTTCCCCGAGGGCAGCGTGTCCTTTGACGGTGAATTCATGACCGTTCAGCACGCTACAGCGGTCGAGATGGAGTACTATGGTGGTCAAACCACCACCATCACGGCCGACTCGACCATTGCGGCCACCCTCCAGTTCAACCGACGTGTAAACTCAGCCCTTGACATCACGTTCAACGACGCTTCCTTGAACGAGGCTACGCTGTTGAACGCCGAGGACAGCGAATTCGAAGCTGTGGTGTCGGCCACCAACGAGTCGGTCTACTCGACCATCACCTTTGACTACGACATCGCCTACAACGGCACCGAAATCATGGACGTCTTCTCCGTTGAGGGCGAGATGGGCTTGGCCCAAGATTCTGACCTGTGGACGGTCCAGTTCTGGAACGCCACCAGCGAGGCTTACGAGGACTCCATCAGTGTGTCGCTCGGTCTTGGTGATGCCGATACGGACGCCGTGCTGAGCACCTCGGTCAAGGTCCAGATCACCCTGCCCGAGGTGGCAGAGGCTTGGCACTTGGCCAACGGTCACCGCATGACCATGCGCCTTCAGACGGATTTGGGCGAGTCGTCCCAAGCGTCCGTGAAGGTGTTTGTCCCCCAGACGTTTGCGTTCAGTTTGTCAGATGCAACCGAGGAACTCGGCATGTCTGCGCTGGTTGAACGTCAGTTCTCCTTCGCCTTGACCAACAACGGAAACGGCCAGGATTCCTTCACGATTGAGCTGCTCGAAAGCGGTGTTCCAGAAGGCTGGTCGGTGACGCCAATGATGTCAACGCTGACGCTGAACAAGGACGAAACCCGTACCCAACAATTCACGGTGTTTGCACCTGCAAGCTACTCCGACGACGATGGTGATTTCCCACTCACGGTGTACGTGAACAGTCAGGATGAGAACGTCGACCGAGAAGAAGTCGAAGTGACCATCAAGAAGGCCACCATCAAGTTGACCGTCGATGAGGACCGAATCTCAACGGATTCCGACCAGATCGCTGGACAAGCTGGCGCCGTCCGTGTCGCTGTGGTGAACGAGGGACTCCTCGACGCCCCGTCCGTCATCGTCTACCTCACGCCACCCGGCGGAGAGGAACTTCAGCAGTCCATCGCCGTCCCAGCGGGCGGAGAGGCCATGGCCGTGTTCGATGGCTTGACGTTCAGTCAGGGCAGTCAGCGCTTCGACTACCGAGTCGAGGTCGCCGGTGCTGAGGCCGAGAGCGTGGACTCTGTTCCCGAGCCCGGTGATTTCAGCATCGAATACAACCCTGAGACGACGGCTGACGGTGAATCTGCTTGGATGACCTTGCTCATCGCCCTGCTTGCCATTCTTGTGGTGTACGGCGGTGTTCGCACGGCTCGCAGCCGCGGTGGCAGCAAGTTCTGATGTTCACTTTTGCTTGATTTTTCAAACAAGGGTTGATGAGGACACGAACGGGGTAGCGTGAGCCATGGAAGGTCTTCGTGATGTTGAGTACCTTCCTGAGCCATCGGACCGGCGCATCGTTTCTGCGGTCGACCCGACGGTGATCGGGTTTCAGGACCAGTGGCGCTCTGAAACCATGGGCTGGGCTCCCCTGACGGTTGAGCCGGTGGCTCGACCCCTGCGTCGTCGATTTTCAATCTCCGGCGTGGTGGTGTTGGCCTTGCTGATCTCCGCCAGCGTGCTGATGTGGCAAAACCAGTGGCTGGTGGTTGAACTTCCTCAACCTGCCTCCGAGTGGGCGTTTGAACAAACCGAGATACGCGAGATGCAAACAGAAGGCCTCTCGGGTGAAGGTGTGCGTGTGTGCATGGTCGATACCGGCGTTGACGCTCAGCACGATGCCTTCTCAACCACCGAGTTCACGTTCAAGGATCTGATCGGTGCCTCAAGGGATCCGGTCGATTACGGGGCTGTTGCTCACGGCACACTCATGACTGGGCTGCTTCTCTCCAACGATACCACGCAACGGGGAGCAGCACCAAACGTTTCTTTTGCCATGGTGGCTGCCCTGAGCGATAACGGTCAAGGTGAAAACACGGGGTTGGATTCGGATGTTGCCGATGCCATCCGGTGGTGTCAATTTGAATTCCAAGCCGACATCATCTCCCTTTCTCTTGGCGGTTCGGAAGAAACCGACTCCACAGAAGGGAGTTCATCGGCAGCCACTCGCCAAGCCACGGATGCTGGCATCTATGTGGTGGCGGCTGCGGGGAATGACGGGCTCGATGATGACGGAGACGTGGCCTCACCGGGAAGTGTTGAGTTGGCCATCTCCGTCGGTGCGACCACGCGTGAAGGGGCCGTGTGGGCCAACTCGTCCTCCGGGTCCTTGACGGACAAAAACGGCGAATCTCGGGCTCATCCACACATGAAGCCCGAAGTGGTGGCGCCAGGCGAGCGGATCGTCAGTACGGGAGAGGACAACCTGTGGTACTCCAGCAGCGGTTCGTCAGACGCCACGGTGTTTGTCACGGGTGCCCTGGCGTTGATCCTTGAAGACCAGCCTCGATTGAAACCACAATCAGGTGGCGATTCATCGTGCCTTGTCGAAGTGAAACGAGCGCTCCTCGAATCGCTCGGAGAGGGTGATGGTGTGCACGACCTTCGAAGGGGCTACGGCCTCCTTAGTGCTTCAGCATGGCTTGAAGAAGCACGAGATATTCCATCCTGTTGATGATTGAGCAGGATGTTTACCATTTCTTTCCGACCTTTTCAGGTTTTTTTTGTCTGATTTTCGTTCTATTCGGGAAGTTTTCTTCCGTTTTTCGGCGAGAATCTTGATACTTTTAGCATGATATGATATTCTTTCGGCGGCAAATGAGGCGCAGTATTATATTCGTGGCGTTCATGGACGTAGCAGGTGAATTGCCGATGTCTCGAAAAAACCAAACAAAATCCGTATCGCTCGTGATGCTGTACATGATGTCCCTCATGTTGGCCATGGTGAGCGTTCCCTCGGCCATGGCCGTAAACGAAACCACCCAGGGCACCGTGACCGGTACCGAGACGTGGTCGGGCACCATGAACCTCCAGGACGACGTCACGGTCGCAGAGGGTTCCAAACTCATCATCAACGCTGGCACGACCGTCAACATCCCTGCGGGGAAATTCATTGACGTCGAAGGTGCCATCTGCATCGGTGATTCCGCATGTGGCGCCAGTGCTGGTTCGGCCTCTTCCCAAGCCCGATTCATCTGGTCAACCCCTACGGACTACACCAAAACCGGCCGTTGTTTGAACACGCAGAGCAACGTTTTGAACAACCCTGATGCAGGGTGCGGTTCCGGTCTGATCATCCGAGACACGATCGACCAGTCCATCACCAGCATCAACTACGCTCACTTCGAAAACGCCTACGGCTACCCGATTTACGTCGCTTCCCTCCAAGCCGTTCAATACGGTGCGTTGGTCTTTGACGGCTCAACCACCACCGCTCGAGGTCTGACGTTCACCGACATCAACACCTCCAACGTGATCGCTGTCGATTACGCCGCTCCTTTGCTCACCGATTCAACCTTTGAATTGGGCATTGACGGACAAGGCTACGATGCTGCCGCCGTTCGAGCCTACGACGCAGGCGCCGGTATCCTCTCGACCTTCCGTGTCAAGAACTCCGTTTTCACTGGAAACGACGCCGACTGCGGTCAGCAAGGCGGTGGCCGTGCAGTCCTCTACATCGAAAACTCGTACATCGACATGGACAACTTGGACATTAAGGACAACAGCTACGGAATTCTCATGAAATCAAGTTCGGGCAGTTTCACCAATTCCAAGGTTGATGTCAAGTGTAACGCCATTGACACCAACTCGCTCAAGACCACCGGCAACATCGAACACACCCTGGAAGTAACCGACAACGACATCACCACGGCCGAGGGCGCTGGCTTGACTGCCTACGACGGTGCCAAAGTCTACGCAGAAGGCAACACCATCTCCGGAGCCAGCGAGGGTTCCGGTGTCGGTATTCGAAGTTCCGTGGTTGAACTCCACCGCAACACCATCGGTCCCGTTGGTGGCTGGAACGGCTTGTGGATTTACGGCACGTCCGACGTCATCGCCGAGAACAACACCATTCAGGACACGGGCAAGGAGCCTGTGCTCATCGGTGAGTACCACTACCAAGACCAGGGCTGGCAGGTGCCCGCACCTTCCGCCGCACGTCTGTACTTGGCCAACAACGTCATCTCCAACAACTCGGGAACCTGCAACTCGCAGATGTACGGTGGTGATTTCCCCTGCCCAGCCATTCACGTCTTCCGTTATTCTGCGTCCATCGTCGTTCAACACCATCTCCGGGAACACCGGCGACATCATTCGTGCCAAGGGGTCCCTCATCAACGTCCAGCGCAACACGGCCGATTCCCAACTTGGATTCGCCGGCAACGTGAGCCACCACGACGACAACTACGGTAACAAGTACGGCTCTGTCGCATACTTCTCCGGAAACTCGTGGACCGGCGTTTCACAAGTCTACAACATCACCGAATCACGTGTCACCGTTCAGTCGGAACAAATCCCGTCCCCTGGCGGCACCGAACTCTACCCCGTCAGCATCCGCTGGTTGGGTGCGGAGTGTCCGTTCGTCCAGGACGAGTGCTTGCAACTTCCCGGCACCGTTGCTTTGCCACCCGCTGGCATGCCTCTGGCGCTCGAGCTGGTCGAGAATGCGACCGTCTTTTCCTTCGCCGATCTCCAGAACTTTGATTCCTCGATGATTCACGTTCAGAACCAAAACACGGCTTGGGGCTCCCAAGTTCGCGAGGGTGAACTCGTTCGCTATCAGGTGAAGGCCAAGAATTCCAACGTCGAAGGCGCTACGGTCATCATCAAGGATTCCACGGGCCTACCGCTCTACGAACTAACCACCGACGCCTTCGGGTTCACGCCCCAGGTGTCGCTGCCGTCAGATTTCCTTCTTGACCGCAACTGGAACCACGTGGTCGGCGACAAGAACGCCGCCATCCCCGGTACCCACGACGGCACCGGACAACCCATCGTGGTCGACGAAGACTCCTGTGCCGATGGCATCGACAACGACGGTGACACCTACATCGACAATGACGACACCGACTGCGTCAACGGACGAGAGCGACCGTTCTACACCGTTGAGGCCTTCAAGTTCGGCAGCGGTCGTGACGACTTCTCGTACGTGCTCTCGGGTCCAATTGATGACATCATCAACCTCGAGAACCTCCGGCCCAGTGTCAGCGTGAACGAGCCTGACGGCTACTCCTTCGCCACCACCGTTCGCATCACGGGCCAAGCATGGGACGGTGCTAAGTGGCCCTACGCCAACGACAACACCGCAGAGCAAGCACAATTCGGCTTGGTGAAGCGTGTCGAAATCCAGCCACCCGGTTCGTCCGACTGGTTCTATGCTTCGGACACCTCCGGTTCGAGCGGCGACATCACCATGGAAAACCACCCGTTCAAAGACTGGGTCTACGAGTGGGACGGTGCAGCGCACCCCGAAGGCGAGGGCGACATCACCTTCCGCATTCGTTCCTACGACGGTTTGGACTATTCTCCTGTTGAGGTCCGTCAGTACAAGCTCAACCTTGTGGCTCCGTCGTTGTTGGTGGATGTGCCAACCGCAGGAAGCGTGCACCAAACCGGCAAGGTGATGTTCCAAGGAACGGCATCAGATCCCTACCAAGGCACGGCTGGCAGCGATGTGAAACAAATTTGGTTCTCCATCTCTGGACCGGATGGCTTTGCTCAGCAGTTCTTCATTCAGGGCTCGACGAGCTGGTCGTACGAATGGAACGTTGCAGAATTGCCATCGGGTGATTACACAGCAACGGTTTGGGCAGCCGACAGTGATTTCTGCATCGGTGAGGCTGTCGAGGCCGATGGTTGCGTGGCTGAGACCCGGACCATCACCATCAACAACGACAACATTCCACCCAACCTCCAACTTTCTTGGATCGGTGCTGAAGACCAAACCTCCGGTGGCATCGACGGCGATACTGTTCGAGCCTCCGAAGAAACCAAGATCATCGGTGTGGCCAGAGACATTGGTGGATTTGTCACCCGTGTTGAAATCGAGATCACCGATTTGGCCAACGGTATCGTCCTGAACGACGGACCCTTGCCGGTCACCACGTTTGCACAAGACGGTTCATGGGTGGCCAACTGGGACACGTCCGATTTGATTCACGATGGCGTCTATTCGGTCACCGTGCGGGCCTACGACGGTGATGACTACTCGCAGGACGTTGTTTGGCGTATGACCATCAACAACCCGCTCGATGCTGAAAACATCGATCCGGTGTTCAACGAAACAGGATGGGTCGGCACATGGACCATCTTCTGCGATCAGAACTCCAACTCGTTTGACCGATGTGGCGGCGGTGTCTCGTTCGACCTTGCTGAGTTCTTCAGCGACCCAGACGGCACAGGATCGCCGGGCGATGACCTCGAGTTTTACGTCTACGACGACGACACGACCATCGAGGACGACTTCTACGACGACTTCATCATCATTACGCCGCTTGGCGTGCTGACCTACGACCCCATGTCGTACATGGCTCAAACCACCAGCAACATCCCAGACTGGTCGCTCAACAGCGTGGTGGTCTACGCTCAGGACGACCAGGAATCCAAGGCCTACTCGCTGAAGGTCAACTTCCTCGTTCGTGCCGTTTCATTCACCGTTGAGCGAACGGATACCGGCGACATCACCGTTGACGACCCTGCCGAATTCAAGGGCGAAGGTCTTCCTGGTAGCCTCGTTATCGCACGTTTCGCCGACGGAAACGCCAAGTTGAACTCGACCCGCGTCCTCTCCGACGGTTCGTGGAACCTGCAACTTACCGCTGGGCAACTCAGCGGCATCGAAGGCTCTTCGGAAGTCATCTTCGAAATGGACGGTCAGATTTTCAAGTTCGCCGGACAGACCGAGAACGCTGAGTTTGCGGTCACCGTTTCCAGCGGCGACGACGGTGGTTCGGGCATCGTGGGCATCGTTCTCATCGTCCTGGCCGTGCTCGTTCTCCTCGGAGCAGGTGCTTTCTTCTTCATTGAATTTGAAGAGGTGCCGGACGAAGATGAGCTGACCGGTGATGATTCCGCTGTCGAAGAAGATCCGTATGCATGGGCCAAGGCCAAGCAAACGCCAGCCATTCCACAGCAGGAGGCCGCAGCGCCAGCGCAGGCTGCACCCGTGGCTCAGGAAGCGGCCGCCCCGGCTGCTTCGCAGCATCCGGGTTGGTTGTGGGACCAAGCATCCAACCAGTGGGTGCCCGACCCGAACTACCAACAGCCACCGCAATGATCGAACCTGAGGGTTGAATCATGGCCGCGCAGGCAAAACCGGGGGTACAGGAACGCATCCTGTTGCACTTGCTGGATTACTCCGATTTCAAGGACAGCATCGAGGTACCGTTTGCCCTGTCGCAAATGGGCATCGCCAACGCCGTCGCCATCGCTCGTTCCAACGTGCCTCGGGCCATTGCCGGGCTCAAAGACCAGAACATTCTGGTGGAACGACAGGCCCACGTCAAGGGTGTTTCGCGAAAGCGCAAGGCCTACTTCTTGACCGACAGCGGTGTGACGTTGGCCAGTGAGACGTGGGAACGCCTGTCGGAATGGCCTGTCCGCATCATTTTGGACGACCAGCCTGCCGTATCCTCGACCCTTGGTGGTGCAAAAGGGGTACTCCCGTTTGAAATGCGACCCGTTGATATCATTCGCTACATCGACGAGCACAACTGTCTGGATGTCCGTCATCTGTCGGCTGACTTGGTGGAACGGGACCTCTCAAAGCACGTCGAGAAACAACTGGTCACCTCCCTGGGTGATTTACCCCGCCTCCGCCATTTCTACGGCCGCACGATCGAACTCGACAACATGGCCAATTTGCTTGAAGCCCGGGCGACGACCTTGCTCGTGCCGGGGATTGTAGGGATCGGAAAAACCACGGTTGCCTCCAAACTGATTGAGCGGTTCATGCACCGCAGAAACCTGCTCTATCACCGATGTCAAGACTGGGAGGGTTCTCGCTCGTTCTTTGAGTCGGTGGCCGATTGGCTATCGAGCATGGGCAACGCCGATTTTTCCACCTACCTCGCTGCCACACCTGTCCCTCAACCCGCCGATGCGGCTCGTTTGTTGGTCGAGGCGCTGGAAGGAACCCCGTCCCTTTTGGTCATCGATGACTTCCACAAAGTGTCGGACATGGTGCTTCACCAGACCTTCCAAGCGATGTCCCTTGCCCTCCTCGGGAGCGAGGAAAAAATCGGCCTTGTCATCTTCTCTCGCTCCTTCAAGCCGGTCGTGCCCACAAAGGATGCTGAAGGGCGAATCGCAAGTTTGGTGCTGCCATTGGACGGTCTCGACCCCGATGCTGGTCGTCAACTTCTGACAAGTTTTGATTCGCTAGCGGACGAACAGTGGCTCCACATCCACGGTCTATCTCGAGGTCATCCGTTGGTGCTGGAACTCATCAACAGGGGCGCATCCGCCGGGGCTTTTCACGAAACATTGGAGAATTACGTCACGGTTGAAATCTTCTCAAAGTTGAGTGCCGAGCAAAAGCGAGTCCTCTCGGCCCTGTCGATTTTCAGAGAGCCCGTGAAACTCGAGGCTTTGGCGCGACAAGGCCTCAACACCGACGAACTTGACAGCCTGGTTGAATCCGGTCTTGCCCGTCAGGCTGATGCCGATACCTATGACGTTCACGATTTGATTCGGGAATTCTTGTTGCGAAGCCTCACGACGGCGCTTCGTGAAGAGTTTCACGGAAAGTGTGTTGAGTGGTATGAAAAACAATCACCTTCGCATGAATTGCACATTGAATTGATCTACCACACGATCAAATCGAGTCAATTTGAAGCAGCATCCGACCTCATTGTGAGGGAAGGTCGTCAACTCGTTTCCCAAGGCTACATGGAACTGCTCGGCTTGATCGAACAGATTGAAACCGCTGAGTTAACCTCGGATGTCGTGGTACGTATGGCCCAAATCCAGGGGGATATTCTTGCGTTGCTGGGCCGGTTGAACGAAGCAGAAGAGGTGCTGAATGCGACCCTCGAGCGTGCCTCCTCTTCGGCTGACGAACTTGTTCAAGCCGAGATTCTCTCTTCCCTGGCCGATGTGAGCAGGAAACAAGGCAACAGCGATGTCTCGCTGTCTCGCCACAAAGAGGCGCTCAAGCATTACATCTCGCTTGGACATGCTCGATGGGCTGCACGAACGTACAACAACATCGGGTACTTGCTCCGCCGAAAGAACGAGCGCGGCAAAGCCTTGGAGGCGTACGGCGAGGTTGAAGCCATGCTCGAGAGCTCCGACGACGACGACCTGATCTACAGCCAAATCACCTTGGCTCGTTCCCTCATCGAATTGGGCGAGGTCGACCGAGCGAGGGAGCATGCCATGGCGTCGCACGAGCGGACCTCGGAACTCGGCGATAGCGTGCTTCACGCCCGTGCGCAAGCCGTCTTAGGCCGGTATTACTCGAAGGTCGAGCAATCGGAGTTGGCCTTGTTCCATTACTCCGAAGCCTTGACCGCGATGACCGACGCTGGTGATGTGCAGTCGCTGGTGGAAATCACCATGCTGCTCGGCGAGGTTCTGCACGATGCAGGCCGGACGGAGGAAGCCGTGGAACATTACGGTCAAGCCCTCGTGCTCGCCGAGGCCAACGACCTCCGCATGCAAATCGGTGAATTGCTCACGCGCCTTGGCGGTGTCGCCCCCGACAAGCAAGGCCGAATGGAATACCTCCAACGTGCGCTGAAGGTGTTCAGAGAACTTGGCGCAAAGAGTCGAATGCGCGAGGTTCAGGCCATGGTTCATCGAGCTGTCATGAGCCGATGATCATTGAACCGCTTGCGGTCTGTCCAGCGAAAGGAAGGTCATGCCATCGTCGTGCACGACCCACAATCGTTCAACACCGGCCAGTGGGACACGCCCTTCATGGCTTCCTGCACCGGTTCCGGAGAGCGAAACCGTCGTATCCAGCGGTCCGCCTTCATCGATCAACACCAGCTCAGTTTCGTGAAGTTCCAGCCAAAACAGGGACTCATCGGCTTCCGTTGGTCGCCACGCGATTTCCTCGGCGTAGGAGACGTTTCCACCAAACCGGCTTGCTTCATCTGCTCGTTCAACAGCCGCTGCGATGTCGTCCATGTTGGCTTGGATGGCCTCCTCGTTCCAGCGAAGGCGCGTGTTGGTCTCAATGTCCCATGCCCAGACGCTGAACGTGCTCATGAGGAGGACGCCCAGCAGGAACGTGAAAATGTAACCCAATTCAGTGGCCGCTGCCCGGGTGTCGTGAACGAGCCGTTGTTGCTTCAGACCAACACCTCCCGTGTTGTCACGTCCAAAGATGCCAATTGCAAGGTAAATTCAATCACTTCTCCGTTGGTGTGCCAAACCGCCTCGGATGTGCCATAACTCGGGTCGGGCACCCATCCAACGTAGTCGGTCAACAAATCCAATCGACCCGGGTACACCGTCCAATCCTCGCTTGCCTCGAGTCCAATGCCGGCGTTGTCTGCTATCGCTGTCCCGTACGGTTCGGACCAACCACGACGAACTTCGTAAGCCGGAGTGGATGCAAGGGATGTGCGATGCACCATCTCGATGTCAAGTTCCAATTCACCTGCGCCTGTTTCGCTCGATGCGGTGGGGTGCAACGAAGGAATGGTCGCAGCAAAGCGGGGGCCGGGTCCGCCACGGTCTGAGGGCGGCACGACCACGTAGGGTTTGAATTCGGGATGGTTGGTCACCACGGCACCACCGCTGAAGGCCACCTCCATGCCGTCGATGGAGGATGAAAACTGATAGGTGAGTCGAGAAAGGTGGAACGCCCAAACGTTGCCAATCGAGGCGTGGCTGGAGACGCCGTCACTTCCAAGGACGTCGATGCTGACACTGGCAGGATGACGCCCGTCCACCCAAGCGGCTTTGGTATCAATTTCTCCCCGTCCGCCCATGCGTTCCCACGGGAGGTCGGTGGTGATCCAACCGCTGGCTTGGGTGCCCACGCGGGTGCATCGTTCTGCCCCATCGTGAGGGAGATGGAGAAGGCCCGCATCACCCGAGGTGCGCAACACGCGGAGTGGGTGGCCCGACTCAACCACAAGGCTGGTGTTGCCTTCTCCGAGGGCCATGGATGCGTGATTGTCCGCCTCAAGGAAGACATCGTTGGCCACCGTCGCTCCCGTCATGTTCCACGTGGTGCTGTACCCTGCCAGTCGGACAACGAAAGATTCCTCGGTGGTGTTGTCGAGGTTGGTGTAAGAGAATTGACCGCCGGACAAGGCGCCCGTGTCGTCTGCGGGCAGGTACATCATGCCTGAAACGGCGTCGGTCGTGGTTTCACTCTCTGAAGGCGTCCATGTCAGAAAAACATCGCCGTCGCCGTCGATGGTGGCGGCCCCGTCGTCGTACGATGGTGGCCAGGACACGTGTTCAACACCACCTGCACCAACCGAAATGCCACCGCCGCGCCACGTGAGCGTGACCACCTCGTCGCCGGAATTGGTCAGCCGCAAGGTGCCGTTCATGTGAGGTGGCAAGAAGGCATGACCGAGGTAGGCTCCGTTGGTTGATGGCCATGCAGTGGAACCCATCGCCGCATCAGGGTTTGAGACGAGCATCAATCGGGATGGTGCACTGGTGGTGATGTGGGCGACCGTGCTGTCATCCACGGTCAATTCGTGGGTCAACGACACACCGGTTCGTGCGAGCCCATTCGGGGTTGCATAATGGATTGAAGTGGCACCGTTGACGGTGATGTGGACTTGGTTTGCGGTTTCACTCAGCAGGTGGATGGACGTCGTTCCCGAAGCAATCGGGACGGACCATGCATGACCACGCTTGTCAGCGGGTTCGGGGGCGTTGGGCATGACGTATGCTGCGCCGGCTTCGCCGATGGAGGCGAACACCGTGAGGGCATGGCTGGAAGAGAGCACGACCTCGCCCCGGTTTTGCAGGTCGAGGGTGGCCATTTCGTCAACGCGAAGGGAGGTTGTTTCGACCTCGACGCCGTCCTCGACGAGTTGGATGTCGATGGGGCCAAGGGGCATGGCCAAACCCGGGGTTACCGTTACGCTCACTCGGTCGAGCATCGCCTCAAGGGTGTAGTGGTAAGGGCGGTCGGGGCCAAGTCTGAGATCCGTAATGCACACCGATTCGATGAAACTCTCGGGGTGGCGGATTTCGAGTTGGTCGTCAAAATCCAGGGCGCCTCGAGCACGCAGGCTCATGTCTTCGACCCAGGTCGCTGAATACCACATGCCACCACGCAGACTGTCCCAGACCAGTTCTCCGTCCACGGGAATGAGGGTGGCTCCGGCAGAATCACCGGGCATCCCGCGCTCGGAAAGGGCTGAGGTTTCATGGGCGAGCAGGGTCATCTGTGACGACATGTCGTGCCGCTCCACCGAACCTTCCATTTCTTCGATGACCGGCATCATGGAGACCATCATCAAGCCGATGATGGACAATACACCCCCAAACAACAGCACGGTGGCCACGGCAGCTGAAACACCTGCTTCATCGCGGCGAAGGGCGCCCCTCATCGACTCACCTCCACCCGTTGAATGTCCACTTCGAAGTAGAGCGGAAGGTCGAGCGATGATACGCTGAGGCCGTCCGAACCGCTGGCACGTTCATACGGTGCAAACCCAATGTAGGTGTCGAGTGTTCCTGCCGAGCGCTGAATGGTGTAGTCGGAAAGCCAGTTGTTGTTGTATTGCGGGGTGATGACGTCATGAAGTGCGTTGAACACGTTGAAATTCACGTTGTATGCCTCACCCGTGAAGAGGGTCATTGGTCCTTGGGACACGAATTGCATGCCGACATTTGACCCAGAGCCAATGCTTCCGTTGGAAACCACGTCGGTCAACAGAATGGACAGGCGTAATTCTTCGTTCGCCATGCGGTCAAATTCAACCAGTGGCATGGCACTGACGCTCCAGGCCTCGTTGGGGAAGCGTTCTGCCCTCGCATTGTTCATCAACACGATTTGGTGTTCGCCCTGTCCCAGCGAGGTGGTGATTTGCAAACCGGAGAGCGTCCACATCACATGACGGTGAAGCGGTTCTCCATCGGCCCCGAACACGGTCGTGATCATCCAGTGCGGAGAGCTGGCGTTGTGGGATACGAACACCTCCTGGTGGCTGACGGGTAAGGTCTGTTGATAGGTGGCTTCCGGGGACTGAATGGTGATGCTTCGTGCGGTTTCGTTGGCAGCAAGCACGGCGATGGTGGACGCATTGACCTGTCGGATGTTGATCGCCTCACCGTCTGTCAGGTCGGCGCTGATGGTCCAGTGTTCGACGTTCTGAACGGATCGAATGGCCGTTGACTGGATGGCTAGCGTGTTGCGGAATCCGGTTCCATCGGGTGCATTTCCGGCCACTTCGAGACGGTCCTCGATTCTGTCGGCCAGTCCGGTGGCCGAATTCCAGTTGGTGTTGTCCTCAAAATCGGACAAGTACGGGTTCAAGAAGACCCACACGCCGCCCATGATGGTGATGACCATGGCCAGCAGCATGACGACGCCCAGCACTTCACTGACAGCCCGTTCGTCATCGCGACGACGAGAAGCAAGCGGTGCGGGGCCTCGGTCCACGATGTTGACACAACCCCGTATCATTTAGCCATTGACCTCAACGAGCCGAAAAGCGGTCAGTTGGTTGTGTTGTTGTTCACCGAGACCGGCTCCTCTGATGCGCCGATGTAGTGCGAAAAATCCGGTCCGTTTTGGGCTGAAATTCGCAAGTCGCCGGAGAACACCTCGTCAATGTAATACAACACGGTCGATTCTGCGAGGTGTGGCGCGTTGTTCTTCTCACTCAAGTGGGTGAGGGTGATGCTTCGGGTCGTTTCCGTGCACACCTCGGCCAGGAACTGTCCAGTCTGTTCGTTGGAAAGGTGACCACCTCGCCCTGAGATGCGGTCTTTGAGCGAGTAGGGGTAAGGCCCGTACATCAGTTTGTTATGGTCGTAATTGGCTTCGATGGAAATGTGCTCACAGCCCCGCACATGCGTGACCAATTCATCGGTCCACGAGCCTAAATCGGTGATGATGGCCGCCCGTTCACCACCGTGGCTGGCCACGAAAGCGACGTTGTCGGAGCCAGCGTGTGGGACCGGCACCGGAAGAATCGACAAATCCTCTCCGACACGAACCAAATCAAGCGCTTCAAAGAAGGTGGTTAACTCAGGGACCAAATCCAATTCAAGAGCGGTACGCTCGTTGGCGAGCACGGGAATGCTCCACTTGGTCTGCACCACTTTGGCGCCTCCACCGTGATCGCCGTGGTGGTGGGTGATGAAGACGCAGTCGATGTCCTCCGGCGTTAACTGGAGGCGTGCCAGTCGCTTGGCGAGTTGTGTGCCGCTGAAACCCTGGTCGATGAGGACCTTGGCATGGGGTGTTTCCAGCAAGGTCGAGTTTCCTCGACTGCCCGTACCCAAATGCGTGATGGTCATCGTCATGCGAACATCATCCTTCGGTCGCGGGAGGGACTTGAAACCACCGGGTGAGGGGCGAGGAAGGCGCTGATTCTTCGGGGTTCACCGTGCTCGCAACGGGTATTTGTATGAACAATGTTCCATCACCCTCATAAGCGAACTTGCGGGTTTGAAAAACGAGCGAGGCGGAGGCTTTGCACACGGTGATTCCATGCGAAGAAGTCAAACGACCATTCTGACCACCCTTGCCGTGATTGCCAGCCTGCTCTTTATGTCGCAATTTCCCGCCGTTTCCAATGTTGCGAACATCCACCCCGACAGTACGGACGGAACACCACCTCCCAACACCGATACCGATGGCGACCTGATTCCCGACGTTCACGAGACACTGTTCGAAGAATGGATGAATTGGACGGCCGTTGACGGTCGAGAAGTCGTCCTGCAAGGTCTCGACAAAAACAACGCTTCCGATGCTTCAACCGACCGAGATCGCGACGGTTTGAACGCCACCGAAGAGTTCTGCTGGCCCTATCCGGCCAACTGCACGGCCCCTGGGTTTCCTCGTGGCCTCACAGGACAACTCGATGAAAACAACGACCGGATGTACCTCGACCCGCGTGTCTCCGACACCGACGGCGACGGCATGCCCGACGGGTACGAGGCCTACATGTGTCATCGCATGGGTGGCTTTGACGAGGTTTCGCTGAGGTACACCTGCCCTTCCTTTGACCCCCTGAACGGCAGTGATCTGACCCTCGACGGCGACAATGACGGTTTTGATGTGGACCGCGATGGCATTCTCAGCGACTCGGAGCGGTTCACAGCCCCTGAGGAATACGCCCACGGAACGCCGTCCAACTTCACGGCAGAACTGGACGGGTTGTGGTGCCATGCCACCCTCCCCGAGGGTGCCGTGCTCAAGAACTGGCCCTACCTTCCATCGGGTGCGAACGCTACCTTCCACAACCTGTTGCCTGCGTGCACCACACGGGCGGTGAATCCGGTTGGAGAGGACCTGTGGTTGGGCACCGACCCGTTGCTGGATGATTCTGACCGTTATCTCTGGGATGGGTTCTCCATCCGCCCGCTCTATCCTTCCTTTGGCGACGGTATTCCCGATGGTTGGGAAGTGCACTTTGGTCTTGACCCGTTGAACCGATCAAACGCCCTTGAGGACCCGGACGCAGATGGGTGGGACACCAATCGTGACGGAGGCATTTCCAGCGATGTATCTCGTACCCTGACAGCACTGAAGGTCGGAGAAGCGCTCTCGACGCTTGAAGAGTACCTCGTTCATTTTGACGATGGCAACACGGTGTACCCCGGCATCAAGTCGGCGCTTGTTGGCCAAGAGGGCGACCTGACGACGATGCCGCTGATCTACGATGCACCCGAGGACACGTTGGCCGTCATGCACCACGACGTCAGGTCGCTCGCCGAACACGACGGCGTTCTCTATGCCATGACCAAATACGGCGTGAGCGTGCTGGCCCTCGACGGTTCAGCACAAAGCCATCATTCCATGCCTCAAGGCGTTGTCCTTCACGACGGATTCCTCGCTCAGGCCGATGGAACACCCTACGGTGTGGTCATGGGCACCAGCATCGGTGTTGCCGTTGCCCCCCTTCTGGCCGATGGCGGGCTTGGCTCCATCGGTTCGTGGTCATGGAGCCTCTCCGATGCGGTTCACGCCGTGTCGCCACTGGGTGGGGAAGATGTCAACCTTCACGCCATCGGTTTGGGTCATGCGGGTGCAGGTCAGATTGTTGAAGTCGATGGGAGCGCCAGTATCGTTTCCACGTTTGAACTCGGGGCAGGCATTGTCGCAGGCTTGAGTGAAGCGAATGCTTCGGTCTCTTCGATTGAACACGGCTTGGCAGGTGGGACCACGTTCCACTTGTTTGTCGGAACCGACCGGGGCTTGTTCATCGTTGATACGGCCTCGGCACGGGACGATGCTGCGGGTTCGTGGCGATTTTTCTACACGCCAGAAGACAATCCGAACCCGACGGATGTAGATGAACTTCGGAGTCTACCGCTGGGGTCAAACGACAATCCTGCGGACATTCGAGCCATGGTGTTGGACGGGCCCTCTCCCTCAAACGCACAGGCCCTATGGTTTGGAACGCCTTCTGGCCTCCACAAATTGGATCTGAACGATGATTTCATTGAACACAGCGGGCTGTACGTCCATCCCGGCGTGGATGGAAAACTCTCCAAGGAGACGAACAACATCCGTGCCATCTATCCGACCGGCGATGAAGTGTTGGTTGGCTCTGAATGGGGCCTTTGGGCGCTCGCAGGTGACTACACTGCCGTCTACGGCCTTCAGGACCAAACACGCCTGCCCGGTGAAATCGTGGCCATTGCGACGTCGATGAGCGAGGGCAACGTCTCGGTCTTTGGTGCAGCGTCGCCAGGACGCTACGCCAACCTGCAGCTCATGGACCCGGGCGCCAACGATTCGGACGCTGATGGGATGCCTGACGGTTGGGAGGTGGTCCACGGACTGGACCCCACCGACCCGTGGGATGCGCTGTTCGACAACGATGCTGACGGCTTGGACTTGGATCAATCCGGCGACATGAACCTCGAGCGGTTGTGGACCAACCTCGACGAATACCGCTACGTCAAACTCACGCCTGAAGGCTACAACGCCACTGACCCACGTCTTGGGGACACCGACGGCGATGGCGTTGGCGACGGTTCTGAATACTACGGGTTCTTCTACGAACAGAGCACACTTTGGTGCTATTACACGGTGCAGATGGCGTACGTGTGCGACAGCGCCAAAGGCGAAGCAGCCAACGCCACCTACCTCGCCCTGGCCAACATTGACACCGCCACCGACCCCACGAACCCGGATACGGATGGGGACGGCATGCCGGACGGGTGGGAGATTCAACACCGCCGATGGGTGGGTGATACCTTCACGGGTGGAAACAACTGGAGCCTTGACCCACTCCGTGCCGACGACGCCGACTGGGATGCTGACGGTGACGGCCTCCCCAACCTTTGCGAATACCAATGGTCAGTGGTCAGAACCATGGGGCTGAACGGTGATTTGCTCGAGGACTACGGCGAGTCACCCGATGCGGTCCAAGCTTGGGCAGTGGCTGACCCGAACCTTGTCGACTCTGACGGCGACACCCTGCCTGACGGCTGGGAATCGAAGGGCTTGTGCTCGTGGGATCCTTCCCGGCTTGGCGTGAATCCCCTCAACGGCTCGGACGCCTTTGAAAATCCAGACGGCGACGGGTACGATGTCAACCGTGACGGCGTCCTCTCGCAAGACGAGGCCTTTGTCAACTACCTCGAGTACCACATTCGTTCAGATTTGTTCAACGGCAATCAAACGCTTGAAGGTGTTCAACTGCCGGGGAACTTCACCACGAAGTTGTTCGACCACATCAGCGACCTCGGCGCCCCTGATGACACCTTTGCAGACCGAGCATCCGGCTCCGTGACGGCCGGTCTTTCCGCTTACAGCGTCGGTGCGGCTGACCCATTGAGCGCCGATACCGATGATGACGGCATGCCCGATGGATGGGAGATTTGGTTTGCACGATGGAATTTGCTCGATGACGCATGGACGCTCAATCCGTTGGATTCCACCGACCGGTGGCAGGACGCTGACGATGATGGCATGACCAACTGGGAGGAATACAACGTGATTTCACCTCTCCTCACGGAGACGGATGTTAACCGTTCATCTCCTCAGTGGTTCGTCACCACCATCGGGGTAGCGTTTGCGCTCCAGCAATGGCCGGGCATACCAACCACGGCTTCCTTCGGTGATTTCCTCACGGAAAACCAGACCAACCTCACCGGACTGACGGCCGAACCGAACAACGTCGATACGGACGGTGACGGAATGCTGGATGGTGTTGAGTTGCTCTTCACAGCATGGAACGTGTCGGCAGCCACGTGGACATTGAATCCGCTCGTCGCTGGCGATGGGGACTTTGACGGTGATGAAGACGGTTTGATCGACCGCCAAGAGTTTGCCCTGGCCACCGAACAACCCGACAATGGCGTCGACCATCCCAGCGATGCACCGTTGCTCCATGTCGACGGTGATTTCCAGCAACCGACTGAGAAAGCACAGCGTGTGTTCAACATCCTCATCTCGAAAGAAACGCGCGGCAAGCGTCTCTTGAACGACTTCAACGCTTGGCAGCAAGGTGAGCCGCCCAACGCCTTCATCGAAGTTGTACTCGGCATGACCGACCCGACCATCCCAGACACCGACGGGGACGGTATGTACGACGGGTTCGAGTACTGGTTCACATCGTGGGACTTGGACGAGAATCGCTGGTCCATCAATCCGCTCATCGACGGTGACGTCAATTTGGACTCGGACCAGGACAGTTTTGACTGTAATGGTGACGGAGAAATCGATGCAAACGAGACGTTCAGCAACCTTCGTGAATGGGAGTCAAGAACATGGGGCAAATTCCTCACCAGAAACACCGTGCCAGCGAACTTGGGCATCATCGACTTTGGTGAGGATGCCATGGCGGCCTATCAGGAAGAACTCGGCTTTTCGGCACTCCAAGCTCAACAAGCGCTCTATCAGGATTTCATCAAGAAGGGCGTTGAATCCGAGGAGCGGATGGAGAAGATCAACGAACTCGAGAGCGAGAACTTCAACCGAAGTTTGCGTGGTGTTGCTGACCCAACCCACCCGGATTCGGACAGCGACGGCATTCCCGACGGATGGGAGTACTGCTACGCCACCTACGGCATGGACGATGTTACCACCGAGAACCACTGGGCAGCCAACCCATTGAATCCGTGGGATGTGAACTACGACGGCGACCATGACGGATGGTACGACAGAACCAGTTTCGACATTCCTGCTGCCCAAGGGGCATGGGATGACCGGACCTTCACGCCCTCCGGCGTCGTCGTCCAGAACGGTGTTGGCAACCTTCCTTTCACGAACTTCATGGAGTACGATAACCAAACGCGTCCTGACCTCAACGACAGCGACGGTGACAGCATCACCTACATCACGACGGTGGAAAGCGGAGCCGTGGTGTCTCACGTCCGAGACTACAATTACTCCGACGGCCGAGAGGTGTTCAAGTACGGTTCGAACCCAAGCGATAACGACACCGATGGGGACATGCTTCCCGACTGGTACGAGTACAAAATGGCCTGGAACGAAAGCAACGACAACTTCTCGTCGTATCTCAATGTTCGCGTGGTGTGGATTGATGTGGGAACGGGCGGGCCGTGCACCACCGACACCAACTCTTGCCTGCCGCTCTCCCAAGACGGTTCAGGGGGGACGCTCGCTCGACCGGACACCGAATTCACCTGGTTCACGCTCGACCCTGCCGATGCGACCGACGCCAACCTTGACCCCGATCAAGATGGCAATTGGGACTGTTCAGGTGCCGGATGCGTCTACGAGTCCTACACCAACTTCCAGGAGTTCTACGCCATCACGAACAGCGATTATTCTTCACCCAATGCCGTGCGCCTCAGTGGATTGACGTACGATGGTATGCCGGTCACGGAAGGCTGGCAATTCCGTGCAGCCATGCTCGGTCTCGGTCAGCCCAACGAGTTGGTTCTCAACTACCTCAAACTCGACAAGTTTGGCGGACCCGACAACCAATACGGCTACATCGTGGACGACAAGGACACGAACTTCCTCATCGTCGACCCGTCCGATGACGTGGTGTTGATGGCGGGCAACCGCACCGATGCGTGGGACATCTACTACCAGGGATCCCCTAACACGGCGCCCGTTCGCAACGTCGGGTGAACACGAGTATGGCTGGTACCTGCTCGACTTTGATGATGACCATCTCGCCGAGGGAAGCAGCCCGATCAATTGGGACACCGACGGAGACTGGATGAACGATTGGTTTGAGGTTCGCGATGACGAAGAAGACGGCGTGCGAGGCGATTCGTCTCCGATTCGCTACGACTCACGTCAGACCAGCTGACCCGAGACTGGCAGACCTTGAACCGCATGGTTCAAATGATGCATGAGACCTGTTGCAAACATGCAAGGTGGCGAACAGCAACACTTCCGTTCTCGAGCCGTGTTCTTCCTGCTCGTCTCCGTGATGGTTTTCACGCCGCTCAGTCCGATGGCAGAGCTGTTTGTTTCAGATGCGGAAGCGGCTGCTGGCACGCGTCACGTGTACGAGTTCAGCGACGGCTCCGTGGAGCACATTGCCTTGTTCCAGGGTGCCAACCCCGACATGGGCGCCTCGGTTTCGCTTCCACGAGGGGCGTTGGTCACGGACGTGAGCATGACCCTCTCGGGTGCCTCCGCCACCGGATGGTCTCAGGTCGTTGCCGATGACCGTGTGCACTGGATTCGAGGCGCAGAGAGCAACGTTGACGACCGGAGCGGTGATTTGACGCTGGCCATGGACAACGTCAGCCGAAACTTCCTGCCCCACGGCAACGACGCCTATGTCGACATCAATTCTGACGCTTGGCTTGACAACGGTTCGAATGCGCTGCGCCAACCTCACACCTCCAACGCCACCGAGACGCTCTATTCGCAACAATTGACGAAGACGTCTTCGAGTTTCATGGCTCAAAGCCAAGGGGCCATTCTCAAGCACCACGACTGGTTGTTCTTGTCGACTTGGTCGTCGTCCTCCTTCCACAACGTCGTTGAGCGTCTCTACCCGAACAACGCCACCCGTGAGTCTGTGATTACCCTCGACAAAGCCTCCTGCACCTTGCCCCAGAAGCATTCCTCCTCCTACTACGCCTACTACGGCTTCCGGGACTGGACGGTCACGGACGACGAGCGTCTCTTCGGCATTCTTTCCGGCTACCGCTACACCTACGGCTCAACCGCACCGGTGAACTACCATCGGGTGCTTGAAATGGATATTTCTCGCGATGACACGTGGACCTGCATTGATTCCTACGACGTCTCTCCGTCGGTAGGTGAGTACACGGGCATCGCTTACGACCGAGACTCGGGTCAGGTGTGGGTGGCGCACAACGCCATGAACCGACTCTATTCCTACGAATTTGCAGGGGACGGAACGGGCACCTACACCCGCAGTCAGGACTACTACAGTTACACCTCAGCCGCCGGTTCGAGCTGGGAGTGCGGCGGCACCTACGGCAGTGGCTCAAAGCAAATGCTTCGCGGGCTTGAGGTCAACGGCTCGACCTTCTACATGCGCTGCCAAGAAGAATCACCCTACAACGACCGAGACCAATTGGAAGCATGGTCGGTCTCCGGGAGTTCATCGGCCTTGATTCCCGAATCGACCACTCGGCAAATCTCTCGCCTCGGCTACGGCCTCCAATTCGACGGTGAGCGATTTGTCACCGTGGATTGTGGATACTCGACGTGGTCGGGCGCCACTCTTTACTACCGTGAGTTTGGAACGGGTTGGACGTACGAAACCACGCCCGCACCGGGTACGACCACGTGGTACGGTGAAGTCGTTCGGACCGGCGATGACGTTCTTTCAGCCAACGTTGAGACCTATTGGTCGGCTGCATCCATTGGGGACCGCGTGGACTATTGGATTTCAGCCGACAACGGAACGCACTGGGAGGAAGTTGAATCCGAAGCCACCATTCATTTTGATCACCCCGGCAACGAACTCGTTTGGAAAGCCCAACTTATCGGTTCAACGGCCGTCTCCTGGTGGGTGGACATCGAATACGCCACCGACTACGAGGTCTGGGTGATTGGACCTCACCCCACTTCAACACCGGCACCAAGGTTGGCAAGGTTCGCCCGTCGTGGACGGCGGATGTCCCAGCAGGTACCACCCTTGACGTCGTGGTCTCCAACGACAACGGCAGCACATGGCTGGCCGCTTCCAACAATCAAGAGACCAGTTTTTCCACCGAGGCCGCAGGTAACACACTCCGCTACGCTGTGTTCTTCTCCACTTCGAACAGCGACGTAACGCCGTCCATCGACCAGTTTGTGTTGGAATACGAAGAAGGGTACCCTGACCGCCCCATGCTCGATGTGGGCGGTGATGGAACGTACGACTGGGAGTCCGATATTTTCCTCAACGAATCCTCTGTGGTGGCCAGCGATGACTCGCCCGTTGGTGAAATCGTGAAGAAAGCCCCTACGCTGGTGGATGCCTTCAACGACCACATCCCCGAGAACGGCGACGGCATGGTCACCATCCCCATCGCCGTGAAAGCAGCGAGCTCAGGGCGCGTGAAGATCTCCAATATCGACATCACGTACGCCATGCAAACCCGGGCTGTTGATGCCTCGTTTGAAGGTGGCTTGGCGGCCCCCGACGGGTTGTTCCGTAATTTCATCACGCGGGTCGCCCCTGGCGATGACGTTGACCATGTCACGAAAGCGGTCGTCGCCATTGAGCACGCGTACGGCGATAACCCGAGCTTCACGTGGCTTCGAGGGGATGCATGCACGGTCAATTCCGATGCTGGTGGCATCGTGGTGTTTGATGCTGCGAACTGCACCTCCACCGTGGATGCTGACGGTGTGGTTTCGATTTGGATGCCGACCAAGGTGAACTGGTCATGGGACGATGAAAGCAGCACAGAAGCCGTCATCAGCGTTGAGGACGACCTCGGCGTGGCGGTCAGCCAATGGACCACTTCGGACATGGAATTGGTCGTTGAAAACGACATCCAGCTCGACGGGCTCCGTGTCTGGGAGGAAACCGGTCGGCAACTCTACCCGATGGATTGGGTGCGAGGTGGGTTCAACCTCAGCTTCACCGGCTCAATGCACTTCCAAGATTCGCAACTCATGCCGCCGGCGGGGAGCTTTTCTCTCCGGGTCATCGGTCAAAACGTGACGTTCGACGGCGACCCATTGGGCGAACCGCTGGTGCTGTACGAAGAGGTGAATCCAGCGTTTGGCGCCTACAACATGACGTTCATGTCGCCCATTGAATCGGCGCCCGGTGGGATGATTTTCTACGTCCAAGCGGTGGACCTCGAGAACGGCTCGACCTTCACCAATCCCAACTACAACTCCATCCGTCTGATTCTGGACGGGAACTCACCGTTGGTGTTGAGTGCCACGCCGATGGACGGTGAAGAACGCCATGCAGGCGCTCCCGGTGCCGGACAAGCCGTCTCCATCGTCGTCCAGGATTCCGTTGACCCACCACGCCAGCTGAACCTCCACTACTGGGTTGGATGCAAGGCCAGCGAGGCCATTGGATGCACGGACTACAACTTCGACGGCTTGCCCAACGAGGACGAGTACGAAGTGAAGACGCTCTCGTCTCCAGAAACCCGAGCGGGTGGTCTCAACATTTTCGAAGGTCTCATCGATGATTCCATGCTCCTTCACAAGCAGCGTGTCTCGTTCTATGTGTCCGGCGAGGACGAACAGGACAACGAGATTGCCATGGGGCGCGGCCCCGTCTGTCCAACCTCCACCATCACCTGCGGTTATCGCCCGGGCGAGGTGCTTCCCGATTGGGATGCAGACTTGGTGACGTACTTCATTCGTCAGGAGTTCGAACCGCAGGTCGACCTTGGCAACTCCTCCATTTTGGGGCACGATGACTACGAACCGCTCCATCCAGGTGTACCCTACACGGCGCAAATCAAACTCAGTGACATCAACGGCTGGCAAGACATTCAATATGTCCAGGTGGCCCTTGGCGGTGATTTCGACGATGATGAGTCGTCCATGTTCATCTCCCTGGCAGAAGGTGCCGACGGTCATCCTGTGGCCGTGATGACCTCGGGGTCTGACAACATCGCCGTCTCCAACCTCTATTCCTCAGTCAGTCTTGAGGAAGGGAACGAATCGGTGATCATCATCCAGGCGCGATTCCAACTCACCTGGATGTTCCCCGAGGCCTACGATACAAACGGCGAGTCGCACTTCCTTCCCCGGGTCCGAGTGACGGACATGCCTTGTAATGACAACGAACTCACGCCGTGCTTCGAAGTTGAAGAGGGCCTTGGTGACGACTGGTGGAGCCTCGACAACGACTTCCGGTTTGATACCCAACCCGGAAAGATTCGTGCCATTGAATTGCGCAACAGCGAGAACCACTACAACGAAGAAAACTTCGAAACGATCATCGGGGCGGGTCAAGCACTGCGAGTTTCCGGACGGGTCCTGTTTTCTGAAGACGAGACGCCTGCTCCAGCAGGTGCCTTCGACGTGGTCTTTGGCGACTTCGAGAACAACTGGCGTACGTCGACAAGGGACGACGGTGAGTTCAGCCTTGACCTGCTGGTCCCTGCCGTTCGATCTGGTCGCTTGGATTTGCGTCTTAGCATGGACGACATGCCTGGTCTTGCCCTTGACGAGACGGCCTTCTCTCCACGCGTCCGCTTGGCCGTTGACAGCGCCCGACCTACCATTGACAGCATCACCCTCAACGGCGTTCCCGAGGGCTCTCCGTTGTCCATTGGTGATGCCAGCAACCTCGAAGTGATTCTCATCACGAACGATGAAAACGGCTTTGACACATCAGAAGCGGCTGTGTTGCACTACCGTGTGAAGGCCGGCGAAGCAGAGATTTCTCGCGGCAGTGTCCTGCTGCCCGACATCACGCCGTTCGGTCAGCAGTACTTCTGGAGCGGGTCCCTCGATCTCACCGACTCCGGAGCGACCACGCTGCTTCCATCCTACACCGTTGATGTCTGGGTTTCCGGGTCCGACGAAGCAGGAAACCCCTACGACACCGTGACGAATGCGATGAACGATCCCTTTGCCACATGGCCGATGGCACTGGTTGGTCCACGCGTGGACCTGCAGCACGAGGCGACGTCCCTTCAGTGGGACACGCCCAGCCCCTACGAGGGTGAAACCGCCAAGATGATGGTCAAGGTTGACAACTTGGGCGGAAACGGACAGGTGGCCTTCGCCCTGCAAGAACTCGTGGACGGAGGCTTTTGGGCCACCGTGTCAACCGTCGAACTCGACGCTTCACCCGGCGACCGAATCGTGACTTCCCTTCCCGTTGTTGCCAACGACCCAGCAGGTTCGAGCATTGACTATCGCGTGGTGGTCCTCGTTGACGGTGTTGAGATGGACCGGCACAGCGTGGACTCGTTGCTCGTCAAGGCAGAAACCGTTCGAGACGGTGCAGCCCTGTCCCAGCAACTCTCCACCGATGTGTTCAGTGTCACGCTGTTCATCATCGCTCTGGCGTCGGTGTCCTTCGGGCTCTACGCCATGGTGCTTCGCCGGCGCATGCTCGCTCCTGAAACCGAAGAGGAACTGGCTGACCAAACCGATGTGGTTGCAGAAGAGATGAATGCCGGAAAGGCCGTGCCTGCTCTCGGAGCCGTTCCGCCCGCACCAGCTCATCCTGTTCCGCCTGCGCCGAGCAATTCGGTTCCTCCGCCACCTGTCGCCGGTCCCGACCGTTCACAACCTGCTCCCGTCCCTCCAACGGGTCTCCCCGATGGTTGGACGCAGGATCAGTGGAACTCCTACGGCTGGCAGTACATTGACGCGCTCTCCAAGAACTGAGGGACCACCTTGGCAGACGATTCGGTTGACGGGCTCGTTACGCTGACGGAGCGAACCGTCAATTTGGTCAACCAGCTCAACATGCCGCTGGTGGAAGTGTCCTTGGTCTTGCAAAAGCATCTCAACCATCTGATGATGACGCTCAATCAACATCTTGAGCGCACGGGTGAGACCGTGGGTGAACGTGTTCACGCTCCTTGGCCCATCGAGGCCGTTTCGGCCACTACAAGTGCCTCCTTTGACTTGGAAAAGGTCATGAGCATTGTCGACCATCAGCGCATGGACATCCTTGATACGCTGATTCGTGTGACGCTGGTGGAGATCAACGCCTCCGTCATCGATGCCATTCTGGCCCTGCGCCAATGGGAGCATCTTGCACGAACTCAACTCGCTTCCGCCACCGGTCCAGGACAACTTTTCTCGCCCCTCGACATTCCCGATGACTGGTAGGCAGATGTTCAAAAGCGAAGGTCCGAGTGTGGTGGTCATGGGTAGACGTCACTTGGCTGTCATGCTGGTCGTCGTTGTGATGAGCAGTTCCATGGTGGGTTGCTTGGGAAGCAATGGCTTGGACGTACTTCCAGAGAAGAAGGGGGTTCCTGGCGGACTGACCCTTGCTTGTTTGCGCAGCAGCATGTACACCTCAATGGTCATCGAAATTGACCACGAACCAGGCTATCGTCCGTTTTCCAGCAGCGTTGACCTTTTGATCAACAGACTCGAGAGCGTTTGCGACAAACCTTCGGGCATCTCTGTGGAATACGATGAGGTTGATTTCGGTCACGAGGGCACTTGGTCAGCACAGGATGTCCGCGACAAAGGGTGGGAGCAGAAGGACACGTCCCCTCGGGACGGCACCACCCTGTACTGGCAAATTCTCTTCCCTGCCGGTACCTACGACTCGGATTCGGTTCTCGGCGTTGCCGTCGATGCCTCAACCGTCGCTTTGTTCAGCGATTCCATCGATGAGGCCGACGGTCCGTTTGGACGCCCTTCGGTCGAGGACGTGGAGAACAGTGTGCTGGTGCACGAAGTGGGTCATCTTCTCGGGCTGGTGAACCTGGTGTATGAATCACCGGTTGAGCACGAAGACCCAGACCATCCCGGGCACTCCAGCAACGACGATTCCGTCATGTATTGGGCGATTGAGTCTGCCGATGTTGCAAATTTTATCTTCGGCAGTTTGCCCAGCGACTTTGACGATGACGACCGATCTGATTTGGCAGGACTTGCCGACGGCTCCATTCCAATCCGAGATCAACTTTGGTCTTGAGGCGTCCCCATCGCAGCGACGGCGTCCCTCCAGGCGTCAAAGATCGACCAAAAGTAGAGTCCAAACCACAGGATGATGGTGAGGGCCAACGGAATTTGGAGGAATCCCCATTCGACTCCACGTCGGTGTTGCCGGTTGAAGTGTTGGCCGAGGAAGAGGAATGGCACCGCAGCAAGTGCAGCGGCGATCAGCGGACGAAGTGCACCCCAGGTGCCGACACCAAAGGTGATTTCTCGCCAGATTTCTTTGACGATTCGCACGGGAAAAATGCCCTCTTTGGGCGCAGAGGATTCCGGGGCAAACTGGACCACGAGTTCCTCTTCCATGAGGCCTGCTGGCGTTTCATGTTTGTGAAGATGTCGCCGATGGAGCGGTCGGATGAATCAAAAACCCACCTTCGCATCCTCGGCCATGGAGCCCGTGCCCACCGTCTTGGTCACCGGGTTCGAACCGTTCGGCGGGAACGCTACCAACATCAGCCAAGGTGTTGTCAACCGTCTGCAAGATTCACATCAACTGGTGAACCCCTGGACGGCGCAATCGTTTCCCGTTCACGTTGAAACCGATGTGTTGACCGTGGACGCCGATGGTGCTCAGCGAACCGCTATGCGTGTCAGCAATGGCCAACAATGGGATGCCATTCTCCACGTTGGTCTGTGCGAATCATGCGATGTTCCACGTGTGGAGCGGCTGGCGCAAGACCGTCTCCACATGCGAATCCCAGACAACAAAGGACGTCAAATCAACGACGGTCAATTGGACGGTCACGGTCACCGTGGCTGTTGGTTGGACCTTTCGCTGTGGCAAGCGGATGATTTTCCCGTCCCGTTCACCCTCTCCACCGATGCCGGGGCCTACCTTTGCAACGAGACGTACCATGCCACGATGAAAGCGGTGTGTGAGCGGCCATCAACGGATGCTATCCCCCTACCCGTGTTGTTTCTTCATCTTCCCGGCGAAGCAAAACTCTCGGTCGAGCAGGGTGTGGCCATGGTTGAATCCTGCTTGGCGTACATGCTGCGTCCCTATCCCCTGAATCCACAGCACGTGGTCGCTGCTGCCCTCTGGTCGCACAACGACGAGGTTCTTGTGGGTCAACGCAGCGCAGGGGAAGCCGACGGCTTCCTGTGGGAATTTCCCGGTGGAAAATGCGAGCCTGACGAACCTTGGTCAAGGGCGTTGGAACGTGAACTCCGTGAGGAACTCTCCTTGGATGTGCGAGCACGCCACCCGGTTGGTTCGTGGTACCGGCAACGTGGTAACGAGGCCTTCGTCATCCACTTGATTCATTCCACCGTCAGCGTTGTCCCATCCACGATGGATTTGGATGTCCATCAGGCTGTTCGCTGGTTGTACCCGAACAGTGACCCTGAACTAGACTGGGCAGGGAGGGACGGTGAAATGTTTGATTTCCTCGGCGAGGTCTTCAAACCCACGTCGTAGCCTCGCCGTCTTCGCCCATGGAATGATCGTCGTTGATGTGCCGAGGGATTTGAGTCCGTCCTGCATGCCAGGTGGCTGCTTGAAGCCAATCCGCCAGGCCATCTCCGGTGATGGAGACGGAAAACACGCCACCCAAAGGGTCGTCTCCAGGAATTGGAAAAGCGATTTTTCCCGCAACGGCCGCTTGCCGAGCAACACGGAACGTGGTGGTGTTGCCTTCCAGGCTCATCGACATCGCATCAAGGGCCGTGTCGAGAATGCGCTGCTCGTGGAGTTGTTGAAGAAAAGTGGCCAGCGAAACATCTCGAAATTCCCATCCGGCGCCGGCTGGGTGGCCGAAGGATGGTTCGGTTTCCAGGTCAGGCCGAGTCGCCTCAGGGAAGAGTTGTTGCAGTGCATCGAGGACTTTGGTTGGTGAGTCGACACCCGACAGTGTGGTGTTGATTTGGGTCGTGAATCCCTCGCCTACGCCTGTCAGCCGCAGTCGTGAACCATCCATGACCAAGGGAGGAGGTTGACCTCAAAGAACATACCGTGAACGAACGAAGAAGACGAAGAGGTGAAAACGGACTCCAATCACCACCCAGCATGGATGCGGCTGAGGGTCCCGAATTGGCGACCGTCATCCCCGTTTACAATGAAGCTGAACACATTGAAGCCTGCTTGCTGTCGTTGCTCAAGCAAACGATTGAACCTTCCCGCCACATGATCGTGGTGCTGGACGGTGGTTCCACCGACGGCACCCAACGGGTGGTGCAGCGCATCATCGAACAGCATCAAGGCGATGAATACCCTCGCCTCACGTCCATCGAAAATCCGAATCGAACCGTTGCTCACGCCCGAAACCTTGCCCTTTCCTCGTTGCCGGAGAGTGTTGAGTTCATGCTCGAATTGATCGGTCACGCCACGGTTCCACCTGATCACCTCGAATCCCGTCTTCAAGCGTGGGCGGCATGTCATGACGAGGTCGGAGAGCGCCTTTCAGGCGTCGGTGTGCGGGTGCTGCCTGCAGACCAAGTCACTGGGCGAACAGCACGGTGGATTGACGGTGCCTTGGCATCGCCCATCGGTCGAAGCGGTGGGCAGTTCAGCCAATTTCGCGGGCGAGAACCCACCAAAGTGCCAGCCTTCGTTATGCATCGCCGTGCGTCCCTCGACGCAGTTGGAGGCTGGGATGAATCCTTCATCACAAGTCAGGACAGTGAGCTTTCCATGCGCCTGCTGAAAGCGGGATACCTCCTCTACAGGGACGCCGACACCACGGTTCACATGCACAAGCGCTCAACCCTCGCCAACTGGTGGAGAATGGGCCACCGGTACGGTTTCTGGAGGACAAAGGTGCTCGTGAAGCACCCCCGGCGTGCAACCTGGCAGGAATTCCTTCCCTTGCTTGGTCTTCTGCTGACCCTCGCGTTGGTGATGGCAGGGGAACCCATGTGGTGGGGCCTTGTTGCATGCTACGGCGCAGTCCTCGGACTTGCGGGGATTCACCGGACGGTGCGTGGCGACGGATGGTCGGCCTTGTTTGGTGTGCCACTGTGTTTGTTGATGCTCCATACCAGTTTTACACTTGGCTTGGGTGATGGACTGGTACGTCGAGGTCGAATGCCCAGCGACCGTTCCTAGATACATTCAGCCAATAGATACATCAGTGAATCGCTGAAACGCAAGGTCGAGCAGGATGGCTGAATCACGTGGGGTCACGAACCGCAGCCTGAGCGTGCTGCCGCTTCTCGTGATGGGTGCCTCTCATCTGTCGCTTCCCCCGCTGCAGACCATGTTTGAACTTGAGCCACGTTTGATGTACGGTTGGTACATGGTCGCTGTGCTCATCGGTGTGATGGGGTACCGGCGCTCGGGTGTGGTCAAAGATCATGAGTACAACCGAGCCAAAGCCATGAGGAAAATCAAGCATGTTTACGAGGCAGAAGAGCGAGGCGTATGGGCCACTGATGCTCCCCTCGACGGCACCATGGAGCCGCTCAACAAGCATGGTTTGAGTCGTTCGGTCGCCGAGATTTCGGGAGAAGGGCCGGAAATGGAATTGGGTGACGAGGCCAAGGTGGAGGTTCAAATGCTCAGTGAAGCAGATCACATCGTCAAGGCGAACGCCCGTGTGACGGGGAGTGCCACCTTGGACGACGAAACGGTTGTTGGTACCATGGGTGCCAGCAGGAAAATTGGCCCCATGGACCGCCTGTTGGACGGCCTCTTTGGCCTCTTTGGCGTCGATAGCAGGGCCGAGCGCGAGGCACAACGTCAGACAAGGCTCCGACAGGCTGCTTCTGTGGCGCCGGTTACGGCGCAACGTCCCGTGGCCCCCTTCGTCTGGACAAAGGACGGGATGATTCGGAAGTCAACATGACCTCGATGAGCGATTCAGGTGGAGTTGAAACCGTGATGACGAGCTCTGGACAGGTTCGCGACGGTGCTCAGCCAACGACGGTTGGAAAAACCGTACCCGTGGTTTCCGAGTCGTTGGAAAGCATGGCCATGATGGGCCAAAGCCCGTCGTTGTCAAGCCCCGTGGCCACCGCAGGACCGACATGTCGGGGTTGCGGTGCACCCGTTAGTCCCAGTGAGCGCTTCTGCCCTCATTGTGGCTTGGACCTTTGAAGGGGAGGCGTGAGGTTCAAAGCAGGTCTCCCGTCGTCTCCAACGAGGACGGGACCATGAGCGAGAAGCGGGACTACTACGACGTTCTCGGCGTTGAGAAGTCGGCTTCTGCGAGCGACCTCAAGAACGCCTTCCGCCGTTTAGCCCGCAAATATCACCCCGATCGGAGCACCGAAGAGGATGCGGAAGATCGGTTCAAAGAAATCCAAGAGGCCTACGCTGTCCTCTCTGACGACCAAAAACGTGCTCAATACGACCGGTTCGGGCACGGCGGACCTCAAGGTTCACCGTTTGGCGGATTCGGTGGCGGTGGTTTCAACATCAACCTCGAGGACATCCTCGGCGGTGATTTCTTTTCCTCGTTTTTTGGCGGGGGTTCTCGCCGTCGTTCCACACGCCGTGGTTCTGACATTCTCATTCGCCATTCCATCTCCCTCCGTGATGTGTACCTCGGTTCAGAACAAGAGGTCGTTCTCGACTTGCCAGAACCGTGCAGCACGTGCGACGGGACCGGTGCCGAGGGGGGCGAGTTGACCACCTGTAACACGTGCGCCGGACGAGGGCAAGTTCGTGTACGACAACAAGTGGGTCCGTTCATCCAAGAAGCAGTGCAGCCTTGCCAGGATTGCGGTGGGCGCGGGAACGTGGCTGACCATCCCTGCAGCGATTGTTCAGGCCGGGGTCAAGAACTCAAATCGAGCACGCTCCGCTTCAGCGTTCCTGAGGGCGCAGAGGATGGCACTCGGATGCGCATGCGAGGGAAAGGTGAGCCCGCCCCGCAAGGCGTGGGCGAGGCCGGGGATTTGTTCATTGAACTCGAAGTCGATCAGCACCAATGGTTCGAACGCTCCGGTTCTGACCTCATCATGTCGCTCCCGCTTGGTTATGCAGATTTGGTCCTTGGAACAACGGTAGAGTTGGAACATCTTGACGGGAAGCCGCTGGTGATCAAGGTGCCAGCCTACTCCAATTCGGGCGAGACCATTGAACTCCGAAAGCGTGGTCTTCCTCGGCAACGTGGTGGCGGACGAGGCGACGTGGTGGTGCTCCTGAAACTTCACATGCCAAAGAAAGTACCGAAGGCTACTCGAAAGGGCTTGGAGACCATGCGGGGCGACCTTGCACCCGGCGATGTAGAGGCCAGCATCCTCGATGATGCGGACGAACGACGTCGAGGCTGAACGAGATCATCACCGCTCAAGGGTTTCCGGAACACGAGCGGCAAACGGCTGGCCGTCCATGCGACCGTTGAGTTCAACGTCCGCGCGTTGAGCGGGGCCGGCCAATTCAACGATGAGGTAGGTTCGATGGCCTGGTCCCATGGTGTCAAGGAAAACCTCCTCGCCTTGGAAGAGGAAGCGTGGTTCGACGTGCACGACCTCAAAGCCCTGCCCTTCTGGTGCATCAAATCGCAGGGCAGCAAGGTCCCATGTCCCGTTCAGAACATGAACCCCAACCACGACCGGCCAAGCGTCTGCCTTGGTCGCCAAACGCTCATCAACACTCCAGATGGCGAGGGCAACATCTTCGGTTCGATGCTCCAATCGCTTGGGGCCCCACGCTTCGAGCCCATCGATCCAATCAAGTTCGGCGACAGCCCGCAGTGCTTTGCTCATGTCAATTCGTGCCTGCTTTGGACTGCTTTCACCGCTGTCCAACCTTGAGATGTACCACGACAGCCTTTCCTTTTTTGCGGCGACCGAGGCTGCAAAGGCTTGGGAACGTTTGACATGAACAAAGAGGTAAACAGCTGGTAACAAGAACAGCAGGCCCATGAACCACCGTGCCACACCGCCCCAGAACACGGCGTCCTCGCTGGGTGGGAACCAGGGCTCTTCGCCTTCATCGATGAGGGTGTAGGCGGGTCGCAGCGTGTAGGTTCTCGACGCCACCTCTTCACCCCAGAGGTGCGGGGTCGCCTCCGACGCATTTTCGAAGCGAAGCTGGAGGTAATGTGTTCCTCGTCCGACTTGCAGGCCGATACGAAGCTGTTCACCAACTGGGCGGACGATGTCTGTCGCTAACACCTCTCCCGTATTTTGATCGATGTCCCAGAGTTGAACCTCAAGGCCGGTTACGTCACCCTCAACCATGAACTGAACGAAATGGATGGACTCGCTCCAGCCGTCGACCACCAAGCGGTAGGTGTCCGTGATGTCGTGGACGGCCAGCGTGAATTCTCCTGAGGTAGCCTCGGTCAGGTTGATGACCGGCCAGCTCGAATTGTCGGTGGCGTTGTCCGTTGGCCGGTAGGACGGTGCTTCAAGGCCGGTGAGGTCTGCAAACGACCGTGTTGAGGCTTCGAGCATGAAGGCGGTTGTACTGCTTACCTTCATTCGCCCTGCGCTGACATCCGGGTAGGGGTACACCTTCATCGGTTCCCCCGGTTGGAGGGTGTGGGGCGAACCTGCTACCCACGCACCGTTCAGCAGTTGGTCGACCGAGAACACCTCGGGGTGCTGCACCGCCTCCACCTTGAGTTCGTGGGTTTCGTCCCACGAGAACGGGGCAGTGAGGTTGCCGTGGCCGATGAGGTTGGCGCCCGTTGTGAGGTTGTTCTCCATCAAGGATTGGACCGGTGCATGCTGGTGCAACACGACGTGCGCCGCCCAGAAGGCAACGGGGGCTTGCGTCGCTACACGGGCGATGAATCGCCCGTCTGCGGGGGCAATCCAGTGCGCCCCCAGCGGGGTTGATGCCGACCATATCGTTGCCGTCCCGGTGCTCAAGCCAGCGTCGGAAAGGGTTTCGCCCGTCGCTGTTTGATGAAACATTTCGACGGACACGGCATCGGTGGTTGCCACCCACTGCCACTCGAGGGTATCGCCCGATGAGGCGTTGAAGGCCACGTGGTGGTAGGCGTTGGCCTCCACCATGCCGGCGGTGGTGATGGCCTCCATGTCTGGAACGGTGAACAAGTGGTGGTCTGTTGCTGTCAAACATGTATTGGCAGAGGTGCAGACAACCGGCATGACGTCATCCGTCATGGCGCCGGGTGCAGGTCGTTGCGTGTCCATGGAGGTGTTGATGTTGGTTAAGCAGGATCAGTTCTACCGCTTCAGATTCTTCAGAGGACAGGGTCAACGACACGGTGTCGGTTTGGTTCGCCCGTACACTCAGCATGGCGCTCCCGTGCATGGCGATGGAGAGGTTGTCGTCGTGTTCGACAGCCTCGAGTTGGCAGGATGAACACGTCCAAGCCAGAATGGCTGCGGTTTCGGACCCCACGGTGAACTGCACGTTCCTTGCTTCGCCTGGGTTGAGGTCGATGAAGGTCCGTCCATCATCAAGCTGCAACGGTTGACCGGTTTGCGCGTTGACGGGCATCGAAAGGAGAAGCAACAGAAGGAAGAGCGAGACCGCCCGGCGTCCACCTTTCCTCCATCCCATGACACAGCGTGAGAGGGCGTCTTTCAAAACCCTCCCCCCGGTTTGGGTTCAAACTCTTCAAGAAGATACGGCCGCAGGGCGTGGCATGGCCGATGCCCTGGGTCGAACCGTTCTCCATCGCGACCGCTATGGTCGTATGTGGGGATTGGGTGACCGAAAATCGCCAACGGCCAAGACACCAGCCCTGGTGTTGATGGCGGATGACCCTGCTCTTCCCGTGGACTATGCTCCCTTCTCCTCAGCGTCCTCAACCTCCCTTCCCTCGGTCTTGAGCATCACCTCTCGGGGTGCGTTCTGCCCACCTGAATTCAAGACGAACGGCCCAACCTACTCGGTAAATGTCGGCCATGTTCTTCCTCCATCCCTTGAAGATGCCAATGCAGGTGAGGCGCAAGGAACGTCCTCGTTGCTACCGGTCTCATGGCAGCGCATGAACCACGATGAATCACTCACGGACCCATCCCTCGCCCCCGAGATCGTGGTGTTAACCGACGCCGTTCAGTTGGCCAGTCAGCCCGGTAAACTTCCCACGGCAGTCATGACCCTCAAACATCGGTTCCCCGGAGCCTTGTTGTGGACGCCCGGCCTTGGTGGTCCGGACAACCTCAGCGTTTTGGTGTGCATGGGCGTGGATTTGTTTGACCTTGCTCGGTGCAGAGAGGCTTCGGCCAACGGTGTCGTCTTGACACCCTGGGGCCCACGACTTCCGCTTGAACACGAAGCAACGAGTCTAGAGGCCCAAGCCTATCACATGGTCAAGGCACTGGATGAGGTTCGAGCCGCCGTCATGTCAGGCTCTCTTCGTTCACTGGCCGTTCAACAAAGTCAGTCAAGTCCCCGCCTCGTCGAACACCTTCGACGGCATCAGGAATTGGTGGCTGAGAGCGAGGGGGTACTGGCTTCTCACATGCCGGCCACGACGGAATTTGCTTGCTTTTCACCCAACGCACTGACCGATCCGCTGGTGGTTGATTGGGAGCGGTTCATGACCGAGGCGTACGAAGCGCCAGCCCCTGTTCGCAACGTGATGATTCTCTTGCCTTGCTCTGCAAGGAAACCGTACAGGCTCTCAAAATCGCACAGTCAATTCTTGCGCGCCATTGCCTCAACGGGTTGTCACGAAGTGATGATGACCTCGCCACTTGGCCTTGTGCCCCGGGACCTTGAGGACGCCTGGCCCGCTGCCAACTACGACGTGCCGGTCACCGGAGACTGGTCCTCGGACGAACTTGGCCGTGTCCGCAGCATGCTCACGGCGTTGGTGGAGCGCGTGGGGTACAAGGAAATCATCAACCACACCGACATGGATTTGTCGTTCCTTTCCATTGACGTTGTGAACACCCGTCAAGGTCAAAGTTCAACGAATTTTGACGCTTTGAACCGCTTGGGCGCGGCGGTCAAGGACGCTCGTGCCCGATACGACTTGAAGAATCAGAAGAACAACCTTCGACTCAAAGAGCACTTCAAGAGCATCGCTCGCAAAGTGACCGGCACCGACGCTTGGTGTGAGAACTTGGTCGTTCGAGGCAAACTTCCTCGTTGGCGGCTTGAACTCAACGGGACTCAAATGGCCGTCTGGTCCATCGACCGAAATGGGTTTTCGTTCTCGCGGGCAGCCATTGATCTTCTGCACGAGCACGAAGCGCTCAAGGCCGTGGTCTTGCATGACGATGTGGTCTGGAAAGGGGACGTGTTTGCTCAGCTGGTCTAGACGGCTTACCCGAGCATTCGAAGGGGCGACGACCTTAGGGTCCTCCAGCGCGGCCAATGCATTGGTTTGGCCCGTGCCGTGGCTGCTGGTTGGGAGTGGTCTGGAACACCGGGAACCCTAGCGAAATCCCACCAACGAAAGAAGAAATCATGAGCGTGCAGCACGCCGTTGTGTGGCGGAGCGATTAAGAAGGGGAGATAAGTCGGAAGGTCGCTTGGTGGTGTGATATGGCACGAATGTACAAGTCCCGAAAAGGCCAGAGCGGCTCAACCCGTCCTCACGTTTCCGAGGCACCTGAGTGGTCCAACACCGACAAGGATGCGGTTCAGTCCCTCATTCTTGACCTGGCCAAGGCAGGTCACTCCACCGCCGAGATCGGCACCATCCTCCGCGACAAGCACGCTGTTCCCAACGTCCGCCTCGTGCTCGGTAAGCGCATTGGCCAAGTGCTCGCAGAAAACGACATGGCCGGTACCTACCCCGAGGACATGATGAACCTCATGCGTCAAGCAGTGGCCATCATCAACCACCTCGGCTCAGGCAACCACAAGGACATTCACAACAAGCGTGCCCTCGAAATCACGGAAGCCAAGATTCGTCGTCTTGCATCCTACTACATCGGCGAAAACCGTCTCCCAAGCGACTGGCGCTACAAGCGAGATGAACTGCGCCTGATGGTTGAGTGATTCAGCCACACGCACGAACACCTTCATGAGGAACGCCACGTTCCTCCGGTTTGTTCACGATGCGCGACCTCCTTGCGACACCGATGTTTTCCTCACTGAAGGCAACGTTGGAAGCACATGCGAAGGCCATCAACGCTGCGGAGATGATTCACCTCACCGCCCCAGCGACGGTTGAGGGCGTCTTGGCCATCGGACAACTCGAGGCAGCCTTTCTTGATGTAGGCGCTCGGTACCGTCGCCGATTGTTCACCCCTCGCCATCATCTTCCCCGAGACGCACCGCCAGCGTGGTCGGTCGAATCCACCGGTCTCACCGTGGTGGTTGATGTGGAGGAAGCAACTTGGTCGGCCGATGAACTCGCCTCCTCCGACCACATCCATCTCGTCCCGTTGTCCACCACCGTGGAAATGGGTGCGAACCATCGGACGTTTTCCGGCGCCGTTGACCCCGTGCTTCAGGCGGCTGCCCTGGCCGCCCTGGTCGCACCTGCCGGACGAAGGGTCCGTCGACTCAGGCCGTTCATTTCCCTTGGTCTTTGGTCTCGTTCTGCCCTCGAGACGAACATGGACCCCATTCACACCACGGTGTTGAACCACCTCAAGGAAGAAGGCACACTCCGAGTCGTTCCTCTTCCCGAGGTACCATCGCCGGCAGCAGGCATGATGCCGGGTCTTTCCGAGCGTCAGTTGAAGCGATTGGCAAAGGTCTGGCCTACCATGGATGCAGACCAGCGTAGCATGGCCATCAGCGAACTTCTTCTCCCCTGCTTGACGGAATCGGAGTTGTCAACGCCACGTCTTGAGGAGTTGACATGGCACCGCATGTTGGTCGGTGATGAGCACATCGATTTGGCCAGCCAGTTGCATGCGGTGAAACAGGCATGGCCGGATGAGGCTGACGCGGGTCGTTTGTTCGCTTCCGGCTTGCTCGACCGATGGCTTGGGACGGGTCGATTCTCTGCTGAGGGTCAAGCGACGGATTGAAACCGTAGGAGCCGTTAGGACGACCATGGCGATTGAGCGTCTGTTGACCGGAAGCATCCAGAGTCAACTCCAAGAGTTGATGTCCACCGAGGATTTGGTGATTGAAGCCTTTCGTGATCTCGTGAAGGACGAACTCAAGAGCCACATCAGGGCCAAGGTGGAGGACGACCCAGAGTTGAAGGCCGAAATCAAAGAGGCCGTTGCATATTATTTCCACTCCAAAGCACGCAGCATCTACGCTGAGCTGAAGGCTACCCGTGCAGCGACCCGCCTCGGTCTACGGTTGCTGCCCGATGAGCTTCAAGGTGAAGTTGGCGAGGCGCTCGTCACGCTGTTCGAGAAAGAACTCGGCGCCCTTCTCGAGAAGGTACTTTGAGCCTGTTCTCCTCACGACGAGGAGTTCAAGTTATGAGCCACAGGTGATTGGGAACGGTTGGGAACCATGCGTCGTGCTCTTTTTCTGTGTGCGATTTTCCTGGCCACCCTTGCCACACCCTTCGTGGCGACCGCTCAGGCGGCATCTTCAGAAGACGTTCTGGTGTGCTGTGATGCCACCCCCGTTGAACTGTACCTCATCGGTAGCGACAGCAACAAGCGGCTGACGCCGTTCGCTGCGGACTTGGCGGAAGAGCCGCAAAGCGTGAGCATTGAGACCTCCATCTCATCTCAAGAAACCATCGGTCGCTGGCTTCTCCCCAACACCTGGGGTGGTGAAGTTCCATTATCAACGTGGACCTTTTCCATCAATTACGAGGTGGCCAACGCTGCTGGCGTTCAAATCAACGCCACGGCGACCGTAAGCGTCGGCTCGAAAAGTTTCAGTGCAGCCACCGAGCCTGGTTCTTCGTTCCTTGCGCAAGGGTCCGGTTCTCTCACCTTCGACATCGATGTGGAATCGTTCACCACCAGCGGCTCATCAAACATTGAAATTGAACTCGCTGCGCAAGCGATCCTGTTTAGCGTACCTGCTGCTGACGCCAAACTGGAATTTTTTTGGGGCAGCGAAGATGAAGCCTCCTCCCTCGAAGCGACCATTCCACTGATGGACATATTCATGGTTGAGCCAGAGGTTGAAGGGTCCGATGTCTATCTTGCCGTCCGCCTCGATTCTCCCTGGGGTTTGTCCACGTTGGCCATGGCGGAATCCATCATGCTGAAGGTCAACGGTATCCCTGTGTCGGGTGACCCCATCGAAACAGCCGTGGGTGACACCGTGCGTGTCACTTGGACCTGGACGGGTGCATCCGGCGGTGTGGAAACCATCAACGTCGAAGTTGAATTGGCCTTCCAGCCCGGCCAACCATCACTCCGTGGCTCCACCACCTACGAGGTTGAAACCTTCGATACCGGAGGAGGAACGGGCACTTACTACCCGCCAGATGAACCCCTCCGCACCGACGGTGGTGGCAGCACCATGATGCTGGAAATCAACATGGAACTCGAATCCCGTGATGGGGGCTTGATGCTCGAACGAATCACCACCATCACGATTCACGATGAAATGGCGTTCTGGATGCGCTGGGGCATGGACCACATCGGGGATGAAAATCCCGCACTCTCCCAAACGCTTCAGGCGTTCTCAGCCGGGGCGGTGTCCGATGAAGACCGTATCAGTCGCTTCATCGAAGACGTTGAGCGCTCCGAGTTCGAGCGGCAAATGGTGAGCCTCGGCCCCATGTACCTGAACACTGGATTGGGACTCGACACCGAAGAGTTGCTCGGGGATTTCCGTGCCTTTAACGAGCTGCGGGTTGAAGTTGATTTGAACGGTCAGGACGCTGTCATCAACCACCCTGTCACGCTCCGCTTTTCCACGACCGAACTGGTCGAGGACGGGAGTCGGATTGACCTCCTCCGTAACTTCATCATCGTCCAACCGGCGCCCCTCTGGAGCGATTATTCCCTGGACCTCACCGCACGTTCTTCGGCGTTCACCGCCCTTAGCAACAGCATCATCCGGGAATCGGACGCGTTTGACTTCTCCGTTCTTCGTATGCCCTGGGGCGACATCATTACCATGGAAGGTGAAGGTATTGAGCAGGGTGAAACATTCAGTTTCGAGGCCCTTCCCACGTCTTCGCTTGCGTATGCACCGCTGACCCTCACCGCGTTGACCCTCGTGGGCCTGCTGGCAGCGTTCATCGTTGGATTGCGCTTGACTCGGAACCGACGTCGTACCTATCTCTATCTTGAACTGGTGTTGATTCCGGTCGCCCTTGCAGTGACCGTCATCGGCTATCCCGTCGCCTTCATCGGTATTGCCATGGGATCTGTCGCGCTGATTTGGATCGTCACCGCCATGGCCAGTCCTCGCTTGGTCGGGCCTGCTCGTCGCTCAACGGCAACGAATTACCCAACGATTCCTTGCCCTGCGTGCCAAACTCCCAACGGGGTCACAACGGACGCTCGCCCTCACCGTTTCAATTGCGCTGGGTGCGGGCGTGTCATCAAACTCGTCGCGTGATCAGAGATTCAACCCTTTCAGGTTGGCCACCATTTGGACCGCCTCTTGGTAGTCGCTTGGAGAGAAATAACCGACAAATTCACCGGCTTCATCCACCGCTACAACGGCTTGAGGGCTCCGCTTGCGGATGTCATCCAGTACGCCCTTCAGACCGTCTGAGAGGCTGACTTGCATGAAGTCCATTTCCATGTGCTCGTGACATTGGGCAGACGAAGCGTCAACACCCTCGCTGAGCGCTTTGATGAGTTGTCGTTGACCGATGACCCCTTTGACACGTCCCTCGCCGTCGAGTGCGACCATGATGCCGCCCGAGATGGTCAGAAGGCGCTTGGCGGCCTCTTGGAGGGAATCCTCGGTTCCAACGGTCATGTGTTCATCGTCCAAGGTGAGGTCGGCCACGGTCTTTCCCATGGGCTTGCGACCTTGGTCGTAGGTTTTGGTTCTTGCTTCGTTCAAGGCTCACTGAGTTCTTCATGGCAAAGCATGAGCGTGGTTTCGTCAATGATTTTAGCATAACCCACCCGCTCAAGCTGGACAATGGTTCCCGGTGGGTGCTTGTGAACTTCCAATTTCCCTTCAATGTTGAAGACAGTGTTGTCCTTTGTGGCGGTCAACACGGCTTCGGTCGCATTGTGGTCTGGTAGCCAGTGAACGATGGGCCGCTTGTCCGATCGTTCCATGCTTTCGATGCGGGCGGATCGGTCGTGCAGTCCCACGTCGGCAAATTCCTTTAATCGCAGGTCCATTTTTTCCAAGTCTTCACTCTCCAACCAAATGGTTCCACCCGACAACTTCCATGTCCGCTCCCCCATGTCCTCGTGGTTTGGATGAACGGGGATGCTCAGCGAATCAGGGTGGTCACCTTCCAGCGTGAAGGAGGCTGGATGTCGAACAAAGGTCAGCCGAGGGGCGTCATCGTCGATGACCTTGGTGTTGTGAGCGTACAGGGTCGCAAGGGGCACGGAGATGTCTTTCTGCGTGATGCCAAGTTCCAACCAGAAATTTCTGAGGGCTTCGGCTTGGGTGCCCCGCTGCTTCAATCCTGCCAGGGTTGGCAGTCGGGGGTCGTCCCACCCGCTGTACATGCCTGCCTCAATGTTAGACCGCATTTGCGAAGTGGAAAACCCACCCCATTCGTGAACTTTCACGCGTCCCCAGTACATGGTTTCAGGGTAGGTCCAGCCGAAGTGCTCGTACAGCAGCGTTTGCTTTCGTGTTGAATCCATCAAGTCCTTTCCTCGAATGATGTGGGTGACGCCCTGCAAATGGTCTTCGACGGCACTTTGGAAATCCAACAGGGGCCAAACAACGTGAGTTGAACCAATTTCGGGACGTGGATGGGGGTGAGTTGCGGTGTCTTGCAGACGCAAGGCAGGCCAGTCCCTCAAGGCCGGGTTCTTCAGTGTCATGTCGGTTTTCACCCGAACAACCGCCTCACCTGGCTTGAATTTCCCGTTGAGCATCCGTTTCCAGAACACCAGGTTGTCTTGGGCGGTTTGTGTACGACACGGGCAGGCGGTTTTGGCCACTCGGTGTCCCTTGAAGTCCTCAGCACTGCATCGACATACGTAGCCAAATCCTTGTTCAAGCATCATTTCAGCATGGCGATGGTACTCTTCCATGCGGTCGGAGGCGATGACCACACGGTCGGGTTTCCGTCCGGTGAGCCATTCGGTTTCCTCTTGGATGGTCTGGTAGGCTTCGAGCATGGGTGGCTTGACTTTCGTGTCGGTGTCGTCAAACCTCAAGATGAATTCGCCATCGTACATCTCTCTGTAGGTGCTGTTGATGACAAGGCCTCGAGCGTGTCCAAACGAGAGCGGACCGTTTGGGTTGGGCGCAAATCGGAGGACGACCTTTCCTTTCTCTGCATTCTTGAGTTCGGGCAAACCTTCCCTCCTCGCTTTGGTTTCCCTCTTCTCCAAGAGGTGAGGTGCTTCCACCTCAAGCACCTCCCGAATCGCATCGAGCCCCTGTTCAGCCGCCATGGTGTTCGCGGCGTTGACCTGCATCGCCACACGCCCGGTAACGGCCTTCCCGTGTTGGCGCAGGTCGCCTCGCATGGCCATGATGCGGCCGATCACCGACCCCATGGCTGCCTTTCCCTCGTATTCAAGGGCGTTTTGCAAGGCCACATGACGAATCAAGGCTTCTGTTTCCGCATCGGGTCGCCACGTCATGTCGCTCATGGTGTGCTGACGGCTGTCCTTCAAGAAATGCGTGATGCATCAGGGATGAAAGAGCCGCTGTTGCGTTGTTCGTTTGACACCGCGAACGGGCACATCTCCCTCACGATGCTGGAGCCAAAAACGTTCAACGGTCGCCCATCCCCAGCGGACTTCGGGGTCGATGCCGTGTTGTTCCACCAACGCCGGTAGCGCCTTTTTGGTCGCAGGGTCGGATGGGTAGCCGGAACCGAGATTGAAACCCAACCTTGCCGACATCGCTTTCATTCTCCGGTCTCGTTCCTCCTTGGCGAGGATGCTCGCCATGCCGACCACTGGGTGTCGCTGGTCTGCTTTGTGTTCTGAAATCATGCTGGATTGCGGATAGGGCCAGCCATCCAGGCCAGCCGTGATGCGTTGCGTGAATCGCTCGGCGTTGACGTCGCACGCATCGGCGACGATGGTCAGGTTCTGCCGGTCAGGGACCTTGAGGAGTGCTTCTTGAAAACCTTCGACCTCGAGCCAATTCAAGCCTTGTTGTTGCAGGGCGCAGTCAATTCGCTCGGGCTCGATGGCCACGGTCGCTCCAAACCATCCTTCCTCCTCGCATTGTTCCAAGAACCATGCTTCGATGTGTTGGCGTTTCTTGGGAGAGAGGTCTTTCGAGTCCTTGACGCCCATCGCGATCAACAACGGTTCGGCATTGGCAGGCACGGCACAGATGCCGATCACGAGGGGTCCGAGCACCGGTCCTCTTCCAGCCTCATCAATACCGACCAACATGGACTCGCCTCAGAATTCCAAGTCGTCGACAGCAGGTGGGTGAACCTCACTGTTGGTTGGGAGCGGAACCGAGGAAGAGGACGGCTCCACCAAGGCTTGGTTGGCCGCAAGCGGTGCTGAAGGGCCGGCTGGCTGAAGGTCAGCAAGCATCTCGTTGGCCTTGTTTTTGTTGGCTTCTTCTGTCCGTTGATCCAGGACGATGCTCGCCGCAGAAACCAACCCTTTTTCCACGTGTGGCTGAGGTGTTTGAGACGAACCATGTTGGTGGCGGAACATGGCTTCATAGGTCGCTTTGGGAACGTGCTGCGGTGGCGCTGCAGGGCTTGCGTCTTGCGCTTTTACAACGGGTTCTTTCTGGTATTGGCTCATCCAATCTTCAGCTTGCTCATCGGTCTCCTGGTAGGGCAGGATGTGCGATTCGTCCAACCGGCGCTGACGGTCGATGACGGCCTTGTAAAGAATGATGGAGGCCAGCAAGATGCTGAACATGACACCCGACCAGGCCTTCACGTACGCAACGGCCGTGTTGGCCATGCCTCCCCAATCAATGCCCTCATCCGCTGTTTCACTGGGTTGCCAAGCAACCCCAAGGTAGTCCCCTTCGCTGGTGTGTACGAACGGTAGTTCTGGGGCAAATCGAGACCGAATCGTGGTGTTGATGTAGACCGTTCCGTTGCTGGTTTGGTCCTGTGGAAGTTGCACCCATGCCCGAATCGTGAAGTTTGAATTCAGCGGGATGTCGTTGACCTCGAATGAACGAGGGAACTCAACCCCTTCTTCGTAAACGGCAATGTCAGGTGGGATGAAGCCCATGTCGACCGAATGACTTGATTGCAACTGCACGATCAACCCGTCAACGGCGTTTCCATCGTTTCGCACTTCCATCGCAATCGAAAGCCTTCCTTTGGCGTTGACCTGTTCTTCGACGTTCTTGAACGACCACTTGATTTGAGGTGCGACCTTCATCTCGACGGTCGTGCTGTCGACGACTTGTCCCGTGTCGTCCAGGACTTCGATGGTGGTCGTTCCCACGGTGAACGCCAATGCATCGGCGGGGGCGGTGATGGTGATGTCGTCAAAGCGTACACCTTGGTTGGGTTGAACGAGTCGTCCCTCGGCGGGGATGCTGACCTCAAACCCCCCGGTGGTGCCGGTTTCTCTGAGCAGGAAGGTGTTGTAGGCGTTCCCGGTGTTGAGAACATCAACGCTCACCGTGCAGGACTCATTGGGTAAAATCGCCTGGCAACCCGTTGGTTCATGTTCGACTTCAGCCGCTGAAATCCGATTGATGCTGGCCACGACCCGAACGCTCTTGAGGCTTGAAGCATCTCCATTGGCGAAGACCTGCAATTCAACATGCATCGCTCCTTCGAACGTGTTGGGGGCTTGAAATCCGATTTCAATGACCCTGGATTCGTTGGGCTGCAAGAGGAGGTCTTCCAACCCCCAAACAAGGCAACTACCCAGCCACTGCTGTTGAAGCGGTCGGCTTTGGGCGTGTTTGGAAGGGGGTTGCCGTCCGCTGTGAGCCCCTGTAGCGTGATGTTGAGCGTGTTGGGGGTGTTGCCGACGTTTCGCACCACGGCCTGCAAACGCCCGTCTTGGTTTGGAGCAACTGTCAGGGCGCTTTCGATGCTGTCGATGGTGGCGTTTTTCTTCTCGTTCATCAAGAGATCAAACGTCCATGTGCTGACCGCTTTGTCGAGCCCGGAAACAGCGGAGAGGATGAATCGGGGGCCAGTTTCAGCGAGCGGGGCACCGTTTTCAACAGCAGGTACATCCACCCACAGGTAGACGTAGGCCAAGGTGTTTGGGGCCAGCGTCATGTAGGCCTCATTTCCGTTCACGTTGGGCATGTTCCAGCCCCACGACCAGTCTGAATCTGTGTAGAGGTTGAAGGTGACGTCATCGGTCATCGTGGCGTTGTTGGTCATGTTGACCGCCACCGCCGTTCGTACCAATTCGTCCACGGTGAAGGCTGCGAAATCATCCACGCCAAAGTTGAGGTTTGACCTCGGGACGATGGCTACGTTAATCTCAACGGTTTCATTCAACTCGGGGTTGAGGTCGCTGGTGATGGAGAAGGAAACGGTGAGATTCTGGTACACAGCGCCTGGTGGGGCACGGATGCCAAAGGCGACCTGCTTGAGATGATTTGGCACGAGAAGTTCCGTCACTGGAAGGCCCACGGTTGAGAGCGGGGCGGGGATCGACAGCGTTTCAATCGTCAAGGCTTGATTCTCGTCTGCTTTGTTGTGCAGCGTGATGGAGGTGCTGACGGTTTCGTTTTGGTGAACATAGACCTGCTCGGGGGCCGTCCACTCAACCCATTCGGCATTCCGACCGACATCTTCCGCCCAGCCCACGCTGAGTGGAATGGCCATCGGGAGGAGGAACACCATCAGGAGAAGGGCCCACCGCATGCTTCTGTGCAGGCGTCATCCCCTATCAAGGGCTCCCTGCGTTGAATCCAGCTGGTCGTAGCATTCTAATGGTGCACGGATGTGGTGAGACCATGCCTCCCATTTGGCCGTTCAAGAAAAAGAAGGAAATGGAGCATGAAATCGATGAGGCACCTCCCGCACCCGTGGTGTACAAGCGTGGCGAAGACCCGAACGCACGGGCTGCCGTGGAAGCGGATGCTGGTGCGTACAAGGATGCGTTGGCGTTGTTTGGCGATGGTTCCTCGGCGGTCAATGCTGCCACGGACCAATCGGTGCACTATGACGGCGTCACAGCATCGGGCAACGAGAGCGTCCCTGCTCAAAGCGTCAACTCGGGTCGTCCGGATGGTTCCTCTTCGGAAGAAAAGTCCACGGACGTTGAGGCTGTCGCAGCGACCTCCCCCACATGGGTCCACCACACGGATGGCTATCACTACAAACAACATGCTGACGGTTCCTTTGAACCCACGCCCCACGTCAAGCAAGCGGACGGTTCCTACGAACCGTATTCCTGATCGAACAATCGGGGAATGGGTCGAATCAGCCCCGGATGGTCCTCGCCCACTCGGTTGACCGCCCTGTCCACCGGATGACGGCGAATCTTCCCCGATGCTAGGATTGGTGGTAAGACCCCTTCCTTCAGCCAATCCTCCACGTGGTCGTGGTCCATGATGACGGGCATGCGATCGTGAACATCCCTGCAATCCTCGTTGGCCTGTTGGGTTAACAAGGCAAACGATTCCATGTGTTCGTGCCCGTCTGTCCACGTGTCCCAAACGACCCCCATTAAGCATGGTCGCCCGTCGGTTCGCTGATGATACCAGGGTGTTTTCCCTTGCGGCGTCGTCATCCATTCGTACCAACCATCAGCTGGAAGAACTCCACGGCGACGTTGGGCAGCCGCACGAAACATGGGTTTCTCCAGCATGGTCTCGCTTCTCGCGTTGATGGGCTCCCGATTCGAGGCTTTGGCCCACGAAGGTCGGAATCCCCAACGCATCAGGCGGAGGTGCTTTGGCACGTCTAGTTGACCTTCGACACCGACATCGGTCGCCACTGGCACATGTGTTTGTGGCGCCACGTTCCACGAGGGATTGAAGGGTGTCAGATCGGACAGCGGTTCGGCTTCAAGTTCTCTTGCCAACTCGTGCACGGGTGTCGCCAGTGCAAATCGCCCGCACATGTCGCCGCCTCAAACCGGGTCTTGGACGGCCGTCATCAACGCTTGAACGTCAAATTCAGCACCGTTGAGGGGCACACGGAGGTCGTACAGGGAGACCACCGCCGGGTCCAGTTCGCCGAAGCAACCCACCCACGTGTCTCCGATGATGACTTTCGAGGCTCGTCCTGCGAGCCATGGACCCACGCCAGCGTCCAAGGGTTCCGCATGCCATTGTTCAACGCCCAAATCCCTGCAGAGGGCTTGAATGCGGCCACGAACAGCTGCGAACCCGCCGCTTCGTTCGGCGGTCATGAAGGCGAGACGCTCAGTGTTTCTGTGGTCTCGGACCACCGTACCCAATTCGTACACCGATTGCGGTAGGTCGTGGTGCCGGTTTCCTGCCAAGAGTTTCAACAATCCAGGAAGGAGGTGTTGTCGAAGCATGGTGTGGTCGACCGTGATGGGATTGGTGATCACCGTGACCTCATGCTCAGGTGTCCAGCGCATGTTGTCAAACTGGTCGCTTTGGTTGGAGAGCGTGAGCGATTGAATCTGCATCATTCCCATGCCCTGCATGGAGGTGCGAAGGCGACGGCGAAGGTGATGGTCGGAGCGGGGTTGAGCGGTGAGGGTTGCTTTTGGTACGTCGACGCCGAGATCTTCGTAGCCGTGCCCGATCGCCAATTCCTCAACCAAGTCCACTGGATGCAGGAGATCAAATCGCCACCGTGGCATGGTAAACATGAGTTCCTGTGTGCCTGCGCTGGCCACCGCCATTGAGTTGGAACGATTCGGGGCATCGTTAGGAGCGGGTTGACGGCCTTCAAACCGGCCACCCATGCGTTGGATGGAACGTTGAATTTCTTCGTCAGAGAAGGAACGTCCCAAGAGGTTCTTCACGAGTTCCTCGGGAACAGTGTGCGTTTTGCCCTCGCCGACCGGGGTGGTGATGTGTTCGCCCCCGCAGGTGGTGATGTCAACGGACTCAACCTTGCCACCACGTTGGGCAAGTTGGAGGCACACCAGCATCAATGCGGCTTCACACGCACGCTCGTCCCATCCCGTCACGTCGACAAAGAAATCTCGAGTGGCATGAGTAACGGTGGTGTGGTCGCCGTTGATGATGGGTGGGAACGAAAGGACGTCGTCGTTGGCATCGAGAATCAGCGGATAACGGTCCATGCCTTCCAGGAGGTGGGCGTAATCCACGCCTTTGGGATGGTTGAGAAGGATGTCGTCAATGCTCATGGCTTGGTCGTAGGCGAGCGGCACAAATTCGTGCGCACCGTTGACGGCCACCACACGGAACGGGGGAGCAAGCGTGGCAAAATCATGGACGCCAATGGAGGCCCGTTGGCGACCCCTGCCCAAAGCGAAATGCAGTTTCTCCTGATGGTCCATCAGCCCTTTGATGAACGCCTCGACTTCTTCTTCACCGTCTGGAACGGCCACGTTTCGGACGAGTGCACCGTAAATGACTGGTCGAACGGTCGCGAGTTCTGCGTCAACGGTCATGGTGATGCCGCTGGGTTGGACGCTGAGGTCGGGTGAGGCCGGGGCCCCGTGGAGGAAGTTGGCCATGGCGTAGGCCAGCGTTTCACCGCTCAAGAGGTCCGGTCGGTCGGGGAAAATCTCGATGTCGAGTTGCTCCTCAGTGCAAGCGTCGATGTCGGTTCCAAGCAACGGGAGTTCCTCGTTGACCTGTTCGATGTCGTGCTCGTATCCCAAGTCTTCCATCAGGGTTCGGAGCAACGACTGAGGGACGGAGATGGTGGGCAACATGATCACCTCGCAAACCAGTGGGGGAGTGGGCGTTCATAGCCTGCAAGACGCAGACCACTCACGGCTGCCGTTTCGTGGTTCAGCGCTCTGAGGTGCTTTCGCTCAAGCATGTCAATGCTGTTGATGCCGATGCGCCGAAGTTCGGCCGAGAGGTCCTCCTGCGTGCCCTGAAGCCAGTAGCCGATGTCTTCCGTATCGGCCATGGGGGCTGCACAAGCGACGATGTCCACGCCGGATGCCATCAACACGGCAAGATCATGCCCGCTGGCTGCGAATCCCAACAAGAAACCCGTTTGCGTGGTGCCACCCGAGAGGTGTTCCTTCTTCGACCGGCCGGTCATGGGAAGGGCGGCGGCCTCGGAAATTCCCGAACCGTCCTCGATGTTTGCCATGGCAAGGTCAAGGCCGTGGTGGGCGGCTCTGGCGTGGAGGGCTTGGACTCGGCCGATGGCGTCCATCAGCCCAGCAGGGGCGTTGGCGACGGCCATGGAACGGAGGGCCACCAACAACCCATCCAGTTGTTCGGCATCCATCGGGGGGAGGTCGCTCAGGTCAATGACAAATCCACCTGCGCCTGGAAGGGCCTCGCTCACACGGAGCACGTTGCCTCGGCTGACCAACAAGACATCAACAGCCCGGGGGTCATCGGTGACCAGCGCAGGGTGGCGAAGCAGAACATTTCGAACGGCATCGTCGGCCTTGGCCGGCGGGGTCATCATTGTTCCATTCGTGAGGCACGGAAGAAGCGGGAGGGGCAAGGCGAGGGATTGCACCTGCTCATCCAAACCAAGCAGCGCCACCGTGTCAACGGTTTCGTAGGGGCGAAGTTGTTGAGCATCGCTGGTTAATCCTATGTTGGAGAGGTCGTCGGTGGACACGGCGTAGGTGGTTTGCTCAATGTTCAAGCCTTCCTGGGCCATCAGGCAAACGGCGTCAGAGGGGACGTGCATCGTCTCATCTTCCAGCAGGTCATTGATTTCTTTCAGCTCTTTCTTTTCCAGTGGTCGCAAAACAACACCGGGCGGTGGGGCGGGACACCGTCCGTTCACCACGATTCGACCGCCGCTCATCCCGGCACCGGGGTCGGGTCCGACATCGCCGTGGACGACGATCAACCCGTCCTCCATCCCTCCTCCGATACGAGCGCCAGCAGCGCCACGAATGAAGAGATGGCCACCTGACATTTCTGCACCAGCATCGTTTCCGCATCCGTCAAGAACCGTGATGCTCCCACCTGCCATTCGATAGCCCGCAAAATCACCTGCCATGCGTTCGCAAACGATGGTGGTGCCGCGGTTGGCGGCGCCGAGGAAGCCGCCTGCATCGCCTTGAAGCGTGAACGTGCCACCGTTACCGAAGGCAGCGACCCAGGAGCCCAAGACCCCGAGTGCCCGGAGGCGTGCACCTTCGGGGAGGCCGGGGCACAAGCCGAGTTCGCCGTTCTTCGGGACGGGGTCGCCAGCATTGGTCCAGCCGATGCGGAGGATGGCGTTTTGTTCGGCGGCCGCCAAGAGGCGAGGTCCAAGTTTCTCGTTGATGTTCAGCGAGCGCTGGACCACGTCGGGAACATCCGCCATACCACAGGCTCGTGCCTCCCCCACAAATAGACTGCTGTTTGCCGAGGGTGGGTGTGGCTCTTTGCGAGGTGCGCTGGATTTGGTGGAGTTGAGAAGCCTTATTGACGGCCTCCATGAGCAGAGCATGGAGAAGGCCATGACCATCAAAGTCGCCATCAACGGATACGGAACAATCGGAAAGCGAGTCGCCGACGCAGTCGATGCTCAGGATGACATGGAAATCATTGGTGTCACCAAAACTCGCCCGTCGTTTGGTTGCGATCTGGCGGTTCGCAAGGGCTACCCGCTGTATTGCACCTACAACGACCCGGAGAAGATCGCCGCCTTCGGACCGGCAGGCTACACCTGCCACGGCGGCCTTGATGACCTCCTGGCCGTTGCTGACGTTGTGGTTGATTGCTCGCCGGGTAAAGTTGGGGCTGCCAACAAAGAAGCCTACGTCAACGCCGGTGTGAAGTACATCTTCCAGGGCGGCGAAAAACATGCCATGGCTGAGATGTCCTACACCTCCTCTGCCAATCACGCAGAAAACATGAACGCAGCCGGCACCCGTGTGGTTTCGTGCAACACGACCGGTCTGTCTCGCACCTTGGTGCCGCTGTACGAACATTGTGGCTCGCTCAAGGTGGAGTGCACGATGATCCGAAGAGCCGCCGACCCGGGCGATTCGAAGAAAGGCCCCATCAACGCTATCAAACCGGTGCTCAAAGTCCCCTCTCACCACGGTCCGGACGTGATGACCGTCAAACCGGAAATCGACATCAACTCCATGGCCGTCGCCGTGCCAACCACGCTGATGCACTGCCATTCCATCGTTGCCTTCCTTCCCGAAGGCCACGGGTTGACCACCGAGAAGGTGCTCGCTCTGTGGGGCGAGCAGCCTCGCATCATCATCATGAACGGAGCAGAAACCAACATCACCACGACGGCCGAAGTGATGGAGTATGCCCGAGACATCGGCCGAAAGTGGGGAGACCTGCACGAAATTTTCGTGTGGGAAGACGGTGTCAAACTGGACGGAGATACCCTGTATTATTTCCAAGCCATTCACCAAGAATCCGACGTGATTCCCGAAAACGTGGACGCCATTCGAGCCTTGATGGGCACGGAATCAGACTGGCGCGTGTCCGTGGCGAAAACGGATGCAGCCATTTCTGCCTACAATGGTTTGTGAGTTTCAACGAGGTTCTGGAAGCACAGGCAAGAGCGACCTTCAAAAGCCCTTGACCGGTCCGCAGACCATGGATTCTCGAGCCTCGCTCATGCTCGTTCTTCTCCTGTTGGTCTCGTCGCCGTTGTCTGTCCTCGCTGAAGGGACAAAAAACAGCGAAGGGCATCCCTCACAGGAAGGTCATGACGCACCGCTCACTGAATCGGAGCGTTTGGACCTGGCCGCTGCCCACTGGAACATGATGCCACACGCCAGCATGGTGCCGGTGGAATTGATGCCGGCGACGGGTGTCCTCCACCTCGCCTCTGGGTCGTTTGACCCCTTGTTGGGCGGCGGACCCGAGGTGCCTGCAGGCTACCATCGAACCAACGATGCCGCTCACACCGGGATGGTGATGGTGCAGCTTGATGCCCCCGACGGGACCGTCCTCGACCGCTTGGTGAAAGACTTCGACTTGACGGTCCTCGATGTCCTTCACGACGAGGGCTGGCTTGTTCGACTCCCTGCAGAGCGTCCCGAAGTGCTTGACACGTTGGGCGAAGTGGAAGGCGTGCGTTGGGTGGGGCAACACCAACCTGGCTGGCGAGTGGCGCCAACGCTGCTCACGCAGCCCGCTGCCGCCGAGGCGTTGGCCATCATCCCCACGCCCGACTTGGGTGTTGGCGGCTATGCAGCCTTGGCCACCGACATCGTTCGCTACGGTGGGCTGGAAGCCTCATGCGACCCGTGGATGTGCTACGCCACCGCTGATCCCTTCTCCATGGCCAAGGTGGTCAATCATTTGGCCCTCGACGGACGAATTTTGTGGACCGAACCGACCGCCAAGTGGCGCGTCCACAACGCGTTGGCTTGGTCCATTGCTGGCGTTCAGAACGTGGCCAACAACGCCACGTTCACCCTCGACGGCTCGGGAGAGATGATCGCCATTGCCGATACTGGACTGGACCAGAACCATCCCGATTTGACCGGCCGGGTCGCTGCCACCTTCACGCAGTTTGGGCTTGATCCGTCCCCTGCCGACAGCAACAGCGGCCACGGTACGCACATCGCCATTTCCGTGCTCGGAAACGGATCTGGCGATGCGGATGCCCGCGGCGTTGCTCCCGCTGCGAACCTCGTCATGTACGCCCTTGAGCACGATCCGACCGGGACCTTCGGACGTATTGGTTCGATTTACGACATGCTCCGCGATGCCGAACAGATGACGGCTCGCATCTCCGTCAATGCTTGGGGATTGAACGGAAACTACGGTCAATACACGGCCGACGCTCGTTCAGTGGACACCTTTGTGCACGACAGCAAGGACCTCACACCGGTGTTTTCCGTCGGCGACCGAGGGACATCAGGGGCCTCCCAAGTCTCTTCTCCGGCCACGGGCAAGAACGTTCTCGCCATTGGTGCATCCACCACGGGCGCCAGTGGAACGCCCGCCGCCGGTGCGGTGGTCAACTTCTCGTCGCTCGGCCCAAGTCTGGACGGCCGTATCAAACCCGACCTGGTTGCACCGGGTGTCGGTGTTTGCTCAGGTCTCGCCGAAGAAGCGCAAAATCCAGCAGGCCCCTCGTGTTTGACAGGAACACACGCCGGCGGGAACGCATACTACATGACGCTCAGTGGGACCTCGCAAGCCACCGCCATTGCCTCGGGTGTCGCTGGGTTAACCCGTGAATTCATTCGTGAACAGGTCGGCGTTTCTTCACCCTCCAGCTCACTGGTCAAGGCAGCGATGATCAACGGTGCTCGTGATTTGGGAACCCCTGACATCCCCAACGCAGCAGAGGGTTGGGGTGAGGTCGACTTGGAGCGCACCGTCTTGCCGATGGATGGAACCACCGCCCTTGACACCTTCATGGACGACAAAAAAGTCCTCTCGCCGGGATTCGGTCTCCTCTATTCCTTCTCGCTCGATCCGTCCCACGGCCTGGACATCACGCTTGCATGGACCGACGAAGCAGGGAGCGCCATTGCACCTCAAAGCGAGGCACGGTTGGTCAACAACCTCGACCTTGTTCTTGTCGGACCCGACGGGACAGAGTGGCTTGGCAACGATTTCAGCCAGGGCTTCACAACCACGGGCGGAACAGCTGATGACGTCAACAACGTTGAACGTATTCGAGTCGCACCGGGCGTCCTTCCTTCCGGAGCCGGTGATTACATTCTCAAAGTGCTCCACCGAGGCGGAACGCAGCAGGATTTTGCTTTGGTCATGAGCGCTGTCGCTACGCCCACCCCGCAACCGGACTTGGCGGTCTTTGACGGAAGTATTCTCTCCTCTTCGGAAAACCCCCTCAAAGATGATCTCATCTCGATTCGCCTCGCGTGGGTCAACCAAGGGACGAGCACAACGCCATCGTTCGATATTGTCCTCGAGGACACCACAACCCAAACCGTTCTCGCTACGGCCACTCGTCCCGCTCTTGGGCCGGGAATGATCGATTCCTTCACCATCTTCCACCAATTTACGACCACAGGTGTCCACACCCTCCGACTTTCGGTCGACACGGGTGGGGTGGTGGACGAGATGAACGACGCCACCTCCGGCACCGACAATAACATCTGGGTGGAGGACATCGAGGTTATGGCGCTCGGTGTACGTGTCGTGGTGGACATCGAGGACGGTAGCGTCCCCGAAACGTCGGAGCAGCGAGCGTCCAACGCGCAGATGGTGTTGGACGTCCGAAACGAATCCGGCATCGATGTCCCGCTCTCCATTCTGCACGAGGGAACCGGAAACCAATCGGTGAAGGTCTCGGCCACCATGGTCCAAATCCCGGTTCCTGGCCGCGATGACTTCTTCTTGCCCAGCCCAGACATGTGGACCCGAACCTTCGATGACAGCACCACGTTCACCCTAACGGCTCAAGGAACCACGGACGCGAACAAATCGCTCAATTTGCGGCTCGAAGACATCGACGCCGACTTGACCACGGACCCAACCAACCCTCGCTATGTGCGCGCCGGCACCTACGTGCTCGAAATCACGGCCAGGTACGAGTTCCAACCGACCGTGGCCCACACTCAGCGCATCACCATCGAGGTTGAACAACTTGACCAGGTGCAGGTCGTTGCAGCAGGAACCTCCGGATTGGAAGCCGTGCCGGGTGAATCGAGTGTGTTCTCCATCTCGGTGCGCAACACCGGCAATGCGCCTGCTCAGTACAGCCTCGAATGCATCTCGGATCAGCGATGGCAGGTCATGCTTGGCACATCAAATTCATCGCAACTTGATTTTGAGGCGTTGAACATCTTGGAATACCTCCCCATGACCATTCGTGTTTTCGTCCCCTTGGTGGCTGAAGGGGTGCCATCTGCAGGCGATACCGACACGGTCACGTGTTTTGTAACCTCATTCACCGACCTCACCATGAACTTCACCGAGAGCGTTACCATCACGGTGCTCGCCCAAGAATCCTTCGAAGTTCACCTTGAGGACGACGATGGCCCGGTGGGTCCGAACCATCTCGCATCCGATGTGGCCGTCGACAGCGGTGAACTGGTGTACATGAACATGAGCATTGAAAACACCGGGAACATTGGGATTGATCTCGATGTCTCGGTTCTTCCCGACAACCCACAATGGGCCGTCCAAGGTTTCTCATGACGGTGAACAAGACTCCCGGAGGGTCGCTTTTGATCTCGGTCCGGGTGAAACCCAAATGGTCCTCTTCATCTTTGGCGTGCCCATGACGGCGGAGGAAGGCGACAGCAACGTCTTCACCATCCGAACGGAACGAAGCCTCTCGAATTTCCGACAGAACATCACGACGCTGGTGGTGAAAGACGAACTGGGCATTTCGCTGACCCCTCCGGCGGATCGCCATATCGATGCTGTCGTCTCCGACCTTTTTTCCTACGGTGAATTCGTGGTAGAAAACACCGGCAACACCAATTTGGGCCTGACGTGGACACACGGTCTGGCGCCTGATGGTTGGACGGTTGGGTTTGCCAATCCCACGGTGTACCTTGAGCCACGCGAAGAGAAGGTCGTGCGATTTGGCTTGATTCCTCCCGCCCAAGCGGAGGTCGCCTCAAACGCCTTTGAAATCCTCATCAACGTGAACGCAACCAACGACGGTCGGTACGTTGAGGCCTCAGAAACGGTCTCAGTGGGTGTGCTTCCTTCGACCTTTGCCAACATCACGGCCAGCAAAGCGATCGACGGTTTGTTCCAAGGGATTTCCCGTGAGGATGGACGCACGGAAACCTTCGTTGTTCGCAACGATGGAAACACGGTCCTCAACGCCGATGTTTCAGCTGTCCTCCTCGATCGAGACGATGAGCAACGGAACGACTGGACGGTGAAGATTTCACCTTCCGACATTACGGACCTTGCCGTCGGTGAAGAAGTGGAGGTTTCGGTCACGCTGATGCCTGATGAAGACGTTGAACGTGGTGCAACGAGACTGGTGCTCAACGTCTCTTCGGAAGGTATCTTGGTCACTTCCATCGAGCGTGATGCGAGCGTCGAAGTCGGTTCAGGTTCAGGTGGGTTGTTCAACATCCTGCCGCCGGCCGTCAGCATCTCGTTGGTCGTCGTGTTGCTGGTTGGTGGTGCGATTCTTGCGCGGCGCATGAAGGCCTCCGGTGCACTCGTCGACGATGGAACGACACTGGTGGCCCCCAACACACACACGAACCCCGACATGCTTGGCGAGCGACGAGACGAAGCGTTGGACCTCGGCTCTGCCGTTGACGAGTTGACCAGTGGCGAAGTGAGCGATGAAGAAATCGCTCAAGCCATCATGCAATCCATGGACCTGCCCACCACGCCGGCCGCCGTACCGCAGGGTATGCCCCCAAGCGGCATGCCGCCCAAGGCCAATGTTCCGCTTGGAATGCCACCGGTAGGGATGCCTCCAGCGGCCGGAAAGGCGCTGCCACCGCTTCCATTGCCTGTCCCAGCTCCCGCACCCGTCGTGGCACCTGCTCCAGTGGCCACGCCTGTTCCCGGAGTCCAACAAGGCCCGCCGCTCCCTCCAGGTGGCCTCCCTGCCGGCTGGACGATGGAACAGTGGCAGCATTACGGCCACGAGTGGTTGAAGCGGCAAGGATGATTCGTCAAGATTGAAAGGGTGGAGGCAGTCCACCCGCCATGAGCAGCATCGTGTTGTTTGGTCCCCCCGGCGCAGGAAAAGGCACGCAAGCGCAACGCATCATGGAACACACGGGTCTTCCCCAAATTTCCACGGGGGACATGTTGCGGGCTGCTGTGAAAGCGGGAACGGCCGTTGGCTTGGATGCGAAGGGCTACATGGACCGAGGGGAACTCGTCCCGGACGATGTGATCCTCGCGCTCATCAAAGACAGAATCCAGGAGGCCGACGCTGCGAACGGCGTGATGTTCGATGGTTTCCCGAGGACCGTACCCCAGGCCACCGCCCTCGCTGACATGACCCACATCTCTCACGTTCTCTCCATTGAGGTGCCCGATGAGCGTATTGTGGAGCGTATCTGCGGCCGTTTGACCTGCGGCAGTTGCGGAACTGTTTACCACGACACCTTCAATCCCGTTCCAGCGGATGGCTGCGGCTGTGGAAACTACCAAGAAAAGCGACGAGCGGACGACAACGAATCGACGGTCTTGAACCGACTCTCGACCTATCATGAACAAACCTCTCCGCTTGCGGCCTGGTACGAAGAACAAGGGTTGTTTCACCGAGTCAACGGCGACCGAGCCATTGATGACATCACGCAAGATTTGCTCGCCGTTCTCAACTGAGGTGAGTTGATGGGCCGCAACAAAAGCTCGCGGTCGGCCAAGAAGAAGCAGCGCAGAGCGGCAGGTTTGGAAGCCCAGCGGCATCTTTCAGGGATCCTCCAATCACCTCAGGGCCATCACCCTGAGGTCGTTAACGCTGCTGCCGTTCACCTCATCAAGACCTCACAGCGTCATCGACTTTCGATTCCACGACCGGTGAACGACTTGATGTGCCGCAAGTGCTGGTCTGCCCACGTGCAGTCCACGACCTTTCGTGTTCGAATCAAGGATGGTCAGCGCATCAAAACCTGCTTGAAGTGCGGCAGCATCCGTCGCTTTGGCGGTGGGCCGAAGTACCACCGAACTCAGCGAGGAGGTGGACGGCATGCGTGATGTACCTCCACATATTCTTCGTCAAGCCAAATCACGGGAGTTCCGCCCCAGTGTTCGCGTGGGGAAGGCAGGCTTGACGGAAACCGTCCTCGAAGAAATTCGACAGCAACTTCAATCCAGGGACCTTGTCAAGGTCAAAGTCAACAAAGGCTTGTTCGAACGAGAACAACGGAGCGAAGTGTGGTCCTATCTTGCCGATAACACGGGTTCAACCTTGGTGCTCCAACGAGGGAACATTGGCGTTTTGTGGCGCAGGTAATCCTTGAGGAAGCAAAGGGTCAAAGGGGGCATTCATCCCCCAAACAAACAGGGGCTTATCCATGAATTCACATCTGTTCACCAACAAAAGCCGGCAAATCGCCTTCGGCCTCATCATGTTTGTCGGCGCCATGATGTTCGCCAACCCCTCCCAAGCAGGTGGCGGTGGCGGGCTTGACCTCGGGATCAAGATCCGTGAGGGTATGGGTACGCAAGCTGTCTACGTCGGCCTCGCCATTCTCGTGGCGGTCTATGTGCTCATCATCTTTGAATGGGTTCACCGAACCCTCGCTGCAGCCGTTGGTGGCATCGTCGCTATGCTGGCGTTGAACTACTACAAGGAGGGCGATGCCCTCTCGTTGGCTGAAGTGACGACGCTCATCGATTGGGAAACCATTGGGCTTCTTCTGGGCATGATGGTGATGGTCGGCATTCTGTCGAACACCGGTGTTTTCGAGTACTTCGCCGTCCTCTCCTACAAGAAAAGCGGTGGGTCCATCTGGACCCTTGTGGTCATCCTTTGTTCGGTAACGGCCGTTCTTTCGGCGTTCCTCGATAACGTCACGACCATGCTGCTGCTGACGCCGGTTACCATTCAACTGGCGAAGGTGCTTGACATCAAGCCTATACCGTTGCTGATCTCGGAGGTGCTGTTCTCCAACATCGGTGGCGCGGCCACCATGATTGGTGACCCTCCCAACATCATGATTGGCTCCGGTCTCTCACCGGACAAAATCGCTTCTGCCGAGGGTGGAAAATACGAGTACATGTCGCAGTACGGTGTCACGTTCAATGATTTCATCATCGAGATGGGGCCCGGAATTCTGATGTGCATCGTGCCGAGTTTCATGCTCTTGAAGTGGTTTTACGCCGACGAATTTTCCGGTTCTCGTATCCGGGACGTTGCTGAACTCGAATCCAAGTACGGCATCAAAGACCCACAAATGCTCAAGGTGGCTGGGTTCATCCTCGTCCTTGTCATCATCAATTTCTTCCTCCACCCCATCACGCACATCGCTGTGTCGTGGATTGCCCTCGTTGGTGCTGTCATCATGCTTCTGGCCACCGACCGGCATGAACTCGAAGAGCCGCTCCACCACGTTGAATGGACCACGCTCCTCTTCTTCGCCGGTCTGTTTGTGCTGGTCCATTCGCTCCAGGAGATGGGCGTGATCAACTACATCGGACAGTACGTGATGGCGGCCATCGAGTACTTCGGAAGCAACGAAGGCGACGGACAAACCGTGCGCCTTGCTGCGGCCATTCTCATCGTGTTGTGGGTGTCTGCCGTCGCCTCCGCCTTTATTGACAACATTCCCTACACGGCCACCATGATTCCCATCGTGCTCCAAATCGCCGACGAACTGGGCGACTACCTCCTCGGTCCGTTGATCTGGGCCTTGGCCTTCGGCGCTTGTCTCGGTGGTAACGGAACCCTCATCGGCGCATCGGCCAACGTCGTCACTGCCGGCATGTCAGAGGAGGCAGGGTACCCGATTTCATTCAACGAGTTCTTCAAGGCCGGTTTCCCGGTGATGATCCTCACAACGTTCATCGTCTCGCTCTACATGTTGCTCGTCTTCATCGTCGGTGGCGAAGACAACGCTACCTACGTGAAACTCATCCTCGTCGGCATCACTACGCTGAGCATCATCGGTCAACTTGCACGTGGCCGAAGCAAGGGCAAGACCTTCGCTGAAGCGCTCGTTGACGACGAAATGGAAGGCATTGAAGAGATGGTTGTCGGTGCCAAAACCAAGGTTGTCGGCATCATTCGTGGCGAAGAAGAGTGAAGGCGCAAACGAGCGTTGACTTGAAGTCCCTTCGGCGCAACGAAGGTACGAGGCAGGCTGATGTTTGAGTGCCAAATCTGTGGTCTTCTCTCACTGGGTGGGACGGCCTGTCCAGCCTGCGGAAGTCAACTTCGCAAGGACCTCTCACTCGAGGCAGACGGTGCTGAGGCGCTTCCGAACGAAGTTCCCGGGCTTGATGATGCGGCGGCTGCATGGTACGACCTGGAAGGTATTGAGCCGCCAGCCGAAGACGAAGCCGCAGAGGAAGCGGTTGATGTTGAGCAGGAAGGGAGCCTCCCCTTCGGTTTCCAGGGATCTTCGAATGTCTACGATTCTCGTCTGCCGTTCGGCATTGGCAGTTTTGCTGAGGGCATTCCCTTCGAGGGGGCGATGGCCGAGGTGGCCTCGCAACCGTCGGTCACGGCACCCACTGCACCACCACCGAAACCAGAACCTGCACCCAGAACCCGAGGCGGTTTCTGAGCCCATCGTCCAACACGACGCCGCTGCCCCGGATACCATCGATGTGCGTGAGGTTGAACCGGTTTCCGCACCCGGACCGGCCGCAGACATTGCGTTGGCTGGTCTCGCAGAGGACCAGGAACCCCCCGCCGTCCCTGACCTTCCCTTGGTGCAACCTGAACCGGCGCTCACGTCCTCACCACCGCCTCCACCCGGCCCCATGCCCTCCACGCCTTCACCGGCGCCCTCTACGTCGCTGGACACGCCACCTCCCCCTCCAGGGCCCATGCCCGCCACGCCGCCTCCAGCCCCCCAACCCGTCGAACGTGCGGGACCTGATGTGCCCGTGCGATTGACCACTGCTCGCCTCGTCGACGACGCACCGTTCCAAGACGAACCCCCGGTACCGGATTATTGGCGCATTGATGCACCGATCCCAGATTACGAGCAAATCTACGGCGAAGATTCGGCCGTTGTTGAAGTGGACTACACCTCGCTGGAAGACGATGTCGTCGTTTACGACCACACGACCGATTCACCGGCCGCCGTGTTTCATTCGCCTCTCGAAGCCTCTCCAACATCGGCGGTGTCACGCAGCATCTCACTCCGTCTCCACCCCGCTCAAGCGCTCAGTGTGGACGTTGGAGCCTCGGCCGAACTCCAAGCTCTTCTTTCTCAAGGCTTTACGGCCATGCAATCGGGTGATTGGTCGAATGCGGCTCGTTCATTTCAGCGCATGGCGGCCTCCATGCCCGGCAGCGCAGAGGTGTTCAACAACTACGGTATTTCACTCCTCCAGCGGGCCGTCAGCATGCGAGATGGAGGCGACCAGCAACAGCGTTCGATGGCCGAGACGCAGTTTGAATCGGCCATCCTGGCGCTTCGCGAGGCTGCGAAATCAGCACCGTCCAACGGTGATGTGCTCGTCAACCTTGGGATCGCCCTTATCGAAAGCGGGCGAGCAGAGACAGCCTGGGGCATCATGAACGTTCACAACGCCCGCGAACCAGGATCCGCCAAAGGGCTGAACACCGCTGGTGTGGCCATGTTTCATCTTGGTCAACTCACGCAGGCCGTGGAGACCTTTGGGCAAGCCGGCGCTGACGCCGTGGCTTCGGGAAATTTGGCGCAACTCGCTCCAAATCATGGCTAAGTCTTGATATTCTGCGAATTTCGGGGAAAAAGGATTCACTGTTCCACTTTCACGGGTCCGATAGAGACCGATTTCTTCTTATATGGGTGGAAGGTCGGGTGGTTGCTTAGCACCCTGTCATGCCTGTCATGGTGGGGGAAGGGCTGAGGAGAACCGCCCTCGAGGAGGTGGTTTTCTGTTGAGGCCGAATTGGCATGACTAGATACCGAAGGGTTACTCATATGGTGTGGAAACATACACATGTGATGCTACAACCCAACTGGGGGATCGCTCGGCTCGAGTGCCGATGAAGGTCGTGACAAGCTGCGATAAGCTGCGGGTAGGCGCATGTATGCCTAAGATCCGCAGATGGCTGAATAGGACTTCCTGTTTCTTCGGAAACGGTCGCGTTAGCGATAGGGAACCCACCGAATTGAAGCATCTTAGTAGGTGGAGGAAATGAAATCAATTGAGATTCCGTTAGTAGTGGCGAATGAACACGGATCAGGACAAGCCGAATCCCAAATCGAAAGAGAGGGAGATGTGGTTGGCAGTCTTTTGTCTAAGTCATGGAAGGAGAACTCGCCTGGAACGGCGGATCCATAGAGGGTGAAAGTCCCGTATCCGTACATGATATGACCACGTGACTGTCCTAGAGTAGCATGCGTTGGAAATCGCGTGTGAATATGGGAGGCAGATACTTCCAATCCTAAATACAACTCGAGACCGATAGTTTACAAGTAACGTGAGTGAAAGCTGATAAGTATCCTTAGCGGGATGTGAAAAGAACGTGAAACCAGTTGGGTACAGGCTGATTGGGCGTGAAAGCGAAGATATGAGCAGCGTCCAGTCGTGCGTTTAGAAAAATGCCCCAGGGAGTCTTGATCATTGGCGAGGTTAAGTGGTTGATCCACGTAGCCGAAGGGAAACCGACATGTCCGCAGCAGTTTACTGTGAGGGACGAAGTGTGCTCGCTTGGAGTCAATGGTGGAGGACCTGAAGCCCGACGATCTATGCCTGGCCAGATTGAAGCCCGTTGAAAGATGGGTGGAGGATCGAACCGTTGCTGATCTGCAAATCGCTCGGACGAGCTGGGTATAGGGGTGAAAGTCCAATCGAGTTGGGCAATAGCAGGTTCCGCGTGAAACTACTCGTAGGTAGACGTTCGTGGAGATAGATTACGCTGTAGAGCACTGATTGTGCATTTAGGGGAAGCGATTCCTCGGTGTGCTGCCAAACTCCGAAGGTGTAATCGTTGTAGATACGAGCAGTGAGTGATGGTGGGTAAGCTACCATTACGCAAGGTGAACAAACCAGCCTGAAGTTAAGGTCCCTAAATATCAGTTAAGTGTCCAGACAAACCGTGTCCGTGGTCGAAAACAACCAGAAGGTGGGCTTAGAAGCAGCCATCCTTGAAAGAGTTCGTAACAGATCACTGGTCTAGCTTGCGGGCCGGGAAAAGGGACGGGGCTCAAACTGATTACCGATACTTCAGACCATCGAAAGATGATGTGGTAACGCGGCGTCGTGCATGGGTGGAAGGTAGGCTTTGAGGTCTACTGGACCGTGTACGAATGAGAGTCTTGGGAAGAGTAGCAGCACAGTGTGGTGAGAATCCGCACCGCCTTATAAACCAGGGTTCCTCGGCACTGTTTATCAGCCGAGGGTTAGCCGGTCCTAAGGTCATTCTTAACCGAAATGATCGAAAGGGAATGGCGTTAATATTCGTCAGCCCCTTACACAACAAATGGTGACGGCTTGGGCAAAGTCAATGGATCATATGCCAGGTCCATCGATACCTAATTTCTGGAGAACTGTCACAGTGAGAAGGAAAGAAAGTCCCAGGTCCCATGAAAAGCCGTGTAAGGTGACCGTACCGAGAACTGAAACAGGTGTTTTTGGGTGAGTAGCCTAAGGCGTATCGGATACAAATATCGCGAGGGAACTCGGCAAAATAGCTCCGTAACTTCGGGAGAAGGAGTGCCAGATTGGGAACAATCTGGTCGCAGTGACTAGGGAGCTCCGACTGTTTAATAAAAACATAGGGGACTGCCAGATCGAAAGGTTGTGTATAGTCCCTGAATCCTGCTCAGTGCTGGTATCTTAAATCGGGTTTCAACCTGACGAAGGACCAGTAAACAGCGGGGGTAACTATGACCCTCTTAAGGTAGCGTAATACCTTGTCGCTTAATTGGCGACTTGCATGAATGGTCCAACGAGGGCTCCACTGTCCCCGCGATATGTCCGGCGAAATTGACTTTACTGGCGCACAGTCCAGTACATTCTACCCGCAAGCGAAGACCCCATAGAGCTTTACTGCAGCCTGTCGTTGCATAGTCGCTTTCCATGTACTGTGTAGGTGGGAGACGTTGATCCCTGGGACGCCAGTCCCGGGGGGAGTCGAAAGAAGAGACACCACCCTTGGAAGGTAACTATGCTAACTCTTTACGAGGACACCGATTGGTGGGCAGTTTGGGTGGGGCGCCACGCGCTCGAAAACCTAACAAGCGTGCCCAAAGGTCAGCTTAGGTGGTTCAGCACTCCACCGATAACTGTAAGGGGAAAAGCTGGCTTGACGTGGATCCGCACAATGAGGATCGACGATGCGAAAGCAGGGCCTAACGAACCTACCAGCCTTATTTCTGAGGGCGGTAGATAACAGAAAAGTTACCTTGGGGATAATTGAGTTGTCACCAGCAAGAGCTCACATCGACCTGGTGGCTTGCTACTTCGATGTCGTCTCTTCCTATCCTGGGTCTGCAGCAGGACCCAAGGGTGGGGTTGTTCGCCCATTAAAAGGGATCGTGAGATGGGTTTAGACCGTCGTGAGACAGGTTTGTTGCTTGGTGGTAGAATCGCGTAAGGTGTCTGATGGAAGGGGTCCTTTAGTACGAGAGGAACGAGGGCTCGGGGCCACTAGTTTACCAGTTGTCTGGCAAGGCAATGCTGGGTAGCCACGCCCTGAAGGATAAGAGCTGAAAGCATCTAAGCTCGAAGCCACCCCAAAGACGAGACACCTCAGAACGCTCGTAAAAGACGAGATGATAGACTGCGGATGTAAGTACGAAGCTTCGGCGACGTATTCAGTCCAGCAGCACTAATGTTCGAGCATCTTTTTCGTGTGTATTTCGTTTCCGCACCATGAGTGCCCTTCGTCTAAAAGTTCATGCCAATTCAATTTGCGACGCTCCGTCGCAACCTATCCGATTCGAAAAGAGATGGGTGCACGGTCACAGCGAAGGTGTTTACCTGGTCCCATTCCGAACCCAGAAGTCAAGCCCTTCTGCGTCTCTCCCATTACTGTGGTACGAGAGTCCACGGGAAAGGAAGTCACTGTGCCCCTCTCTTTTCACCTCGGGTTCCTCGACCCGCAAGGGCGCTTAAGGCCGGACCTCCTTCGGAGGCCGGCCTTTTTTGCGTTCAGGCAACCCACCGAACACCACGTTTTAGAACTCCAAGACAGAGGTTGTGATGAGCCCATGCCAATAGACACGGTCGATATTTTTGGTAGCGACCAAGTGGGCATCCATTTGGCCAGTGTTGGCAACGTTCTCTTTCATCCTCCAGAACTCCCCTCACCGACTGTAGAGGCCTTTGAAACCTGCCTTGGACTCGAACTGCACCCGATCTCCATCGGCGGTTCCAGCCTCGTTGGCGCTCTCGTGTGCGGCAACAGCAAGGGCATTGCTGTTGCTGACATCGCAACGGAGAATGATATTGACCAACTCACGGCTTTTGGAGACGTGGTGGTCATGGAAGGCGGTGTGAACACCGCTGGAAACCTCCTCGTCGTCAACGAACAGGGAGCCATCGCCTCGCCAAGCATACCACACGAAGGCCTTGAGATTCTCGCTGAGGTCCTGGCCGTGGATGTTGCTGCGACCACCGTGGCCGGCCAAGACGTGGTGGGAAGTTTGGCCGTTGCCAACGACCATGGCGTCCTGTTGCATCCCGATGTCACGCCCGATGAGGCGCTCCTCATCGAGGAAGTCCTCGGTGTCAAGCCGATGGTCGGCACCGTTTCGTTTGGCTCACCCTACGTGGGTGCAGGTGTGTGTGCATCCAACACAGGGGCCATCAGCGGCACCCAAACAACGGGGCCTGAACTCAATCGTATCGAAGACGCCCTTGGCTTCCTCTGAATCTGCCCATCGAGGCGGTATGAAATGTTCAAAGGCTGATTTCAAGGGTTGCTTCGCATGGGAGAAATGCTCTACCAAGGGAAAGTCAAGCAAGTATGGTCGACCGATGACGAGGACGTCTATGAGTTCCGATTTACGAACCAGATTTCGGTCTTTGACCAAATCATTCCTTCCTTGATTCCTCGAAAGGGCGAATCGCTCAACCGTACCACGGCGCACTGGTTCAAGCTCATCGAAGAAGCGGGGATCTGCAAGACGCACCTCATTGAAGTCAATGCTCCCGACCGTTGTTTGGTTCGTAAGGTGAAGGTCATCAAAGAGCCAGGCGCCATCCCTCGAGACATGGAATGGGTGTTCGTACCGCTCGAAGTCATTGTTCGCCACTATCTGTCAGGTTCCGCTTGGCGTCGTTTCCAACGTGGTGAATTGACCGCTGAAGCTCTCGGTGTGGCTGCTGATTGTGAGTACGGTGTGAAACTCTCGCAACCCTTTGTCGAGGTGACCACCAAGTTCGAAACCTTTGACCGAAACATCGGCCGAGAGGAAGCGCTCGAAATCTCCAACATCACGGACGAAGAATACGAGAAGATCGTGGCAGCGGCACTGGCCATTGATGAGATCATCGAGCGTGAAGCAGCCAAGAACGGCCTCATTCACGTGGACGGGAAGAAAGAATTCGCCCTCGGTACGAACCGTGAGGTCGTGTTGGTCGACACCTTCGGCACCCTCGATGAAGACCGTTGGTGGGACGCCGAAGCCTACGCCAACGGTGAATGCATCGAACTGTCCAAGGAATTCGTTCGCTCCCACTACATCGAGACCGGTCATCAAGCCAACCTTCAGGCGGCTCGCGACGCCGGTACGGATGAGCCTCCCATTCCCGCCCTTCCACAATCGGTCATCGACGAAACGGCTGCGCTCTACGCTTCGATGTACGAGCGCCTTACTTCGCAGGACTTCTGAGTCAACGGTGCGTGCGCAGTGCCAGACCGACCCTGCGTCGCTCGGCGGCCTTGAGCAGGGTGGTGAAATGCTTCGCAACGTCGGCAACACCGCCGTCCAAGGGCTCTTCGTAGGATGCCGTCCACGCTCGACTGGCGAGGTTCTTTCGAAGTTGACGTACTTCTTCTGCTCGTAAAAAACCGTGAATCTGCATGCCTCCAAACCCATCCTCGAATCGCTGATGACCTCGTTGTCGCTCTTCGCACCCGAACGCGAGTTGCTCAAGTTGCTCGATGATTTCATCGTAGATGCTCTGGCCGTCGTGGTCGGTGATGCTTCGGTTTGGACGAATGAATTCCAGCAGGTAGCCAAGGGCAGAACCGTTGCCGAAGGGGAAGCGCCCGAAGCGTTCCCTCGTCATGGTTTCACCCAACGGCAGAGGACGCCCGTCATTGGTCAATTCAACGCATGTTGTGAACAGGATCATCGCGGGGTCCCACCTGATGGATGAATAGGACGCAGGGGTTTGAATGCCCTGCTGAGACAGGCGAAGTTTGAGATCAGCTTCGGCCTCAACGAGGTTGGTCCAATCTTCCTCATTGCCTTCCATGGCCGATTCAATGGCCATCATCACCTGAGATGCGAGGTCCCCGTTGAAGGCATCAAGCGTGAAGAACGCTGTGGTGGATGCTTGTGTCGCCTCGTCCATGCCTGTTGCCTCCGCCACAGCGAGATAAGGACTTGCATCACTCGCTGCCACCGAAGAATTTCTTCATTCGGTCCTCGAGGGTGCCTTCTCGTTCATTCACGTCGTCCCCACCCATCTCTTCTCGAAGGCTGGCAAGCCGTCCACTCGCTGTGGCATCGACGGGTTCCGGTGCAGTTTCGATCTCCTCGAACACCTCAACCATCGGCTGGGATGCCTCAACCTCCGAATCATCCTCAATCGCCGTTTCCTCATCAGGGGCCGAGACAAGTTCCAACTGCATGTCGTCTTCATCACTCGGCGCCTCATCGTACGATGCCTCTTCAATACCTCCAGCGGGTGTTGGACGCTGTGCTTTTTGCTTCGCAGGTGGAGTCTGTGCTTGCTTCTTTCCTCCGACTTGAACAGCACCCAACAACCAGGCGATGGCCACCACCAAACCGGCTACGCCGATGATCCATCCGATGTCACTTGAGGAGACGGCAAGGACGTTGGCCGGCTTGTAATAGGTGCTCATGGTGTCATCTTCCGGGTCGTCATCAACGTCAAACGGCAGACTGCAAGCAAGGGTTGCGGTGATCTTCTCATCCCGTTCAATGCTGCTTGGGTTCTTGATTTGGACCACCGGTGCAAATTCCGCATAAGCCACATCAACGATGTATGTGGTCGACCATCCACCTTCGGCCTCGACCAGCAGTTCACAAACGGCGTCTTCGAGGAGGCCGTATCCGCTGCGCTTGATGCCGATGTTGATGTCGCCGTTGCTCGTGAGCGAACTGATGCCTACGTTCCAGCCCTGTTCGCGGGCGACCACGGACACCTGGGCATCGGCGAGGGTTCGCCCGTATTGGTCGTAGCCGGTCAACATGACATCGAACACACCAGGCTCGGGATCCCAACCTTCGAGGGTGATGTTGAACGTCTTTTCTTGCCCTTCACCGACAACAAGGCTCTCTTCCTCGATACCGATGCGTTCACCGATGGAATTCACCAGGGTGAACACCGCCCGGAGCTCTTCCGTTGCTCCAGCAGTGAGCACGCAGGTGGCCACCGTCCCTTCCAGTTCAGCCTGTCCGAGGCGATCAAATGCATCTTCAAGGAACTGGCATGCGATGCTTGAATCGGGGTATTGTCGGGAAACGGCGTAGATGGAAAGGTTCCCATCCGCACCATCGCTTGACCATGTCAGGAGGTATTCGCCGGTGGAGGAAGGTTGGATGAACGACACGGCTTGCGAGGTTGTCTCCACATTGAGGGGTCCACCAAAGGCGACGGTTTCTCCACCAACGGTTGAGACGAGAACCGACTGTTCAGTCCCAAGATACGCATCAACAATGGGAGTACTGGAGAAGGAAACACGGCTGTGCTCAACCTCAATGCTATGGCCTTGTACACCCAGCAGTGGATGGTTGACGTTGATGGTCAGTAACATCCGCTGTTGGTTCCAATCGCTTGCGGGAACGAGGCTCAGGGGGATGCCGGCGACTTCGCCAGGTGCGAGAATCACCTGGCTGCCTTGCTGTGTTGACCACCCTTCCGGAAGGCCGTCAAGGTCAACGGTGAGCATGGCGATGTCGTTGCCTTGATTCTCAATCCAAGCCGTTGGGTATCCTCCTTGTTCGTTGACGCTCCACACGCCTCGGTGGTCAACGACGATCTTGGGTGATGCACCGACCCTGACTGGAATTTCTTCAACGACGAGGCCGCTGGTGTCGTTGCCTGTGATTCGAATGCGCAGGACACCCACCTCCCCAGCGATGGCGTTCTCTGGCGGTTGGACGTGGACAACGAAGGTACTGGTGGCATAGGGCGCCACTGCCGCCACGTTTTCGGGGAGTGTGATGTTCCATCCCGCTCCTGCCTTCGCAAAGTAGGGCTGTTCGTAGGCGTTCCCTGTGTGAATCAGCGTGAACGTGAGGTTCTCGCCCTCCGGGTCGACTTCAAGATCGGCCTCGGTCAAATTCAATTTCCAGCCGGATACTGCATCCACCTCAACGGAGAGCGCGGACTCGCCGAGAACATAGCCGTTGGCAACATGAAGCAGCCTGATGTCGACCGAAGAGGTGGCCCATGCGGTTTGCGGTATCACAACGGAAAAGACCAGTTCCGTCGTGCCGTTAACGGCAATGGTGGTGGTTTCAACCTCAGCAGCAGCCCATGAGGAGGCGTCGTTTCCAAACGGATGCTGTTGGAGTTCTGGCCGGAGGGTGAGTGCGTCTGCTGCGTTTCCGAGGTTGGTGAGGTTGAACCCGAATTCAAGGGTTTGACCCGGCACTCCAAGGACCGAGGTCTCGTTGATGGCCAGCACCGACCACTCGTGGCTTTGTGCCGCTTGGACCTCAATGGAGACCACATCGTGTACGTTTTCACCGCCGAGTGATGTCCAGGTAAAGTCGAGGAAAAAGGGTGTCAGTGCCGGAATTTCTGACGAGAGGACGACGTCAATCGTGCCAATTCCCGTTGACAAAGGTCCCAACGTTTTCTGCGGGTCATAGTAGGTGAACTGCACCTCAGGTGCGGTGGATTCACCCACGCTGCGTGCCACTGCGCTGAGCAAGAACGTGTCCTCTCCGTTTCCTGGATTTTCGAGGAAGAGCAGGAAGCGATGGGCCTCGCTGACGTTGAGAGCGATGGGTTGGCCTGGCGTGGATGGTGTCGGTTCTATCACGTCGACGTTGGCTCTGAAAATCTGCAACACGTGGAGGCTGACGTTGAACTGCGCATCACCGTCGAGCGCGTCGGTGGCAGCGAAGGTGTGGCGCTTCGGGATGGCATTGGGTGGGAGTTGAAGGGTCAAATCACCGCTGAACACGTTCCCTGCTGTGCCTGTTGCCACTAGGTTCGATCCGTTGATGCTGAGGTCGCCACTGGTGGACCAGACCCAACCGGTTTCGAGCATGCCCATGGCATTCATGTTCCATGTGGCTGCGCCAGAGGTCGGAACGATGCCTTGGAGGCTCCACGTCAACGTGGCGCCGGGGAGTGTTCTGTGATGCGTGGGCTCCGCCACCACCTTGTGAGCGATGAACGTGAACGGCATGGATTCGCACAGCGCATCCTCACCACTTCCCATGCACATCGTCAGCGTGGATTGCGTACTGCTCCCGTAACTGGTGCTGGATGGCGTGTCGAGATGGGCAAACAGGACCTTGGTCTCGCCCGGATTCAAGGCAATGCTGAACAATTGCTGGCCGCTGTCGTCGTGAATGGATGGCGAGCCACCCCACGAAGGCGCCGTCCATGTGATCGACGTGGTGCTTTCGGGGGCGTTCCCCAAGTTTTCAACCATGAACCAAGCCTTGGCTGTTTGGCCGGGACGGCCGTGGCCGGTGGACGTGTTCATGCCGCTGGCTCCGGTCAAATCAAGCCCCCGTGTCCGGAACACATCAAGTTGCAACTCAATGGTCGTGTTGACCGTTGGGTCTGAAACAAGCGTCAATGTCAAGGTGACATGCCCGGATTCATCCCCGAGTGCTGTGGATGGTACGGTGGCGTCAAAGGTCAGCGTATCTGGAACATTTGGTATCAGTTCACGGGCGAGTGCAGCGTTGTTCGCTACCTCAAACGTCCAACCTTCAGGGAGTTGGCTGTCATCGTAGGACACCACCCATTCCGCTGTTTTCGAACCCGTGGCCACCAGTTGCACGTCGACTTGTTGTGAGGTTCCGGGGGGATGCGTGGTGGGTCAAGGGGGCCGATAAGTTCGGCGAGATATGGTTCTACAACCGAGAATTGCATGAACTCGAGGTTGTTGTCCTCTCGCTGTTCCGTAATGTTGTTGTTGACGTCCAACACCAATTCGAATTCATGAACACCGAGCTCCGCCACAAAGTCAGCAGAGAACGTCAACGGCCCGCCCTCACCAGAGGGTGCAACCGGTTCGCTGCTCGTGAACCGCTCCCTGTGCAGTTCAACACCGTTCATGATGATGGCAGCATCCACGTCCTCGTCAGCTTCGCTGGTCCCAACATTGGCAAATTGACCGGTCACGGTCACCGTTTGACCTGGGTCGGCTTGGGCGGGGTTGAACGAAAGACCTCGGTTGTCAAGGGCTGGTGTCAAATCGACACCTCGATCGGAAACGAGGGTGTCGCCAAAGAGAACATCGATGTGACCGTCACCATCAATGTCGGCCACAGCGGGGGCGGTCCAGACCCTGTGGGGCATGCTCAGCGGTGTCGACCATTCATCGTTGATGTCGGCCGATGCACCCGTGTCCCCATCAAAGGCCCAGAAACGCCGTCCAAACCCGACGAGAATTTCTGGTGTCCCCTCGCCGTCAATGTCGAGCCAAAACGGTGGGGATGCAGCGATTTCATCGTTGTCGTTGCCCTCACCGCGTTGAAGATCACGGGTCCATTCGGTCACCGGTGTGCTGTCCGAGATGTCCGTGCAGCCCAACATTCCTTTCCGGTTGAAATTGAACGATTCCTCGGAATACCACGTCACCCAGCATAAGCGGTCGTCAATCCCGTCCTCATCGGTGTCCAAAGCAAGGGGTTGCGCGTCAGCGTAGCCGTTCTGTGCTCTGAAATTGAACACTTCCGTGGTCGATGTTAGCTCCATGCCAATAAATCGGGCGCCGCTTCCGGACGTTCGTCCGTTGGCGTCCGTCGGTACGGTCAGGATCATCTCTGGGGCAGCGTCTTGGTCCAACTGAACGATCACGGGCCCGGGCAGGCGAAGGCGTGGGGCATCTGAATCACTGTCCGTCCCACCCACGGCCACCCTTTCCCAATCCAAGGAGCCCGAGCTGCCGTCAATTTTCCAAATCCACATGTTCCCCGAATCCCCGTCGATGGTGGTCAACACCACCGAAGTCGTGGTGCTGTCAAGTTGTGCCCAAACCGGGTCGGAGGGATGTGTTCCCCGGTCCAACGAAACGCTCCATTGCTCTTCGGTGGGTTGGGAAGATGTCAAGCCGTAGGCGTTGACTTTGACCAGCGGGTTGTTGTCAGGGTCGTCCACGACAGCCACGACCAATTCTGGCGACCCGTCGAGCTCGAGGTCGGCGAGAAGGGGTTGGGTCACCGCTTTGTGGTCGCTGTTTGCTGTCGGCCAATGAGGTGACGGAGAGCCTATGCGGACGTCGGCATCGCTGTATGACCACATCAATTCGTTGCTGTGCCCTGACATCTGCCAGTTGGATTCAGTGCAGGTCAACCGAGGCGACCACACATCGATGTTGAAGGCCCCTTGTGTGTCGTAGGTCACGATGATTTCCGGCATGTCATCGCCGTCAACGTCGTGAATCATCGGCGTGGAGCGAATCGCTTCAGTGGCGCCGAGGCTTACCCGCCAAGCGATGTTGGCATCGTTCCCCGAAACGATGTTCAGGTAACTCGTGCGGGCACCATCGGCGATTTCACTTGAGATCAGCACGGGAAACAGTGTCCCTTGACCACAGCGTTCGACAGCGGTTTCTGAAGCGCTGATGCTGGTCGTAAAATCACCGACGACCGAGCCGTATGCATCGCTTTCCGTCGTGTCCTCGAACACCTGCCAGTTGATGACGGGATTTTCCAACGTGGCAAGTGAAGTGACGTTCGTGATGCTGCCAGCCCCCGGTCCACCGTCAGGGCCGTGGTCGGGAACGGTTTGGTTGTGCGTGGGGTGCCTCGCATACTGCGGCCATGGTTGCTCGCCACCCTGCCACGGGATGGCTGAGGTTCTGCCCACGGCCGTTTCACTCACCAGTGAAGTTGGGTGCAACAGAGGTGCGGAGACAACGCTGATCATCAGCCAAACCATGAGCATGGCCAACGCCGATTGGCGGTCGTTGGACGGCTTGATGCTCTCCATCATCAATCACCTGTTTCGGGGGTTGTTATTGCTTATGGATGATTCAGCACCTAAAACACCTTTTCCGCCTTGCATCATTTGAGTCGAAACAAGGACACGGAGGGGATGCCAACGTGCGGCAGGGCCGCTTGAATTAAATAGGGGTCGTCGGTGGAAGGCATGACTTCGGTCGCATTCTCTCCTGAGGGTTCACCGGTGAAGGACGGAAGAGTCGCTTGACTTCCCGTCCGCATCGTCCCTCTGAGAAGGCTTAGAGGTGATGAAATGTACAAGGTCGTAACCAAGGAAGACACCATCCGCATTCCAGCGGAATACATGCGCAAGGGCCAATCCCTCGACCAGCACATTGACCGCTTGTCGATGGACGCCTTTGAAGGCAAATTTGACGCTGAAAACCGCTTTGTGTTGGTCACCAACAATCACAAGACCATCGGTCGTGGACGTATCATTCACGGCGATGGTGCCATCTATCAGCGTGTTCAATTCGACGCTGTTCTGTTCTGCATGGACGACCAGGAAGTCGTTGAAGGGGCAGTCTCAGAAGTCAATGAATTCGGTGCCTTTGTCCGCATTGGCCCCATGGAAGCGCTCCTTCACAAGTCCCAAATCATGGACGAGCCCGTGGACATCAACATTGGTGCCAACAAGATCACCGGTCGTCAAAGCGGCCGTGAACTTTCCATCGGTTCCTTCGTCCGAGCCCGTATCGTCTCGCTTTCGCCCGACACCTCCGACCCTCGTCGCTCCAAGATTGGGCTGACCAGCAAGCAGGACGGCCTCGGTTCTCCCCAGTGGGAGCGAAAGGGAAGTGGTGAGTGAACATGGTCAAGATGCCTTTTGCCTGCGGCGAGTGCCACATGATTCTCAACGATGATGTGGACCAGTGCCCCCACCATCCCTCTGCCCATGTGTCCTCCGATTGGACGGGCTACGTCATTATCGTCAATCCCGGGCGCTCGGAAATTGCCAAGCGACTCCAGGTGGAAAAACCAGGCCGCTACGCCCTGAAAGTAAACATTCGATGAAGGTGATATCATGGAAATCAAAGAACGAAAAGAAAACAAAATTCTCAACCGCGTTGAACTTTCATTCAGTTGGAAGCACGACAAGAAATCAACGCCTTCCCGAAAGGAAGTGATCGCCCTCGTCCAAACCCTCGAACCAGGTGCAAACAGCGACCTCATCGTGGTGAAGGACTGCACGACCCGATTCGGTCAACCGCTGACCACCGGAACGGCTTACATCTACAACTCGGCTGAAGCCATGGCCGTTGAGCCTGGATACATCCAAAAGCGCCATGAGGAACTGCGAAGTTCCTCTGCAGGCGAGCCCGCTGCCGATGCTTCTGAAGGAGGCGATGAGTGATGGGCGACGGACCAAACCCCAAGGCCAAGTGGTCGAAGTACAAAGTGGAAGACGGCAAACTCGTCCGTGCAGAGCACTGTCCGAACTGCGGCCCCGGTGTCTTTTTGGCCGTTCACAGCAACCGCAAGTCGTGCGGTCGTTGCGGCTACACCGAATCGGCAGAGTGATCCTCACTCGTCGTTTGCCGAGTTGAATTCAAACGGACTGTTCTCCCACGAACCGTCGTTGTAGAGCACCAAGGCTCCACTTCCCATCACGATCACGTGAACCGGCAATTCGTCCGTGGGTCGTCGCTGTTCGTTGTCCCGGGTGATGACGACCTCTTCGCGCCACCCTGCAATGCGCCAACCACGTGCATGGGTGTCGAAAACGGCGGATTGAACCGGTCCACTTAGACGCGCCTGTTTGACCGGCTTCATCTCATGGAGCCACGTGATGGTTCCCTCGGTTGAGCAGACCAAATCATGGTCGCCGTGTTTGAAGTGGTGTTCGACGGGAGCCTCCACTTGTGTGAGCAGGTGCTCCTCAACGAGTTGTCCGTCCGAGAGGGAACGACGTTGAACACGACCGCCGCGCGAGGTGACCCAGCATTCCTTCCCGAGGATGTTGAGAGCCACGGTTTCCTCATTTCTTGGTCGACGCTTTGGATAGGACCAATTTGGCGGCGGCATACGCCAGTGTTCATCGGCGGTGATGCCGATGCCGTACAAGCCTCGTCGATAGAGGTCAAACACCACGGTCGTTCCATCGGTCGCCAGCGCCATGGGTTCTGCATCGAGGGCATGCGCCCACGCGTTGCCTGCCGGGTAGTGGATGGTCTGCGAGCCAATGGACGTTCGCAGTTCAGAGCGTTGGTGTCCGTCCTCGGTTAAACCGACGGGTATCGCTCCCATGCAGGCCAGCATCAACTCGCGGTCGAGCCACGTTGCAATGAGGTGCCCGTTGGTGATGGTGGCCTGACGCACCCTCATCGGGTGTGGCGTTGAAACCGGGCTGAGAGGTTGCATCTCCGTGTCCAGCCACAGAAATTCTCCGTCCATGCCGGTCACCAACGCCCCTTCTGGATGGTGGACGAGGAGGTCAGGCAAGAACGGGATGCTGGGGGGCAATCCCTCGTCCATGCACCAATTACGGGGCACTTCTATGTCAATCCTCGTCTGAGTCACCTCAAAATAGGACGATTCAGGGTTGGTGGCATGGTCGCAGCCACGGTGATTCTCATCGCTGTGAATCAACAGGACATTGCCAGTACCAATCAAGCGGACGCGCTTCGGCAGATGGATGAATGGACCGCTGTCGCCGACTTTGAAGGTCATCCAGCTTATGCACTCCATCATCTCAGGATGGTTTACCTCCCGGACGGCCTCTTGTTTGAGGACCACCTCGACCAGCGATGGGAGGCACAAGCGGGTGAGCGCGTGCAAGAGATCATTTTCCCATCTCGTCATGTTGCAGCAAGTGGCCAGGCGTCCCTGACGCTCCACCCCATCGGTGTGCCTCACCTTCCACGGAATGAGGTTGGCCCCTACGGCGGCCACGGTGGCATGGCATCACCGCCCTCTACGCGCCTGGCCTCGTGGTGGAAGCGCCTCTTGGGGATGGCGCCATCCGATCCCAGCGTCGATGGCTTTGACCTCTCATTGGAAGTGACCCACCACGGACCGACCGTTGGTGTGCCCTGCCTGTTCATTGAGGTCGGTTCTACCGATGCAACGTGGGGGCATGAGGGGGCGGCTCGTTTGCTTGCTACGATCATGCATCACGGGCTGTTGGGTTCAGAAGACGATGCATGGGATGTTGAACAACATGAAGGGCAGCTCGTTCTCGTCACCCTCGGTGGCGGTCATTACGCACCACGTGCGAATCAGCTGGCCTCGCTGGAGGGCGTTTGGCTCGGCCACATGTTGGCCACGTACGCCCTTCCGTTTGAACGGGGAGAACACGGGGAGGTGTTGGGCACATGGAAGCAATCCATCGAGGCTGGCCTCGAAGCTACACGCACATCGTTCCCCGGAGGCGACATCGTTTGCTCCATGGACAAGAAGGCGTTCAAAGGCTGGCAACGACAAGCCATCCGGACGTACCTTGAATCGGTCGACATACCGCTTCTCACGACGCACCAAATCAAACAGCGAATCGGCCAAGCATAGCGTGAAGCCAAAGGGTCAAAGAGCGCCTCCGTCGTCCGGCAACCATGGTGGGCTGGTTCTCCAAGATGGTGGTCGCTACCACTGTTCGGATGCCCAAGTGGTTTGTTCGCTGGGTCAGCCGACGCTACGTTGCGGGCGCCAGCCTTGACGACGCTGTGGCGGTCATGAAACGGCTGAGCCATGAAGGCGCCTGTTTCACCATCGACGTTCTCGGTGAGGAAATCTCCTCGATGGATGAAGCCCAGTTTTTCCTTGAGGAGTACATTCGAGTCATGGAAGCCATCAAAGCGCACCAACTTGATGCTAATTTGAGCATCAAACCCACGGCTTTTGGCCTTCTTATCGATCCCGATCAGGGGATGGCCAACATTCGACGCCTCGTCAAACTGGCTGCGGAAGAAGACATGTTCGTCCGACTTGACATGGAGGACCATCGGGTCACCACCGACACCATCGATGTGGTGGTAGCACTCCACGAGGAGGGGTTGACCAATGTCGGTACCGTATTGCAGGGGCGATTGTTCCGTACCCTCAGCGACGTTGATGCCCTCGAGACGACGCTTGGCCCTGCGGCCGATTACAGGATTTGCAAAGGCATTTACCTCGAACCCGAGGACATCTCGTTCACGGGCTACCGGGACATTGTTGACGCCACCAATGCTGCCGTCGATCGCATGTTGGATGCAGGGGCGTACGTTGGGATTGCCAGCCACGACCAACCTGTCATCGATCACGCCCTCTCAGCCCTCTCGTCTCACGGCATGGGCCCTGGTGTCGATGACCCTCGAAGCAATGCAGGGCCAGTTCGCCATCACAAGGGTCCAGGGTATGAATTCCAAATGCTCCTTGGCGTCCGAGGGCCGCTTCGCCGTCGTTTGTTGAGTGAGGGCCACCGAACACGAGTGTACATTCCTTATGGAGAAAAGTGGTACGAATACAGCATCCGACGGCTCCAAGAAAACCCCACGATCGGCACGCAGGTAGCCAAGGCGTTCTTGCTTCCTTGGACCAACCGGCCATGATCACTTTCGCTTCTTCTTTTTCGAACGACCACGATTGGCGTTTGGATTCACGCCTTTCTTGACGTGTTCTTTGGGTCGTTCTGGATTGGGATTGAAACCCAACCGACCTTCTTTCCAGGCTTGACGACGTTCGCGTGGTGTCCGAGGAGCGAAGTGTTCCCCTTTGGGCGGTTCATGAAGGTACATTCGCTTGATGTCGGGGGCTTTGACGGTGCCCCGCATCGTACGGCCGGTGCCGGTGTGGATGGCACGAATGCGCCATGTTTCCCCGTTGTGTTCCATGAGATGAGAGCCGGTGAAGGTGGTCTCTTGAGGAACGACGAGCACATCTGCAGTGGAATCTTCTCCTCGTGTCAGGGTCAATTTTACCCGAACCATGTCGGTCCGCAGGGCCGTGACTCGTGCGATGTTGGCGGCCGTTTCTCCCGATGTGTGTTGCCCAGTGCGAAGTTCAATTTGGTGGATGCGCCACAGCATGTCCCCTTCTTCAAACACATCGCCGACGACAAACTCTTCATCAGCATCCACCACCAACACAACGCGGTTTGACTGCGGCCCATCGGTGAGAATGAAGGGGATGTTGGTTGGAGGGGGTGGGCGAAATACAACGGTGTGGACACGTTCGCATTCGGTGCAACGCACTTTGAAATCCGCACCGTCGCCGACTTTTTTCTCATGGAGGATGTCGTGGGCCGTCATCTCTTCGCACGATGGGCAGTGCGTGGCATTGTCGAGGATTTCCTCTTCTTCCCACACCTCATCATCGTCCATGGGACTCCCTCAATGCTTGCGCTGAACCCACTTGGTTTGAACCCTCCGACTTGGTTCGTGTGCAAGGCTTGATGTTGTGGATGGGGGACGAGGTTCCATGGCGGATGAGGTGCATAGCCTTGAGCGGGGTGATGTCCTCGCTTTTCTTCTCTCCAAAGACGGGAGTCAACCTCAGGACGAGCCGCTTATCGCTGCCAACATCCACGAACAACTCCAACACATGGGCCTCTCCACGTGGTCCATCTCCGTTCTGCGGCGATTGCGGGATGCCGTTGGTCGCCTCGCTCCTGCACGAGTCCTGGAGGTGGGCGCCAGCATCGGCCACCGGACGGCATGGTTGCTCGATGAATTTGAGCGTGAAGATCGCCATCCAACAGCACTGACACTGGTTGAACAAGGTGGAAAATTTGCGGTCATCTTGCAGCGGCTTCTGCAGCGCTACGAAGCCATGGCTTGGGCTTCGGTCGTGGTGGGTGAGCCTGAACAACTCGCCGCAGAACACCAAGCATGGGCCTTGGCTTCCGCCACCGGTACCGAATTGTCGCAAACACCGTTTGAATCTGGGTACGATGTGATTGTGGTCGACGGGCCGTCGCCCGCCCGAGCCAGCCTCGTGGCGACCTACCTTCCTCTGCTCAACGATAACGGCGTCCTATTCACCGTTGAACCGGACATGCCAACGGGTGACGTAGCGGAAGATGATGTTGAGGGGATGGCGATGGTCAACGGCTTCAATCATTGGATTGAACTCGTCGGAGAAACGCAATCAACCCATCACGTTGCCTTCATGCCGCTGTTTGGTGGGACCCTCGTCGCTTGGCTCCCTCACGCTTGAGTCGCGAGGTCAATGAGCCCGGACACGTTGAGCAAACCGTAGCCGTAGTAGTCGTCGTGGGTTGTTTGCCCTTCTTCCGGTACGGCGCTGTCCATCAGCCAACGCTTGACCGAGTCGACGGTATCGGCGCCGTTTGATGCCGCCGGTTTCAACTCGGGTTTTTCTTCGAGGAGAAGGCACAGGGCACCCGTGACATAGACGGTGGCTGCACTGGTGCCGTCGGCAATCCCCCAGCCACCGTCCTCTGTCAAGACCGGGACGCCTTCAGCAGGCGCCACCACTTCGGGTTTCTTGTTCGGGTCTCCCCTCGGCATCAAGATGGGGAGCGGGAGGAGTCTACCGTTGTTATCGCCCTTTGAAGAACCGGACCAATGCGTTCCCTTGATGGTCACACCACCCACGGAAATCACACCTGCTTCACTGGATGGATGGGCCACATCGCCGTCGTCATCCTCTCCGTCATTGCCTGCGGCCGCAACAACGTACACGCCCGCATCGATGGCATCGTTGGCCGCATCGCCTGATGTTCGTCCTGAACCGATGGAGAACGGAAGAATGTTTGGAGCCCCACCCAAGGAGAGGGAAATCACATGCGCACCGTTTTCGACGCACCAGTCAACAGCGTCGGCGACGATGGTGTCGCTGCCGCTACCGTCCGAGCCCAGGGCTTTGGCCACCAGAAGATCCACATCTTTCGCGATGCCTTTGAGCCATCCGTTGGCCACCAACAACCCGGCCATCGATGTTCCGTGCCCGTGGTCGTCGTAGGGATCATTGTTACCATTGATGAAATCCTTCCACCCCACCAGATTGACACCTTCAAAATCGGCGTGGTCAAGGGCGATTCCTGAATCAACGATGCACGCTACGACGCCGTTTCCGGTCAATGCATCGGGTGCTGGTTGAATCAGTTCGTTGTAGGTGGCGTGCCGTTCGAGGGCCACCTCACTCGGGCGAAGCAAGATGGCTCCATCGCTCATCAGTACCGCACCCAGGTATCCAGCTGCGAGGACGAGGGTGATGCCGAGGGTGATGCTTACAACGAGTTTGATGGCCCTGATGTCCGATCCTTCATGGTCGATTTCAGCCTGATAGGGAGGTGGTGCGGACCAAAACTTGGTTCGTTCATCAATGGAAACGTTGATCTCGTCAACCGGTTCCATGCAATCAACTCAGCGTGTGCACTATTTCAGTCAGTGTATCAACGCACCGTCGTACGTCCTCTTCGTTGTTGTACAGGTAGGCCGATGCTCGAAGTGAGCCTTGTGGATGGCCACGGTCAGCAAACCAAGAGTGGACGCAGTGTTGGCCACTGCGGACCATCACGCCGGCAGCCTCATCCAACAACAAGGCGACGTCGTGAGCCGGCAAGTTGTCCATGAGAATGGAGCAAATACCGCCACGTTTTGAGGCGTCTTCTGGACCAATGATGGAAAGACCCGGCAAGTCCTTGACGCCTTGGGTCATGATGCGGTTCAAGGCGATCTCGTGCTCGTGGACTGCGTTCATGTCGAGTTGTGAGAGATAGTCGATGGCAGCACCGGTCGCCATCATGCCGGAGAAGTTGCCCAGTCCGCCCTCAAATCGCGCCGGTGGTGCAGCCCAGGTGGCTTCGGTGTAGGACGATGTCTGAACGGTTTGTCCTCCGGATTGAATGGTGCGCAAGTTCTCGAGCAGCTCGTAGCGACCCCACAACCCGCCCATGCCAGATGGCCCGCACATTTTGTGGATGGAAAACGACAGGAAGTCAATGTCCAGCGCCTGCACGTCCACGTTCATGTGCGGCGTTGATTGAGCACCATCTACCGCTACGAGGGCGCCGTGATCGTGGGCTACTTTGGTGATCTCAGCAATGGGGATTTCAATCCCATCGAGGTTGCCAACATGGCTCATAGCCACCACTTTGAGGTTGCTTCCCGCTTCGGCGCAGGCGGCTTCAAAGGCTTCCATGTCGAAGGTGTTGTCCGGGTGGCTCTTGACGACGCGATGGTCGATGCCCTGTTCTTGTTCGAGTTGAAGCCACGGCACCAAGTTGGAATTGTGTTCGCGGTCAGAGGTCAGGACGACATCGCCTTTGTTCCAAGAGAGTCCATGGGCGATTTGGTTGATGGAATGGGTCGCATTCCGTGTGAACACGATTTCATTGGGGGTTGCGGCGTTGAGGAATTGACTCAATTTGTTTCGTGATTCTGCCACGGATTTTGAAACGGTTGTTCCGTATCGGTGGACCGACCTTCCACCGCACCCTGGTGTTTCGGTGTAGTAGCGGTGAATGGTATCGATGACGGATTGTGGCTTGAGCGTCACGCAGGCGTTGTCGAGGTAAGCAGGAGGGTGTTCTCCACTGAGCGTTGGGAAATCTTCACGGTGTTGGCTGAACATCTTACCACGCTTCCTGGTCTGGCATGTAATCGAGGGCTGGCGCATTCACGCCACAGGATGAACACGCAATTCGGCTTGGCATGGGCGACTCACAGGCGGCGCATGAGTTGCCTACCACCACGCTTGTTCCACATCCGGGTGAGCGGCACGGGTGCGTCAATTCACCGCTGTTGTTGAGCGAGAGTGGCGATGGTGCATGACATTCAGGGCACGCAGCGATGGATTTCTGCTTCACCGGCGCTTCTCCTGACATTTCAAGCGATGCATCGACGGCAGCCCGAGTGCGAACGCTGGCTTGGTTGCCCAACATTCGCTGCGGGTACCAGAGAACAAAGATCAGAATTGGTATGGCCGGAAGTCCGGTGAGGAGGTGGAGGACGAGAAAACCGAGGCTGTTATCGCCGTAGGTTGCGACGTGGCGAAGACCGGCCCACGATGACACGATGATGAGGAAGACCCAGCAACCCAGCAGAGCGGTCCAACCACGGAGTGAATGCTCAGCGAGCGCTTCCTCCATGACGCGAACATCCTCGTGGAGATGATTCACTTCGACGTGCAAATCCCGCGTCTCGACCACGGCCTTCCAGAAGAAAAACAGGAAGAAAAACACGACCAAAAGGATGAGTGTACCTTCCATCATGTCCGCGAGGTTCAAGCCAAGAGGGAAACTTGGGTTGGTACGGTAAAAGAAAATCTGAGCCCCAATCATTCCGTTCCACATCACCAAGAGGGAAATGGCGTGAATTCTCATGACGGGAAAGAGCATCCACGCTTGGTAAGCGAACCATCCCCAACAGATGATCGAAATCAGCAACTGGAAGAATTGAAATCCGTCGATGGCAAGAACACCGTCGACGCCGGAAACCTTGGCGTCGCCTCCGTTCCAAAGCTCCGTTGAGACGGAACCTAAGATGAGGGCCACCAATCCAAAAACGATGGTGGCATAATGGGTTTTTGTCCATTCTTCCTTCAGCAATTTCCAGTGAAACATCCACTCTTTTCTTACCGTATTGACGGCTTCCGCCATCGGGAGATGGGCTGGAAGAGGAGATTGAAGGGTCATGTCTGCCATTCGAAACGGAAGGGTGGTTTCGTGGGTGGCGGCGCTTCCCTCTGCACCTGCCCCCTCGGCCATGGTGCAAGGCTGGAGTTCGCCCCTTTGAGTCCTTTCGCTCCTCGCAACGGCAGGCTTGGGTTCGGAGGGTGATGGTTAAACGAGAAAGGGGGTCGCAAGGGGCAGAGCCGAGATCGCATAGCCTGGTAGTGCGCGACTGGAAATCGCGTGGGCCCGTTCCCTCGGGAGTTCAAATCTCTCTCTCGGCGCCAAAGAGCATCACATGTCAAGACGCGATGAGGTTGAACAACGAACAGGACCCAGGGCGGGAGTTCAAATCTCTCTCGGGGCCAAACTCCTTGGTCACCACAACCTCCATGATTGATACGACACAGCCACCTTCGTGGACGACGACCGTGGACATCGGAGGCGCTGGTATGCGCTCATGGTCGTGGGCATTCTTCTCCATCTCTTCGCCATGGCCAACAGCGACCTCGGCCTTGATGCCCATGTCCGCTTGAACGCAGCCATGGATGGCCAGCACGATGGACAAGATTTGGCCTGGGGAAAACTACGGACGGGCGACAGTTCTGGTCAATCCCCCACCGACGAGCAGGTGTACGATGGCTACATCCCACCTTGGTTTGAATCTGAACTCGCTGCTAAATTCACCGCCTTTGGGGGTGTGCTCGCCGTGGCATGTTTGGCCGGGCTTGCGCCACGTTGGGGAAATCGTTCGCCAACGTTTGACCCCGTGAAGCCAGCTTTGGTCCTCCTCAGTCCGATTTTCCTGTTCGTGTCGGCGCGTGGCTACGATGAAGGCGTGTTGGCGTTGGTGGCAGGATTTGGAGCGGTTGGGTTTCTGTTCAATTCGGGTGGGGAACGGGCTCAGCGTTTGCTCCATGTTGTCATGATGGCCGCCTCGGTGATGGTTCTGTTGGGATGGAAAGGGTTCAGCCCCGTGGCGAGCATTGGCGCGTTTCTGTTGACCGTTGCACTGGGTGTCGGGTGGGTGCTTGTCGAGGAGAAGTCATCCGGTTCCTTCGGTGCATGGTTGGTGCATCCGTGGAAGATGGCCATTTCGTGTGTTGCGGTCGTGTTCATCGCTGTGTTCACATTGGGGTTGATGGCAGGAACCGGCACCTTTGGTGTCATTGGCGAACACCCGGTTGCATTTGTGTTGGCGACCATGGTGGCGCTGATTCACTGCATCGTCCTGTTTCTTTTGCTCGGATTTGTACTATGGCCTCTCCTCACGGTTCGATGGTCGTCGTTGTCCAGCTTGCGAGGGGTTGGTCCGACCATGCTGGCCTCGTACATCGCTGTGTTGTTGGCAGGAATCGCTGCTTACATCGGGGCGCTTTGGACGCTGGAGTCCCAACTTTGGGGCCGTTCCTTGGTTGAGACGATGCTGGTGCTTGGGAACAACGGACGGTACGCCACGGCCGTCTTGCTTCCCTTGGTGTTTCTCCTCTCCTGGCCCATCGACGAGGATGATCGGGATTTCGCTTCTCAAGAGAGCAGACGGGTCAAGGTGGGCCTGCTGGTCTTGCTCCCGTTGATGCTGTTCATTTCCTTTTACGGCCAACAATTGTGGTCGGACGATGCGGGTGCATGGCTCGCAGTCTCGATGGAAGAGGAAGAACCATGTTTCGTAATGGTCGCTCCAGAAACACTGGCGATGCACCACCTTTACGTCATCAAATCCAATGTCGACCTGACCGGTGAACAAGGGATTGACGGGTATTGGAGAAGCCCCCTTGACGTGGAGGCGTTTGTTGAGACTTCACCGAACTGTGCCGCGTTGATGCTTGTTGCACCCGGTGAAGACTACACACCTGGCGAAGGATGGGCTCTGGTCCACGAGCAGGCTGCGCCCTACACGTTGAGTGGAGGCGCCAATGCAGGGAGTTGGAAGGTGTTCAGAGCCATTGGGTGATGCCCAATTCACGAAGCGATTATATCCATTTGGCCGGTGGGCGGACCACTGCCACCGTGGCTTAGGGGTATAGCACCTCATTGGTAATGAGGAGGTCGCGAGTTCAAATCTCGCCGGTGGCTCCACGCTCCGCTTTGTTCAAACCTCACTGAACAGCGCCCTCTGCCGTATCTTTACCTCAATGTATAAGAGGTGATTTTCAAAATCTCCCCGTGAGAAGGCAACTTCTCAGATGGGATGCACATGGAGCGTAAGCAACAAACAGAGGACATGCAACGACGGGTGAAGGAACTCCAACACCAGGTCGACGAACTGAAAGAATTGGTCAACACGCTTCTGAGCGTGATTGTCGAGGAACCCGACGGCGTTCACAGCGGCGCCGCACCCACCCTTCCGGGTCAGGGCATGATGCAGGTCTGCATGTGATCATCCTTTGATCACGGCAAGCGGGTTCATTCGAGCTACGGGTCGAGCGAGCCCCGCCTTTGCTGTTAATGCGATGACCTCGTCAACGTCCTTGTAGGCATCCGGTGCCTCTTCCGAAAGCACGTTCGGCGTTGAGGCAGACGCGAACGCCTCGTTCTTCCAGCATCCGCTTCAATGCCTTTCCATCTTGGGTTTTCTTCGCTTGGCTACGGGAGAGCGCTCTGCCCGCCCCATGGCACGATGAACCAAAGGCTGCGTTGCTGCCTTTCTGGGCACCGGCCATGATCCACGAGCCATTGCCCATGTCCCCCGGGACGATAACGGGTTGACCGGTCGTCGCAAATTGGCTGCCGATGTCGGCGTGGTCGCCACCAAACGCTCGTGTGGCGCCTTTTCGATGAACGCAGCACGAGCACGAACGGCCGTGAATGATGTGCGTCTCCATTTTGGCGATGTTGTGGGCAACATCGTACAGCGTCCTCGCTTCCCCATCAACACCCATCTCCAACCTGAGAACAGTTCGCAAGCGTTCCGCCAAGACGGCTCGGTTGGCAAAAGCGAAGTTCGCAGCGGCGTTCATCGAATCAAGGTAGGCTTGACCTTCCGGTGAATGCACCGGTGCGGCTGCCAGTTGCCGGTCGGGAAGTGCATACCCCCATTGCTCGTTGTGCCAAACGCCTTCTTGGAGTTTGTAACTCGCCTCAAGTCGTCGAACGTGGTCCGTGCATACTTGGGGGCCGAGGCCGCGGCTTCCCGAATGAATCATGGCAACGACTTGGTCCTCAAACAGTCCCCATGCCTTGGCCGTCTGCTCATCGACCACGCTCCCCACCGTTTGCAACTCAAGAAAGTGGTTTCCACTTCCGAGCGTTCCGAGTGAACGCAACCCGCGCTCTCGTGCTCGCTGCGATAGGCTGGCTTCCGCTGTTTCAAGGAGGCCTTGCGACTCAAGGTGGTTGAGGTCCTCATGAACCCCATACCCCAAATCAACGGCAGCATGCGCACCCCGTTGAAGGAGGTCGTTGAGGTCTTGATGGCTGATGTCAACGCCGCCCTTTCCGGACCCTCCAGCGGGTATTCTCCCCGCCAGCCGTCCTGCGAGTTTCTTGAGGTTGGGAATGTCCTTGGCCGTGGCCTCCAGGGCGAGAAACCGCACGCCGCAATTGATGTCGAAACCCACGCCACCCGGCGACACGGCTCCGCCGAGTTCACCCGCCTCGGTGTCGGTGGCGACCACGCCTCCGATGGGGAACCCGTAGCCGTAATGCCAGTCGGCCATGGCCCATGCTTCGCCTACGATCCCGGGGAGCGATGCCGTGTTGACCAGTTGCTCAGGCCCACGGTCATCGGCGTGTCGTTTCATGTGGGTGGCATCCGTGACCAATCGGGCGTCGGTTTTCATCATCCCGTGAGCCTTGATGCGCATGGTACCGTCAGCCTCGTCGACGAGGTGCTGGTGCCATGCAGGTTCCATGGCATGGGCTCCCCGGCATCGGATTTGAGGCTTTTTGCTCATGATTCACGATCTGCGGGAACACAGCCTTGAAGGGGGGCCTTCGCTTGGGCAGACCGTTCACCTCGTGGAGATGATTTGATGTCCCTGCCTCCCATTGACCTTGCTGTGTTTCACAACAACGGCTACGTACGCAAGCAATGCAGAGTTACCGACCTTTGGTTTTGGACCACGGATGAACAGCGGGACACCTGCGGTGATACCTCGGAGGACGAATACACCTTCATCGGTGCTCCGTTGATCGCCGGCTTCGACCAACGTGGAAAAGCCCTCAAGGACGCCATGCGAGAAGCGTTTCTCGGCTTTTTCGAGGCGGCTAACCACACCCGCATTGAACCCTATCCGGTGTTGGCTCGTTGGCGAGATGACATTCACCTCACCATCGCTTCCATCGCAGATTTCCAACCTCACGTCACCTCCGGGTCGGTTGACCCTCCCGCCAATCCGCTGACCGTCTCGCAGCCGTGCATTCGATTGACCGACGTCGACGCTGTCGGTCGTTCCGGTCGTCATCTGACCACCTTCGAAATGATGGCCCACCACGTGTTCAATCGTCCCGATGAAGGCCTCGAAATCTATTGGATGGAAGCATGTGTCGAGCACTGCCATCGAATGTTGACCGAGACCTTCGGCATCGATGCGAGCGAAGTCACCTACGTGGAGAATCCTTGGTGTGGTGGCGGCAACGCTGGCGCTGCTGTTGAGGTCATCGTGGGCGGCCTTGAACTGGCCACCCTCGTCTTCATGGACATGGAAGAGCACCCCGACGGCGATGTTCAGCTGAAGGGAGATACCTACCGAACCATGCCACTGCAAATCATCGACACTGGCTACGGTCTGGAACGGTTCTGTTGGGCTGCTGCTGGAACGCCGACCATTTACGAAGCCATCTACCCTGAAACCGTGGACTGGCTCAAGAAACTCGCTGGCTTTGATCAGGTCACCAGCCGATGGCCCTCCCTCGATTTGGATGCCCTTCTCGGTGAAATGTCTCGTTTGAACGGGATCATGAACATTGAAGCAGGGGTTGATGGAGACCAACTGGTCAACTTGTTCTTGACCAAACTCAAGGAACGCGGCGTGGAATTGACGGCCGAGCAGTTTTCTTCCGTGACTGAACCACTGGCCAACATCTACGCCATACCAGACCATCTCCACGCCCTGTGCAACATGCTCGGCGACGGCCTTGTTCCCTCGAATGCAAAGGCAGGCTACCTCGCACGCATGCTCGCACGGAGGGTCCTCCGGATGCGCGACGAACTCAACATCGATGTCTCCCTTCCCGACCTTGCGAAGCACCATCTTGACGTCAATTTGGGAGGGCATCTCAACAAACAGACCGAGGATGGCTTGCTCACCATCCTGGCCTTGGAAGAGGAACGGTATGCAGAGATGTTGCGCAAGGGTACGAACGTCATCCAAACCCAACTCAAATCCGTTTCGAAGGACAGCAATCTCATTCCCGATGAACTCCTGTTCACCATGAACGACTCTCACGGACTTGCGCCCGACATGGCCATCACGCTCGCCCGCAACGCAGGTTGGAGCGACGTCTCGTTGCGAACCGGGTTCTCTGCCGAGATGGCTGAGCGGCATGCTCGGTTGGCAAAGGAAGCCGCCAGTTCTGATGCCACGGTCGTGAGTTCGCTTGACGTTGCTTCCCTTCCTGCCACCACCACGCTCTATTACGATGCAGTGTACCAACCTTCCTTTGATGCACACGTGCTTGCTTGTCTACCTGCTCAAGGCCAAGGCCCTGACGGGTCAACCCACGCCGTGGTGCTTGACGCTACGCTGTTCTACCCGGAAGGTGGGGGTCAAGAAGCCGACCATGGCACCCTGGTTCACGCCGGCACCACCGCTAACGTTCTTGACACGCAAAAAATTGGCGATGTCATCGTTCACTTCACCGATCAACTCCTTGACGTTGATGCACCTGTCCAAGGTTGCCTTGACTGGAAACGAAGGAAGCAACTCATGGACCACCACACGGCGGTCCACATCGTCGGTGGAGCTGCCCGTCGTCTGTTGGGTCCGCACATCTTCCAGGCTGGTTCCCACCTCTCGGTCGAGAGCGGCCGACTCGATATTACGCATTATCACCGGCTCACTCGTGCCGATCTGGATGCCATGGAAGACATGGCCAATGCGGTGTTGGCAGAGGTCCGTCATACGGAAAAAACCGAGCTCAATCGAAAAGATGCTGACTTGATTCACGGCTTTGACCTCTACCAAGGTGGTGCGCCAAAGGGTGATTCCATTCGCATTCTGAAAATTGCCGAACACGACATCCAGGCCTGCGGCGGTACGCATCACGACGAGCCCGGTCAGATCGGGTCCATCCGAATCGTCCGCTCCTCCGCCGTTCAAGACGGTGTTGAACGCCTCCACATTGTCGCCGGTGAAGCAGCCCTCAACTATGCACGCTCGCAAGACGCCCTCGTTCGTGCCTCCAGCGAAGTGTTTGGTGTCCACGCCGACGACCTGCCCAAGGCAGCCGCTCGTTTCTTCAAGGAATGGAAAGAACAACGTAAGTTGATTGAGCACCTTGAATCAGAAATTGTTCGTCTCCGTACTACAGGCGGCGGGGATGCCTCGACCGAGGTGGATGGCGTCCGTGTGGTTGTGATGGAAATTGATGGCGACCTCAAGTCCATGACAACGATGCTCAAAGAATTGACCCTTGACACTTCGACACCCACCTTGGCGGTGCTCGGTTCAAGGGATGGCGGGGGCAAACTCATGATTGCCGCCACCGAAAACACCGTCGCCAGCGAACGGTACAACGCCGTTGATCTGCTTCGTTCCATCTCGCCTCACATCAAGGGTGGAGGCGGTGGCAGGCCGACCTTTGCACAAGGCGGGGGTTCGCATGCCGATGGTTTGGACGATGCCCTCGATGCTGCACGGTCGGCCTTGGGCGTCTGATCACAACAGACTTCGAAGGGCCTCTCGGTCGAAGTGAGAAACAGCTTGGTTGAAAGCATCCCGTGGGGTGAACCAAGCGGCTTCTGAGATCTCTTCTGTTTGAAGCGTGAGTTCGTCGAGGTCTCCGCTCCACGTTGAGCGATAGGTGAACGATACGAATGAAATGCCTTCATCGTTGAAGATGTTCTGCGTGATGACGGGTTCGATGTCATCAAGCACGATGGTCAATCCGAGTTCCTCCATGGTCTCTCGGACACAGCCCACTGCTGGATGTTCATCGTGGTCCATGTAGCCGCCCGGGAGCGTCCAGAACCCTCTGAAGTGGCCTCGCTCAACCTTGGCCATCAGGACATCACCGGATTCATTGCACACCATGACCTTTGAGACAAGTCGGTGGATGGACCGATAGATGGCATCACGTGCGACGGGATGTACGGCGTTGTCTGCAGCACAAGCATCCTTCCATGCCCAATCCTGTGGCCAGTCCATCTTCGGGTAGGCTTTGACCACGTTGAATTCAGCGCCGCTGTAGCGGAGGCAGAGGAGGAATTTCTCTTCAAATTCTATCCCCATGGCTTCCACTTCGTCTCGAGTGGGAAATCGCAGGATGACATCGGTTTCGAAGCGACCTTTGACGGGTTGAAGTGGGCCGTTTCCAGATTCGTCGACGAGGAGCACCTTCCCGTCATGCTCCAAGTAGACAACCTCGGAGGGGTGCATGTTTTGTCCACATCTCCGTCGGTCAAGAACCCTCGCTCGGTGTTGGTCATTCCTTGGGATGCTCAATTTCTGTCGGTTCGGGAAGCGTCGCTTGAAGGGTCTCAGTGACTTTGAGTTCCTCCAGTCGTCGGGCTTGCGGTAGGACTCGCCGTCCGTAGGACGTCATGGTGGCGTCGAACGCCTTGGCCGCTTTTGAGAGGTGTCCGCCCACCTTGGTCAAGTGGTCCATGGTTGTGTTCACTCTCTTGTAGAGTTCGCGTGAGACTTCGTAGATTTCGTTGGCACCTTCGGCCAAGGCGTGTTGCTGCCAGTACAAGGCCACGGTTCTCAGCAGGCCCAGCATCGTGACGGGTGTAGCGATAAGGACGGATTTGCTCATCGCATAATCCATCAAATCCGCATCCATCGAGAACGCAGCGGCCGCCATGGCTTCACTTGGGATGAACATGACAACATGATCGAATTCACCCTCGATGGTTTCTTGATATGCTTTTTTGCTCAATTCTGCAATCCTTCCCCTCATCGCCTTGGCGTGTTTGTTCAACAAGATGGTCTGCTCCTCTCCCGGTTCGAGTTCAGCCGCTTGAAGGAAATGGGCGCCGGTTGCTTTGGAGTCAATGGGAATGACACCGCTGTCGGGCAACCTGACGACGAAATCAGGCCGACTGCCGTCAGCGAGGGTTGTTTGCTCATCAAAATCGATGTTTTCGCTCATACCGGCCATCTCAAACAACCGTCGAAGTTTGACCTCGCCCCAGTTGCCACGTGCCTGACTTGAGGTTGTCAGAGCGGTGGAGAGTGCCGTGGTGCGAGTGGACAACGATTCTGTTTTTTCTCCCAACTCCCTGAGATGGCGCTTGATGCCCTCATAGGCTCCCGCACGCTCTTTTTCCATTTCTGCGTTCATGACGGTGAGTTTTGCCATTTCGTCTTGGATCGGTTTGACCAGGTTGGCGACCTCGATTTTGCGGAGCTCCAATTCATGGGTGGCTTCTTGTTGCTGATTCGCGAGTTTGGCTTGCGCCATCTCGATGAAACGGGCTGAATTTTCCTCTCCGATTTTCATGGCGATGTTTTCCACTTCCGCCCGGATGCGTTGTTCGTTTCCTTCCGCACTGGCCTCGTTGGCACGAAGCCGTTCTTCTGCCCGAATGAGTTGGCCGGAAAGGGATTGCTTGGCGAGCAGCCATCCGATGGAGGCACCGATGGCCAGGCCAGCGAGGAGGAGCCCGTATTCGATGAGTGCTGTCATGAACAAACATCCACGACGACGGTATATGATGAATCCCCTGACATCAATGTTCAAATCATTCCAGCCAGTGGCGTGCATCATGCGCTTTGAACAGTTGAACGAGGGCGTTTGGGCCATGACCTACCTCATTGTGGACGAGGAAACCAACGAAGCGGCTTTGGTCGACCCTGTGTACGATTTCATGCAACAGTACGTTGACCTCATTGAGAAGGATGGCCTGACGCTGGTCTACGTGATCGCCACGCACACCCATGCCGACCACATCACCGCTTGCTTTGGATTGCGAGAAGCGTACGGCTGTGAGTACGTCATGTCAACTGAAACGGCAAGTCTGGGCGTCACCACGCACGTCGATGACGAGGAGAAAATCATGCTCGGTTCCATCCCCATTCAATTCCACGCCGCTCCAGGACACACCAACGATTCCATGATCGTCCACGTTCCTGGCTACATGATGACGGGCGATTTCCTGTTCAACGGCTCAGGTGGCGTTGGCCGAGACGATTTACCCAGTGGAAGGGTCCACGTCCACTGGGATGCCCTTCAGGTGCTTTCCCGATTTGAAGGGTCAACCATTGTCTGTTCGGGGCATGATCCTCCAGGTACCGAGATGATGTCGTTGGACTGGAATCGTGATCACAACCCGATTTTGCGCATGACCTCGTTCGAGGAGTTCAAAACCTGGCAGGACGAAACGGCGGCAAAACTCGGAAGTGTTTCCAAGATTAAAACGGCGATTCCTGCCAACCTGTTTGGTGAGTTGCCGGAGCGCATTCCCTGGCTTGAATGAGCCTATTTCTTCAACGGGTTTTCAGGCGCCTTGGTGTCCACCGGGATGCTTGGCAGATTCTGAAGGTCTTCGAAACTCATTTGCTGGCGTGCTGCCGTGTCAAACGCCTTGAGGCGCTCATTCATGCCCATTCGGACGTTGAAATCAATGCGGCCTTTGGTGCGGGTGAGGTCGTAGGACAGCGGGTCGAGGTACTCGATCACCTGCGCTTCGAAATCCTGACGAACTCGCGCTCCACGCCACGATGAGTAACCCCACCGGTACGAGATGCCAACAATGGCTGCACCGTAGAGGAGGGTGAGCACCACCGTAGCGAAAAGGATGGGGTTGCCATCAACATCCCGTGATTCTTCAAGCAGATTTCGGCCCAACAAGAAGAGCAAACCGATGCCCACCACCGGATTGAGCACACCCTCGAGCCACTGGTTGACCGGGACCAGCCGTCCTTTGGCTGGATCAACAAAGACAAGGTAGGCCTCAAACGCGGTGTTGAGCACCGAGAGGATGGAGAGCAGGACCATGTAGAGCAAGGATGAGACGATCAGTTCAACGGTCCATGAATCGAGGTCGAGCACCCAATGCACAATGAGCCATGCAAACAGTCCCAAGAATGCTGCTTGTGGAACGTAGTTGAAGTGTTCAATGTGCTGTGAAAATTCCGTCAATGAGCGGCGCTGCTCTTTGTTTCCTCGGTGAGGTTTCGGGATGTGAATCACCTGCCAGTGCAACAACCGCTCGATGGTTTTGAGCGCCAAAATGAGCAGGCGTTGGCGAATCAAGAGGTATTCCATGAACAGCATAAAGGGGAAACCGATGAGAATGAGGGGCAAGGCCATGATGGCAGATAAAGGAAGAATCAGGAGGGCTGGAAGGAGCAAAAAGTGCGACAGCGTGAGCGGGTGAAGCAGTTCAGCTTCGATGAGCCGCTGTTTGGCGGGGTGGGATGCGAAGATTACGAGCGATGTCGTCCAAGGTTTGAGAGAAGGAGGCGACTTGGTGTCCCGAATCCACGATTTGTCGAACCACCGTCCTGTACTCCGAAACTTCATGCCCGACCCCGACCCAAAACTGCCAAGCAAGCCGCATCGGCAGGGCGAGGAGCAAGGGGAGGGCGAGAATACCTGCGCCCCACAGCAAATCTTGCAGTTCGGTTGCCACGGACCTTCCCCGTGCTCGCCACTCAGCAGGGGTTGTTGAAAACAGCGGTTCATTTCGTCTCCATACCCAATGTTCTAACACCCTCGGAAACGACCCGACGCATGGCTCGTATTGCCGTGACCGATGGAATGGATGAAAAAGCCGTTCAACGGCTTGAGAAGGCTGGCCACGAGGTCGTGCTGGAGCACATTGCTGCCGCCGATCTTCTTGGCGGGGCACTGGAAACCTTCGATGCAATCATCATCCGAAGTGCGACCAAACTTCCGGCCGAGGTGCTCGAGGCTTCTGGCGACCGGCTCAAGGTGATCGGTCGTGCTGGCGTCGGTGTTGACAACATCGATCTAGCAGCCGCCGGTGCGCGAGGCATCCGTGTCGTGAATGCGCCCCGTGCCAGCACCCAGTCCGTGGTTGAACTGACCTTAGGTCACCTTCTCGCATCGATTCGACACCTGCCCCGTGCCGACCGCTCCCTCCGAGATGGCAAGTGGGAAAAGAAGGCGATGAAGGGCTCAGAATTGGCCGGTAAAGCCCTCGGTCTCATCGGGTTTGGTCGAATCGCTCAGTCGGTCGGCCGTGTTGCGCAAGCCATCGGCATGGAGGTTCACGCCTACGACCCGTACCTGCCTCCAAAAATTGCAAAGGCACAGGGCACGCGCCTTCACAAAACCGTGGACGCCCTCTTTTCCAACTGCACGCACGTGTCCATTCACTGCAACTTGACCGATGAAACCCACCATTTGGTCAACGCCGAGCGACTCGCTTCCATGCCACACATTGGAAAAGACGGCGCTCGATGCGGCAACCACATCATCAACTGCGCACGTGGTGGCATCGTTGACGAGCAGGCGGTTTTTGAGGCGCTGGAGTCCGGTGTGCTCACCTCGGCTGCCCTTGATGTCTTCGAACAAGAGCCGGTGGACCCGGGCCATCCGTTGCTTCAAATGGAACACTTTCACGGCACACCTCACATTGGGGCGTCGACCGTTGAAGCCCAAGGGCGGGTTGGTATGGACATCGCGACCAATGTCATGGACGTGCTCAAGGGTCAACCTTGTGATTTTGTCGTGAACCGGGCGCACCTCTAGCACTTTCACTTTCATCCATTGGGGTCTTGGATAAGCATCCCTTGCTCGTTGGTTCTCAAGGGGTTATGGGTCGAAGTGTACCGTCGTGGAGAATGCGGGTTGAGCGTGAATTGCAGAACCTGGCACCGTACCGTCGCGCGTTGAATCCAAGCGACCGTGAGGCGTTTGATACTTTGCTCAACGATGTCCGTGAACGGAGAACAGCGGGTGGACTCCTCCCGACACTGAACACATGGCAGCCGGCCGTGCTCAGCATGTTGGTCGGTTTGATGTCGGAACTGATTCGGGTGCGTGCTCGACTTGAAGCCCTTGAGGAACGGCATGACGATGATTGAAGGATGGCTTCTCGACGTCCATGCGAACAAGGACAACACCGGCATGACGGCGTGGGTGGTTGACGACGACGGTCTGGCGCATGCGTGCGCCGTTCCATGGCAGCCGATCATTCACGTTCACGCATCGTACACCGATCTCAACCGGTTGGAGCATTGGCTCGAGCAACCCGAAATCCGTCAGCGCTTCCGACTCACTCAGCCTCACATGACGCGAGCGCGTTTGGATTTGGAGGCCACCGTTCAAAGCGACATCCTCGAAGTTGGACTTGAATCGTTTCAGCAGGTTCGTGCACTGGCGGAACACATTGAATCTCGAGGTGATTTTCACCGCTTCAAACTCTACTCTGTTGACGCGCATTTGGCCCAACGATTTCTCAACGACCACGGATGCATACCCTTTGCTCGAGTGCAGTGGACACCAGACAAGCCAGCACAATTACTGATGTGCTCGCCCACATCGAAAAGTGAGGTCTATCCTCCGTTTCACGTTGTCAAGCTGTCCGTGAAACGGACCTCGGGCCAGGGGCTGCCTGCCCTTCACGACACCGTGGATTGGTTCCGTTTTGAAACGGTTCACGAGCCCGGTGTCTCACCACGGCAACCAATGCAGTCGTTGACCGTCAAACGTACTGACCACGACTCCTTGGCATCCATGCTGGCCGCCGTTCAAGCAGCGTACGATGCGATGGACCCGGACGTTCTTCTCACGGAAGGCGGCGATCAGCGCTGGTTTCCGTGGCTGGTCGAGCAGGGCCGACTTCACGGTCAACCGATGGTGCTGGGGCGAACACCGGAACCGCTTCAGCAAACGACCAACCAGCGCACGGTTCACTCCTACGGGCAGACTCGTCACCGACACGGGGCGTTCTTCCTCAACGGTCGCCTTCACATTGACCTCAGGAACAGCTTCATCGTGAGTGAGGGCGGTCTTTCCGGGCTGTTTGAACTGGCCCAACATTCGCGTCAATCTGCTCAAATCATTTCCCGACTTTCGCCGGGCTCGGTCATCAGCGCCATTCAAATGCGAGTGGCCATGGACGACGGGGTGCTTGTGCCATGGAAGAAGAATCGCCCGGAGGACACAAAATCAGCCCTTGACCTGCTTCAAGCTGACCGTGGAGGTCTCTACCTCGACAGTCGGCCTGGCGTCCATGCGTCGGTGATCGAGCTTGATTTTGCGAGTCTGTTCCCAAGCATCATCGCCACACGAAACATCTCGCCTGAGACGCTGAATTGCTCGTGCTGCCAGGCCCCCAACGCAGCCTCAACACGCGGCATTGTCCCGCTTCATCCCGAACAAGCGGCCGATGAATTTCGTCAGCGTTCGGTTCATGCTCGTTTCGGCCACGGTCTCTTTCCGTTGGCACACGAGAAAGCGCTTGCCGTACCGGGGCTCAACATGCACACTTGCGGGCGGACGCACGGGTTTCTCGGGCGTGTTGTGGCGCCGATCATCGAGCGACGCCGTGAGCTGAAACAGCAGCGTCAGCACAAAGGCGACGCCTTTGACCTGCGGCAAAACGCCCTCAAGTGGTTGCTGGTCACGTGTTTTGGTTACACGGGTTATCGAAACGCCCGATTTGGTCGGATTGAAGCGCATGAAGCGATTTGTGCGTGGTCCCGCGACCTTTTGCTGACCACCATTGAGGAGGCGCAGAAGGACGGTTGGGATGTTCTTCACGCCATCGTCGACTGCGTTTGGCTTTCGGATCTCAAGGGGCGGACACAGCATCAACAACGGATGGACGCCGAAACGTTCGCTCGGCGTATTTCCGAACAGGTCGGCATTCCCCTTGAGTTCGAGGCTCACTATGACTTCATTGCGTTTCTTCCAAGCCGGGTCCACGGGTCCGGTTCATTGACGAAGTACTGGGCGTACGACGGGGCTTCGTTCAAAGTACGTGGCATTGAGATGCGACAACATTCCACGCCCGTTTGGATTCAACGGTTGCAGCAGGCCGGTTTGGAGTGTTTAGCAGCCGGTGAGCGAACCAACGGCGTCCCTTCGTTTGACACACAGCGTGCTGTTTTACAGCATTACAGACGAGAACTTCAACGGTTGTCGAAGGGTGAAATCCCATTGCGTGAACTCGTCATTACCCGACGAACCAGCCGCTCACTGGGGGACTATCGCGTCAAGAACGTGACCTACGCGGCCCTCATGCGAGCCAACGAACGCGGGTACGAGGTTCCTGCTGGAGGGAAGGTTCGCTACGTGGTCATGGACCGTGTGTCTGAAGCCCTTCTGAACCGCGTCGTTCTTGCAGAAGAATTGGAAGCGTTCGAGGTTGGTGTTCATGCATGCGTCGATCACTATGCCGAATTGGCTGAACGTGCCATCTGGGCGATTCTCGCTCCGTTTGGTTGGACCACAGCACAGTTGAGAAACGACGGCCGCCAGCCCTCGTTGTTGGCGTTCACGACTCCGTATGGTGCAGCGCAAGAACCCCAACCGATGAGGCCACCTCTTGAGGATTGAGCCGTCGTTTCGGGAGCAAGAACGCGGTCTGTTGGTCTCGGTGGAAAGGCTGCCAAGCGCCTTGAATGCCACTTCGTCGATGGGCAATGTGCAGCAACCGTTGCCTTCGGCGCCCTCGCCACGTCCCTTCGAGGTGGTTTTGTGAATGGCGACGCACGTACCTTACGTGGCGTGCAAGATCACACGGCCCGTGGTCGAGTCCGGTGATGGCGACAACGGCCGTGTGGTGTTGGTGCGCGAGGTGGCGCAGGATGTCCATGTGCCGTCGCAGAAGGGTGCGTGATTCCAACGATGAGACGGCATCGTCGCCGTGCATGGCCAACAGCCCGTCCACCACCACCATGGGTGAGCGTGTGATGGCCAATTCATCGGGAAGCCGTTCCAGTTGTCGGTCGAGTTGATGCAGCGTGAATCCTCGACTGAGATAGAGCCGTGCCAGGCACGGTTCAACCTCGGCGCCCATCGCCTCGAGAAGCGGGATGAACCGTGCGGGGTCGATTCTGCAGGCTCCGTCCACCCAGTGGACGGTTCGTCCTTGAGCTAACGCATGCGCAACCCAATGCTCAGCCACGCAACGCATGCTTTTGCCCGAACGCCCGGGTCCGCTGAGATGGTAGAGTTGGCCTGCTTGCGGTTGAATTTGCGCCGGATCAATGTCGTGTGTTCGACGAACAAGGGCGAGGTGGTTCCCGGCGAGAGGGTTGAGGTTCTGCTTCATGTCAATCATCGAAGGTCGCTCTCGGAGGTCATCTATGCTTGTGAACACCCCTCAACTTGAACTGAACCAACATCAACTTCAAACACCGCAGGCGTGGATGATTGGTTGTGGTTGAGGAACCGAAGCCGATTGGGGCAACGGGACATCGCGTGTTGATTCACTGCGACCTCGATGCGTTCTTTGCGGCGGTGGAAACGCTGCATCATGGGTTCGACGACAATGTACCGCTCATCATCGGCTCCGACCCAAAGCAAGGGCGTGGCAGGGGCATTGTTTCAACCTGCAATTACGCCGCCCGGACCTTTGGCATACGCTCGGCGATGCCGGTTTCCGAGGCGTGGAGGCGCTGTCCGGCAGCCCCGTTTGGACCTGCCATCTACATCCGAGGCACGCGTGGTCTGTACAGCCGTGCGAGCCGGAAGGTCATGGCGTGCCTGCGAGAACCTGCGGTCCTGTTTGAAAAGGCCAGCATCGACGAAGCCTACCTGGACGTAACCGAAACCGTGGGCGGGGATTGGGACGCAGCGTTGGCCCTTGCCAATCAACTCCAACAAACCATCAAGAAAAAGGTGAACCTGACGGCTTCCTTTGGGATTGGTCCCACACGAATCGTCGCCAAGATGTCCAGTGAAGTGAACAAGCCCAACGGGATTCATCGCGTCATGCCCGACGAGGTCGTGTCGTTTTTTCAGGGCCGCTCGCTCAGGGACATCCCCGGCATCGGACCAAAGCGTGCGACGCAACTGGCGGAGTGGGGCTACACCACGGCGGATGAACTCCACGAACTCGGAGAACTCTCGCTCGCACGGTTGGCAGGCGACCGTTTCGCCCAATGGTACATGCGGGTGGTGGAAGGTGAGAGCAGCGCTGTGGTCAGTCCCCTTCGCAGCAGGAAATCCATTGGCAAGGAGCATACGTTTGAACGGGACCTTGACGACCATGAAGACGTTCTTTCAAGGTTGGAGACGCTCGTGGACTTGGTCATGGAACGTGCTCGTAGTCTGGGCGTCTCGGGCCGCTTGGGCGAGGTGAAAATTCGCTACACCGGCTTTGAAACACACACCAGCGGCAGGAGCATACCCGTGGCCATGGATGACGAAGCCGTGTTCAAGCGGTTGGCCAAGCAACTCTTTGCGACCAACATCCGACCCGAGAGCCGGGTCCGACTGATCGGCTTTCGACTGGGTCAGTTGGAAATGCCACCATCGCGCCAAACCACCCTCTTCGAGGAAGAATGACTCAGGACAATTGATGCATGCGTGTCAACGTGGCACTGAATTCCGTCAGTTCGGTTGGTACCTCGATGCCCTCGATGGGTTGGTTGAGGGAGATGCCCTGTTCCTTCTTTGCCGCCCATGTTTGGCCGTTAAAGTCCTGAAGGCTGGTTGACAGGCCGCAAAGTCGAGCGCCTTCATCGGTGCCGTGCGCCACTTCTGGTAGCGGTGAATCGGGGAAGGCATCAACGTCCACCGCCGAAGCACCGTACACGGTGCTGCTGATGTGATGGGCAAAGAAAGGACAGACTGGGCTGAAAGCAGCCAGGAAATCACGTACCATTCGGTGCAGCGTCCAAGCAGCGGCCTTGTCCTCGTCGTAAAGGCGAGACTTCACCATCTCGAGGTAGTGGCTGGGAAGCAGGCCAGTTCCGAACGTCTTGAGCGATTGCGTAGCGGTGTAAATGTCCAGGTTCGTCCATGCTGCCTCAACATGACTCATGGTTTGCTGGTATTCAGCGAGCACCCATTTATCCTCTGGAGCGAGGTAATCAGGCGGTGTATCCAAATCTTCTGGAACCTCGAATTGAGATGCAAAACGAGCGACGTTGAACAATTTGGTCAGCACGCCGAAATACTTCTTCTCAATTTCTTCAGGGTTGATGTGGAAATCATCACCAACTTGTGCGTCGCATGCCTTCCAAAGTCGGAAGCATTCGCTGCCGATTTTGTTGGCACGGAGCTTCACAGAGCCGTCCGGGCCCTTGACTTGCCATGAGCCTGTTCGCCCACCTGCGCCACACTCGAGGACCGAGTCGGCATCAATGCCGTTACCGAGGGACTTGCTCATCTTTCGACCCCACGGGTCCATGCCGAGTCCATCGATCCAGACATGCTGGAATCCGGGTTGGTCGAGCACGAGCGTGGACTTGAGGAGGGTGTAATACAACCAGGTGCGTACGATTTCTTTGCCCTGTGGACGAAGGGCCGTTGGGAAGGCGTTCTTGAACACTTCAGGGTGGTTGAGGAAACCGCTGACGAAGAGGTTGGAGTTGGAGGAATCCATCCACGTGTCGAACACCTTTTCCTCTCCAACGATGGTCCCAAGCGTCGCTTTGACATCCTCAAAGGCACCCAAGTCTTCTCTGGATTCTCGGTCGAGAACACGGCTGCCTGCTGGCGGGTCATCCTTCCACGGTTGGACATAGGTCCCCGCGGGTGGGACGACGACTTTTGACTGGTCTTCGCTGTACCAAATGGGGATTTCAGTGTGGTACCATCGACGACGACTGATGGGCCAGTCGATGCTGATGTTGTCCATCCAGTCCAACAGGAACTGTCGGTTTCGAGGCGGATGGAAATGGATGGATTCAATGTGCTCCCGCATGCGGTCCTGGATGTGCGTTTGTCGAACGTACCATTCTTTGAGCAAGATGATTTCAACGGGATTTTTTCCTCGCTCCGAAACGGGGATGTCTTGGTCGCGTTCAACGGCTTGCACCAACCGGCCCGATGCCTCGAGGAGTTCGATGGCTTTGGCTCGTGCATCCAGAACCGGCATGCCTTGCAGCGGTCCTGCAACATCGGTCATTGCACCGTCAAGGTCAATCGCTTGGAAGGGCGTGAGGCCAAGTTCTCGGAACACCGCCACGTCGATATGGTCGCCAAACGAACACACCATGAGGACCCCGGTTCCGAAATCGGATTTGACCGACGGATGCTGCTGAATTTCGACGGTGGTGGACCTGCCTTGGGTGTCCAGCGGGAGGTTGATCTGCTGCCCGACGAGGTGGTGATAGCGCTCATCCTCGGGGTGAACAACCACCACGCCGCATGCACAAATCAACTCGGGGCGTGTCGTGGAAATGACCAGTTCCGTTCCGTCCTCGCAGGTCCACCGAACGTCGACCAACTTCGTCTTTCGCGGGAGTCGTTCAACTTCGGCATCAGCGATGGTCGTTCCTTCCACAGGGTCGTAGATGTTGGGTCGGAGGTCCTCAACGATGTCGCCTTTTTTGAACAGGTCAACGAAAATCGATTGGGTTACGCTTCGATAGTCGGGCGCATCGGTCAAGTATTCCCTTGAAAAATCACAGGAGAGGCCGACTCGCTTGGCCGTGCTTCGCATGGCTTGAGTGAACGATTCGATGGTGGTCTCGCAGAGTTTTAGGAACTCTTCCCGGTCGTAGGTTTTCATTTTGCGCTTGGTGTTTTTCTCCACGGTGAATTCGATGTTGATGCCGTTTCGGTCAACACCCCACGGGAAGTACACCTCTTTGCCCAAGAGGCGCTGGCTGCGGGCAAGGACATCGATCATGGAATACTGAGCCACAGCACCGATGTGCCACGTGCCGGACGGGTAGGGTGGTGGCGTGTCGATGACGAACAATTCTTTTCCACCGTTCGGATTGAAGGCGTAGCGGCCGCTGTACGCCTCCTCATCGGCATAGTGTGCTTCTTGAATGGATTTCTCAAGGTCGATCGACCATCTTTTTTCTGGAAGTTTCGGGGCTGGCATGTGCCTCACCTGGCCCCGCCTCGGTCAATGAGGTGGGTCCAACTCTGCGGATGTGGGGCATCATTTCAACCCGTCGGCGTGGGTGGGAACTCAATCGGTTATGGGCCGCCACGAAGGTAAGCCTTTGAAGGGCCCACGCCTCGGGGAGGACGAGGTGGTTGCGTGAGTTCCGAAAACGACGCATCAAATCCCACCTCCGGTGCCGCTCCGGCAAAGGTCTCAACGGGCAATCAACGGCTTGAGGCCATCGCTGGAAAGAGCCGTGCGGTTCGAGACCAACTGGTTGGGCAAATGAAGACCATTGACTCAAAGCGGACCCTCGATGCTGTGTTGGAGGCGCCAAAGCGATTCAAGCGGGAGTGGCAAAAAACCGGAGCGACCGGCGCCATCACAAAATTTCCCATTCCAACGGTGTTGGTGTTTTTGTTGCTGACCGCCTACTTTGTGTCGCAGTCTGGCTTTCTGGATAACACTCGGTTTGATGACGATCTGAACAATCCAGCGTTGAACGTAAACGGCGACCTTGAAGTCTACCTGCCCGATGGGAGTCAGGTGGCGGAACTCATTGGCAAGGTTGAGGAAGATTGGTCCACGAACGTCATGGTCGTCTACATTGAATCCACGAAAGGAAACAACATCACCAATCAACGAATCCTCCAAGAAATCAGCTATGTTGAGCGATTGCTCAATCCACAACTCTCCGATGATTCGGACGACGTGATTTACATTCTCTCCCTCTCAACCGTGCTCAAGGAGGTCAACTCGAGCGCTCCACGTATTCGGGAGGCTGTGGTTACGGAGGTCGGTGAACTTGGTTGCTCCAACGACCCGGGTGACAACTGCCCGTCCCGTGAATTTGCAAAAGAACTCAACGATGCTTTTGCGCTAACCGACGAACAATTCGGCGGTTCGTACGAAATTCCGAGCCAAACCACCATTGATTTGGTCATCGGTGAGATGTACACGGACGAGGGCCAACCGTCTGCCGGCATGAACAAGCTGGCACGCGACATCGAGGGGGGTGAAGACGGCGGGCCTGATGGTGTGCTCGACCGAGCGATCATGGCCATCGCCGTGACGGAAGACCGCCCCGCCAAGGAAATCATTGCCGACACTCAGGAGATCCTCGATTCCTTCTCAAAACTTGAACGAGCGTGCGAATTTGAGGACAACGGCGAACCCGATGAATCCGAGGGCATGTGCACGTGGGAGGACTTGGGCCTGTCCATGGTGCTGACCGGTCCTGTCCCCATCACCAACGCTGTCACCGAATTTTCATTCAAGTTGTTCTGGGACATCTTCCCCAACGCCGTGGTGCTGGTCGCCATTGGGTTGTTCATCTTCCACTCGGACCTGCTGCAAGCTGGCATCACCGGTATGCGTCCGCTTCAGGGCTTCAAGGTGGTCGTCATTGCAGGTCTTCCGACGTTGTGCGCCGTGTTCTGGACGTTGGGTCTGATCGGCGCCACGAATTATGAGGTGACGATGACGGTCATCATCGTTGGACCGATTTTGTTGGCACTCGGCGTTTCGTACGGCCTCCACATCACCAATCGGTATGCGGAAGAGGAGGGGAGCAAGGACGAAAAGATGCGTGCATCCTTGACGTCAACAGGACGAGCAGTCTTCCTGTCTGCAGTAACGACCGTGATCGGTTTCATCTCATTGGTCTTTACGCCCATGGCTCCCATCCAAACCGTGGGGATTGCCCTCTCTGCAGGCATCGTCATTGTGTACTTCCTGACCATGTTCATGGTGCCGAACCTGACGCTGATTTTGGATTTGAAGAAGCCAAAACATCCACCACTCAAGGCCTTCGATGTGCTGGTTGATGTTCCTGTCAAACACAACCGGGGCGTCCTCGGTGTCTTCGTTCTGATGATTCTGCTCTCCGCCACCATCGGTCAAGCCAATGTTGAGGAAAACATCGACCTTCTTGGCATGGCTCCAGAAACGGAATCCCCGGTCGTGAAAATGAAGCAATACAGCTCTGAGTTTGAGGCGGGCCAGGTCGGGATGATTCTGGTGAACGCCAACGTGAGCGGTGATTTCAACGACGCTGAGCAATCGAACGATGACCCGGTTGAAATTTTACAGAAAATTGACAACCTTGAGGCGAAACTCAACACGGTGGAAAACACAACGGCCGTGTCCGTGGTTTTCTTGATGAAATCTTCCGGTGTTCAAGTGACGGTTTCGGGCCAAGATGTCAACCAACTTCTGCAACTGGTCCCGTGTGCTGGCAATGAGCAGTGCGAGGATGTCAAAACCACAGCCGATGTCCTGCTGAATCAAAGTCAATCCCTCGACGCCTCGTTTTGGGATTTGCTCAACGACCCCGATGCATTTGGGTTGCCGGCGTCTCAGCAAAGCCAAATCTTCCTGCTCGATGTGTTCTATGCTTCCTTGACCAAGGAGACGCGTGAGATTTTCGTGAGTGAGGATTTCAGTCGTTCCTTGATTTACGTCGACATGCCCTTCATTCCTGTCGCTGATACGGCGAAGAGCGTCGACAAGGTCAACGAAATGGCCGGCACCTTTCAGGGGCGGTACGGTGAAACCGCAGAGGATTTGACGGGTGTAGCTGCCACGGCCATTGAGGTGAACGAACTGATTGTTGGCTCACAGTGGACCTCACTTGGCTTTGCCATCATCCTGACCCTCATCACGCTGGCCGTTGTCTTCCGGGACATCCGGTATTCCATTTGGACCACCTCGCCGGTGATCGCCACCGTTGCGTTGCAGTGGCTCGTTATGTGGCAAATGGACGTTCCACTCTCGCTCGTCACCGTCATGATCGGCTCCATTCTGGTCGGGGTTGGCGTCGATTTCTCCATCCACATCGCCAACCGCATCCGAGAGCTTGGCGGTGGTATTCAGGCCATTCGTACCGCTGCCGTGGGGACGGGCATGTCCTTGTTTGAAGCGGCCGTGGTGACCTCGCTAGGCATGTACACGGCCTACGACATTCCGATTCCAGAAATTACCCCGTTCATTACGGTCATTCTCATTCTGCTCTGGGTGGCTGCGGCCAGTGCGCTGGTTCTTCTCCCTGCCATTTTCATCACGCTTGAGAAAATGGGCATCGGTGCGGTCAGCGGCGGCAACAACATGGCGAAGAAACTCGGTCTCATCCGAACCGCTCAGGCCAGCGACGACGTGATGGAAGCAGCGTTGGTCGACGATATCGTCGATGCCTGGTGAGCGAGGAGTCCATAGACCCCTTCGTCGTCCGACGAATCATGAACCACTGGCTGATGAAGTCCGAGTTGGACGTCTACCCGTATGCACAATTGGTTGCCGACGGGAAAACTCACTGGGATGGCGTTCGAAACTACCAGGCTCGAAACATGATGCGAGATGCAATGAAAGAGGGTGACCTCGTGTTGTTCTACCATTCCAACACCAAACCCCCTCATGTCGCAGGGGTGGCGCGAATCGCAAAGGAAGGCTACCCCGACTTCACCTCCTGGGATGCTGAGGGCAAGTATTACGATGAAAAATCAACGCCAGAAAACCCTCGGTGGTTCATGGTCGACATTGAACCAGTTCTCGAACTCAACATGGTCTCCCTCCACGAGATGAAGGAAAATCCCAATCTCGAGGGGATGCCGCTGTTGCAACGAGGCCAACGGCTTTCCGTTCAACCTGTTGAGGCCGCCCACTTTGAGGAGGTGCTGGTCATGGCTGGTGTTTCTCGTGATGATTTGAACTGAGGGTGAAACAGATGTCCGGGCCCATTCCAGTTTCATCCCGTGCAGCCAACATCGAATACGCTATTCGGGATGTGGTCGTTCCTGCTGTTGAATTGGAGGCTCAAGGCCATGAGATCATCAAACTCAACATTGGCGACCCTATTGCCTACCCCGGCCTTCCAACACCCCCTCACATGGTTGAGGCCTATGCCAACGCACTCAAGGACGGTCGGAATGGATATTCGCCCTCGTACGGTCTCCCGGCCCTTCGTGAGGCCATCGCCCGTGATGAGCAACGGAAGGGTTGGCCCGCCACGGCTGACGATGTCTACGTATGCCACGGCGTGACCGAGGCCTTGCAGCTGATTTTTGCCGCCGTGCTTGAGGAGGGAAGCAAGGTGCTTGCACCCGGCCCCCACTATCCACCTTACATGGCCTACCCCCAGATGTACGGTGCTGAGACCGTGGAATACCAACTCCACAGCACCGATGAGTGGAAACCTGACTTCAGCGATATCCGTGCAAAAATGGACGACGACGTTCGTTTGCTGGTGCTCATCAATCCCAACAATCCTTGCGGCACGGTGTGCGGTCCGGCTGAGGTCGACGCCCTGCTGGCCATCGCACGAGACTATCCCAACTGCATTGTGGTGGCCGATGAGATCTACGATGGCCTCGATTTCACTGAAAAGCATGTCTCGGTGGCCAGCCGGAGTTCTGACGTCCCCGTCATTGCCTTGAACGGTGTGTCAAAGGTGTACTACGCCCCCGGATGGCGCATCGGCTACATGGCCTTGCACGACCCGACCAACCGACTCTCACTGGTTCGAGACGGCATCGAACGCTTGCTTCGCTCGAGGTTGTGTGCATCAACACCGGCCCAACTTGGCTACCTCGCAGGTCTGGAGGGCGACCGTCAATGGATGGCGGAGTACGCACATCGCGTGCGACGACAGCGAGACCATTGCCTCAAGCGGATCAGCGAGATTGAGGGTCTTGAAGTCGAGCAGCCGGGTGGTGCCTTCTACATGTTCATTCGTCTCACTGACGAACATTGGGCTGCTGATGACAGAGCCGTCGTTCTTGAACTCCTTCACGAGGAACATGTGTTGCTGGTTCACGGGAGCGGTTTTTCGCCCGAACTCGGGAAAGGTCATGTTCGCTTGGTGTATTTAGCGGATACCGATGTGTTGGATGTGGCCTTTGACCGAATTGAACGATTTTTAGAAAAGCATCGCAGCGCCCGAATGTCGTAGGAATTTTCATGAAGCATCGGGCCAAGCCGACGCCATGGGGCGATTGAATCAGTGCGTGATCGCATTGGTGTCCGCCCTGGTGTTCATCCCGACCGCTTCCGCAGCCACGGTCTCCACCTCAACGACGGTTTCGTTGGAGTCCGTGGGACCGTTGCTGGTGGCGCTGATCATTGCCTACTTTGTTCGCCGGTGGTTCATTCCTCAGCAGCTCAAGAACCTGCAGGTGGCGTTTGAAATCGAGGACGACCTCTACGAAGTTCATCGCATCACCCGAACATTGCGAGATTCTCGACGGCTTTTGAAAGCCAAACGGGTAGGCTACGGTGTGCTCCTCTACATGATGGGACTTACGGGTGTGTTGATTCTCATCGCTGAGTTACTGTTTAACGCAGAAGTGTTTGCTCAATTTAACCTCTACATCATTGCGGGATTGATCTTGATTCCTGTGATCATCTCACCATGGGAATCCCTGAACAGCCAACTCTCATCTCGTCAGCGGGACGTTCGGGCGTCGGTCGGTGCCGAGTTGATTCGTCGAGTGTTCTCGCTGGCTTTCTTGGTCGTTGTCACCTTGTTGGTGTTGGCCTACGGCGTCCAGGTCGAAGGGACGTTGACGCCCACGTGGTTGGCCTTTGCGATGTTGACCTTCATGGCACCGACCATCTTCGCCTACGGTCGCATCATGGGTGCATCGTGGAACATGCTGCTCATCAATAAATGGCGGACCACACGAGGCAGGAAGAATCCCATCGACCCGGACAAAAATGGCTTCATAGGACGTCTCTTTTCGTTTCTCTTGGTCCTGTTCCTGTTGACCATGCCCATCACGGCGCTGAACGGCATCCTCACGGTGCTCTACGTCATGCTCAACAATCCGCCCAACGCCGAAGAAGTGCTGAATTTTGGTGGCATCATCGGGTATTCCATCTACGTGCGAATTGATTTGATTTCTGAGCTGTTGTTCCACTGGGAGTTTGTCAAATCACTTCCACAGTTCTTGTCGCTGTACCTGACGTTGAACATCGCCATTGTGGGATTGGCGTTCATCTTTGAACTGACTCGGAACTTGATTCTCGGAGGTCAATCCTTTGGCGGAATGTTTGGCGTGGTGTTGGACACACCCCGCGAAATTCGGGCAGAAAAAACCGCCCAGGCGCGGCAATTGACGTTCGCATTTGCCGGTTTTTCTGGCTACACAGTTCTGTTGTTGATCTTGGTGTGCTACAAAGAATTCGGCGACCTTATGCCGTTCACGGCCACCTTGGAAGCCAACGATTTCGACGAAGAGATGCGACTGTTAACCGTGTGGCTGTTCATTGCCGTTGGCCAACTGATCTTTTTGATGACGTGGTTGTTGTCGATCAGTAAATTTGGCCATTTGACCAAACTCCGATTCGACCTCAATCCCGACGAGCGAAGAGAAGGCGCAGTTCTCCTCGAAGGCGGTGACCGACTCCAAAACCTCGTCGAAAACGCAGCCTACAACGAAGATTTGGACATGCTCATTCGGATACAAACCCATGAGTTCCCCGGCGATCAAGCCCTGATTCGTCAGGAACAATCCCGTGCTTCAATGTGGGAAAAAGCGCTTCGCGGGCTCTGGCCTCAAGCCATCGAAGAAAGCCGGAAACTTTTGGCTCAATCCGGTGGGGACAATGACGAAGCTCGCATGCTCATTGCGACCGGCTACATGGCGCTCAGGAGGCTGGATGCTGCACGTGAGGCCCTTCACGGGTTGCAACAGCCTGAAGGGTACGACGAGCCCGAGATCCTGTCGTTCGTTTGCGAATGGCTGGACCCGTGGCGAGGCGCCGTAACTGAAGACGACTTGTGGGATTGGGAGAACAATTCGACCATCGATTACATCCAGCAACTCCAACGCATGATGAAGTCGTGGAAGCCACAACCGTCTGAAATGACCCTTCACAACGACAAATTGACCCATACAGGGCAACTCACCATGATCGCGCTTCTTCGTGCCCAACGTCGATACGACGAAGCCTTGGAATTGGCCATGTCGTTGGTCCGAGCCGACCCCGTCGGTGTCCGGCCTCGCATTGCTGTCGCGTTGAGTTTGATGGATACAGGGCAATGGCACGACGCAAAATCGGTCTTGGATGAACTCATCAAAAGTGACAGCAAGGACCCACGCGTTCAAGCGCTTGCCGTCATCTTCGGTTACGGTACGAAGGGTCGTGAGCATCTCGAGGTCTCGCTGATCCTCGATGATGCGAAAGAGACCAAGAAGTGGTTGGATGTTGCCCCTGTGAACTCGTATGCCGCTGTGCTGCAAAAAGGAGGCTTGGACGAGGCCATGAACGCGAACGTTCTCATTGCAGCCCACGAAGCCACGCGACGAGCCGTTGCACCTCGCTATTCTCCGAGCATCTTGTCTGGAATATTCCAGTACTTGGTCCTGATACCCATCTACTTCGTGTTGGGGATTTTTGTCTACCAAGAGGTGGGTGATGCACAGGGTCTCGCTGCTTTGGGAGGGTTGCTGTTCATCCATTACTCCTACCGCCGCGTGACCCGTCAACAGGAGCACCAAATTCGTCACCGAGATCAACGAGGCATGATCAAGTACGCACGTCGACTCAAGCGGTTCAAGGCTGTACCTCAGGCGAGTAATATTCCCATCGGGAATCACCTTCTTCTCGGGGGAATCTTGGTCACTGTAAACGGCGTCGTACTTGACATTGGTTATCCTGCTTGGATGTCGGAACGCCTGGCCAAAGAGCCTGAGAAAAAAGTGCGGCATCGCCTGAGAAAGCGAGCCGTCAAACTCGAGAAAGGCAAGACGCCCAGGGTCTCGCCCCTCGGGAAGGCGTGGTGGCTCAAGCGACCCAAGGAACACGACGAAAGTGGCCCCGTCCTGGAGCGAACCATCGGCCCCGTCGCCTATCGAGGCCGAACCAACTACATTCGCAAGAAAGAACCTCAGGCGCTCAATGATGCGGCTCAAGGTAAAGAAACCCCCCTTCAGAAGCGTTTCATTCCGCGAAACACCATCCGAAGCGAACGGGTTTGAAGGCGCTCAACGGAGCTGACGAGGGTTCAAAGACTGCATCTTGCTTTCCGAGTTCATGACAGACGCTTCAGGTGGTTGGTCCGGCTTCTTCCGAGCATCTCAAGTTGGCAGCGACGGTCCGTGATGCCGTCAAATCGAGTGGCGAACTCTACCGTCTCGGATTGGGGATGATCGCCTCAGAAAACATCGTTTCGCCGGCTGTGCGGGACATCGTCTCCAGCGATCTCCATGGGCGGTACGCAGAGGGTTTGCCAGGAAAACGCTACTACCAGGGTTGCGATGATTTTGATACCATTGAAGCCTTAGGGATTGACCTCGCACAACAGGTCTTTGGGGCTTCGTTTGCCAACATCCAGAGCGTTTCAGGCACGGTCTCCAACATCGGGGCCCTCAAGGCATTGGCCAAACCCGGGGATGCCATCACGGCGGTATCAACGGCCGACGGCGGGCACATCTCTCACGCCAGGATGGGAGCGGTTGGTCTCCGAGACCTCAACCTCACCACCTATCCGTGGGACGAAGAGCGGATGGAACCCGATGTCGATGCTGCGTGCAAAACCATTCGCGAGGTCGAACCCAAGGTGGCGTTGTTCGGTCAATCCGTGTTTCTGTTTCCAACGCCCTTGGAAGACATGGCTGCTGCCGCGAAAGAGGTCGGCGCATCGGTGATGTACGATGGTGCGCACGTCCTCGGACTCATCGCCGGCGGTCAGTTCCAAGACCCGCTTCGGGAGGGTGCGGATTTGATGACGGGTTCAAGCCACAAGACCTTCCCTGGCCCTCAAGGTGGCTTCTTGCTGTCCTCATCCGAAGACCCGGCTTTTCAACGTCGCCTCAACAACGCCATGTTCCCCGGTGTCTGTTCATCCTACCACCTTCACCATGTCGCAGGCAAGGTCATGGCGCTTGCGGAATTCATGGAGTATGGAGAAGCCTACGCCAAGGATACGGTCACCAACGCACAAGCCTTTGCTGCGGCGTTGGCGAGCGAAGGCTTTGACGTGTTGGCGGAAAGCAGAGGCTACACTGCATCCCACCAAGTCCTGACCCGCCACGGTGAATTGGATTCAGGTGCGGGCGCCAAGGCGGCCAAACAACTTGAGGATGCGGGCATCATCACGAACATGAACATGCTTCCTGGCGATACCAAAGCCCTCTCACCCTCCGGACTTCGCCTGGGTGTCCAAGAGTTGACGCGCGTCGGCTTTACGCCAGACGACATGGAAGAAGTTGCTCGATTTTACGCCCGTGTTTTGCTGGCCGGTGAAGACCCAAGCGATGTCCGAAAGGACGTTCACGCCTTGAAACTCAATCACCAAACCGTCCGTTATTGTTTCAACGAAGACGGTCGCCCGGGTTATCCCGAGTAGGGTGATTCGAATGCCGTCCAACACCTGCTTGGATGGATTTGATTTCCGAGCCGATGGCCTCTTTTTTGATGCGAGTGGCTCTCTTTGTGTGTTGATGGGAACGGTGGAATTCAATGATTTTTGGAACGCCTTTGATGCTTGTTTCCCTTCCCCGTTGGGCCGAAAACTCATCTACGCTGCGACCGATACCGAAGAGGCTCACTTGCGATTTCGTCCTGAGGCCAAGGTGGGAAAGTGGTTCGGTCGTCGGCGTGCTGAGGCATACATGGCCGGTCGTGCTGCCTGCATGGGCTGGGGCGTATTCCAAAACGAGCGAATTACATCACCCGTCCACGATGCCCTCACGGTTGGATTTTTACTGGCCCACAGAGAACATCTCGCCGGGGAGCGATTCAATCTTGAATGGAATCAACCCACGAACGATCAGATCGTGGTGTCATTGAGCCCAAACAAACGGCCGATGACGCAACCACCGCCGTTCCACGCCCCGCCCTGGCTCGTTTCGGACAACCAAGGCAGCCGCCCATCCAATCGGCGGGCTCTCGACCTTGACCATCGAGGAGCGGCTCTTTACGCAGGGGAAGCGAGGTCATTTTTCCTCCCCGTTGCTGTGCTTCAGCGGTTAGTTGCCGAACTTCGGGGTCGCCCGGTTGAGGTGGATGGAACAACGACCCATTGGAAACTTGATGAGTCCATCGAGGACGGCGACCTCTTCATGGCGGTTGCTCATGCATCTTACCTTGCTTACAACAACACCGACCGTCCGGTGTACCTTCAATCAGGCGATGACTGGGAGGGTCATCTTGGCCTCCATCTGAGCGACCGTGGATTTGGCCATGTGGAAGTGAAGCGGAGTATCCTCGACGGCGATGATTGCACAGAATTTCTGATACATTCGCCCCTTTCAGGAGTCGTGGCAGGCACTGTTTTCGGTATGTGGTGCCGAGCTCACGGCCTTCGAGGGGATGTTGTCTGCAGGATGGTTGATGGATGCCTTCTGCTCACCGTCCGAGAACCGCGAGTAAATTACGAAGAAAAATGAACAGAAACGAGTCACGGGGTCTGTATTTTCTGCTCATCTTTGGTCAAGGTTCATAACCGATACAACGCCTCGTGTAAGTCGCACAACAGTGCCGGGTGTCACCCATGAGTCTAAATCACAACCAAATGGCGTACGTGGCGATTGTTTCAACCCTCATTTTTGGTTCCCTTTTCGTCGGTGTTTCTGGATTTTTCCAAACAAATGAAGACATTGGTGGATTCGAGAGTGCCGTTGAAGAGGACATCCGTGGGGATACGGCGCTCATTGATGCTGCCATTGACTCCGACGGTGATGGTCTTTCAGACAAACTCGAAGAGACTCAATACGGAACCGATGTCAACGACCCCGACACAGATAACGACGGAATGAGCGATGGCTGGGAAGTACAACACGGTTTGAATCCGCTCGACAACGGCGAATCCGAAGACCTCGAGGTTGATCCGACACAAAACCAAGACTCCAGCGCAAATCAAGTAGAAAACGAAACCGAGTCATGGCCCGACCCCAGCCAAGGCCCCAACGGCGACCCTGACAGGGACGGTTTGACCAATCAAGCCGAGCAAGAACTCGGAACGGACCCCCAGCGTGCAGATACGGACAACGACGGTCTGAACGACCGCTGGGAGTCGCTGTACACCACCAGTGTCCAGACGCCCGGTGGCGAAGTTGTTCTTTTCAATCCCCTTGACGGAAACTGGGATTGCCTGCTCCTTGACCAGGCCATGGTCGACGCTCTTGAGAGCCGGTTTAACGGCGAAAACGGCATGGCCGAATGGGACGATTTGGCATCGAACGACCGCCACTCCTGCGACATGGTGCTTGACACGGATGACGATGGTCTTGCGAACTTCGAAGAGGAGGCCTTCGGAACCAACCCAACTGCTCGAGACTCCGACATGGACCTGATCGACGACATCGTTGAGGTTGCGAACAACGGAACCATCGCTCTCTTTACCGGCATGGGTGAATCGTGCAACGAACCGTTGCTCCAGTCGGTGCCACGTATTGGTCCCTTCAACGGTGTTGAGCGCAACTGGTTCCTCATGGACATGGATGGAGATGGCTTGCTCAACGGACCATCCGACTGGGACACGGACGGCGACGGGATGCCTGACGGATTCGAGTACTGCTATTCGGACGCCACCATGGCACCGAGTGCTGCTTACGTGCTGAACCCAGCCAACGCCTCTGATGGCTACGGCGACTGGGATGAAGACGGCATGAACAACCTTGAGGAGTACCAAGTTGCACAACTCTTCGGCGAGGGCAACTTTACCTCTCCATGGTTGGAAGACACCGACCAAGACGAAATGCCAGACCAGTGGGAGGCCTCAAACGGACTCCACCCACGCTCAGCCGCAAACCGAGATCAGGACCCCGACATGGACGGCTACGACCTTGACGGCGACGGCCATGTGATGTACAGCGACCTCGAAAACACCGCCGTTGTCCACACGGTCGATGTCGTGCTTGGACAACAAGTCTCGGAGAACCAACAGGTGGCTTCCGCTCGAATAACCCTTGCTGGTGGCAACCAGCAGGTCGTCCCCATGCGTGCGCCCGTTGACGGCTATGTCTACGAACTCAGCGTGGTGGTCGGTCAAAGCATCGACTCCCGGCTCTTTGCATGGATGCACATCGTCGAGGAAGAGGAGCGGTTCACCAACGTCATGGAGTACAAAGCCAACGACCGAGATCAGGATGGCATCCTTGACGGTCGAAGTACCAACCCACTCAATGCCGACACGGACAACGATGGCCTCATCGACGGCATCGAAGTCATGGGTTGGGAGATTCTCGTCGTGAACCGTGGTGTCCAGCCTACGTGGGTCACCTCTGACCCGGGTCTCTACGACACGGATGCCGACGGTCTATCGGACTACGCTGAGTTCTCATCAACCTGCAACCTCGGTGGTTCCAATGCCTCCAACCCTGACACGGACTCTGACGGTCTAACCGACCTTGAGGAAGCCGGTGACAACTTCATGTGGGAGGGCGAGACCTATTCCACGAGCCCGTGCATGTTTGACACCGATAACGACGGTCTCGAAGACGGTGAAGAAGTCATTGCAGGTGCTGATAACTTCTTGACGCACGCCAACAACTCCGACACCGACAATGACGGTCTTATTGACGGCCAAGAAGTTCTCTTTGTCCCTCGTCCCTTCCAAAACCCCACCAACCCGCTCCTGAACGACACGGACGGCGATGAGATGCTCGACGGTTGGGAAATGCAAGTTAGGTCGGCAGAAGACAACACCAATTCTCACAGCCTATGGGTGGCAACCTCCACATGGGAACGCCCTGGTTGTGAATCGACGCAATCCAATTCGTGCACGATGCAGCCCGGTGGCTATGTCTGGCAAAATTGGCTCGGTGGATTCGCCCTCGAACCGAAATTCCAAGTCAGCGAGATGAACCTCACCGGTTTCCAGATGCCTCTCAATTCGTTGTGCGATGGTTGCAACGGACGGTGGGCCCTTGACCCGTCGCTGAGCTCACTGAAGGACGATACCTTTGACGTCGACAACGACACCCTCGCCAACGGGATGGAAGCACCTGACCGCTGGAACACCAACCCGGTTGACGATGATACCGACGGCGACATGCTCCCCGATGGTTGGGAAGTGTACTATTCTCAACTGGCCTTTGAAAACGGTCTTGCCGACAACGAGACCGTCGGCGTATACGGCGCCCGTGGTGTCATGGACCCCGCCATGCCAGACAGTGATTTGGACGGCATCGACGACTGACTTGAGGACCCCGACATGGACGGCCTGAACCGAACTGGCCTGATCAAGCGCTACTGCCCGGGCTACAACGATTCCACCAATTCTGAGTGCAACATTGATCCCGACTCGCCCGACGGCCAGCGCTTCTATGACAACTTGGAAAATTACACCAACTTCGAAGAGATGCAGAACGGTACCAACCCAATCACCAACGACACGGACGGCGACGATTGGAACGACGGACCTGAGGTTTACTACCAAGACCACGATGACGATGGTATGGCGACGGGATGGGAGTACCACTTCCAGTTTGATCCGTTTGACGGAGCAGACAGAATGGTGGACACCGACGGCGATGGTCACGTGAACTTCTGTGAGTACAAGTGGGACACCAACCCGCGGAACCCTGTTTCCTACCCCGGTCAAGGTGAGTTGTGCGATCCGTTCACTGACTGATGAACTCTGGTGATGTGCACTGTGTCTTTGAACAGCGACCGTTTTCCCAACGGGGTTCTTTTGGTCGTTCTCTCGATGCTGATAACGGCCATGCCCGTGGGTGTGGCTGAGGAACCCCCATCATCATCCGTACCGGTCGAGATTGTGTTCAATCAGCCACAAGGCACGCACATGATGGACATCATCCATCTCAACGGAACTTCAAACGCTCCGCTACGCAACGCCAGTTGGTCGGTGGTCAACATCTCTGGTTCGACACCGACCACCGTAATTTCGGGTCCCTACCTAACGGCCGTCATGCCACGCTCAGATGGAATCTTTGCATGGAACCTGACCGTCGATGTTCCCGAGCTTGATTGCACGTGTTATGTGAGCATTGAGATGATGGGCGAGGGTGGTGGTCAGCACCACTGGGACCTCCTTCTGTATCTTGGTGAGGCTCTGCATCGCCCTGTCATCGTTGGCGAGTGGAGGCAGCAGTTCAGTCATGAGATGACATCTGAGAACGGACAAGATTCCCTCCTCTTCGTTGCTGACAGGACCGACTACCACATTGACGTGGTCCTCGCTCCGGACAGTGGGTCCATCTCCATGGTCTCAGCGGAGGTCTGCGAAGCACCGTACGGCGTGTGTCTTGATGCTCCGGAGACTCAAACCGTGCCGCATCAGCTGCTTGATTCGCAGTTGGTGGTCTCGCTCGACCCAGCAAACATGAACCTTCAGGAGGGCATTTGGAAGGTCGTGGTCTCCGCAGCAGACTCCCTTCTCCGTACCACGGGGCAGCACCATCTTCTCCTCGTTTTTGATATCACTCCACCCGAAGTTGCCCTCAGCACAGAGCCGTCGATGTTTGAACGGGAGACGATGAATGTGTATGCCAACGCAGAGGATGGATACACGGGCGCTGATTTTACCTACACGTGGACGTTGATTGACGAGTCAGGAATGAGGCGAGCACCAACTGAAGTTGAATTCATCGCACCCAATCACCTTCTCCTCAACCTCACCTCTCAAGGGCAATACACGATTGAGGTGTTGGTTCGAGACCTTGCAGGCCGAACCGGTGATGCATCGAGCAATTTCACCGTCATCAATCAGCGACCAACCGCCCTGATCAGCAACGACGGTCTTCAACTCGCTGATGGTGGGCGGTTAATCGTGCAAGAACACGAAGGCTGGTCCATCTCTGGGAATCTCAGCTACGATGATGAACCGGTCGAGTTTTTGTGGGTGGTCAACGATGACCGCTCATGGCGTGGGTTATCCTCTCTGAATGAGGAGCAGCTTGTGAAACCCGGAACGTACAGCATTGAGCTGATTGTTTTTGATGACGATGGTGCGACACATTCCACGTTTTTGGAGTTGGAAATCCTTGCTGAGAACATCGATGAATCTGCTTCCTCGAACGGTTGGATCGGGCTGCTTTTGGTCGTGTTTTTGCTCGGACTTGGCGTTGGTTTGAGCCGGCGGTCCGATTCAACCGATGAACTCCCCAAATGGAACGTGCAGGCGAAGGCATCTCTTCGGGAAGATGATGTCCGTTCGGTAGCCGATGATGCAACGGTTGAAGAAGACGAAGCGCGAGGGTGAATCATGTTCGCTGAAGCGTTGACCCGCTTGCCACTACGGCCCGAACCCACGAGCGTTGAGGAATATGCTGAGCGCCAATCTCGCCTGGCCAATCAGTTCCGTCAAGATGACGTGTTTATTCTCGCCTCTCCTCCACACGCCGTTCATTCAAACGATGTGGAATATCCTTACCGGACGTCAAGCGACATTATCTACTTGACCGGTTGGATTGAGCCAGAAAGTGTGTTTGTGATCAGGCATACAGGTGAGGCATGGGTGTCATCGCTCTTCGTCCAACCAAAAGACACGTTGAAGGAGATTTGGGAAGGACGCCGTCCGGGCATCGTAGGAGCCACGTCCGAGTTTGCTGTTGATGAGGCGTTCAACAACGATGAGTTGGAAGGTCGCCTCAATGAATGGTTGACCGACGCACGCCGCGTGTTCCATCGAGGAGGAATTCATACCGCCATTGACCGCCTGGTGGAATCAGCCGTGAGGCGCAGAGACCGTGCTCGACAGCATTTTGGGACCGGACCCGTCGCTGTGGAGGACCCTTCCGGAATTCTCGCTGAACTTCGTCTCCGCAAGTCCTCTTCTGAAATCGAACAAATGGTCTTCGCCAGTAAGGTCGCCAGCATCGCTCACGAATTGGCCATGCGCCACAGCCGCTCGGGCATCACCGAATACCAATTGCAATCCATCATTGAAGGCTTCTTCTCCTATGCCGGTGCCTCAGGATGGTCTTACCCCTCCATCGTCGGCTGTGGCGAAAACGCCACCATTCTCCACTACACGACCAATCAGGATGTGTGCGGTGATGACGAAGTGATTTTGATCGATGCAGGGGCAGAATTCCGTGGCTACGCAAGCGACATCACCCGTTCATGGCCGATTTCCGGTCAATTCACCGATGCTCAACGTGAGATCTACCAAGTTGTCCTTGATGCACAACTGGCTGCCATTGAAGCCTGTCAAGTAGGAAATCTCTACACGGCCCCTCACGAGGCTGCGCGTGTTGTCCTGGCCGAAGGTCTCATCCGCTTGGGCGTGATTTCACAGTCGGTTGAAGAAGCCCTTGACATGGAAGATGGCGACCTCAAGAAATGGTACATGCACAACACGAGCCATTGGATCGGACTGGATGTTCATGATGCCGGTGTCTACAAACCCGGTGGTTCGCCTCGTGTCCTCGAACCGGGGATGTGTCTGACGGTTGAGCCGGGCCTCTATTTTGGCGCATGGCGCCCCGATGTTGACTGTCCCGAACGGTATGCCAACATTGGTATTCGAATTGAAGACGACGTGCTGATCACCGCCGAAGGACCGGTGGTGCTGACCGCCGACTGTCCGAAAACCATCGAAGACATCGAGCGCATCGTTGGCAACGACCTCCCTTGAGGTGTTTCCGTGGACTGGCAAAGCATCCTCCAACGGCAGTCGCAGTGGACCAGGAGCAATGCATCGACGCTCCGATTAACACCTGAAGAAGCCGTGACCTTGTACAACGACGCCCCACTCCATTCGCTGATGTCGGCTGCTCATCAACGCCGACTTGTCATGCACCCGAGCGGTCAGGTCACCTACCTCGTCGACCGCAACATCAACTACACCAATGTCTGCACCATCAACTGCCAGTTCTGTTCCTTTTATCGCCCGCCAGGCCATGACGAGACGTACACACAAACGTACGAACAAATCTCAAAACGAATCGTCGAATTGGAGGCCATCGGTGGTTCGAGAATTCTCATGCAGGGAGGCGTGAACCCCGATTTGCCGATGTCGTGGTACACCGACCTACTGCACCATCTGCGAACCCAGCATCCATCCATTGACTTGGATTGCTTCAGTCCCATTGAGATTGAGGGCCTTGCGGAGGTATGCGACATGAGCACCCTTGAGGTGCTGACGGCTCTCAAGGAGGCTGGAATGCACGGTCTACCAGGTGGTGGTGCCGAGATGTTGGTGGACGATGTTCGCAAGGATGTTTCTCCGAAGAAGGGCGCACCTGCCAACTGGCTTCGTGTCATGGGTGAGGCCCAATCCCTTGGTTTGACCACCAGCGCCACAAACGTCATTGGTTTTGGTGAAGACCATGCAGCACGAATTGAGCACATGCGTCGTATTCGTGGCCTTCAGGATGAATCGCTGGAACATCACGGCCTCGGATTCACGTCCTTCATCGCTTGGCCCGTTCAGCTCGAAGCCAATTCATTTGGCCGTCGAAACCGGGGTCAGAACAAGCACGTCCTCGGTGCGGGTTCATCTGAATACCTTCGCCACGTTGCCATCTCGCGCTTGTTTTTGGACAATGTGGAGCACATTCAAGCCTCGTGGCCAACCATGGGACTGGCCATCGCACAAATGGCGCTCTTGGGCGGTGCAGATGATGCAGGCTCAACCATGATGGAAGAAAACGTGGTGTCCGCCTCCGGCACCAGCAAACTCGATGCATCGGAGGTTGAACTTCAATCCGCCATTGTACGAGCAGGTTTCGCGCCTGTTCGACGCAACAGCGATTATGTTCTCCTCGAGACAACCTTGGTTGTTCCCGCCCGTTCGGACCTTTCCTCGCCTCCACCTGCAGCCATCACGTCGTAGGGCCGTAAAACACGACCCACACCACAGCACGGATGTTTCGTCCACCGTTCCCGATGCCGTCAGACGGAACATATTCTTGGCCGTTATAGTAGCCGCGATAGACCAGATGGTTCGTGTTGTTGCTGGAATTGTCAACCCAATCCGTGATGTCAAAGGTCCATTGTTTCACATCTTGCCCAGCACACCAGCCTGCTCTTCCGAACGGCCATGAACCGAACTGGTTGGCCACCACGCCGTTGTTGACTTCGTTTTCACAGCCTTCGCTGCTGTAGACGATGGGGTGCCATTCGTACGTCTGATGTTGGCCCATGGTGTAGTAGTGCTGATGGTCGCAGAATTCAGCGCAATTGGCCGTGTCTTTGTTGAACCCGTGCCCGGTAATGGTCGCCACGATTTCAACGCTGGTAGCGTAGGAAGGTACGGTGAAGTTCAATTGCCGTTGATATCGAGATTCGTTGTTGTAGGTGCCGTCAAATTGGCCTCCACTGAAGGCGTATGTGCCATCGACGGCTCGGCTGCCACTCCCCCAATTGCTAAACAGGAAGGTGACGGTCAAGTCACCTCGGTTGGCGCCAGCGTACTTGAATCGCCGCTCTTCACCGTCGTTCAGCATGAACAAGTAAGGTGAGATATCGGTCAGCCACATGCCTTCTCGTCCGTAGGTGGTGATCCATCGTACCATCTCCGTGTCGCATATCGAATCGTTGTCCTCATCGCAGACAAACATGTAGGCCAGGTAGTCCCATTCGTGACATCCACCGTACGAACCGTCCGACTTTTGGTAGCGATTGGTTCGTTCATAGCATGCATGTTCGTGGTACACCTCGAGGGTATCGTAGGATGTCAGGTCATTTGGAAGGTCAAACGTTGCATTCGTGAACGAGGAATAACCACCACCCCAACCGCCCGTGTGGCGTTGGAAATCCATGACGGACACGGCATGAACCGCTGGGTCCAATTCACGCACTTTGGTAGGGAATTCTGCCACCCATTGGTTCGGTTCGTAGGACAGATGGTAGGGGTCGTTGGATTGGCTCGTCCAGGCGTAAAGGGAACCGGTTTCACGAGCCAATTGGAACCGGTCAATCCCCATGAAGAACGGGCTATTGAACGACCCGATCATGGCACCGATACCGCCACCAAGGTTGCTTGCGTCTATGTCGATGTAGTGAATGCGGTCGTCCCAGTAGGCTTCCTCCGAAGTGGTCAAACCAGCCAACACGGCGTTACGCTGTTGGATGACATCGTTGTGGTAGCTGTTGTCAAATGAACCGTAAAACAGGTGGGTGTTGGCAGGCAGGTTGCGTATGAATTTCCCAGGGTTTTGTCCCCAGGTTGCACCGTTGTTGTTTCCGTTGCTGTCGGTGTACTTGAACATGAAAAAGTAGACGTCATGACCGGTCCAACGGTTGTTGAAATTGAAGGTTCCATTCAAGGTTGGGAAGGTAAATTGGGGTACAACTTGCATGGGGCCGTTCAGGCTGCTCGCTGATGTCCAATTCACGGGGTTTTGCACCACGGCACATCCAAATGCGTCGACGCTCCAACGGTCCGGAGAATTTGCACACCGATCCACGTTGGCAAACACACCGTCTCCATCGATGTCAGCACAACCCACGGTGTTCACGGCAAGACCTGCAGGGGTGCCCTCACATTGGTCTTGCAGGTCATTCACACCGTCGTTATCCGTATCGCGTTCCAGAGCTGCGCATCCGAATTCGTTGACGTCGGTGGCGTTTCGGGGCGTTTGTGGACAGAGGTCGAGGGTATCGCCGGTGGCGTTGACGTCGTTCACACCGTCGTTGTCGTCGTCGTCATCCTCTGTAGCGTCCTGACATCCGTCATCGTCCCAATCCGTGGTGTTGTCCGACACCCAATTGGCCACACCCTTGGCGCAGGCGTCGAATTCATCGAGATGGTCATCGTTGTCATCGTTGTCGTCCTCGTCCAAATCCGAACAGCCATCGTTGTCCCAATCACTGTACCGGTTGGAATACCAACCTTTTCGGCCCACTGGGCACAGGTCGTTTACATCCTCGACCCCATCGTTGTCATCATCGTCGTCCTCGTTGGCATCAGGACAGCCGTCGTAATCGTAATCGGCTGAAGGTGTGCTCACCCATCCGTAGGACTCCGGGCACAAGTCATAGGTGTCGACGATGCCGTCGTTATCGTCATCCTCGTCCTCATCGTTGTCCCTGCAACCGTCTTGGTCGCCGTCGGTGGCGAGGGTTGACTGCCAGCCTTCATCTGCGCCTACGCCAGACGGACATCGGTCATTCACGTCTTGAATGCCGTCGCCGTCCTCATCGTCGCCCGCTCCTTCGATGAGAATTTGAGTCGTCGACGTGTCACTGGCCAGTGTGTATCGCCCACAGTCGGCCTGCGTCGTGATGGTGTGGGATTCCGTTGCCTCGGTAAAGTCGACCAGTACCTTCCATGCACCTTCGGTGTTGAGTGCAATGGAGCCGTCGTTTCCGTCGGAGATGGTGTAGGTCACGCTGCATGATTCAAGGTAGCGGTGGTCCACACGGCCTTCAAACCAAACCACGTTCGGTTCCTCAAGGACCAATCGGGCGGGTACTGTGATGATGGGTGCGGATTCATCGGGAGCCTTCACCATCAACGGGAGGACCAACGGCTGAAGTTGTGGCACCATCGACGAAGCACCCGTGTTCACGATGGAGATCGAGACGATGTGTTCACCCACCACACTTGGGGTAAACATCGAGGACAATGCCAACCTCATTTTCGGTCAACTGGGCCGCATCGACGGGGGTGAAGTCCGGTTGCAGGACATCGTAGTCCATGGTCCATTCACCAATGCCTGATTGCTGTATGCTGAGGGTGAAGGAGGCCACTTCGCCCAACTGAATCTCCTCCGGAGCAACAATCCACGTGGTCTTGAGTTCGTAGGTTTGAGGTTCAGGTTCTTCAATTTCTGGTGCCGGCTCAGTAGCTCCCAGGCAGCCTGCAAGGGCCATGACCGCGACCAAAAAAAGTGCTGAACATTGACGGGCTTGCATAGCAAATGGACCGCTTCGCTGTCCTTCAATGTGTTGTTTACGTCATGTCGAGTTCACTCCGCCCGTCGTGAAGCGGGAGTTCACCCAATTCGCTGAACGCAGTTGCGTGCGCAACTTTCAGGGGTTGCACCCATAGCAACGCTCCCCCACGTTGACGGTCGATTCGGAAGATGCATTCCCAGTGCACGCGCAAAAGGTCGGTGTTGACGGAACCGGGCCATGTTGGCAAAGGGGGTTGAAGTGTCAGAGGTTCCCCTTCGTTCCAGCGCTGGGGCTCGCTTTGAACCATCAATCGCATGGGTCTGAGAAACAGACCCCCTTGACTTCCTTGAGTTCCATGGGTGCATCCTCGCCACCCGCCGTGCCGTCGTCGAGCCCCTCCTCCCAATGGTGAGGGAGTTCGGTCGAGAGTCCGGGGGGTGGTTGGCGTGTGGGGTCAATGTCAAGCGTGCGGAGAAGTGACTCTCTTCCCGGTGGTAAGACACCCACACGCAGAATGGCGTCAACATGGTTCCATGTTGGGTCCCACTCGGAAATTCAACGCTCAACACGAGGTTTTCGTCGGCTTTACTTGGCTGGAGGAAGTCAATCTTGGGTGTTTGCAGATTCCGTTTGAGGAAGAGGTTTTGCCGTCGTAGTTCCGACAGGTTTGCCAGCACACGAATGAGGAGGGGTGCAAAAATAAGCGGCACAACAAACACGGCCAAAGCCGGATAATCTAGCAAACCCCATCTGACCGTGTCGAGCCCGTAAACGGGGATGTTCAGGAGTTCCAGCACCGGTGAGACGAACAGGTAAAACAGGCTTGCAAGCAACAGGATGACCACGCCGTTGATGAACTGACGCAAGATGTTGTGAATCGGATTCGGAATCAGGTACCAACCTCTTCGTTGACGTTTGACCAGGCGAACATAGGGCCCTTCCTCGAGATGTTGCTCGTTCCTTTCGTGGGACACGGGTTCTCCGTCAAGGAGATAACGTCGTTCCATCAACCATCCGTCTTCTTTCCCCAAACGAAACGCAGGTGGGTGATTGTGAAGCGATTCTTTGGCGGTTTCCATCGATTCGAATTCACCGAGATCAATGTCTTGTTTCGCGATTGGAAGGGCGGAGGGTCGCCAACGGGCTGCTTCAAAAGGCGGGTAACGAATGCGGTGCTGTTCAATGAGCCGCTTCATGGTCTCACCTCACGACAACAACAACCGAACACCGGCTTTGAGGGCGAGCGGTCGAAAGGCTGGAACCTGTTTGAGAAGGGCCATGCCCAACGGGACGGGTTTTTCGATATCACCGATGGCGTTGATCAGACTGAGTGTGTCAGGGTGCGCGAAGTTGATGAAATGCTTGTCGAGGACTTCATCGGTGCAATCGCTCACCAACAAGTTCCGGAGGGTCCGGGCTCGGTCTTGTTCCTTCTTCATGGCGCTCCAAGGTTGTTTCGTGATGGCCTTGAGGTCTTTTTCAGAGAGTTGATTTGAGGTGATGGCCGAAGCAAGTTCCTCGTGAATGCATTGAATTTGGTGGAATCCAGGGCCAATGCCCCCACCCGTGGTGGGTTTTGCCATGCCTGCAGCATCACCAAGAAGCATCACACGGTCTTTGACGGTGTGCTTGACCATGCCCGAGGGAACGGGACCGCAGTACCTCGCAATCTCCTGGGTGTTCTCAAATCGGCCTTTCCAGAGCGGATGGTCCATCAGGTCTTGATAGCATGATTCAATGCTTCGTCCGTTCAGGCGGTCGGCGGTTGACCACAGACCGATGCGGTGGGTGCCAAAACCAGAGGGGATGACCCAAGCAAAGAAGCCAGGTGCAATCGCGCTTCCACTGTACATCTCAAGCCAGCGATCACGGCCCTCATACCCCACCACCTCGGTCTGGAAGCCGATCATGAGCTCTTTTGGTCGGCCCATCTTGAAGGTGCGACGGGTCCAACTGTGAGCGCCATCAGCCCCGATGAGAAGTTTGGTCGTCACCTCAACGGACTCACCATCACGAAGGACGGTCAATCGTACACCGCCATCCTCTCGGTCAGCGGCCGTAGGAACGGTGTTCAGCCACAATTCGGCACCTGCTTGCATCCCTTGTTGGACCACGAATTGGTCGAATCGCTTCCGGCAAACGACATAGGTTCGAAGGGTGCCCTCCGTTCCAACAGGTACCAGTGTGCCACTTGGCCCGTGAATCAAAGCGCCGTCCACCTCTTCAAGCACGGTGTGATAGCCTTCTACGACGTCCATGGCGCTGGGAGTGACGAGCCCCGCGCATTGAAACGGTCGACCGACTTCTTCGTGTTCTTCGAGCATCAAGACCTTCAATCCGTCTTGGCTGAGGAGGGTGGCCGCCCTCCCGCCGACGGGTCCGGCACCAACGATGACGACATCGTAGTCCCAACGGTCCATGAAAATCCCTTGAGCGGGATGTGTTTCAACCTTCCTTCGCTGACGGTCGTGTTCACGAACGTTTTGCAAATTTGTAGCCAACGGACTGGTTCTTTTTCAGGTACAACGATGCACTGAAGGGGTTGCTGGTTTTCTTTGATACGAAGTCGTCAAAGGGTCCAACAGAACCTGTCTCGATGAGCGTCTTAGCCTCGTCACGTGTGAGGTCACGCTTTGAGATGCACCGTTCAATGTGAATTTTACAGTCCGACGCGCTGTCCTCTACGGTGTAATGGGTCTCGGTTTCGATGATGTTCGCTTTGGTTTTGGGGCAGACCGCCACCACGCCCGGTACAACGGGGAACCGTTTGGCGTCGGCCGCCGCAGCTCTGGGTGGGAAGTCGTACTTCACTCGGTTTTTGTCAAGTTTGAGGTAGGCGTTGAACGGCTTGTTTCGCCGAGAGGTGAAATCCTCAAGCAACACTGACTTCCCCTCGGTGAAGATGGGTTTGGCTTCCTCGGGCGTGACGAGCCGCTTGCACATGATGTTCTGCATGCCCCTGAAGGTGCACTCTGGGTTATCGCACAAATAGGCGGTTTTCGTTATTCGAATGGAGCCATGGTCGCATACCGGGCACGGACAGAGGATTTCATCGTCCTCCGTTGCCTCGCCCGAACCTGAACCTTTGCTCATCACCTTCCCGTCTTTTTTGAGCTCAACCGATGCTTCGTAGCCCTCGCCTGCTTGGGAGAAGAACCCGTGGAGGTTCTCGAGACTCCCTGCTTCGATGAGTCGGGCTGCCGTGGTACGGTCAAACCAACGACCGGAGGTGTCTTTCCAAAACACAAACGGGCACCCTTTGTCTCGGCCTTCGTTGTGTTCGCACTGGTAGGCGAGGGTATTTTCCATGATGCTTCCGCTGCATGATGGGCAGGCACCAAGTGAGGTCTCGTTGAGGTAGAGCGTGTTGCGGTCGTGGTCTCGAATTCGGTCGACCATGGTTTTCGTTTGCTGAATGATTTTGTCCATGTATTTCTGCATGGGTGTCTCACCGCGTTGAACAGAGAGAAGCGAGGCTTCCATATCACCGGTTAATTCAGCGGAGGTGATCCACTCCACGGGAATCCTACGCAACACATCGATCATACGGATGCCGTGGGGGGCCGCACTGATTGTCCCGTTTCTCGAGCGACGGATGTAGTTTCGATTGAGCAGTTTCTCGATGGTGTCGGCTCGGGTTGCGGGTGTCCCAAGCCCTTTTTCCTTCAGGGCATCGGCGAGTTCGTCGTCTTCGATGTGCTTACCGGCATGTTCCATCAACTGAAGCAAGCTGGCTTCTTTGAGCCGGTTTTTGGGCTTGCTGAGCTCTTCACTAAACTCATGTGATTCAACCGCAGCAGGGCAAGGGTTGTCAGGGAGTGTACCCCAGCCTTCGGGAACCTTGTTTTTCTTGGGCACGACCGCTCGCCAACCCGCAGTAGCGAGGGCTTCTGCATCCTTGAGAAAGTGGTGGTCGCCTTTGGTGGCCGTTCGCTTCGTGACCGTCCATTCGGCAGGTGGATGCCAGGAGGCAAGGAAATTTCGCGCAATGAGGTCGTACAGTTTCGCGTGGTCGCCTCCAAAGTTGTTGGGCGGCGTTTGACCGGTTGGAACGATGGCGTAGTGGTCGGAGACCTTGGCGTTGTTGAAGTTCCGCTTGGCGTTGGAAAGTCCCTCGGATTGGAGGCGCTTGACGTGTCCTGCGTAATCGGATTGTCCTCCAAGTTGGTCCAGTGTTTTGGCCACCGTCTCGTGCATGTCCTCCGGCAGATGCTTCGAGTCGGTTCTCGGGTAGGTGGTCAGTTTGAATTTGTCGTAGAGATCTTGCGCAACCCCCAGTGTCCGCTTGGCGGACCACGACCACATGCTGTTGGCACGCTTCTGCAAGGTGGTGAGGTCAAAATTGAGGGGTGGCTGTTCCTTTTTGGTTCGATGTTGTTCCTCTACCGTGAAGTCTCCTTCGGAAGCGAGCATGGATTCGATTGATTGCTTTTCGCTCTTCTCCATGATTCGGTGCGCTTTGTACTCTGGGCGTTCAGGGTCATCCTTGTGGCCCTTGCGTTCCCACCTGCCAACCCAGCGGGCATCACCTGCGGTAAAGGTCGCCGTGAGCTGCCAATACGGAACGGGAATGTGAGACAACACCTCCAATTCATGGTCGACAACCATGGCAAGGGTGGCGGTTTGGACCCTGCCGAGAGAGTTGGCAGACCGGTCCCGGTTCTGTGGGAGACGAGTTGCTATTCTCGAGCCGTTCATACCGATGATCCAATCCGCCTGGGAACGGGAATAGGCTGCATCACTGAGCGCTTGGTATGCAATCCCTGATTCCCGGTTCTCAAAGGCATGCAGCATCGCGTCGTACGTCATCGATTGCATCCACATCCGGGATGTCGGGGTCTTGACCTTCGAATGCTGAACGATGGTTCTGAAAATCAGTTCTCCCTCCCTCGCAGCGTCGCAAGCATTGACGATTTCTGTGACGGATTTGTCCTTCACGAGTTTCATGATGGCAGAGAGTTGTTTCTTTGCTCGCCCGGTTTTGGGTTTGTACTGGAACGCGTCTGGAATGTAGGGTAATCGGTCGACCGTTCCGCGCCAATTTTTGAACGCATCATCGTAATCATCCATGTATTTGAGTTCAAGCAAATGGCCAATGGCCCACGTGATGATGATGTCATCGCTGTGCCAGTGTGTTTCGGTTTTTTTTCCGACGCCAAGGACGTTGGCCAGGTCCTCGGCAACGCTGGGTTTCTCAGCAATGATGACGATGGACATATGAAGAAAGCGCACCGACGACCATACTTGAACCCTCCTTCGTGATTCAAAGACAGCCTTACGTGCGCATGAAATGTATCATTTCATGAGGCATCTTGTCGATGGTTCATCATGGACTTCCGGCTTGCACGCTCGTCCCAGGCACCCTCGGTGTACGGCCCACCGCAGCCCAAACACCCGGGATAACCTGCCCTGAGTAAATCATCGGTAATGGTTGAAATTGCTGCCCAGGCTTCGGTGGGCTCCATGAGAAGCCAGACCGTTTCTGTTCCCGGTTCGTCAAGGGAGCATCGTCCGAGCACATCGCTTGTTTCGGGTACAATCATCGAAATGGCGTCCTGGTCTCCAGGATTGAACTGGGGGAACCTCGTCCGTGCAGGTTGAACATCGGCCAACCGAAGGGCCAAGTTTTGAACGGATTGTTCCAGCCAGACTGGTCCCTGCACGGTGAGCTCATCGGTGCGCAACAGGATGCGGGCCAATTCTCGGACGGCAGGCCAGCGCGTGTCCGAGATTCTCATCATTTAATCGAAGGAGAGGCAAGTCTTGAAGGATGTCCTCCAAGACCACAGGCCATGGGCCTTGGCTACAGGTGGTTTGGACGCCCCTTGCTTCGGTTTCAAGATTCGGAAAAGGCACACGGACGTTCCCTCGCAATGTTGCGGCTTGCCTCAAACAATCCCATCACTCGTGGTCTCTTGCGGGTTCTGTACCGGCCGAAGGTCTCGATACCCGTAACGCTTTTTGGCACGGAATACGCCCATCCTTTTGGATTGGCAGCAGGCATGGACAAGAACGCCAAAGCCCTTCGTGGATGGGAAGCAACGGGCCTTTCATTTGTTGAAATCGGAGGCGTCACCATGCTTGAGCAGTCGGGGAATCCAAAACCTCGGATGTTTCGAGCCCCCCGGGCCCAAGCCCTCGTCAACCGAATGGGGTTCAACAACGACGGCAGCGAGAAGATCCAAAATGCCCTCAAACACCATGTTGACACCTACGGCCAACCCGGTATTCCTGTTTGGGTGAATCTCGGCAAATCAAAGGTCACCCCGCTTTCCGAAGCCCACCTCGACTACGGCACCACCCTCGAACGACTCTGGTCCTACGGTGATGTCTTCGTGGTCAATGTTTCATCACCCAACACCCCCAATCTTCGAGAATTGCAAGACGATGAAGGGCTCCTGCGAATTCTTGCCCACTGTCAAGCGGTGAATCTGAAATGCGCAGAGGCGCACGGGTCCTCACCCAAGCCGGTGTTGGTCAAAGTCGCCCCCGACATGACGGATGAGCAACTGATTCACATTGCGAAAACGGCTCAAGCCAACGGTGCGGACGGCATGGTGGTGTCCAACACCACGGTCGAACGTCCAGCCACTGCGAACGGAAAAGACCACGCCGTGTTTCAAGAAACCGGCGGTTTGAGTGGGCGTCCTCTTCGGGAACGCTCAACCGCCATGATTTCCACGGTACGCCGCGCAACCGGGCCTGAATGGCCCATCATCGGGGTGGGTGGCATCTCATGTGCAGATGATGCTTGGGACAAAATTCGAGCGGGCGCCACCTTGGTTCAGGCCTATTCTGGTTTTGTTTTCGAAGGACCAGCCCTCACCAAGGCTGTTGTTCACGGACTTGCAAAACACCTTGAACAATCCAAGTTTTCAACCGTCCAAGAGGCTATCGGAACCGGTTTGGCCTGAAAGAGGATTGTTAAGGGTGCACGGGGTGGAAAAACCATGTGGGCGAGGCAAACGAGGATCCTCGCCATCGGTGCTGTCTTGACGCTTGGCCTGTTGGCCACCGTTCTGCTTCAATCACCCGCCCCAACCCAAACGGTGGACGAATTGATGGCCTCACCCGGCGACCATGTTGACCGAGAAGTCGCCGTCCGCGGAGAGGTTCGGGACGGCACCATTGACAACAGCACCATGACCTTCGTCCTGGAAGGTGGAACGTCCTCACTGACCGTTCGGTTTACCGATGCGATGGTGTCCAACGGCCTGGATGACAACCGCACGGTCTACGCTGAAGGCGTCCTGCGTTACGAAGAAGGCACCTACGTTTTCGAAGCGAACATCATCAAAACCTCATGCCCTTCAAAGTACGAAGAAGCAGCAACTGACGAGGAATAACGACCTGCGCTGCCTTGATATAGGCTGGCAAACGGGCGGTAGGTGGGATAGGTGGGGAGCTCGGCGTACCCTGAATCACAAATCGTCGTTATGGTGGACCGAACGCCTTGGGGCGGCGGAAGCGGCCGTAGGGTTCCCGTAGGCGGACGTTGATGTCTCGCCCCCACATGACTCGGGTGTCATGAACCGTCTCCGGAAGGAAACGGGGAGTGAATAACCGGGGGACTAGGTCAGGCCGGGAACGGAGCAGCCCTACCTGGGGCCATGGGTGCTGTGGGGATCCGGGATGGAGGAAGCTTGCGGATTTGGCCTTGCGAAGCGCACGTCCACCCTTGGCTCTCCCACCTCAAATATCAAACACCACATCGGCGTACCATCCGGGCCCTTCGAAGGACGGAACATCATCCCATGTGCTGGACACAACTTCACCTGCTTGGACCTCTGCGACGGTTAATTGATGAGTCGTGACAGCCTTGATCTCAATTTCACGCTCCACAACTTCAGCGTCAATGTACGAGACTTGTGCTACAGCGGTCAAACCATCCGGTTGGTGCAAGACATGGACTTGACCGTCCACGTACCATTGTCCCATCACTTCGGCCCTGTAGAGCAGTTCATCAAGCCAAGCCAGGAAGAGGAATTCCTCATCCTCTGGACGGTGTTCGGAGCGAACCCGCCATTCGCCTGTTTTCCGCACTGCGGCATTCAGTCTCCTTGCACTTGACTCACTCAACAAGTAGGACTGCATTCCCACCGCTGCTTCGGCCAACAGTGAGGGGTAATTTTTCGCGAAGACTCGCATGCCGACATCGGCGGTGGTGGGCCACAACCAAGCACTCATGCATCCACCTTATCGTTTCGAGACTTGCAAATTCCACACGTGCTCGCCGACCCGGTGAATCAGGTCGTCTTTGCTCAACACGAAGGAATCGGTTCGCTCGGCAGCGAGGATGCATTCGCATGCAGCGTTCGCAAGGAGCGCAGTGGAATGCACATCCAGACCACACGAGAGCGAGAAGGCGATGGCGACGGCCGCTGCATCGATGAGTCCGATCATTTGGCGAAGGTCAACCAGGCCGCAAGGTGCATGGACGGTGTCTTCCTCTGCCGAGTAGATGGTGACCCCTGCTTCGCCCGCCAACACCACCAAATGCTTCCAGTGGTATTGTACCAGCAATTTCTCAGCGGCCTCTGCACCCGTTGTGGCGCCGAGTCGCCGGCGCATCAATTCAAGACCTTGGGATTGAAACAGAATCCAATCAACACCCTCGGTGCGGTGGAGACCCGTGAGTTTTGGATCGGCGATGACGGGGATGTTGTTGTTCTTCGCAGCAGCAAACAATCGTTCGGCACCTCGGTCGGTGATCACGCCTTGACCGTAATCAGAGGCGATCAGGGCGGATGCGCCGTCCAAATCTTGGATGGCTTGCTCATAGAGCGCATTCGAGGCTTCTTCTGGCACCGGTGCGTCCTCTTCTATGTCCCACCGGAGCAAGAGTTGTTCATCGCGGATCAGGCTTTCCCGTGAGGCCAACATACGTGTTTTGACCGTGGTGGTCCTGTCCTCGACGATGGCAATGCCGTGGGTCGTCACACCCTCGGCTTCAAGGGATTCTATGATGCCAAGTCCAGCGCTGTCGTCGCCAACAACGCCGAAGAGATGACTGTCCAGTCCCATGGACCGTAGACCTCGAGCCACGTGAGCGGCGGCTCCAACGTCTTCCTCCCTTGACGTTTCGCGCAAGACGGGAACAGGGGCCCTTGAGTTCAGATTGTTGGCGTAGCCATGGATGTAGCAGTCCATCATAACATCGCCAATGAGAACGATTTTTCCTGATTCATCCGAACGCAAGTGGCGTTTGAGGGCGGACAGTGTATCGTGCAAATTGGCTTCCTCGTCGGTCATTCCCATGGTATCACCTCAATGTTCCTCAGTCAACTCATTCATGATGCGCTCGTGCTCTTGTTCGGTGATGTCAAGTGTGCCTCGAAGCGTTTTGAGAATGGCGTGTTCATCGGCTGTGATCACTTTGTCCTGCATGGCGGTTTTCACCGCTGCAGCATAGGTTTGGTAGTGTTCTGAAACAGGTGTTGTTTCACGTGCTCGGTTGAGAAGAGCATTGTGGGTGACCTGATCGATACCAAAATGAACCCTGAACGTGTTCAGCAGGTCAATTTCATCCTGAAGGATTTCACCGTCGTCCAACGCCTGCAAAATCATTTCGAAGTACACCTCTTCGGGTGGCGGGATTTTTAGCGACTTTCTGGCTTCGTTTGACAATCGCCGAACACGCTCTGGGTGCATTCCCAGGAACTCCACAACCTCGTTGAGGAGGGATTGTTCGTCGCGTGTGATTTTCCCGTCTTCCCATGCTCTTGCGTACATTCGACGAACCAAATCTTCACCGTTTTGGGCATCCATGGAAGCCATGCCGTGCGGGTTGGAGACGGGTGAAACCAGAGGCGTTTCTTGCAGCGTGAGGTCTTCGTCAACTCGCGAGAGCAATTCAAGGATGGGCTCACTCCGGTTCCAAACCTCGGACAATGCCGTGGTCCCGTCACCTTGGTTCACCTGTTCGTTGAGCACCCGATCAGCAAGGGAGTTGGCCATTTCCCTTCCTGACTCGGTCAACGTGTAGACCCGTTTGCGTTGCTTTCCACCGGGAATGTGCCGTTGAGCAACGGTGATCAACCCGTTTTTCTCCATACGTTTCAACGTACGTGGGATGTGTTTTCGCTGAACGTGAACGGCGGCGGAGATGCCAGCTTGTGTCAGGGATGCCGGCGCTTCCCAGCCTCCGGCGGGCAATTGTTGGTTCAACAAATGGAGCATGGTGCGCTCTTCGGTTGTCAAGGTCCCAAGATAACCTACCACCATGGGAGCGCCTCAGGTAGGGGTTCAACCGATAGCACATAGGACAATCGGTGGCGAGCGACGGAATCAAAAACAGGCCAGCGATGGAGTTTGCATGGGTGGACGGGAGCGAACGTACCGTCCGAGGGCCAGAACCACCCGTCCACTGGGCGAAGCTCGTTCTGCGAATGCACCTCCATCGACGCCGCTCGACCCACCTGTCAGGCGAGAGAATGGCTGGTTCGTGAGTGAGCCACTCGCCCATCGCCTGCAAGAAAAAAGTGCGCTCGGACAGCGAGTTGAAGGTGGCCTTGTGCTGACGCCGGAAGAGGTGTTGTTCTGCCACTGGTACCGTCATCTTCCTTTGCCGGAGGGTGGCGATTGGTTTGAGATGTCGCTGAAGCACGATACCTCGTTGATGCGGCGAACCATTGCGCTTGATGTTCTCAGAAACGGGGGTGAGCGTGTGGTGCCTGTCGTTCACCTCAACTCACGATTTCCATCCATGCCCGAAGCAACATGGGCGGTTCGTTGGGAGCGCCATGAGTCTTGGTCCTCTCATCACGGCCACACACAGGTTCGCATTCAACGCACGCACGATCCGCTTGATTGGGAGGAATTAGGCCGGTGGGTCGTGGCTGTTCACGATGGTGGCCATCTCGCAGAGTTGGTGGTCATCGACGATGAATTGGACACAACGGTGTACCATCTGTCGTTCTTGGAGCCGACCGGCCATCACCAACACCTTGGTGACCTCACGCCTGACCAACAAGACGACGTCGCTGCATGGTGCAAGGAAGGCACCATCGTCGACGGGGGTGTCTTTCTTAGCGTGGGGCAAGAATGGCCGTTGCCGTCAATTGGTCTTCCCCATTTTTCAGGCCGCTATCTTCGAACCGAGGAGTTGGAATACCTTCAGGACGGTTCTTCTCGGGGAGACGGTCTGTTCGCTGCTCTCGTTGAGGCTGGTCTCCTGCTTCGACCTGGATTCAAGTACGGCTGCAGATGGCGAGCCTACGAGGATGATATTGAAGTCGCACACGCACCCTGGTTGATTCAACCTCGTAGCGAAGCTCCAGCGAACTGGGAGGAGGTTTGCCTTGCTGTTCGCTTGGCTGAGGGCGTCAACAAACGGTGGCTCTGTGCAGACCAAAACGGCGCATTCTCATCGTTCCTCAACATCAAACGCGTTGGGTGATGCCTCATCGTCCAATTGACGACCCCATGCGTCGTGCGTGGATTCGTTGTTCACGGAGGCGACGGGCTGTTCGGTTTTCCCGTGTACATCCGTTTGGCTTGCCGGTGCGCGGGTGCTCACCACGCCGCCGAGTGAAGAGAGTGCCAACACCAGAAACATCAGACCGACTACACGGCCGGGTTCTGTCCATATCATCCACCACGCATCGTTCTGAGCCGTGGCTTGAAGTTCAACCTCAACCGTCCACTGCATGCCGTCTTGTGTCATGAGATGGATCGTTCCGAAAATCAACATGCTTTCCGATAGGAGCCCACCGGGTTCGATCGTCAATTCGTATGTATCTTGGCCATTGAGGTTGATGGAGGTCTCGCCCGAGGCGATGCGGCTCAACGGCCCATCAATGACCACGCTGTAGCGCTGCTCACCATGTCCTACGGATTCGATGGGAATGCTCAGGGTTGTGGGTTGAGACGGGTGCACGGTGGCCTCAAACAACGAGGGGACCGGTATGCGTTCGAACACCTGCACGGCATGCTCAATGTTCACGCTGTCGTCATCGCACGTGATGGTGCCGCGCAGCATGGCCGTTGATGGAGCAACACCTGGAGAGGCGTAAGCCAAATCGTAACCGTTGCTCGTTGAAACGAGGTCCACGCCACGTCCGTCGGAGGAGGTGAGGCTTGCGCTGCAGTCAACAACATCGCCGATGAGGTCGATGTTGGGCGATTGGTCCGGAAGAACGGTGCTTCCGTGGTCGTCCATGTTGACCTCGAAACCTGGCGTGCATGATGGGGCTTCAAAGGATACGGTCATGTTCTCTTCTCCGTTGATGGTGGCCACCCACGGCACCAAGACCCCGTCGTGGGTTCGGATGGCCACACCTTCAGCACCAAACGTGGTGTTGTTGAGGAAGAGGTCGGATGCTTCACCTTGATTGGAACCCCGAACCAAATCATCGCCTTCGTCTGCTTCAATGACCTTCAACCACGGCGTGTTGGGGTTGGTGTTGACTTCATTTCGTTCCATGTCGCCAACACTGAGGTCTTGATACGACACCAATACGCCGTTGCCCGGTAATCGTGAATCGTAGCCCGAATCGGAACGGTGTTCAATGAAAACTGATTCATCTTGACCGATGGGGATTTTGAGAATGGTACCTCCTTCACTGACGCCATTGAGCGCCACGGTTGGCCCGAGGCACGGTGTGTTGGCATCTTCTGGCCACTCGAGTTGAAGCGTCTCAACCCGTTCCGGGCGAACCAATTCAACATTGGCGCCTGTCGGCATGGCAGGCCATCGCCCTCCACCGTTCCAATTGCCACTGGCCATGATGTCCCAGTCGCCCGGGCCTTTCCAGGATTGAGAGTTGACTTCATCGTGAACGGGATAGAGATCGATGGCGCCCATTTGATGCAACATTTCGTGGATGATGGTGCCGATACCACTGGTTCCTGTTTGGAGGCTCGCCATGGTGTAGTGGCCGATGTTGATGCCGTCTCCAAGGTCAATGGGGGTTTCAAACTCGGTGTAATGGCTCCAAATTCGATTTGAAATTCCAGGGTTTTCTTCCTGTCCTTTGGTGGTGTGCAAGACCATGAAACGGTCGACTTTGCCATCCCCATCAAGGTCGTACCTCGCCCAATCGGCGGACTGTTTGATGCCAAGAACGGCTTCTTCTGCAAGTGCGCTCGGTAGGAAACTGCCATCCGAGTCTGTATCCTTGCCTGTACCGTCTCGTCCGTAATCGCTCATCGCTCCTTCCGCTCGAACGACCGTTTGATGCACGTCAATGCTGAGGTCGGTGACGCCACCGGAGAGTTGCTCCATGTAGGGCACAACGGCCTGGTCGAGCATCGTTTGTGCTTCGTCAGGACCCCAACCGTTTCCAGCAGCGTTCTCTTCAAAGTCAACCACCACCACCAACCAAGATTCATTGTCTTGGAGTGGGAGTTGGGCGGCGGTTTCATCGGCCTGATTTACGACTTGTTGACTGAGCCATGCTTCAACGGTTTCCTCGTTGAGAAACATCCAAACGGATGCTGTCATGAAGAGAAAGGCCATGAGCGCTGCTGCGGCCCTCCTCATGGCCGGTTCTCAACGGATGAGTGTTTGAACCTTCGTTGCGTTTGTTTGCTCACGCCTTACGTTCTCCTAAACGCGTGGGTAGAGCACATGGTCGATGTCGAGGAAGTCGGTCGACCAGTGATTGATGTTCTGCCATTCAACCTCCACGGCCTGGATGTATTCCTTCTCCTCAATCAATCTGGCCAGGTTGTGCTGCCGTGCATTGGCAGGGAACAGGGACGGAAGCGCATGAAGTCCAACAGCAACGTCGACATGTGGATAGGGGTTCGCAACTCGATGGTTTTGCAATGCCATGAGATTGAGTCCGTGGAGTCGTGCTCCGAGATGTTCAACGTTCTCTTTGAATTGCTTTGGACAAGGGTTTCCGTCGCAGCCTGTGATGACTGCATCGGTAATCTTGGCCTGAATAAGGTGTTCCAGTACAGTGGTGCGAGAAGAGGATGAGGTGCAGATGCCGACCACAGGAACGGTTGAACAGCCGTCAACATTGGCGTGCCCGTAGTGCACATTGGCCCCCTCACAGGAACAGTCCAGCAACGCGATGCGTTGTCGTCGCCCCTCAATGTCCAATCGCTCCACAGCATAACCCTGGGCAAGGGGTTCAGCCCTGAGCCATCGTTGTCCAATCAATTCCGATGAGGTCCAGTAGGTGGCGAGGAGTGGCAGGAGGAGCGGTTGTGCATGGTTCGGTGTGGACAAGGCCAACAACAGGCTACCAACACCGTACAAACGGAGCCGCCATACATCGGCCGTCGTTCGGTTCACAACACCAAGTCGTCCCATCAAGACCAGGCCCGTCCAGGTGGCAGCCACGACCATGGTTGCCCAGACACAAAACACTGCGACGAGCAACATGTCAATGGCGCTGTACTGAGCTGCCAAACCTGCGTTGTCGTGTTGGGTGAACCCTGCATCGTACAGGGCAGGAAGCCAGTGGATGACCAGCATGTAAGCGATGGCAACCAGTCCCATGGCAACGGCCAACATCCACGTCCGCAATGCCTTGTATTCTCCAGGCAATAAGCCAGGTTTAGAGAACTGGAGGACATGAAAGGCGACGAGTGGTAAGGAAGAGAGGACGGCCAACAGCAACGATGTGAGCCAGCGAACGGCACTCCATTGTGCCGGGTCATAGACGTTCAAGCATTCGCCCGGGCAAGGCTTGAGGTTTTGGAGAAGCAGGTCGAGAACATCATCGACCATGGTGGACCAAGCGAGGGTGAGCAAGGAGACCGTGGCGAACACAACCGTTGTTCTCCACGTCAATTCGTTGAGGTGAACCTGAACGGGTTGTTGCAGGTCCTGGTCAAGGAGGACCGCCATGCTGCTTCACTCAAACAAGGTCAGTGTATTGCTTGGGGGCTCGAGCTTGGACGATGGTTCGGTACACGCCGTAAAGGGCCCAAAGGGTCAACATGCCAGCCACGAGGCCGTAGCCCCATGGTTGGCCACTGTCCACAAGGTAAGCAAACAGCACTGCAAGGGCAGCGGCCAGTGCACCACGACGCAGACCTTGAGGGACAGCGAGGCTCTTGTCCAGATGCGTTGGTCCGCCACCGAATTTACGCTCGTAGAATTCACCTTGGATGACGGCGGCGATGATGATCATGGACAGTGTTGTCCAGTAGTAGAGGTTGCCGTTGGTGAAGAAGTCGTGTGCGATGCCTTCCTGGCGTTCTGCCTCCACAGCTTCGGGGTCTTCTTCAGCGACAAACAGTGAATCGTAGTCGCCAACGCTGATGGTGCGAAGCGCAATGTCCTCATCGGTTGCAATTTCGGTTGCGCCCGGTGCAGAGACGGTGAAGGTGAGGATGTTCCACTTGTCGTCCTCGTTGGGTGCACCGTCCCCATTGACCGCGTTGCCGACGAGCTGGAAGTTGGCAGGCCCAGCATCTCCGCTGGGTGCCGTCCACTGAACGACCCAATCGTTTCCAGGTTCGGATTGCGAGAGGGCACCTGGCTCATCTGGTACCGACTGGCTGCCTTCACCTGCAGTGAGTGTTCCAATTCCTCCATCCCAGAAGAGGAAGCCACCGCCTTCGTTGGAGGCGTGTTGGAGGCTGATGGTGAATTCGTAGGTTTCACTGACGTTGTAGGCTCGTGGGACGCCGGACACCGACACGACCACTTCCGTTGATGGAGCACCGCCACCGTGACAGGTACAACCGGTTTCGATGACCAGATTACCACCGCCAGCGTCCCAAGGGGGCCGTTGGGGTTGCCCAAGACCGGGGCAACGAGCATCAAAGAGAGAACAACCATCAACGAAATGTTACGGAAGTTGCGACGCATCGTCTCACCTGTTTTTTTCCACCGGTCCCCGCTCTTTCAATGTTGCTTCAGGATGCGGGTTCAAGACGGTGTTCAAATCTCTTTGATGGCGTTGTTCAAGCCGGTCATCATGGCCTTGCCATCGCCGAAGAGCATCATCGTCTTGTCCATGTAGAAGAGGTCGTTGTCGACCCCTGCGTAGCCAACGGAGAGGGAGCGCTTGATGACGACCACCGTTCGGGCCTGGTCGGCATCGATGATCGGCATGCCTGCGAGCGGCCCTTCACCCGTACGGGCAGCTGGGTTACACGTGTCGTTGGCACCGATGATGACCGCAACGTCGCACTCTGGGAATTCAGGGTTGATCTCGTCCATCTCAATGAGTTGTTCGTAGGGAACGTTGGCCTCGGCCAAGAGGACGTTCATGTGTCCGGGCATCCGACCTGCGACAGGGTGAATCGCGTACTTGACCTCGGTGTCGAATTTCTCTTCGAGCAAGTCTCCAAATTCCTTCACTTGATGCTGGCATTGGGAAACGGCCATGCCGTAGCCAGGGACGATGATGACCTTTTGTGCACCGTCCACCATCATGGCGACTTCATCAGGATCAGAACCCACCTTGGTTCGTGTAACCTTCTCCTTCGTGGTGCCACCAAAGGACTTGAACAACACATCGGGCAACGTTCTGTTCATGGCCTTGCACATGATGAAAGTCAAGATCAGTCCGGAAGCACCAACCAGCGATCCTGCGACGATCAACACGGGGTTGCTGATGATGAATCCCGTGAAGGCAGCTGCAATACCCGAAAGGGAGTTGAGCAACGAAACGACCACGGGCATGTCTGCGCCACCAATGGGTAGCACGAGGACAATTCCGAGCAGGCAGGAGATACCGATGATGGCCCAGAGGTAGTCAGTGTTGGTTGGCTCGCCGATGGCCATCACGATGAGAGCAAGAACGCTCAACGTGAGGAGCACCTTCACAGGGTTGAGCCACGATGGGCCCCAAGTGGGTGTGCTGAACCACTTCCCGAAGATCTCAATGCCACCTTTGAGTTTGAACATGGCCAGGATGGAACCGGTCAGGGTCATCCATCCGACAAGGGCTGAGAGGCCTGCCGCGAGCATGATGACTTGAAGCGTCAATCCTTCTGGAACGACGGCAGAGCCTTCGATGTACTTCCAGGTCTCGGACAGGGCCACGAGGGCCGAAGCCGCTCCACCAAACCCGTTGAAGAGCGCCACGAGTTCTGGCATACCGGTCATCTCGACCTTGATGGCCATGATGATACCGATGACAGAGCCAACCACCAGGCCAGCGATGATGAGTTCCCAGTTCATGCCACCCGAAGCGAGTTGCATGTCGATGATGGTCGTCAACACCGCCACGAGCATGCCCATGGCGCCGTACTGGTTTCCGCGAGGCGCAGTTCTCGGGTGTCCGAGTTTCTTCAATCCGAAGATGAACAGGGCAGCAGAGAGCAAATAGCCGAGGGGGATCCATGCTTCCATCTCAAGCCCTCCTGTTCTTGCCGGCAATCATGTTCAGCATCCGGTTGGTGACTGCGAATCCGCCGACGACGTTGATCATGGCGAGGACCAAGGCAACGAAGGCCAAGAGTCCAGAAACCAAGGTGTCACCGCCGGCATACGCCACGTTGGCACCCAGGAGTGCCCCTACGACGCTGATGCCTGAAATAGCGTTCGCACCGCTCATCAGCGGTGTGTGGAGTGTGGCCGGAACCTTGGTGATGAGTTCAAATCCAAGGAAGATGGCGAGCATAAACAACGTCAAATTGGCAATCAGTGAGGCTTCCGTAATCATTCAACCACCCCCGCAAGGCGAGTTTGCTTCGGATGGATAGCGCCGTCTTTGCAGATGAGTACGCCACCCATACCGTTGACATAGAAATCAGAGCCTTCGGGCGCACCAACAAGGATGTCATCCTCATCAGAAATCACCACTGCTCCCGATTCTTTGTCGACGAGTGATGTGAAGAAGGTGGTCAAGTTGTTGGAATACAGCATGGAGGCGGTGTTGGCGAGGGTACCGGGAAGGTTGGATGTACCGACGATGATCACACCGTTGTCGGTGGTGATGACTTCGCCTTGGACGGTGTCCTCGCAGTTTCCTCCAACATCGGCGTTCATGTCGACCACGACGGCACCCGATTTGAAGTTGGCAACGGCTGATGAGGGGACGGTGATGGGAGCGGGACGTCCGAAAATTCGTGCGGTGGTGACGATGATGTCGGCGTCAGCCGCCACGCCACAAACCGTATCGTTGACCTTCTGGATGAACTCTGGAGTCAGGGGCTTAGCGTAGCCGGATTCATCCTCAAAGTCGTCCATGCCGTCGACTTCTATGAAGCGTCCGCCGACGGACTCGATCTGCTCTGCAGCTGACTTGCGGACATCGGAGGCGAACACGACGGCACCGAGTCGTTTGGCGGTGGCGATGGCTTGGAGGCCAGCCACACCGCTGCCCATGATCACAACCTTGGCAGGTCGAATGGTGCCGGCTGAGGTGGTCATCATCGGGATGCCCTTTGGCACTTGAGCGGCGCCGAGCAGCACGGCTTTGTAGCCTGCGAGGTTGTCTTGGCTGGAGTTCACGTCCATGGATTGTGCACGTGAGAGACGTCGTGGAATCATATCCATTGAAAGGAGGGTGATGCTCGCCTCCATGCAGGCCCTAACGTATTCTGGGTGGCGGAACGGGTCGGAGACGCACGCCAGGTTGGTGCCTGCAGCGATGCCATCCACGCCGGGGAAACGGATGCATACAATGTTCTCACAAGCCAACGCTTCGGCTCGGGAGACAATGGAGGCACCAGCAGCCTCGTAGTCGGCGTCATGGTAGTTGGCGGCGTGTCCTGCACCGGCTTCAATGAAAACCTCAAATCCTGCCTTGGCGAGTTTCTTCATGCTTGATGGAACGATACCTACACGGGTTTCGCCTTCGGGTTCTTTTGGGACACCAAGTTTCATGCTTTCACCTACGAACGGCACCTCCGAAAGGGTAGGTGCAAATCAGCCACTTGAAGGAGGTTTTTAGATGCCACGCCTTCCAAAGATGCACCCTCTGTTTCGACCATTCGAAAACTGAACCATCAACGCTCACCATTTGACTTATGGACTGAGCGCCTTAGGTCGTGGGTGATAGGTGAAGACCATGGCGAGCGGACGACGAAAAATTGCAGTGATTGGGGCAGGAAATGTGGGTGCTACCTGTGCATTTGTGCTTGCACAGATGAAGGTGGCCGACATCGTTCTCCTCGACATCTACGAGGGCTTCGCAAAGGGAAAAGCCCTCGACATGTCCCAAAACGCAAACGTTCTCAATTACGACGGGACCATTACCGGCACGGCGGATTACAACGACATTGCAGGTGCTGAAGTCGTCGTTGTCACGTCAGGCTTCCCAAGGCAACCCGGCATGACGCGAGAGGACCTCATTGGCAAGAACGCCGACATCGTCTCCCAGGTTGGAGCAGGCATCAAGGAACACGCCCCCGATGCTGTGGTCATCGTGGTCACCAATCCACTCGATTTGATGACCTATCACATGCAACAAGTCACCGGTTTCCCCCCCGAGCGGGTCATCGGCCAAGCCGGTGTGCTCGACAGTGCCCGTATGGCTCATTTCATCGCCCTCGAACTCAACTGTGCTGAAGAAGATGTGTCCCCTATGGTGCTCGGCGGTCACGGCGATACGATGGTGCCGCTTCCACGCTACACGACGGTCGGCGGCATTCCGATTACACAACTCATGCCGGAGGACCGCATTGAAGCCATCAGTGCCCGCACAGCGAGTGGCGGTGGTGAAATCGTCAAATTGCTGGAGCGCGGTTCAGCGTTCTACGCACCAGGTTCTGCCGCTGCTGTGATGGCAGAATCCGTGTTGAACGACCGACGTCGCCTGATCCCTGCCTCATGCCTGTTGAACGGCCAGTACGGTCTGAGCGATGTGTACATCGGTGTTCCATGCATCATTGGCGCCAGCGGCGTGGAACAAATCTTTGAGCTTGAACTCACCGATGATGAACTCGCCTCGCTTCAGGGCTCGGGTGAATTCTACAAGGGTCAACTCAAGGATGTCTTGGGCTATTGAACACGCTCGAGCACCAAACTGTGGGTTGACCCAACCGTTGTGGCATTCTCCGCAGGATTCTCTACCATGGTCAACCGACGGCCTACTTTTCCACGGCTTCGCATTCTCGTGAGCACTTCCTGACCGACATAGCATCCTTTCTGCGGGTGTACGAGATCACCCAATCCACAAGCAAGGGGGTGCACATTGGAGGTAATTTCGTGGCCATAAAACGGCAAGATGTTGGCAACCCTGTGTTCCGTCCATTCGCCTTCTGTCCACGTTGGTTCTAGTTCCAATTTTTTTGGAATGACATACATCGTACCAAAGTGACTCAGATGAACGGTTGTTCCAGGTGGATGCGGTTCATCGGGGAGGCCGATGAAGACATCGTTGAGGTTCGAAATATCACTGATGGTGATGGGTTGGCCGAGGATCCGATCGCTCAGGTGTTTGATGAGTTGGTCCTTTTGTGGGAGAAAACCCACCAAGGCCACGTTGGCGCCGACAGGTATCACATCACAGACGTCAACAATCTGCGCCGCACGGTTGGTGAACACCGTCGTGCAGGGGCCGGTGACGAGGTTGGTTGAGAGTCCGTTGATGAATTCAAGAATGTGTTCACCTTGCAGAAGCAGCGTGTAGGCTTCATGCCGTGCCATGCCCATGGTGGGCCCTCAAGAGAAGGATTCACCACAGCCGCACGATGAACTTGCATTTGGGTTGTTGATTTTGAAGCCGCCACCCATCAATCGGTCAACATAGTCGATTTCAATCCCGTTCAGCAGGTGGCTAGAAGCGGAGGGAACGAGGACGCGAAAACCATTGATGTTCAGCTCTTGGCATGGTGTTTCGGTTGATTCAACGATTTGCAAATCGTACATGTACCCGGAACAACCGCCGCTGAGAACACCGACCAAGAGGGCGTGGCTACGGTCATCACCGAACGCGTCTTCGAGCATTGAGGTTGCTTTGTCCGTCATGGTCAACGAGACATCGACAACCTCGGGGGCGTGAACTTGTAATGTGGGGGCAGAATCGCACGTACCGCAGTCCATGGTTCTTCCACTCCGCCACCGTTTTTCAATGTGACCACCTTGAAGAACGTATTTACCGCTTCTTCCGCTTCTTGTCGAGGGCCTTCTGGAGGATGTTACACCGCCTGATTTGGTCCTTTGCACGACGTTTTGCTTCGTCGCTTAATCCCCTTGGCATCGCCTGTTCAAAGCACTTGATGGCGTCGTTGTATCGCTCCATTTCTGCGTAGGCTGTTCCCATGTTGTACAAGGTCTCGCCTCTCACTTCGGTTGGACGAATGAGCATGGCTTGGTGATAGGATTCCACACATTTTGGATAGTCCTCAAGGAAGTAGTATGCATTTCCGCGGTTGTTGAGGATGCGGATGATCATCGCATCATCGCCGGCAAAGGCAGGGAGGGCTCGATCAAAACACGAAAGGGCTTCCCTGTACTTTTTGTCCTCAATGAGTTGTACGCCCTGGTTAAACCACGCCACGTCTTGGTTCGAAATCGCATTGGAAGACGTTGATTGTGGGGTGTTGGCAGCGACTGTTTGAGCTGCGTCGAGGGCTGCTTTTGCCAAATCAACTTGCGGCGAGGGGGCTGCTTCTGCCTTTGGTTTTGGCTCCATTGGTGTCAAGAGAAGAGCAGCATCATCTGCAACAGTCGCTGAGGCTGGTTGCAGTGTGGCATCTTGAATAACAACAGGTTGCGGCGTGGTGAGAGGGTCCGCAAACCCAGCGGCAGGTGCGGTGTTGACCACAGGGGTTGGTTCGGTTTGCACAGGTGGAACGCTTTGCGTCGCTTGCACAGGGTGTGCTGCGACGCCAGTTCCCAAGGTGCCGGACATGGCTGCTGCTTTGGCATGACATTTGGCGGCGGTTTCCAAATCGCCCGCTTGTTCAAGCGAACGTGCAAGACCAGTCCAATGAGATGGTTCGTTCGATTCTTGCTGAATCATCGCCTTCCACATGAGTACGGCATCGCTGTGTTGGAGACTGAGTGAGAGAGCCAATGCTCGCTGTGATGAAGGTGCCTCGTCCATCAACTCCAACGCTTCCTGCGCCATCTCGGGACCGGCAGGTAAGGTCGGTGGGAGGCCTGCAACTTGGTCCATGATGTCGCTTTCACCCTGAGCGAGTTGGAGGAGCATGGCAATGTATGCTTCACGAATATGGTGGTGTGGATTCATCTTGATGAGCGAACGTGCTGCGCCCATGTAGGTTTCAATTCGTCCGTGTTCTTGGGCCAAGTCAGCCATCTTTTCCGCTGCCTTCTCGTAGGCGGGGTCCGCTTCGATGGCTCGTTTGTAGCTGGACAAAGCCTCCTGAATCAGGTCTGAACGTTGCTGAACCGAACCAAGGTTGAACCATCCTGGTGCATGGCTCGGCTCGAGGTTTTGCGCATGGGTCATCGCTGCGATGGCGTGGTTGTCAAGGTCGAGTCGTGCCATGGCTCCACCAGCGATTCGCCAAGCACCGGCGTGTTGGGCTGCGATGGTTTTCAAATGCGGGTTCAGCAGTTCAAGGGCCTGTTTGGGTTGGCCTTCTTTGATGCTGTTCGTTGCAGATTCAACCAAGGCATCAAGGTCGATCTCTGGCTCCTGAGGTTCAGGGGCAGGTTCAGGTTGCGGTTCCGCCCGCTCGACCTCTCGGAGCACATCTTGCTGGGCGACCACCACTTCCGCGGCGCTCTGAAGTTCTTCAACCGTGAGCGTAGCATCTTCATCGTGGTCGTGATGAACGGCCTCGTTGAGCAAATCTTCGGGATTCTCGATCCCAGCCTCTTCGGCGATTTCTTCCACAACGGCCATGTCCACCGCTTGGGTCACTTCGACCGAGGGTTGCATGGCTTCAATGGAAACAGCGATCTCACTGTCCTTGCATCGCTCTTGAAGGGCCACCAACGCCGGGTGTCCGGGGAAGAACGACAACGCCTTTCCTGCCATTTCGTAAGCGCCTTCCAAATCTCCAATGCGCTCAAGCAAAATGGAAAGATTCGCTGTTGCTGGTGCGTGTTGATCGTTCAAATCCAAGCAAATTTGGAACGACTGTCGCGCCCCACGGGCGTCTTGTTGAGCCTCGAGGAGAACGCCTCTGTTGAACCATGCCATATCGCACGATGGATCGAGGGCAATGGCTTTGTTGAACGCAGCAAGTGCCCCTTTGACATCCCCTCGTCGGCTGCGTTCTTCACCCACGGTGAGCAAGACCTGGACCATTTCTTCAGGGTCTTCAACATCCTCGAGCTCAGGAATGACGTTGCGGGGTGGTTGAGATCGATTCTTCCTCTTGGTCAACTTCCTCCACCACCTCTTCGTTTTCTACGGCTTCGAGTGCCTGGTTTACGGAGGCCAACGCCACTTCATCCAGTGCGTCGCTCTCATCGCTCGGCACGCTTTCGGAATCCTTGTTCGCATCCATCACGCATCACCGCACCAAAAACCACCGTTAAACCACGCATAAGTCTTGCTTTTCCATGACCATACAAGGCAACCTTACATTCAAGACATGCGGCCTTGTCCCGAAAGCATGTCAGAACAACCCTTGAAAATTTTAGGACTCGCTGGAGAGTACCGGGCGACCTCTAAATCTGGAATGTTGGTCAATCAGGCGCTTAGCATGGCGAGTGAGCGCGGAGCAGAGGTCGTGTTTTGGGATCTTGCAGAGCAACCTCTTCCGCTGGTCGGTGAGGACGGATGTTGGAGTCATCCAAACGTCAAGGCCTTCCAATCATTGTTGGAAACCTGTGATGCCTTTTTCCTCTCATCGCCCGAATACCACGGGACCATGTCGGGCGTGATGAAAAATACGCTTGATTGGATGTACGACAAACATGTAGGCGGCAAGGTCTTCGGATTGATGTCAACACTTGGCGGGGTCACCAATGCCAACACGCTCAATCACATGCGGATTGCCCTGAGGTGGCTCCATGGCTGGCCGGTTCCCGAACAATTGGCTGTTGGTCATGTCAAAGAGGCGTTCAATGACGAAGGTCATCTGCAAGATGAAGCAATTTCTGGGCGATTGGAAACGCTCGTTGAAGCAGTGATGACCGCTGCAGAAAAGTTGCGTGCGTGACATGAATTCATCCGACGCGCCGAACCCGTCGTTCACGGACCAGTACGGTTCTGTTTACCGTCTTGTTGAACCGGGGGTGTTCACGATGGGGGACGAAACTCCCCGGAGCCATCCCAATGAACGACCGGCGTCTGAAGTCTCGATCAACGAACCATTTTTTCTTGCAGAGCGACCGGTGACGCAGGCACAATGGTTGGATGTGATGGATTCGAACCCCTCAAAATTTCAAGACGGATGGAGCGCAGGCCTCCGGCCTGTCGAGCAAGTGAGTCACGATGATGTCATGCAGTTCATCCACCGCTTAAATGAGCGTACAAAAGGTCAATTGCACCTTGGATTGATGGGCGAATGGCGTCTACCTTCCGAAGCCGAGTGGGAATACGCTGCTCGTGCTGGAACCTCCGGTCGCTGGTGGTTTGGCGATAAAGACGTTGAACTCGATGAGCACGGTTGGCATGCTGGTAATTCTGGTGGCTCAACTCGTGAAGTTGGCCTGAAAAAACCAAATCCATGGGGTTTGTACGACATGAACGGGCTCGTCAACGAATGGTGCAGCGACCACTGGGCAAAAACGTACGAAGGTGGCAGGACCCAGCGACCACACGCCAGCGACGGTTCTTCTCAGTATGTTGTCCGGGGCGGTGCATGGTTCACGGAAAGCGATTCAACGCGCAGCCGTTCGCGTTCATTCGCAGCCCACGACAAGGTCAGTGATGGCTTGGGGTTCCGACTTGTTTGGGCTCCATATGACGAGCAACCGTCCCCCGATCAGGATGCTTCGCCATCGAGTGGTTCAGCATCGTAACCGTGTTCCTGCGGTGAAGGCGTGAGCGACTGATGGTCGGGCGTTTTCCCGGGCCCCACCGTCCAACGTCCGTTGAGGGGTTCATCGAGCATCAGCGCCAAATTCCTGGATTGGAACAGTCCAATGGCTGCGGCTGTTCGCTGGATGACAGGTGCAATGCTTTCGTGGAACACCTCGTCCATCACTTGACAAATCTCGCCAAATGTCCGGGATCCGTCGCAGAGTTCCCAAAGCAAGCTGTTCATCTGGTCCAATGGTCGTCGTATCTCTTTTGGTGCCCGGAGGACCTTTGCAAACCAGCCTTCAATTCGCCCAAATTGTTTTGGAATCCGCAGGACGATCATTCGGCCGCTCACGCCTCTGAGGCTTGGGTCTTTGTGGACATCGCCCACCCTTGCCCACCACACCGGTGTTCTGCACGGGTATTGGCTGGCGAGTGGATGGTTCTGAAGCCCTGCCAACGATTCCATGAAGCCACCTCAAAATTCAATCCATGTCCACACAAGAAGCGTCAGCATGGCTGCCGTTCCGAGAAGAGCGATGGTCCGGGTTGTTTGAACGCGTGTCGAAAAGTGTCGCAGGTACCATGTCCCGACACCGCATGCAGCAACGACCACCCAGAGCTCATACCATGCAGGCGGGTAGGTGGCCATACCGTCGGCTTCTCACAAGGTCCCATCAAGGTATTGCTGGCCGTAATACTGCCATTGCTCTTGGGTCCATCCTGCGGGGATGCCGCCCTCCGGAATCGGCGGTCCAGCCACGACTTCCTGGTTGGGGCTGAGGGGTTCGACAGGCGTGGTTTCTTGTTCGATTCCGGGGACCTCCTTCCCGGAAGAGGTGGTTGATACCGGTGGTCCCGCCGGCTGTGTGGCTTGCTGGAGTTCTTCCTCATACTCGATCGGTCCAATGGATCGTCTTCGCATCAGAAGCACCGTCAATCCCAACATGATGAGCAACCCACCACCACCTGCGGCCACGAGGGCGCCACTCATGGTGTCGGCTTCTGGTGCTGAATCGAACGTCATGGTGAGCGTGTGCGTGTCAAGCAAGAAGCCGTCGACGCTGGAAACGGTGACGGTGAGTTCCCCTTGTTGTGGGCCATTGAGTCGCAAGATCTCACACCGTTGCGTCGATAATTGCGGCGTGATATGGCCGGGAGGTAGCATCACCGTTACACCCGTTTGATTCACCAAGATTTTGTTGCACGTGACCTGCCACCCGATTTCCCCTTCCATATTGACGATGATTTGTTCGTTCATGGTCGACGTGGACGTCACGTTGACTTGGACGGGGGCAGCCGTTCCGTGCGCCACCTCTCCTTGGAGCATCAGTCCAGCTTCTGAAGCAAGGCTTCGTTGTTGGTTGAGCATGACAAGGGCTTGTGTTTTCATTTGAACGGGTAAGCCCTCATCGTCCACGACACCAAGGATTTCGAATTCAAGGACAAACCGAGTGTTCAACGATGCGCCCTCTGGGATGAGCACCTCCAGCTGAAGAACTTGTGAATCACCTGCACCGATAAGTAGCGGCGATGATGTATCAACCGGTAGGTCGGCCCCGTCCACGCTGTAAAACACTACAAGGCCAGGAACAGGTGGCGTTGATGAAACCCGGCCAACGGATGTCAACCGTGATTCAGGTGCGTTGCCATCGTTCTGGATGATGGCCTTTGCGAAGATGGTGGTGCCTGCCATCGCAGCAGTGCTCTGGTCCATGAGTTGCAATGATGGAATCCGAACCGCCTCAGTTGACATAATCACCTCTGCGGCATTGTTCTCTGGGGTCAAGTCCAATTCACCGTTTTGATGCGTGAGTTCAACCGTGAATGTGTTCAACCCGCCGGCCGGCGTGTCAAGCGGGATCATCAACCACATGCTGATGTTTCTCTCGTTGGGTGCTTGCGGTGTTCCATCGAGACGCACCGGTCCGGTGATGTTGATTCCATCTTCCTGTATCCACCAATCCCATGCTTCACTGACATCAACGGGTTTGATGACGGCCATGGCTGGTCCGTTTCCATCGTTGGTAATACGCCAGTGCAGTTCGTTGGAGACGCCTGGTTTCAGTTTCGTAGGCGCATCGACCAGTTCGAGGTTGAGGTCATGAACAGCTCGGACCCGTAAGCCCCCGTACGAATCGCCTTCAATTTCCATGAAACTGCGCTTGGATTCAAGAACAGGCGTGATCATCGGTCCTGCTTCATCTGCCCGGGCGTCGGTAGGCACATCGATGGTGATCTCAAAGGTGGTGGTCGCTCCCGGGTTCAATACGGCATCTGGACGTGTTGGTTGATGAACGGTCCAGCCTCCGAGTTGCTCAACATTCACCCGCATGGAGAAGATGTCCTGTCGTGTCGCATTGTTCCAAATGGTGTATTTGAGGACCACTTGATCTCCCGCATTGACGTAATGAATGTCTTCTTCACTGGCCATGTTAAGGGCGACATCGGCGATGCTGACCATGGACGCTGACACCGGAATGGACTTGACATCGCTTCTCGATGTATCGTTCTGGGAGGTCAGACTGAGATCAAATTCCACGACGGTATCTGGCGCAGCGTCGGTTGGGGTCGTCAGGGTGAACAACGCTTGCACCGTCTCATTGGGTCGGAGCAACACCGAACTGTCTTGACTCCAGGCAAGACCAACGCTCCAATCATTCGGGATGGTTGTCGTGTCCAGTGTCACGTCAAAGACATCCGTGGCGCCACCTTCGTTCGTCAAGCCAACCTCAAACGTGCACGTGTATCCGGGTGGACAGCTTGGTCTGACGGACGGTGGAATGATCACGGGAATTCGGTCCGCTTTGACCAAGAATTGTACAGGGAGGACCGCATACACGCTTGGGTATTGTACCGAAGTGATGTTGACCGTCATTTGCTGGAATCCGAGGCTGGCATTGAGGTCGGGTTGAATCATGATGCTGAACCCTGCTGGGTCACCCGGTCGAGAAAGCAACCCTCCATTCGGGTCAAAACTCGTGCCGGACGGTCTCGTGTAGTACGCATTCCAACCTTCGGGCAGGCCCTCCAAGCGTGGAATGAACGTTTCAGAGATGTTTCCCGTGTTGATAATGTTCAGAGAAATGTTGCCCCATTCACCCGGTATGGCTCCGTTGGTTGAGATGCCCTGGGCAGAGACGTTAAACTCCTCGGGGCGCACCTTTTGTTCGTAGACAAAAACGGTGTCATCAATGTAGAAGCCGATGTCCGTTCCTGTTGCATCGGATGTAAATTCGAATTTGAACTGAGAGTTGGCATGGAACAACTCATCGGCAACGGGAATCAGCGGTGAGTTGTGACCTTTGTTCGAGACACTGAATGTCTGCCAGTTTGCACCGTCCGTGAAGACGTTGTCAATCGTCCCTGTGATCGAACCCACTTCAGCCCATGCGCCGAAGGCGTTTTTGCCGTGGATGGTCAGTTTGTCGTTGGCAGCCGTCGAACCCGTGTAGAAAAACGAGACGCCGTTGGTCCTGGTCGGATTGGTGAGCGCATCGGACATGTCCATCACCGGTGTGGTCAACGCAGCGACCACGTTGTTGTTGTAATTCGATGATTGTCCGTTGCCGGCGTGGCAACTTCGTCCTTGCGAAATCGAGGTGTCGGTTGACAACATCCATCCACTTCCAAACGACCACGCAGTCGACGAATCGCAGTTGAAGTAGGTATGGCCAACGGTGAACGGTTGTTGCCGTGCGTTGTTGCTCGGGTTGTCGTCGGAAATCGTAGGCGTTGCCTGGACTCCAAGGGTGTGATTTCCCGCATAGCCCGGAACAACCTGTACGTTGACCGAGTTGCTGCTTCCTCCCGCAAGGGCCGCCATTTGGACGGTCGAATTAGCGAATTCGAAGTAGTCGTAGTCGTCATGGAGGAGGAGCACGTTCACATCAATGGTCCCTGATGAGGCCGTTCCAATGTTTTCGACCGTGACCGTCAGGGTTGCCGAAGTGTTCACCATGGCATCGATGACAAACAACTCTGCTGGGCGGTTGAACCCGAGGATGGGATGATTAGATGAGAACATCTTGTACTTCCCTTCGTCTGCGCTGTTGGTGTATTCCACGCTGACGGACACAACTCGAAGATCCACACCCGTTGGGTTGGTTGGGCTCTCATACACCGTTTGTTCGGGAAGAAGGTGCGGTCCTGCCACGGACATGGAACTCAAGACGAACAACAGCACCAGTGCAGCCGCAGCGGATTTCATCGTCCCCATAATTGGGGTATGTTGGTCTATCTATTTAGTGCCAATGTCGTGCTTTCGTCAGGCTTCATCCGTCTCAAAGGTGGCTTCGACTTGTGCCTTGGCCAGTTCAAGTTTGGCCTCGTCGCGCTTTTCTTTGGCGCGTGCAGCAAAGTACACGGTGAAGGAAGGGATGAGGACCATGGAGAAACATCCCACGACGGCGGCGAGCGCCCAAAGGAATTCGGTACCTGCGTCAACGGAAAAGACCTCAACACTCCCGAACGCTTCGTTGACAGTTTCGGCCGAGATGCTGGGTTCCGTTGTACGGTTTCCATCTTCAACAATTTCGATTCGAATGATCGATGGAGAGTGGGTGTAGGCAATGGCATTTCGTGCCTTTTCTTCTGCTTCGGCGAGGTCTTCAGCAAAAATTGACCCGTTGGACCGTCGGGCAGGGTCAACGGATGTCAGGGCATGAAATTCAATGGTGCCGCCGTCCTCGGTCGTACGTTCATGCGACGATGCATAGTCACACAAGTCTGCACACGAAAATTCCTCCTCGAGTGGATTTTGGAGGTCATAGGTGTTGCCGAGGAGCTCGTGGCTGTAGAGCATGGCCACGTTGGTCACCCGCAAGACAGCGCCCGGCGCAAGTTCTGTGGCTGTGATGTTCACCCAAGTGAGGTTGGCATCGTTGGCGATGACTTGCCACGCCCAGGTCGTGGTGTTGGAGTCGTCGTCGTAGGATCCCTCATGACGTCCTCATCCGCTTCCGCAGCATTGTACTGGTCAACGGTTGGTTCGGTTTGGTAAATGTAGACCGACGGCGAAACGGTAGCCCCATACACCGCGTACGACAGCATGAAAATAAGCGTCAGGGACAAACCGATGAGCGTCCTCAACAGGTTGGGGTTTTGGGCCAACGCTTTCTTCATCGTATCTGCCAACAAACGGCTGTTTTAGAAGGCTTGTATCCGGTGGCTTGCGCAGTCCAAATCGGGTTGGTCTGAACGAGGGCTTGACCCGCTGTTTTCATATAGGGGCGGACGGTCGGCAAGTTGCTTGGTGTATCACGATGACGACCGTCTATGACATCCCCGCCGACCTCTTCAACCCGGCCCTTGCCGAAGCCATGGCTGACCAATCGGCCATTTCAATGCCCGACTGGGGGCAATACGTCAAGACGGCTGTCGACCGAGAGCGACCGCCAACCCAAGACAACTGGTGGTACCTCCGCACCGCCGCCATCCTCCGCAAAGTGGCCCGAAACGGCCCTGTCGGCGTGACCCATCTCGCCCAGGCGTTCGGTGGTAAGAAGGACAACGGCGCCATGCCCAACACCCCCGGTGTGGCCTCCCGACACATCATCCGCACGGCCCTTCAACAACTCGAAGATGCCGGACTGGTCGAAAAAGTCCCCACCAAAGAGGTTGAGGGCGTTGACGGCAAAGTGCAACTCTACGCTGGTCGTCGAATCACGGCTGCGGGCCAAAAACTCGTTGACAACGTGGCTCTTTCCGTTCGTGAAGAAGCCGAAGCACAGTACCCCGGCTTGGCCAAGTACTGACCACGGGAAGTGAGAGCGTGACCACCATGACGGCCAACCACGATGACGAGTTGGCCACCCTTCGTGCACGCCGAATGAAGCAACTTCAAGACCAACTTCAAGCACAAGCCACCCAACAACTCGAAGCCGAAGAGCAGGCACAACAAGAAGCTGTTCAGGCCGCGAACGTTGACGCTGTTCTACGTCGCCATCTGACGCCAGACGCTCGATCTCGCCTTGCTCGGATTGCCCTCGTCGAACCCAAGCGAGCGGCTTCCATCAAGGCCGACTTGGCCGCTATGGCCGAACAAGGTGGATTTGAAAGCCCCATGAGCGATGCTGCATTGAAGCAGATCCTCACCCAACTGTCCAAGAGCCGCAGCAATGCGTCCGTTAGGAGAATCTGAGAAGGTGCTCGAAATGTCAAAAAATAAGCCAGCAGCAAAGAAAATTCGCCTCTTGAAGGCAGGAAAGCAGAACCGGCGTGTCCCCGTGTGGGTCATGCTCAAGACCGACCGAAACACGGTATCGCACCCCAAGCGACACCAATGGCGACGCAGCAAGTTGCAACGATGAGGTGAGATGAATGGCACGTCCCAACGAATCAGAACTCATCGTTCCCCTGCGCAACGCATGGAACATCACCCGCTACAAGCGCGCACCTCGCGCCATGCAAATCATTCGTGAGCAAGTCATCCGCCACCTGAAGGTGCGAGAGGATGAGGAACTCTACATTGACCCCGAGGTCAACGAGCACATTTGGAAGCGAGGCATTGAGAACCCGCCACGCAAGGTTCGTCTGTTGTGCATCCGCCACGATGAACCCGACTTCCCCGTTGAAGTGAAATTGATGAAGGAGTGAAATGCATGGGAAATATTCGTCCAAGTTTTATCAAAATCCGAGCCATCCGCCTCTGTGAGGAACACGGTGAGAAGTTCACCGATGATTTCGACCACAACAAGCACATGGTGTCCGAACTCACCGACGTCTCTTCGAAGAAGCTCCGCAACTGGATTGCAGGCTACGTCACCCGCTACCGACAGCGCCGCACCGATTGATGGTGTTCGCGTGCCGATTTGGGTTGACTGGGACCGTCAACCGGTCAGCGTCCATGGTGATAATCAGGAAGACCTCGAACTGTTGATTCTGCATCTTCGCCAGCAACACAACCTTCGAAAACGATCGCTGGTGATGCCGGACCGTGAACACGGCGGTTTTCTCTTCTTTCTCTACCAGACGTGCGATCCTCGGTGGATTTCGTCGTTTTTGAACGAGCAGGGTGAGTAAACCATGGGAGAACGTCAAGACATTCCGCTTCCTAAGGGACCGTTTGGACTGACCGTTGTTCTGGTTGGTGTCACACACCCCGGAAATCTCGGTGCGATTTGCCGCAGCATGTTGAATTACGGCTTCGACGATCTGCGTTTGGTGACACCTCGTTGCTCACCCACGGAAGGTGAGACCCGTGCACGAGCGAAGCATGCAGCCCGGCTCCTCGATGAACTGAGCATCCATGAATCCATCCGCGATGCTACGTCGGATTGTTCGGCTGTGGTTGGGACCTCCGGAAAGCGTGAAGTTGGGGAAAAAACCCTTTTTCGCCATTTTCTGTTTCCTTGGGACATGGTTGAGCGATTGTCCCAGGCCGGTGGCCGCGTCGCTGTTGTCTTCGGCGAAGAGGGCAAAGGACTGTCCACTTCAGACCTTGAGCAATGTGATTTCTTTGTGACGCTGCCCACATGGGAGGGATACCCGATCGCCAACCTCAGTCACGCCGTGAACGCTGTCCTCTACGAAGTTCATCGGTCTCGAGTCCTTGAGCGGCAAGGCCTTGACCCCGGATTGCCCGACATTGTCCCGCTCCAGCCAGCTCTCGAACCGAAAGTGCGTGAAATGTTGATCAGAGCCATCGAGCAGTTTTCTGCTGCGACTGGAACATCTGAAGCCCGCCGTTCCTCCGTTGAGCAAACCCTCAAACGAACGTTGCTGAAAGGGTCTCCAAGCACCGAAGAGTCAACTCGACTGATCGGTGCCCTGGTGGAGGCGACCAGTGCGATGGAATTCGCGTCCGGCGACGAATCGTGGCGAAAGGAACACCGCCGTAAATTACGATAGAACCGGTCGCCACGTAGCGATTGATTTCGGGGTCTCCCTGCAGTGCATGGCGACCAACCGTAGACGATTACCGTACGCCGAGGTGATGTGGGGGGCGACGGCATCGAATGCCCATTTTGCAAGGTTTTCAGCCGTGGGGATGAACGGAACCACCACCGTTCGGTGTGAATCACCCATGTGCTGACAGGCTGCGATGGCGTCCATATCTCCTTCGTACACGACAAAGGCATGGTCAATGACATCGTGAACGTGTTGCATAAGGATGCTGCTCACGTCAGAGAAATCCATGAGCATGCCTTCCTCTGACACACCCGAAACGTCCACGACATCTCCCTCAATTTCCGCTTCAAAACGATATCGATGGCCATGAAGGTGCTTGCATTTTGATTTGTGGTTTGGCACCCTGTGCCCAGTATCCGTTTCTACGTACCTTCGAATCGTTGTCGTCATGCTTGTCCACCGTCCTGTTCCTCGAACACCAAGGAGGCTGAATTGATGCAATAGCGTTCACCACCGTACGCTGCGGGTCCGTCGTTGAACACGTGCCCGAGGTGAGCGTCGCACGAACTGCAGCGAACTTCGATTCGATGCATGCCGTGTGAATGGTCCTCAATGCGAAGGATGTTGGCTTCAGTATGCTCCGTGTGGAAGGACGGCCATCCGCATCCGGAGTCAAATTTCATGGTCGATGTGAACAAGAGCGTCGAGCAACAAATGCAACGATAGTCGCCTGCTCGCTTTTCATTCCAATATTCTCCTGTGAAGGCTCGTTCCGTTCCTGCCTGTCGAGTCACGTAATACTGGAGTTCAGTGAGCCGTTCTTTGTATTCCTCGTCGCGATGGATGCGTTCAATTTCCAACGCATCCTCAAGGACATCCTGCCACGGCTTCATGTACTCGACAGGGTCCTCTCTTCCGATGTCGTGGAAGGCCAGAATGCGCTCAACATCCGAACCGGTTGCTCCGTCTGAACGCCCTTCAGCATCGGGCTGGTAGGACGTTAATGTACGACGAAAGACTTCGTCAAAATCCAATCCGAGGGATTCGATGGACTGTTCGGCGTCTCTGAGGATACCGGTTTTGTCAGCGTGGAGGTAGGGGAGCGTGAACGTGACTCGTTCGCTCTCCCAATTTCCAATGGCAAAAGCATGTTCAAGAGCACGGTAAAATTCGGGCCTGCAATCTGGATAGATGGCATGGTCACCGCTGTGGACTCCCAAGACTACTTCAAATGGCGACTCCTTGGCATTCGCAATGGAGAGTGCTGTCCCGTACAGGAGTGAGGAGAACAGAGCGTTTCTGTTGGGCACAACGGTGGCCTTCATGTTGTCCTCTTCATAGTGGCCTCGCGGGACTTCATCACCGGTCTGTAAGAGGTGGCTATCGAACAGCGCCGTAGCGGATCGTCAAGTCTGCAATGTGGTGGCGAACTGTGATGTCGTGCTCACCGAGGTAGGCGATCAACAATGATGCGCGCTCGAGTTCAAGCACATGCTTTTGTCCGTAATTGAACGAAATGGCCGTGACTTCGTACCCTTTGCCCAGGAGATGAAGCAACAGGGAGGTCGAGTCCATGCCGCCACTGAGGGCCATGACCGCGATGTTCCTGGTTGATTTAGTCATAGGATTCCCATCCATTTGTGCGTTTGAAGTGAAAGCCTCCATTCGGGATTCTCTTTGACAACACCCTCAGTGATAGCAAATGAACGCCCGTTTTTCTCTACACTTTCGTTTTCATCATAACAAGGCTGGAGAAAGAGATGTTCAAAGCCTGTTTTTAATTCGTCGTAGATGGACAGCGGTTGGCCCACATAGACGCATTTGAGTTCATCACCGGTGCGTTGTTTGATGGCCACCTTTGGGTACATCTGGTCTTTTGGAGAGATGCAGATCCAGTCCAACAACCCTTCTGGCACCTCAACGGTCCCGTTGGACTCGACAGAAAGGTGGTAACCACGTCGCTTCAGGGGTCGAGCAAGGGGCCACAAATCATTGAGCATGGGCTCCCCTCCGGTAAATATGATGTTCTTGCATTCAAACTTGAGGACTTCACCGAGAATGTCGATGACCGACATTTCCTGGTAGGTATCGAAGTCGGTATCGCACCACTCGCAGCGTAGGTTGCAACGTCCAAACCGGATAAACACATGCGGTATGCCACTTCTAAACCCCTCGCCTTGAACCGAGTGAAAGATCTCAACGATGTTGTACATCGTACCGAGGTCTGCTGGGTCATCCACGTTCCCATCCCCCGATCGTCTACACGATTCATCCAACATTTGTCAGCCTCACAGGTTTGGTTGTAGGATGAGTTGCATAAGTTCTGCACGGGCCTCAGGGCGGTCAAAGAACACACCGCGCATCGCCGACGTGGTCATGATGGCTTGCTGCTTTGCGACGCCTCGGCACTGCATGCATCCGTGGGCGGCTTCGATGATGACGGCGGCGCCGAGTGGTTGAAGTTCTCGAACGAGGTCATCTGCGATACCCTTCGTGATCCGCTCTTGGTTTTGCAAGCGTCGAGCGTGCAATTCCAGAATCCTTGCCAGTTTGCTGATGCCCACAATGCGGTCAACCGGGATGTAGCCGACGTGTGCTCGGCCACGAAACGGTTGCAAGTGATGTTCACATGTTGATGTAAATTCGATGTTGCGAAGGAGCACAATACCATCGTAGCCTTCTGCATTGAAGGTTGCCTGGAGCAGCTCGCTTGCGTCCATCTTGTAACCCGCAAAGATTTCATCCCACGATTCAATGACTCGCTTGGGTGTATCGAGCAGACCTTCTCGTGAAACGGCTTCATCTCCTTCGAGGTAAGCCAGCAAGGTTCGTACGGCTTCGTGTGCTTCTTCCTTTGTGGTCATTGGAGATCCCTCCTGCCGTGCATCAGGTCAATGGAATCCAACTGGTCAAGCAGTTTCCTGCATGCGGTGCGGATCGCGTCGGCGAGACTGACAAATTTCTTTTCATCCCCCACGTGGATTTTCAAATCATTCACCAGTTCTTGTGGCATGTCCAAGGACACCTTCGGCATGGTGTGTCCTTCATCCCCACCTATTTGTAATAGCATGGTAATACCATGGTATTCTTTCCTACCTAAAACGAAAGGCGAAACGGACCACGCAATCGCCCCGACAGGCCAATGTTCAAAGGATACCTTGGGAGATAATCAATCATGCAGACAAGTGCCGTTCCTCGGCCGTTGGCGTTGCTCCATGAGATTCGCTCACTTGTGGGCGAGATTGATACGCCAGGGCTTGCCGATCGAGAAATCCTTTCATTCACTGAATCCGATGAGACTCTTGGCCGGGCGATCGAAGAAGCCTATGTGAGGCACCAGGCTATGCTCGCCGATTATCCAAACCTCTATGCTGGTTCGGACGAGCGAACATTGATCACCGAACTCCAAGATGGCTTCGTGAATTTCTACAATCCAGCCACGGTCAACCCCTACGTCGCCCTCGCCGCACGAGGTCCATGGATCGTCACCTCTCACGGGGCTGTTGTCCACGACAATGGCGGCTATGGCATGCTTGGAGCAGGTCACGGCCCCGACCAGGTCATTGAGTCCATGTCGGACAACTGGGTCATGGCCAACGTCATGACCGCTTCATTTTCTCAAAAGCGTCTTGACGAGCGCCTTCGAAAGGAATTGGGGCACACCCGCGGATGGTGTCCGTTTGAAAAATTCATTTGCATGAACAGCGGATCTGAATCGGTCACGGTCAGCCTCAGAATCGCTGATGTCAATGCCAACCTCATGACACAACCTGGTGGGAAACACGAAGGGAAGACGATCAAAATGATGGCGGTTGAGCAAGGATTCCACGGCCGGACGGACCGTCCAGCCCAGATGTCGCATTCATGCAAAGGAAAGTACGACAAGCACCTGGCCACCTTCCAAAATCGTGACAACCTTGTCCTCGTTCCTGCGAATGATGTTGATGCCCTGGAACAAGCGTTCAACGATGCAGCAGCCAACAACGTCTTCATTGAACTGATGGCCATTGAACCCGTTCAAGGTGAAGGCAACCCCGGGCAATGTGTGTCAAGGGAATTCTACGACGCCGCCCGACGCCTCACGCTCGAGCACGACAGCATGCTCCTGGTCGATTCCATTCAGGCAGGTATCCGTGGCCAAGGCACCCTGTCCGTGGTCGACTACGAAGGGTTTGCCGACTGTGAGGCGCCCGACCTCGAGACATGGTCAAAAGCCATGAACGCCGGCCAATACCCACTTTCAGTGCTTGGCATGAACAAGCGTGCCTCCGACATGTACGTCACTGGAATTTATGGCAACACCATGACCACCAATCCTCGTGCACTTGAGACCGCCGTGGCTGTGCTCGACGGTATCACGCCCGAACTGCGAACAAACATTCGCGAACGTGGCGTCGAGTTTGTTGAAAAGTTCACGAAACTGCAGGAAGAATTCCCCCATGTGATCACGAAGGTACAGGGCACAGGTTTGCTGTGCAGTGCTGAATTGGAGCCAACGCAGTTCCCTGTCGTCGGCATGGAAGCGGTTGAACCGTGGTGTCGCCGACGCGGCCTTGGCGTGATCCACGGCGGTGTCAACGCGCTCCGATTCACACCGCACTTCAACATCACATCAAAGGAAATCGACTTGATTGTTGACATCGTTCGGGAGTCCCTCATTGCATTCGGCGCTTAAGAGAGACTCGAGACAATATCTTCTCGCTTAAACTGGCGAGCAGCGTAATAGGCCGCACCCAAAGCGTACATCGTCGAAGAAACAAGCCAAACAGCGACGTGGCCGTAAACGACGCGGTTCATGAGCAATTCACGGAGCGCCAACAACACGTTCACGACCGGTATCGCAAACCAGAACGATTCAATGCCATCAAGGTTGATGACCTGTGTAAACAGGGCCGGGAAGAGGATGATGAGGACTGCAGGACCCAGAATGGAACCGGCTTCTTTGACGCTGTGCGACCGCATCGCTAACGCCAGTTCGAACGCAACCACCATGACGGCAAAGAGCAGGACAGCCAAACAGAGGAACATCAGGGCCGTCAGGGAGATGCTCGGTGTCGAGATCAGGTCAGAGGAGGCGAGGTAGCCGATGGCAAACAGTAACCCTGCGATTTGGAGTAGAACCCCTGCCCCCGTGATGGTGGCGACCGCCAACCATTTGCCCATCAGCAACTCCATCCGAGAACAAGGAAGACCCAGAAGCGCCTCAAGCGTACCGCGTTCACGCTCTCCCGCCGTCATGTCAATGGATGGCTGGATGGCGGACGAGAAGGTCCAAACAGCCAGAACCAAGGGTATGAACAAGGAGAGGGCCATACCGGCTTGTTCGCCTTGTGTTGCGGCGTCACTTTGGGCGACATCCCCGCTCCAACGGAGTGGGTCAAGGGTTTCGTTGGCGTCCAATCCAGCCGCCACAATTCGTCGCTCTGTCTCGTTCTGTTCCCAGGTGCTGAGGGCGTCAAAGGTCCGACTCCTCGCCTCAAGGCTTTGCTCAGATGTGGATAGATAGAGAACGGCGTATTCGAGAACGGTCCCGTTGGTTCGTAACCGAAGAATGGCATCAACCGAGCCGTTTCTCAAACGTTCTTGGTCGTCCATGGGCGTTGAGAGGTTCTCAATTGCCGGCAGCGGTTCGTAGGAGGGTGTGATGCTTGACTGTTCGAGCAAGCCGACCAAATCCTCCGGGACACCCTCTCCTTGTACCACCACGTCCACAGTCATGGCGTCAAGTTCCGCAGCCTCTGATGCGAGGAGCAACGGAAAGAGGATGAAGAGGACGGGGAACATGAGCAGCGGGATCACAAGAATGGCGACGATCGTCCTCCAGTCACGGATAAATTCCACGAGTTCTTTTTTGGCGATGGTGCGAACCCTTTGCGTGGTGCTACTCATCTTCGCCACCTCCAGGAGTCTTTGGCGTGAACAACGCCCGCCACCACGATGACCATTTGGAGAGTGGTTTGTCGTCTTCGTTTCGCGAACGCGCAGCATCACCCGTCAAGGAGACATAGGCTTCCTCCAAATGCTGGGTTCCTGTTTGTTCAAGCAAGGCCTCGGGGGTGCCGTCGGCCCTGACCTCGCCGTTGTGAATGATGACGATACGATTGCACACTCGCTGCGCGTCGGCGAGCTGGTGAGTGGAATAAATGACGGTTCCACCTTCTTCACCCAGCTGGCGGACCAGTTCTCTCACGGTTCTTGCACTGGTGACGTCCAATCCAGCCGTTGGTTCATCCAACAGCAACACAGAGGGAGCATGGACAAGGGCTCGCAAGAGGGCCGTTTTTTGTCGCATTCCACGAGAGAAACCTTTGGTGTGACGACCCAACGCTTCTGTCATCTCAAGATGGTGAGCAAAGTAGAGGGTTCGCTGCCATGCCTCATCATCTTGTACACCGTGCATTCGCGCATGGTATCGGATGTTCTCCCAAGCGGTCAACCTGGCATAGAGTCCGGTGTTTTCCGGCACGACACCCAACCGTTGCCGTGCTTGCTCAACATCGGCTCCATCATTGAGCATCACACGGCCGCTCGTGGGCCTGTACACGCCAGAAAGGAGGCGGAGCAGCGTTGTTTTGCCGGCACCGTTTGAACCAACCAGCCCGATGATGTCCCCTTCGTTGATACGCAGGTCAATTTCGTGCAACGCAATCACGTCACCGAACCGCTTGGTGGCGCCCTCAACAGAGAGCAGGGTAGGTGGCATGGAGGCTTCAACTCGCACGACCGGATTCCACTGCCCAGTTCAAACCTGGATGTTTGGTTTCAATTCTGTCAGCACGGCGGAGCGTCGAGCGCAAATGTTCCTGAATTTCGGTTTGCGGCACGCCCATGTCAATCATGTTGGCGACGAGTTCAATGGCACCCTGAATCGCACCGGCATCCAAATACGCTTCGTTTGAGATGGTACGCTGCATTCGAAGTTGTTCAAGACGTCCAGCCAAGTAGTGGACCTCGCCCTTGAGGCTCGGTGCGTCAATGTGGGGAAGGGCGAGCAATTGGTCAACGCAGGTTCTCATCACGAAGGAATTGCACGAGGACGATTATAGGTGTTCGCATCAATCCCCGTGGTGCCTTTGGCTCAATTCAACGAGAACTCCACCGGTTGAAGCAGGGTGGACAAAGGCGATCATGTGGCCGCCAGCACCACGCCGAGGCTCGGTGTCAATCAGACGAACGCCATGGTCTGCGAGATAACGCAAGAGCCCTTCCAAATCACCAACAGCAAAACAAACCTGTTGGACGCCTGGCCCGCGCTTTGCAAGGAAACGGCCGATGGGTGTGTCCTCACCGGTCGGTTCCAGCAACTCAATTTTGGGCGTTGGTGCCGATACAGACGGTGATGTTGTCGAGAAAAAACGTGTTGTGACGCCCTGGTCGACCACCGTTTCATCATGCTCGCCTTGAACCAGTCCAATGAGTGTCCAAAACGAACTGTTGTCATCGAGTGAATCGGTTGCTATCCCGATGTGGTCCAAATGGATGGGTCCGAACTTCATCTCAACACCTCAAAATCCACTTGGCGCCATGTAGGTGCCAAATTCATCCTTGAACACGTTCATGATTTCGCCCAATGTGGCACGACACCGGACAGCTTCAATAACGGCAGGGAAAAGGTTGGCTTCACCACTTGCTGCCGTGCGAACCGCCTCGAGTGCATTTGTTACAAGCTCTCCATTTCGAGTACTCCGCAACTCAGCAAGACGTTGGGTTTGACGTTCACCAAGGGTCGGGTCGGTCTTCATCACGGGGATCCCTTCCAATTCTTCCATGACACCGTGGTTGACACCAACGATGTTCCTTGTGTTTTGTTCAATTTCGTTCAGGTATTGGTAGGCAGACAAGTGGATTTCCTGTTGTTGCCAACCCTCCTCAATGGCAGCGAGCGCGCCGCCTTTTGCCTCAATTTCATGAATCAACGTTTTTGCTTCTTCATACACGGTTCTCGTCAGACGCTCAACGTGCCACGAACCGGCCATCGGGTCAACCGTGTCGGCAACACCCGACTCCTCCGCAATGATTTGCTGGGTTCTCAGTGCCACCGTGGCCGAAGCTTCGGTAGGCAGCCCGAGCGCTTCGTCATAGGAGTTCGTGTGAAGACTTTGTGTCCCTCCTAACACGGCTGCAAGTGCTTGTATTGTGACGCGTGATACGTTGTTCAGTGGTTGTTGGGCGGTCAAACTCACGCCCGCAACTTGTGTGTGAAAGCGGAGCATGGTCGATTTCGGGTTTGATGGAGCATATCGTTCGTCGATGAGATCGTGCCAAAGGGTTCGTGCCGCTCGGAACTTCGCGATTTCTTCGAAGAAATCATTGTGGCAGTTGAAAAAGAACGACAAACGTGGTGCGAAAGCATCGATATCCAGCCCCTTGGAGACTGCTGCTTCAACGTAGGCCAAGCGCGTTGGCAAGGGTAAACGCCAATTCTTGGACGGCCGTTGAACCGGCTTCACGAATGTGATAGCCAGAAATGGAGATGGTGTTCCACGATGGAACATTGGTGGAACAATATTCGAAGATATCGGTGATCAAACGCATGCTCTCCTTCGGTGGAAACACATACGTCCCTCGAGCGATGTACTCCTTCAGAATGTCATTTTGTATGGTCCCTTTGAGGTCGCTCATGCTGGCTCCTTGTTCTTCGGCTGCCACGATGTACATGGCGAGAAGAACCATTGCGGGTGCGTTGATGGTCATTGACGTGCTAACGTTGGCCAACGGTATGCCGTCAAAAAGTACCTTCATGTCCTCAATAGAGCAGATGGAGACGCCAACTTTCCCGACTTCGCCGTACGCCAATTCATCGTCAGCATCGAGCCCGAGTTGAGTGGGCAAATCAAACGCTACAGACAAGCCCATTTGGCCTCGTTCGAGGAGGAGTTTGAAACGCTCATTGGTTGCTTCAGCACTGGAGAATCCAGCGTATTGTCGCATTGTCCACAGGCGTGAGCGGTACATGGTGGGGTGAATGCCACGCGTGTACGGAGGCTCACCGGGCTGTGACAAGGTCGTCGACGCATCAGTTGGCTGACTTGTCATGGGCAAAGGCAGGCCGGACAGGGTGCGCCAATCTGACTTTCGTTCCTTGCCCATGGCCTCCTCACAGCGAGGCACTTCATCAAGACTCGCCTTGAATCAATGGTGGTGTCCGCCAGGACCGTGGGCGTGGCCGTGGCTGACCTCTTCTTCCGTCGCTTCACGGAGATCGACCACTTCGACGGAGAAGGTCAAGGCCTTCCCTGCGAGTGCATGATTGAAATCGGCCGTGACGGTTTCTTCACTCAGTTCTACAATCAGGAACGGGGCTGGACCATGTGGCATTTGTGCCACCAATTGCATGCCAACCTCCAAGGATTCGCCCGTGCTTTCTTCCAGTTGAGCGAAATTGTCTCGTGGGATTTGGAGCACTGCTTCATCATCTCGATCACCGTAGGCGCGCTCAGCTTCCAAGGTGAACTCCCTGCGCTCACCCACTGCAGCCCCCATCATTTCTTCTTCAAATCCTGGAATCATTTGTCGATGGCCGACCAAAAAAGTCAACGGATCTCGACCTTCGCTTGAGTCAAAGACTTCACCACTCTCCGGCAGTGTTCCAGTATAATGCACTTGTGCGACAACGTTGTTTGCAATTTTCAGTTCAGTCATGGTATCATCTCTTTGTGGTCATTCTCTTGACAAGGTCTCGCAATTGCTCGCCGACCTCGGCTGGGAGAATCAATTCTTCTTCTTTCAATTCAATGTACTCAAGGCACTCATCGATGCCTTGCCGCTCACCTTTTGCCCAAACTTGCCCGAGGACGTTTGAGCGGTGTTCTTCTGGAACATTGGGATTATCAAGAATGTCTTTGGCCGCATACTTGTACTCAAGGTACTTTTGACGGTTGAGTTTCTTTTCTTGCTTTTGGCGGCCGCCTCCTTTTTTGTCCATCCTACGGCGGCCACGGCGACGGTCTTGTTTCGGTGCGACTGTCGTCTCAATGCGAGCGAAGACATTCTTCGCCCGCTTGACGGGAGCGGTTTGGGGCGCCTCGGAGGCTTGAGTGGGCATTTCCATGGTTGAGGGTTGAGCGGCCACGGCTGCCTCTGCCACCACCGTATCTGGCTCAGCGGCCTTTAGCTCGGGTGCTGCCTCAATCCGTGACGCATTTTGCTTGGTCGCCTCGGACTTTCTCCGCAGTTCGGCCAACCGATCTTCATGCGAGAGAACAATCGGTTTTTCTTCTGATTTTCGTTGTGACTCTCGAGCCACGGGAACGGGCGCAGGCGCCACTTCTGGCGCTGAAACGTCTCCTTTTTGCTCCAACTTCTCTATGGCCTCTCGCTGCTTGCGTTCGAGATCTGCTTTGATGTCTTTCTTGGGGGCTGCGGGTTGTTCGGCGGGAGCCGTTGGTCGTCGAGGGTGTTGCCGTTCACGCTCATCGCGACGGCGACGGTGTTGCTGAGAGGCATCTTTGGCGAAGGGGTTGAATTCCTCTTTCCTGCCACCTCGACGTCCGTTGATTGGTAAGACCCCCAAAGAAAGGCGGACGACCACCTGTTAAAACCGTATGCCCTAAAACCGGTTAGGACCAGACGATTGGCGTTTGGTCGGTTCGCAGGTATTGGTCGATGGCGCTTTGTTCCAGCGAGGTTGTTCGCTTCTGGAGTTCAAGGAATCCGAGCAGGGCGATCATCGTCCCGTTGTCAATGCAGTACATGCGTGGTGGGGCGTGCGAGGAACCCTCTCGGTCACTCGCCATTTCTTCGCACATCGTTCGAATACGTTGGTTACATGCAACACCGCCGCCGAGGAGCAATTCAGACTTGCCGGTGTGAGCCATCGCCCGCTCTGCAACCTCAACACAGGAAGCAAATGCATGTTCTTGCAGCGACCAACAAACGGCGTCCAAGGGCGCGCCGTTGTCGACCAGTCGTTGAGCTGCCGTGAGCAACCCGGAGAAGGCCAAATCCATGCCACGAACAGCATAGGGCAGTTGCAGCCCCTCCATGTCCGGATTTGGTTCTCGCTCAAGGTATTGGTTGGCAAGTTGTTCAATTTTTGGCCCTCCGGGAAACGGAATCCCCTGATTTCGAGCAAATTTGTCGAGCATGTTGCCAATGCCAATGTCCAACGTTTCACCAAGCACTCGATATCGGCCGTTAAGTCGGGCAATCACTTGGGTGTTCCCTCCGGAAACATAGAGCAGGACAGGGTCTTCACATCCACATTGCTGGCGTCCAATTTCGATGTGAGCAACGCAGTGGTTCACGCCGATCAATGGCACGTCCATTCGCGTTGCTAACCCTCGTGCAATGGCCGCACCAACCCGGAGACACGGACCAAGCCCGGGCCCCTGGGAATAGGCAACGGCGCTGATGTCATCCGTCGTGAGGTTGTGTTGCTCAAGAACGCGCTGGAACAACATGGCAGCCACGTCCTTGTGATGGTCAGCGGCTTCTCGTGGGTGAATGCCACCTTGATCAGGCCGGAGTGTATCGCTTGCAGCAGGATGAGGAATGCCCTGTTGATCGACGAGGCCAAACGAGAGGGTGTGTGCCGTTGTTTCAATACCAAGGGTCCATCCTGCCATGATTCGTCCACCAACCGATTGTTCTTCAACCCTCTTCCCTTCAAATCGCATGTGCGGACCATCTATCTCAATGCAGGCCGGATGGTGCACTTTGACACCAACCGCTCAAGCGATGAAGAACAAACACTTCCTTTTGGAATGGCAATTATTGTAGAAGATAATGTCATAACATCAATCGAGTCTTCAGCGGAAATCATTGACGAGTTCGACCTTCATGGCCATCGCGCACATTCATCCCACGAAGGTAACCGTGTCCACGACCTCAACGGACAGGCTGTCGTCCCCGGCCTCGTCGATGGACATACGCACTTGTTATGGTCCGGAGATCGATCCCAGGAAGTCGCATGGCGACAGGAGGGCAAAACGTACAGTGAGATTGCATCCATGGGCGGCGGCATCAGGTCAACGGTTCAGCATACGCGTTTGGCATCCGAAGAGGACTTGTTCTCATCGGGCTATGCCAGATTACGAAGCGCTCTGCGGACGGGTACTACGCACATGGAAGCGAAAAGTGGCTACGGACTTTCAACCGAATCCGAATTGAAACTGCTCGAGGTGATGGCACGGCTCAACATGGTCGAACACACGCCGAGCATTGATCCGACCTGGATGGGGGCTCATGATGTGCCATCCGAATCCACGCATGAGCAGTATGTTGAATCCTTGCTCAGCGAACAGCTCCCCGCCGTCGTTGAACAAGGGATTGCACGTTCGGCTGATGTGTTTTGCGAACCGGGCTGGTTTGGAATTGAGGAAAGCGAAGATCTTCTGAAAGCATCAAAATCATCAGGGTTGAACCTACGCATGCACGTTGATGAATTCGTGGACGGCGGTGGCGGGGAGTTGGCGTGTTCACTGGGGGTTGACACGGCGGACCATGCATACCATACACCCAATGACGTGCGGTTGGCAATGAAGCAGGCTGAGGTCAACACCGGTTTCTTGCCGGGCACGCCCTACGCGATGGGCGATTCGTGGCCGAACATGCAATGGATGGTCGAACAGAATCTCCCGTTTACGCTGGCGACCGATTTTAATCCAAACTGCCAAACACTCAGCCTCCCCTTCATGTGTTCGTTAATGGTGCAACGTTGCAACATGCACCCGCTCAAAGCGATTGAGGCCGTCACGGTATCTGCTGCGAAAACAACACCGCATCCAAGTGGGCTTGCGCACGGAGTCATTGCTGAAGGTGCCGTTGCCAATTTCAACATCGTCGACGGCCCACATTGGGAAGCGATGTGCCTCCGCCCGTCCGGTTCGCCATTCTCCGGCACCGTTCTGGGCGGGACGTTCACTGCCCATTGAATTTTGAATAAATATTTAAGAATTTGCATAAGATAATAATTGAGATAGAGATACGTTAAAAGTGATATTCATGGCTTGGGTTGAAACCATTGTTTGCTCCGGAAGGAAGGGCGTGGATGCACGCCTTCGTCGGATGTTGCGCGCACGCCAGGAATACAAACGGCGTCAACCTGGATGTATCGGTGCATGGATGGGGACAGCAGCTGAGTCATCGGAAATGATGCTCGTTCAATCGGCGTACCAATCCTCCCAAGATTGGAAGCGAATTTCACAGGAGATCCAGAACAGCCTGGATGTCGAAGACGGCGGCATTGAGGGGCTTTTGTTGGGGCCTCCGCTGGTTGGCATCTTCGAAATTCCAGATGAGGAACTTCAACAACTCAACTTTGGTTGAAATCACGAACATTTCGGGCGTCATTGCGTCGCATAATGTGAGTTATGCGACATGGGCCAGAAGAGCATCATGAATTTACACGCGCCTATGAGTAAAAATCAAGCGCAGTGCAGCGTTTTTCTTGCGAACAGAACAGGAGATTCTTCATTTTCTTCAATTTTCACCCTCCGAACCCCTCCTTTTTGCCCGATAATTGTCCTTTTTGTGAAGTTGTCAACGGAAGCGTTCAATATCTCCACCGAATGCCAAGGGTTGAGCAACATGACCGACGTTCAAGGCTACTGCATGAAATGCAAACAATACGGCCCGATCAAAGATGGCAAGAAGATTGTCATGTCCAACGGTCGAACGCGAATGGCTGGGTTCTGTTCCCAATCGGGCTGCACCGGTAAAATTTCCAAGATTATCGCATAAGCTCAACACACTGACTCACCGAATTGATTTAATAGAAATGTCAGGTGGGTCAACTTACCTAGGGCTCGTGGTCTAGGGGTTTATGACGTTGCCTTGACATGGCAAAGATCGAGAGTTCGATTCTCTCCGAGCCCACCAATGAATTTTAACGAGGCATTTTGCCTTCGGATTTTTAATTAATTATAATCTGAACAAAGAATAATTAATCTTCATCTGAGGCTACGTTTTCAGCCGGGGGCAATTCCAACTTCGCAACTGGCGGATCGTCATCATCGTCGAAGGTAAAATCCGTGGAACCACCGTCCCATCGCCGCACATCTTCAGTTTCGTCAAAGGATTCCTCCGGGATGGACGCGTTGGGTCCAAGTGAATACACCGAAGGATCGAGAGGTGGTGCCGTAGCCTCTTGAATGGCCTGTTGTTCAGCAGGATTGGGTGGCTCCCGCTCCTCCATGATAGCCCCAGCGTGAAACGTTCCACACTCAGAGCAACGGTACATTCCTTTTCGGTCAAAGCAACCGCAAACGGGGCATGCAGCCAGGCCGTTAAGCCGTTCAAGCGGGTCTGACTTGACCATGTGCTCACTCAATGAACATGTCGTCTTGATAGCCGGTCACAAGGTCGCCTGTCCCGTCTTCCTCGATGGTCACGGTCTCTTCCTCATCATCGAATTCAACGATAACGCCAAACACTTCCTCATCATCAAAGACCAGGCCGATGTGTGAGCCGATATCGATGGCGTCTTCATCTTCGCCATCCTCAACGTCGTCGTCATCGTCTTCCGATTCATCGTCTTCCTCGTCTTCATCTTCTGGGCCTTCAGACGCTTCCTCGTCGGATTCGGTCTCATCGACCTCCTCCGCATCGACATCGACCGCATCGACATCGACCTCATCCTCTGACTCCTGCGATGCATCGGCTTTGTCATCTTCAAATTCCTTCATCGCCTTTACACGTGCACGCCATTCTGGGGCTTTCACAAGGTGAAGGAACAACGAACCGATGAGGCCAAGCGTCGATAGCATCAGCAACATGATGCCATCCAAGTAGAAACCCTTCGGCATTGATAGATTCGAATCTGGGCCACCCATGATCGTCAATGAATTCGGGCATCCACCCTCCTGGTATTTTTCGTCGCACTTGTAGATGTCACCTTCCGACAAGCCACCTTCTGGAATCAACCCCGAATCGTTGGGGATGTAGGCGACGTTGCCTCCACTGCCGTCAACCGGACCGAAGAGGGCATTGACTAGCACCAGTGCAATCAGGATACCAAAGCCAACGTGAAGGATAGGCCAAACGGCATCGTTCCAAGATTTCGACATCATCCGCTTTTGCCATACGGTTGGGAACTCTTTCTCGGCTTCGTGAGCGATGACAGCTTCCTCATGGTCGTCCAAGGATTCCATCGAGTCATAGAATTCGGTGATGTCGATCAAGCCGTCTTCATCATCATCAACGGCCTCCATGATGGCGTCGACGTCATCGATATCGAGAACATCTCCGTATTTTTCAGTCAGCGCAGTCCGCAATTCAACCAGGGAGATCGCTCCGTTCCCATCAACATCGAGCTCGTTGAACATTCGTTGAGCCGATATGTCATGCTCGTCCATCATGGCTGCCAACGCAGCCAGTGGATGCTTTGCTGATTCCTCGCCTTCGGACTCTTCCGATGGTTCATCGTCCACCTCTTCGCCCTCTTCTTCGTCAGATGAATCGTCAACATATGCTGCATCAAGATCGTTGTCTTCGTCCGCGTCCACATCCTCCTCAAGGTCAAATTCTTCGTCATCAATTTCGGAGGAGATGACTTCGTTTTCAGCTTCAACATCAACGTCCTCTTCTTCGTTGGTTTGGCCCTCGTCTGTGTCAATTTCAACAACGACTTCATCATCGATCTCTTCGTCTCCTTGTGGAGATGTTTCATCATCGTGTTCCTCGGGTTCGCTTGAGGGTTCACTTGATGGTTCGACTTCGTCGCCGCTCAAGATGGCATCAAATTCATCCAAATCGATGAGGCCGTTTCCATCCGCATCGATTTCAGCGACCAGGCGATCGACTTGTGAGGGCGGAAGGTCTGCGAGATTTAGGCTAAGAAGTCCCTGTTTCAATTCTGAAGAATCGATGGTGCCGTCGCTGTTCTCATCAAATCGATCAAACAATTTTCGGATGTCGATGCCCGTGTCTGCGACCCATTGTCGAAGAATATCAACCACATCATCGGCAACGAACAGCACGCCACACTCGGGACAGCGTGTTGAGTCGAGAGGTACGAGGGCCTGGCAACCGCCGCACTCGCCGAGTGCATCCTCAGAGATGCCAGAAAACTTCGTATCACACTCCGGGCATGATTCAGAATCAATTGGAATGACGGCTCGGCAGGCTCCACATTCGGCCATCGCCACGGAATCAACTTCATCCTCGCTCATTCTTCCACCTATTATCACCACGATGAACGGCGTTATAATCATTGATGGCCGCCTTCGTGCGAAAGGCGTAATTCCTTAGAGCGTCGTGGCTGCATCCAACCCACAGGAGGGAGTCGATGGGAGGTTTGCGCACACTTGATTCGGCATCAGCAGGCGACACATACGCGGCACTGTCCGGTCGGATTGAATCGTGCGATGGCAATGTTTCCATCTACAGTCGCCTTCCGATGCGGCAGTTACTTCGGTACGTCGCATCAAACACGGCCGAGTTGTGGTGGGTTTCCGAACATCAAGACGCCCGCGCGGTTGGACCCGACGTATCGACGGTAGAGCACCATATCAACGCCAACATCGGCCACAGCCCGGCCCTGCTGGTCGTTGAGGGCGTGGAATGGTTGGTGGCAAGGTCTGGGGCACAAGAGGTGCTTGCGTGGCTCCAACGATTGGACAGGACGGCGGTTGAACACAACATCGAGGTCGTGTTGCCGGTTGATTCCCTGAGCGTGGAAACACAAGTGTGGAAAAGGATTGCTAGCCTTGCACCTGCTCTTGAGAACCACTTGCATGAGGAGGTTGGCCGGGTTGACGAACAGTCGGTTGAAGCCCTGGCTGAATCATCCGCCGGACCCGGTGATGCTCAGTCGATGGAGGATGGACAGATGGTAACCCATCTCGTCCACCTTCCCTCAGAGGGATTTACCAAATCTCTTCTCTCCAAGCGGATGCTGCAATGGAAACGGATGGGGTTTGACCTTGCAACGTTGGAACCTGCCCTCGCCATGAGCGACATGAATCAAGTCCATGCCCTCTATGCATCCGTTGAATCCACCATCGTTCTCGCCATCGATGGATTGAGGTTGATGGAACACCATCGGGAAAAAATGAGCGTGACCGAACGAGAGATGTTCAATTACAGAATGATGTCGTTGATGGACGTTGAAGACCACATCAGCGAACTCGAAGCGATGATATCATCTCGGTAATCGTCCGTGTTCAGCTTCCATTCGAGCCAACCATCCGCCATCCACGACGCACGATGCAATGTCGATCAATTCGTCGGACGTCGAACGATCACCCGTCAAGGCAGGCGCTACGCTCCGAAGGAGGCTGTGCAAGCCTTGTACATGGTCAGAGGAGGGCAATGTTGCGTGCTCCAAGGCCTCAGCCCCAATGAGCGCTTCGCACGCAATGATTTCAGCAAGCCGGCGAACACCTTGGTACAGGTTCCATGCGGCGGTGGCCCCCATGCTCACATGGTCTTCCTGTCCGGCAGACGTTGAGGTGGAAAAGGCGGCACGAGGTGTGGCTTGACCGTGGAGTTCAGCCAAGGCAGCACCTGCAACATACTGAACGATCATCAAACCGGATTCAAGACCGGAATCTCGAGCGAGGAAGGCAGGGAGGTCGCTCCTCGCTGGATCCAACATCTGGTCCATCCTTCGCTCTGAGATGGAACCGAGTTCAAACAGAGCCAAGCTCATGGCATCACAGGTCAAGGCCACAATTTCACCGTGGAAGTTACCTTGCGAAACGACCTCGTGTGGCCCGGGGTTGCTTGGCTCGGGGAAAATCAAGGGGTTGTCTGTTGCACTGTTCATTTCTTTCGTGATCATGTCGCCAAGGCGCAAATAAGACTCGTAGACAGCGCCGTGGACTTGCGGTGCACAACGGAACGAGTAGGGGTCTTGGACACGGTCACAACCTGCATGACCCGCAAGGATCGCTGAACCTGAGAGCAGCGTTCTCAATCGCTCTGCAACCAAGGCTTGGCCCGGGTGAGGGCGGACTTCATGGACCTCGGGCCGAGAAGGTGTCAGGCTGCATGAACGCGCATCCATGGACATCGCAAGGACAGCATCTGCCATTACGAGGAGATGCGTGAGTTGCGTATAAGCGAGCGTCGCATAGGCCGTCATCTGACTGGTCCCGTTGATGAGCGACAATCCGTCCTTTGCCGTGAGTTCAACAGGGACCAAGCCCTGTTCAAACAGGACCTCGCCAGTCGGACGTTTCTCGCCGTCGACCAGAACAAATCCCTCTCCAATGAGCGCCATTGCAAGATGGGACAGTGGCGCAAGATCGCCGCTTGCTCCAAGGCTCCCAATCCGAGGGACCGCAGGGTGAATGCCTTGATTGAGGTACACGACGAGTTGGCGAATGCAATCGGGGTGGATGCCGGAATGGCCTTTGCAAAGTGAGTTGAGGCGAATCAGCATCATTGCTCGAACGGCTTCTACGCTCATGAGGTCGCCGATGGCTGTGGCATGTGAGCGGATGAGGTTCACTTGGAGTTGGGCGAGGTCATCAACCGAAATCCGTTCATGCACCAAGGCACCAAAGCCCGTGTTGATCCCGTATACGGTTTCGCCTTCCGCCACGATACGCTCAACCACACGACGGGCAGCGTGAATGCCAGGCCAAGCGTCCTCAGACACGGCCACTTTGGCCTTCTGGTTCGCCACCATGGCCACTTCTTGGGGAGTGAGTGTACGTCCATCTGCATGGACCACGGGCGTGTCCATCAATGTTCACCGCCTCCAAATTGTTTCAAAACGTTCGAATCCACGAGATGGGGGAGCGTCACGGTCAAATCATCCTCTGCCTCCATGGCCCGCTGAATCGCGGCCCGCGCACCCGGGTTCCTCGCCCATGCCCTGCGTGCAACGCCGTTGTTGACGTCCCAATGGAGCATGGATTGAAGGCGGCGTTCCGCATCCTCGGTACCATCCAGCAACATGCCGAAGCCTCCGTTCATCACCTCGCCCCAACCCACGCCACCTCCGTTGTGGAGGCTAACCCATGTCGCACCACGAAAGGCATCACCAATGGCGTTCTGAACCGCCATGTCGGCCGTGAACATCGAACCGTCACGAATGTTGGCCGTCTCTCTGTAAGGGCTATCGGTTCCGGATACATCGTGATGGTCGCGCCCAAGAACAACCGGACCACGAAGTTCACCGGAGGCTACGGCCCGATTCATGGCCAAAGCGATCTCTCGTCGGCCGACATCATCGGCGTAGAGAATTCGTGCTTGACTGCCAACGATCAGTTCATTTTGGCCTGCTTGTTCTATCCATCGCAAGTTATCGTTGATCTGTTGCTTGACGTCATCGGGTGCACTGTCCCGCATGTGCCGCAACACCTCTGCAGCGATGGCGTCGGTTCGGGCGAGGTCGGATGACTCGCCGCTCGTGCAGACCCATCGATAAGGGCCGAATCCGTAATCAAAACACAGTGGACCCATGATATCTTCAACGTAGGAAGGGTACCTGAATGACCCGTCTTCACGAACGACGTCAGCCCCAACTCGAGATGCTTCGAGGAGGAAGGCATTGCCGTAGTCCCAGAAATACATGCCGCGTTCCGCCATGGTGTTGATGGCATCCGCATGACGTCGGAGTGTCGCTTGAACTTCCGAGCGGAAACGGTCTGGGTACTCTGACATCATAGCCGCACTCTCATCGTACGTTCGACCAGCAGGGAAGTAGCCGCCCTGGTAGGGATTGTGCAGGCTGGTTTGGTCGCTACCGAGATCGACCTTGATATCTCGCTCAACGCATCGTTCCCACAGTTCTACGATGTTTCCGACGAGCCCGATGGAAATCGCCTCACCGTTGTGGGCCGCCTCAACCATTCGGTCGATGGCTTCGTCAATGGAGTCCGTGACCTCCGTCAGCCAGCCCTGTTCGTGCCGTTTGTGGGCGGCATGTGCGTTGGTTTCGGCGATGATGCATGCTGCACCAGCGATGGTTGCAGCTTTGGCTTGAGCACCTGACATACCTCCAAGCCCGCTGGTGATGAAGGTCACACCGGCAAGGTCTGATTCATCGCTGAGACCCAAATGCAGGCGGGCGGCGTTGAGCAAGGTGATGGTGGTCCCGTGAACGATTCCCTGCGGTCCAATGTACATGTAGGAGCCGGCCGTCATCTGGCCGTACTGAGTGACGCCCAGTGCATTCATTCGCTCGTAATCTTCCTGGCTTGAGTGGTTTGGAATGACCATGCCGTTGGTCACCACCACTCTCGGGGCATCGGGGTGGGACGGGAACAAGCCGAGAGGATGGCCTGAATACATGACGAGGGTTTGGTCATTCGACATCTCGCAGAGGTACTTCATGACAAGCCGGTACTGTGCCCAATTTTGGAACACTGCTCCGTTGCCCCCGTAGGTGATGAGTTCGTGCGGAAACTGCGCAACGGCAGGGTCAAGGTTGTTGTGAATCATGAGCATGATGGCAGCTGCTTGCGTTGATTGAGTGGGGTACGCCTCGATGGGATAGGCCTTGATCGGATACGAGTCGGGGCGGTACCGGCGCATCAATATTCGACCGTAGGCCTCGAGTTCTTCCATGAATTCCGGCGCCAACGTTGAATGCAACGCCGAAGGAATGTAGCGAAGTGCGTTTTCAAGTGCGAGGACCTTTTCATCCGGGGACAAAATTTGTCGTCGGTTGGGCGCGTGATCTACGGACACATCAATACCCGGGTGAGGCGGCAATTCGGCGGGGATGCCCTCAACCACGGAGGCCTGCATCGCCAAAACATCGCCATCCATGACTTGACCTCGGAGCGGATGTCTTTGAGGGTTGTTCTCAAATCTACACGGAAGCGAGCCGGGCGTATGTTCAAGAACGGCGACCATGACCCCGAAGCGAAGGACGATGGCCGAAGAAGAACCGTTCGTCGCGGATTTGATGGAACCCACCAATTCCTCGGCAACCAAAGAATTCAATTTGATTCTCGGCGGGACCTTGTCCATTTCGATGATTTTCCTCTTCCTGTCAGCCGTGTTTGGTGAAGCTTTGGTGAACATGGTGGCCGATGACGACCAGGCAAGTGGAGTGCGCGTACCGGTTTGGGAACGCTACACGCTGCCCTACGAAACCGATGGAGACTATGGCGTGGCGCTGGAAGTTGGTCCTTACGCCTTGCTACCGACTGAAAACGAATGGAACTCCACTCATCATTTTGTCGAGTACACCCTGCCGATCGAAGAAGGTGGGGCAGCGCCGAACGGCCTCATCAGCCTGGCTGTATGGTTGCCCGACGTTCCCGATGGGATGAAAGTGCCAGTCATCGCCGAAAGCGGCCCCTACTTCCAAGAGGCCAGCGTGGAAACACCCTCCATTGAAGTGCCAGGAAGTTGGCTAGGGCAGATGTTCATTGACCAAATTCTCCCGCACGGGTATGCTTTCGCTCAAATTTCCGTTTCAGGCACAGGGCGAAGCAACCACTGCATGGACCTCATGGGGAACGCGGAGCAACTCGGCAACGATGCTGCTGTTCGATGGCTGGCAGAACAACCTTGGTCCAACGGCGCTGTCGCCCTCATTGGAAAATCATACGACGGAAGCACACCCTGGCAAGCGGCCATGTTTGGTGCAGAACACGACTATCTGAAGACCATCGTCCCCATCTCTGGCCTGATTGGTGTGAAAGAACTCATGTGGAAAAACGGCTCCTCGGAAGCTCGTGCCCCCATCATGCACAACGGTGTGTACGGGTCCTACGGCATCGATGGTGATGAGGAGGATTATCAAAACCTCTGCCCTGATTACATCATTGGTCCTGGAACCGGTGTCAGCGCCTACATGTTTGGTTCTGAAATCGCCGGAGATTACTGGGCAGAGCGATATTTCCTCGACCGTGTCCTTGAGAACTACAAGGGAAGCGTCTACCTCATCCAAGGCATGCACGATTGGAACGTCGACCCCCACATGGCCGTGCCAACCATCAATCGTCTGATCGATGCTGGCATTGAGGCAAGAGGCTTGTTTGGCCAATGGGATCACGACTATCCTGACCGCCCCGTGCAACTAGACGACCGTTCGGACTTGGGCGGAAGGGGGGGCGAGGCCTTTCCAGAAATGATACGATTCGATTGGATGCAAGACATGTTGGAATGGTTCGACTACTATCTCAAGGGCATCGGCGACCAACCCGGACAGTGGATTGAAATTCAGTCCAACCAGGGTTCATGGCGCATTGAGGAACGCTACCCGCCGGCTGACGTGAACGAACTGTTGTTTGAATTGGGCGCGGACATGACCAACATTGCCGGGACCACCACGGTGCTACCCGATGCATCTTCAGGCCCCGTTTGGGAAACCGAGCCACTGGCTGAAGACATGCACATCGCAGGCATGCCACGCGTCCATGTTGAGGTGACCACGGCCACCTTGGGTGGCCAACTGTATGCATTGCTCGAAGACTGTGATAACCAAAGCAACTGCATCCACCTCGGCCATGCCATCATGGACTTGCGCTACCATGCAGGTGGCGATGACATTCAGACGTGGACGCCCGTCGTTGAATCCATCAGTGCGAAAATGGAATTCTTTGCGATGGATGCCGAAGTGCCTGCAGGTCATGTGTTGCGCTTGAGTCTCCAATCAACGGGCGAGGACTACTTGCCAGCCAGCACTTCATCGGTGGTCTTCGTTGAGGAAGGCGCGTCATCAACTCTGCAACTCGACGTGTTCGAACCAGCCGACCGGCGGTACTTCACGCCACCTGTTTGCACCCACGAACGCTGTCTTCAGGCTGCTTGATGTGTGAGCGAAGGCGCCTCAGGCCGCCACATGGAGAAGGCCATGCCGGAGAGAACCATCACGCCAGCGAACACCATGATGCCGTTTTGAATTCCAAGGTCGGTGTTTTCCATCAAATAGCCAGCCACCGTTGTTGACGTCGAGAACGCAACGGAGAGGATCAACATGTCGGCAGAAAACACCCTCCCCCGTACCTCGTCCTCCACCCATTGTTGCATCATCACGGTGGACAACACCCAATTGGCACCGCTCGCGCTGTGGGCGAGAATCACCAAGAGGACCGTGATCCAAAGGGCATGGGAGACGCTGATGCCGACCAAGAAATAGACCAAACCAGAGACGATGATGAGGTAACCCACCAGCGATGGCCATGCTTCTTCGTCCTTCAAGAAGGCACGTGCCAAGATGGGGCCGAGCCCTGTACCAACACCACGTGCAAAGAAGAACAAGCCAAAACCAAACGCTGCCCCAAATCCATCCACGTCGGCCCCCATGAGCACGAGGTAGACACCGGCAAGTCCTCCACCGGCCACGTTCCAGGAGGCTTTCGCAAAGACGATTCGAAACAAGGCAGGCTGACTACGGATTCGGTTCCAACCGAACTTGATGTTCTGAATTCCAGTGGACAACCAAGGTCCCTTTACAGATGCATCAATCGTTTGTGGGATGGTGAGGTTGACCAAGAACAACGTGCCGACCAGAAACGTCAACGAGTCGACGATAAAAGCGGCATCTGTCCCCCAAATGGACACCACCACGCCCCCCAACATCGCACCAATGCACAACGCCGTCGACCACGATGCTGCATCCAAGGCGTTCGCTGTGGCGAGATCTTCCTCCGAAACAACGTTGGGGAGTGCGGCGCGTTCAGCCGTCATGTAGACGCCATGGAGCACCATCATCAGGCCCGATAGCCCGATCATCCAAACGATATCACTCGAGTCATTGACCAGGAGAAAACACAACGCAAACCCTGCTTGTAAAAGGTTGGACACCACCATCAGGGTCTTTCTGTTGTATCGGTCTGCGAGCAATCCGATAAACGGTTGAAGGATCGCAAAACCAGCCATTCGCACCGTAAAGAGCATTCCGAGAAGGAACTCACTGCCGGTGTATTCCAAGATCAAAAAGAAGAGGGCGATGGTGTTGAACCATTCCCCCAACATGGAAATGACGGCGGCGATCCATAACTGACGGAAATCACGATTCTCGCGCATCAACTGGCCGTAGGATCGAGAGGCCATCACTCCTCCTCCGAAGAGGTGGCAGCGGGAGCAGACAGTGTGCAAACGATCCATTTGGAGGTCGGTGTATTCGATACATCGGCGGTGGAATGAAGCGGCACGAGACAGTTGGCCTCTGGGAAATACGCGGCAAGGTTGCCCGAGGGGATATCGTATGGAACCAGCATCCAATCATCAGCATGCCTCGTTTCTCCATTAAAATGGCTTGTAATGTTCACGCGCTGGCGAGACTTCCATCCGCGCTCCACCATGTCGTTGGCATTCATGAAAAGGATACGTCGTCTGCCATGGACGCCGCGGTACCGGTCGTGGAGTCCGTAAATGGTGGTGTTGTACTGATCGTGGCTTCTGAGCGTCATCAGCACGTATTGACCATCAGTCAACTGGACGTCTGGCAGGCTGTGCGTGGTGAACACGGCCTTGCTGGTTGGTGTATCAAACGCCTGTTCATCTCGAGGTGGATTGGGTAACGTGAACCCATTGGGTTGTCGAACGCGTTCGTTGTATCGGTCAAACCCGTTGAGGGATGCTTCCATCAAATCACGGATGCGGTCGTAATCCTCCACCATGTTGTTCCATTCCAAGTGAGTTGTGCCGAGTGTTTTCTCGGCCATTGATGCAACGATGGCGGCCTCGCTTCTCAAGTCGGGCGAGGCGGGTTGCAATCCACCGGTCGAACGGTGAACGACGCCCATTGAATTTTCAACGGTCACAAATTGTTCGCCGGAGGCTTGGATGTCTCGTTCTGTACGGCCCAGACATGGGAGAATGAGTGCATTTTTTCCTGTAACGAGGTGCGATCTGTTTAATTTGGTCGATACCTGAACCGTTAATCCAACGTTCCGCAGTGCCTTGGCCGTCAGATCCGTGTCGGGGGTAGCGGAGAGGAAATTCCCTCCCATGCAAAAGAACACATCGACCTTGTTGTCAATCATCGCCTGGATGGCGTGTACGACATCATAACCGTGATGTTGGGGGACGGAAAAGCCGAGCCCCCGTTCCAATCGAGCTAAAAATGACTCAGTTGGCGCCTCCCATATGCCGACGGTACGGTCACCCTGGACGTTGGAATGCCCTCGGACAGGGCAGAACCCCGCCCCTTTCCGGCCAACATGACCGTTCATCAGCAGAAGATTCACGACTTCTTGAATGACTGCAACGCCGTTTCGGTGTTGGGTGAGCCCCATGGCCCAGCAGGCGATGGTGGCACTCGACATTGCAAGGAGTCGCCCTGCTGTTCTGATCTGTTCTTCAGAGATGCCGGAATCGGCTACAATTCGTTCCCATGAGGTCTGCTCTGCGGCTTCAACCATGGACTCGAACCCTTCTGTTTTGGATGCGATAAACGCATGATCAACAGCATCGTGTTCGAGTTGGCACTTGATGAGTCCTTTCATCAATGCAGCGTCGCCACCGACTCTCACCTGAAGATGAAGATCAGCAAGGGTGGTGGTTTTCATGTCCCCTTTCATGTAATCCTGGGGATGTTTGAATCGGGTCAGCCCTGCTTCTGCCAGGGGGTTGACATGGATGATGGTTGAACCACGATGTTTGGCATCGCGCAACGCCGTGAGCATACGCGGGTGATTGGTGCCCGGATTTTGACCGATGACCATGATCACATCAGCGTGGTTGAAGTCATCAAGCGTAACCGTTCCCTTCCCGATGCCAATGGTCTGCCCGAGGCCCTTCCCACTTGATTCATGGCACATGTTTGAACAGTCCGGAAGGTTGTTTGTTCCATAGGCTCGTACGAATGCCTGGTAGAGAAAGGCCGCCTCGTTGCTGGTACGCCCGGAGGTGTAGAACACAGCACGGTCGGGGGACGATGTGGCTTTCAGGGCATCTGCAATCATGGTAAATGCATCATCCCACGCAATGGCCTCGTAGTGCGATGACCCCTCGTGGAGAAGAACGGGAGAGGAGATTCGGCCCTGCATGTTCAATTGGTAATCGCTCATGTTGGCGAGTTCTTGGACGCTATGTTTCGCAAAGAACGCCGGTGTCACCTTGGCTTTCATGGCCTCATCAGCCACAGCCTTTGCACCGTTTTCGCAAAACTCGAACGACGTGCGATGTTCAGGGTCGGGCCAGGCACACCCCGGGCAGTCAAACCCCTCCTTTTGATTCACCATTGAGAGGGTTTTGACGGTCTTCACCACGCCCATTTTTTTCAATCCGTGGGCCGATGATGAAACCACCGCAGGGATGCCGGCAGCCTTGGTTTTCGGCTGCTTGAGTTTCAGCGAATGTGTATCCGTCGGCGTCCTGGCTTGTGCTGGCTGACGCATCCACTCATCCCCGAACGGTCCTGCGACCCTGCACTTCTCAATGCTTGCGATGAAATCGGCCCTCAACAGGTCCAATGATGATGGCTTTCTCTCCCTTCACGAAGGTGATGAGGGTCATGTTGGACGCCCTCGCAGTTTCAATGGCCAAACTTGACGCGGCGCCGAAACTGACAACGATGGGCGTATCCATCGCCGCTGCTTTTGCGACGATGTCCCAGCCGCACCGACCGGAGAGCAAGAGAACATTCGGCCGAGCAAGGGATTGTTCATACCAAGCACCGTACGCTTTGTCGACGGCGTTGTGGCGACCGATGTCCTCCATGACAACGAGGCTTGTTCCGTGTTCAGCGTACAAGCCGGCTGCGTGCATCCCACCCCGTCAGTTGGAATCCTGTTTGCTGGTCGCGCATGGTGTGAAGGGTTTCCATCAGTGCTTCAATTTCAAAAACATAAGAGGGGTTGGTCACCACTGGCGTGTCCTTGACCAATTCATTCAGGTTTGAGAGGTCACACGCTCCGCACGAACTGGTGACGACACCCGGTCGCTGCGTCAAATCATGTTCATTGTCGGTTTTGACCTCGGCGTCGACAGACCCCTTACGATGGGTCACTGCGATGGACTTGATATTGTGGGGGCGTAGCCCGTATTGGGTCATGAGGTGTCCAAGCACCAACTCCCTTGCTTGTTCTGGCGAACCGAGGAGATTGGTCAACGATGAACCGTTGACGGAGATGCGAAGAAGCGATTCAACGGCAATGGATTCGTCCATGATCGATAGTCGCTCCGACGTGTGATGGTGAACTGGAACCGTGCGGACATTCTTCATTCCACTCCCTCCTGTTCCGGGCGTTCGATGTCAAAGAATTCGAACTGCAAGTTCACCAACTCTGCACTGGAACGTGCTCTTGCATACGCCTCGAGGGGTTCTTGGTTGAGCTCAAAGAACCGTTCACCCCACCGAAAAGCCCCCAACACCTCTCTCGATTGTTCCTTTCGTCCAACCAAGTATAGCACAGTCGCAAGGGCTTCGGCCGTTGTTAACCGACCGGGTTTTCCCCAATTAACGGGGTTGGCAGCCAGCAACAGCGGAAGCATCCGTGGTTGAAGGCGGGTCCTGTCCATCACCGATTGTACGGACGATTCAATGTGCGCCCAACTGCAATCAAGCCCGACCAGTGCCCCGCCTCGTTCAAGCAGCAGTTCATGATCTTCGGGACCAAACACCTTTCCACAGAGCGGTTCAAGAATCACCCCCGTTTCGGGAGCGACCGAATGGATTTGTGGAGTGTGAGGTTTCCTCGCTTCGATGCAAGGACGGCGGTGTTCTTTTTCGGGTCGTCTTGGGCAAGCCACAATGCATGAACAGCAACAGGCCGCACATCATCACCGGAGGTCGTTGAAGTAGTCGCCAAACGTCATGCCGCGAGATGGTCCTGCATTGATGTGTCTGGATTCGTTGGCCGTCCGCTCCACCATCAAGTCGATCGAAAGAACCTGCTCAAATTTACGAATCACGCTGTCGGTTGGTCGCTTGCCAGATTCGGCGGACTTGATGATGTTCACGGTTTCAGCCATCTTCTTTGCAAGTTGTTGTTGGGTCCAATTGCGTGAATTACGTGCTTGGGCAATCCGCTTGTGAAAATCATCCGCCAACTCCTTGCTCGACCGACTCATAATGTCGTTTCGCTTTTTGCGAGGCGAGGGCGAGGAGGCAAAGGAGCGAGCCCGTTGGATACCAGGGGCTTCGGATTTTGGTGCGAGATTCATTTTCTCAATGCATCGGCTGCATGCCGCGACCTCAGTTTTCCCGGTGCGTACGCGTTTCACACCGACCTTCACGGCGCCACAAAGTTCGCATTCGCCCATCAGATGTAACTCTATGGTCACGCTCTTTGAACCCTTTGACATGCATTTGTAGATGAAATCCATCCAATTTCTTAAGAAGCGTCGGCCGATAGTCATGCTGAGTGTCATGGGTACAGATGTTGACAGGAACGATGGGCACCTCCCCAGCACCGCTGATGACGATCTCCGAAAACTCGAGGAAGATTATGCTGCCCTTCGAGATGAGACCCAACAACTCATCAATGAACGCACCACTCTGGAAGCGGAAATGCGCACCTTGAGGAAGCGTATTGAGCGGTTGGACGAGAATGTCAATCTTCTCAAGATGCCGCCCCTGATCGTCGGCCACCTCCAAGACGTGCTCGATCATGAGCGCGCCATTGTCCGCTCATCGAACGGAACCGTGTTCCAGGTTTCTCTCAACCAGCGATTGGATCCTGAGAAGCTCAAACCGGGGACGAGGGTTGCCCTCAATCAAGACAGTCTTTCGGTGGTCGAACTTCTCCATGAAGCATGGGATCCGATGGTCAGCGGGGCCGAGATGGTGGAAAAGCCAACCATCAATTACGAAGACGTAGCTGGTTTGGATGAACAAGTGGAATCCGTACGGGAAGCCATCGAACTTCCGCTCGTGAAGCCCGAGTTGTTCGAAAAGGTCGGCATCGTACCGCCCAAAGGCGTGCTTCTTGTCGGTCCCCCTGGCTGTGGGAAAACCCTGCTGGCCAAGGCCGTTGCCAACCACACCAACGCGACCTTCATTCGAATGGTGGGGAGTGAACTCGCACAGAAGTACATCGGCGAAGGTGGCCGGATGGTGCGCGAACTGTTCTCGCTTGCAAAAGAAAAGGCGCCAAGCGTGATTTTCCTTGACGAAATCGATGCCATTGGTGCAAAGCGGTTGGACGGTTCAACCTCTGGCGACCGAGAAGTTCAGCGAACCCTCATGCAACTGTTGGCTGAATTGGACGGTTTCGATGCACTTCATGATGTCAAAATTATCGCGGCGACGAATCGCCCCGACATCCTGGACGATGCGCTGTTGAGACCAGGACGGTTTGATCGCGTGATTGAGATTCCAATTCCCGATGAGGCATCCCGGAAGGCCATCCTCAAGGTGCACTTGGCTTCCATGAACACCAAGAAAGTCGCCGTTGGGCGAATTGTAGAACGTACCACCGGATATTCAGGGGCTGAACTCAAAGCCACCTGTGTCGAAGCGGGCATGATTGCCATCCGCGACGGACGCTCTGCAGTGACGCAGCAAGACATGCTGGATGCTGTGAGTCGCTTGGACAACAAACGCTCGCAGGGAAGGAACACCAGTTCCCCTGAAGCCCTTTACTCGTGAGTGAGGCACCAAGGTTCAAAGACCCGAGGTTCAGGCCCAACGCCATGACTTCACCGCTGGTTGAGTGTGTCCCGAACATCTCAGAAGGGAGGGACCTTGAGAAAATCAATTCCATCGTTGAGGTGGTGAGGCAGACGCCGGGTTGTACCGTGTTGAGTGTTGAACCTGATGCGGACTACCATCGCACGGTCATCACCTTCGCCGGCGCACCCAAGGCCGTTGTCGAAGGCGCCATCGCCCTCATCGAAGCGAGTGTTTCGCTGCTTGACATGCGCCACCATCAGGGGGAACATCCGAGGTTAGGCGTCGTTGATGTTTGCCCCTTTGTACCGCTACAGACATCACGATGGAAGAATGCGCAGGATTGGCACGAACGGTGGTTGAACGGCTCTCATAACGGGCTGACATACCGTTGTTCCTCTATGGAGCAGCAGCATCCAGCGAAGGGCGAACGATGCTGTCCCACCTGCGGCGTGGTGAGTACGAAGGGTTGCAGGCAAGGCTCAACGGAACCGATGAATTGCACGCCGACGCTACCAAACTACCAGATGCAGGAGCCATGGCATGGACCGAGTCGGTTGCTCGCTCCGGCGGCATCACCGTCGGTGCACGTTCCATTCTTGTTGCGTACAACGTGAACGTGGATGAACAAGGCGCTACCGTAGCAAAGAAAATCGGTTCCATCGTCCGCAGCAGCGGACGCTTACTGAAATCCGAGGGTGGCGGAAAAGTTCGATCGCACGGCATGTTGGAACGCGTCCAAGGCATGGGCGTGCCCGTGGACGAGTTGGGCATCTCCCAGGTGTCCATGAACCTCCTGGACGTGGGCAAATGCCCCCTTCACCTTGCGTTCATGACGTGCGAGAGTTTAGCGAAGGACCATGACACAAGCTTGTGCGGTAGCGAGATTGTCGGGCTCGTCCCCCTCCAAGCCATGTTGGAGGCTGGCCGGTTCTTTTCCCCGACCTCGACCTCGGACCACGATCTGGTTTCTGCTGCTGTTGAAGGCCTTGGATTGAACCAGCATCACCACTTTGATCCAAACGTTCACATCATTGAATGGGCACTTGAACAGGAGGTGGAATCGTGAATTGGGCATCGATGAGTCTGAGGGAGTTTCAGGCCGCTTTAGCCTCTTCATCGCCTACACCTGGGGGAGGGACGGCTGCAGCCGTCGCCCTCGGTCAAGCTGCGGCACTTTCCATCATGGTGTGCGACCTCACGCTTGGGAAAGAGAAGTGGGCCGAGGGATGGGCCATCGCCGAAGAAATCCAATCGTTGGCCATCCCGATGATGGAACGCGCCAATCAACTTGCAACTGAAGACAGCGAAGCCTTCGACCGCGTGATGGCAGGATTTTCCATGCCAAAATCGACCGAGGAAGAAAAGGGCGTTCGCCGCACACATATTCGGGCCGCCACCTACACAGCGGCTGAAGTTCCGTTTGAGACCGCCTCTCTTGCGTTGGATTTGCTTACGAAATTACCAGCGCTGGCCCGAAGCGGAAATGCAAATGCCGTCACGGATGTCGGAGTGGCAGGCCTGTTGGCCAGTGCAGCTGCGAAGGGTGCACTGTTCAACGTCGACATCAATTTGGACAGCCTGCCAGAGGAGATGGCAGCAGAATTGAGGGCGAAATCAACGACGGTCAGTGAACAGACTCGAATCGAGTCAAGAGCGGTCATGGAAGCGGTCAGAGCGCGTATGAGTCAATGATCAGCGAACTTGGCTTCCCGGGACGATCTCACCGTCAATGGTCACCAGACGAACGTGATCGCTGCCATCGTCTGCGGCAAGCATCATGCCTTCGGAGGTGACGCCCCTCAACGGTCGCGGTTTGAGGTTTTCAACGAACACCACCAGTTTACCTTCCATTTCCTCAGGCTGATAGTATGCCTTCAATCCGGCACAAATCGTACGCCCGTCATGGGACCCATCGTCAAGACGAACAACGTACAATTTGTCGGCATTGGGGTGGTCTTCGACGCTCGTGATTTTCCCCACGCGCAGGTTGACCTTCATGAACGCCTCAAATTCGAGGTACGTGATGCCTTCAACTTCTTCTTTCATTTTCTTTCCTCCTTTCTTTTTGCCGCCTTTCACACCGTGAACGGTGTCCGATTCAGGGCCCACTTCCACGAGGTTTTGTTCGGTAGCGAGAATCTCTTCCAAGTCCAAACGTTGGAACAACGGCTGGGCCGTTTCATCCGACCATTCCAACGGCGCCTCCCAGTTCACGGCCTCCTTCCATGCCAGAGCGGAAACATCGTCGTTGTAGCCCAATGTAGACCACAACCGTTGGGCGCTGGTCGGCAGGAAGGGTTGGGTCGTGATGGCCAAGAAGCGTGCAATTCTCCAACAGAACGCCAAGGCAGACAGGCTCTCCTCGGCACCGTCTTGAGGTTCCTTGAGATGCTTCCAAGGAGCGGCGTTTTGAAGAACTTGGTTTCCGTATTGCGCAACGGTCATGATGCCTCGAAGAGCTTCTTTGTACCGATGTCGCTGGAGGGACGCCGTGATTTCATCAAGTGCTTCCTCCAAATGAGTGCGATGGGCGTGTGTGGACGGATGGCCATCATGGTCGGCGAACGGCGATGCTCCTGATTCGTGGGGCAAGCGAGCGCCGAGTGTCATCACTCGGTGAACGAAGTTGCCGTACGCCGCAATCAGTTCGCTGTTCACGCGTTCAACAAAATCAGGCCAGTTGAAATCCGTGTCGTGGTTTTCTGGCATGTTGATGCTGAGGTAGTACCGCAAGGTATCTGGGTCGTAGCGTTCAAGGAAGGAAGGGAGCCAAACTGCGTGCTTTCGGGACTTCGAAAATTGACCACCTGCGAGCATGAGGTACTCCATGGCAGGGACGTTCGTCTCCAGTGCAAATTCACCAGGGCCCGGGAGAGAAATCGGCTGGCTGGCCGTTCCACCTTTGTGGACGTGGTTCAATCCCAGAAGAAGGGCAGGCCAGATGACCGTGTGGAACGGAATGTTGTCCTTGCCGAGGAAATACAGATGGCGAGGTGCGGTGCCGTCTTCATCGATGCACCACCATCGCCTCCATGTCTCATCGCCATCAGGGAGGGAGGATGCGTGTTTCTTTGACCAGATGCGCGCACAGGTCGAATACCCTTGAACCGCTTCAAACCAAACGTAGATGCACTTGCCCGCCCAGGTATCGCCTTCCAACGGCACCGGAATACCCCATTCCAAATCACGGGTGACGGCACGTGGTCGCAGCCCCATGTCAAGCCATTGTTTGGTCATCGCCTTGACATTGGATTTCCAGGATGATTGCTGAAGGGAGGCATGTTGTTCCAGGGCTTCCTGGAACAGGTCAAGTCGGTAAAACAGGTGGTCTGTCTCTCGAATTTCGATCGTGGCGGACGGGTTCATCTTCGATACAGGATTCTGGAGTTCAACCGCCTCGTAGGTCGCACCGCAAGCATCGCATTGATCGCCGCGAGCGCCCTCTGCACTGCATGCTGGGCAGGTGCCCTCAACGTAGCGGTCGGGAAGAAATCGCCCCGTTCCATCATCGTTGAGTTCGAAATATTGCTCAGTTGTCTTGCGCTCAAAGAAGCCGCCGGCTTCCAACGCTCGGAAATTTTCCTGGACCATGCGCTTGTGTTCAGGATCACTGGTTCGGTTGAACAACGCACCGCCGTATTCGGGGCCGCGGGAATCAAGGTGGTTGGACCAACTGCAACCAAGATCGTGCAGGGCCTTAAGGTTCATTTCGTGGTATTGGTCAACGACGGCTTGTGGCGTGATGCCTTGTGTTTCTGCTGTCACCGTGATGGGCGTGCCGTGTTCATCTGAGCCAGAAACCATGAGCACATGGTTGCCCATGGCACGCTCGAACCTGTACTGGATGTCGGGTGGAAGATAACATCCTGCGACATGGCCGAGATGAAGCGGCCCGTTGGCGTAGGGCCAAGCCACACAAATCAAGACGTGTTCGCCCGACATAACCCCCCTCTCATCTTGGCCAGATGCCGTTGCTTCTTGAGGTTCACCCATGCATTGAGCGTATCGTGCAAACGAGCCGAAGGGGATGCGTCATTTTGAAGAACCCTCCTCTCGTCCCGTAGACTACACCCGCAAGGGTAGGGGTCTTCGAACCAACATGACAAACGAACTTTTTGCGGCCGCTGGTGTCGCTGTCTCCGCCACAGGCGAGGGAGACATGGGTCTCCTCATCTTCTATGTCACGCTCGCTCTTGGCGTATCCTTCTTGTGCTCGATCCTTGAGGCCGTGGTCCTCTCAACGCCTCAAACCTACGTCAACATCCTGAAGAACGAAGGAAAGCGAACTGCTGAGATGTGGGCGCATCTCAAGGACGATGACTCTGTCCGCCCGCTCACTGCCATCCTCACGCTCAACACCATTGCCCACACGATGGGGGCAGCCGGCGTCGGGTCCCAGGTGCAACAGATATGGGGTGTCGAAGTCTTAACCGCAGCTTCAGCCATTTTGACATTGGCGGTTCTCTTCTTGTCCGAAATCATCCCCAAAACCTTGGGTGCAGCCTATTGGAAACGACTCTCAACCCCAACGGCCTACCTCCTAACGTGGTTCACCAAGGCTTTGTTCTTCCTGATTGGACCCATTCAAATGCTCAAGTCCATCTTGCCCTCCTCGAAGAACGCCATGGTAACGCGGGACGACGTGGCTGCCATGGCCGATTTGGGTGAAATTGAAGGAGCGCTTGAAGAGGCAGAAGAGACCATCATCCACAACCTCCTCAGCCTTCGAGAAGTCATGGTCCACGAAGAAATGACACCTCGAACAGTTGTTTCGGCATTTGAAATGCATCAGACCATCAAAGAGATCCTGGACGACAACACCATTCTTCGCTTCTCCCGGATACCCGTGTATGACGAAACCATCGACAATGTTCGTGGCCTGGCCATTCGGTCGGAGATTCTCATGGCCGCGAGCAGGGACGAATGGAGTCTTCAACTCAAAGACATCATGAAGCCAATCCTGAAACTTGAACAAGATTCAACCATCGAGCAGGCTTTGGATGTCTTTTTGACCAACAAACAACAGTTTGCGCTCGTTCGTGATGAATTCGGCGGAACATCTGGCATTCTCACGATGGAAGATGTGATGGAAACGCTCCTCGGAAAGGAAATCGTCGACGAATTGGATGAGGTCGAGGACATGCGTGAACTGGCACGTGAACAAGCGGCTCAAACAGAGGAAGAGTGACCGAAGCGCTGGTCAATCCAGTCATCCACCACGGCCTTTCTTGACAGTGATTCGTGCGACCCAGAGTGGCGCAAGTCATCGAGAAGGTGAGTCGCCAAGAGGCCTGGTTGTTCTCCCGATGCCATCGCCTCCATCAGTCGCTGATGGTGAACGGGACCCAATCGCTCGTCAGGGTTCGCCTGGACCATCAATGTGGGTTCTTTTGGTAGGCCCCATGCAGGAACGTCAGCATCGGACAATCTCGAAACGAGACGGGTTGGCCCGTTGATGGCGTTAAAATGACGAAGCGTTTTCGCCAAAACCCACGGCCTGAGTGCTCTTGGAATCCTTAGGATATTGCACGTTTCATCATGGATTTCTGTGTATCCGGTCATCGGCGATTCAAAAATCCAAAACGAGGGGTGGGCTTCTTCATTGAGTTCATCCCGGCGCTTGCTGACCCGCAAACCAATGAACGCCCCAATGCTATGACCGAAATAACACACGTTGTTCGTAAACATCTCGGGTCGTTCTCCATGAAGTGCATTCATTGAATCAATCAAGAGTGAAGTGGCCTGTTCTGCGCTCCACTTCGGGAGAGAATCCGAGGCGCCGTGGCTTGGTAGATCGACCATGACCACGTGCCAGCCTCGCTCGACGAAGGTCGAGGCACGGTGAACCATGCGTACCGCTCCTGCCGTCCACCCGTGGCATATCCATGCCAATGGAGCGCCGGAGCTACCTTTGTGAATGTACGTGGCGATGCCGTAGCCTTTGGCGGTGATGGTGAGGCGCTCCCAACCACCCACGTCAAGCGCGGGTTTCCGCGTCGTTGGAGCGCGAAATGACCACTGCGTGACCAGTTCAAGGTAAACAAAGAACAGAGCAAAGCACCCGGTTATGATGCCGGTGAGCCAACCAAACCAAGGGATTGCAATCAATGTTGTGAGAAAACCAACAACACCAACGGTGAATGGCAAAACATGGTTTCGCTGGCGAGCCCAATTCAACATGTACACGACTCACATGCCGAGCTCAGTCTTCTTGAGATGTTGTATCAGATTCGGCGTCTGCTCCCTCGTCATCGGCCTTTTTCGATTCTTTCTTGGCCTTGCGTTCTTCCTGGCGCTTGACCAACTGATCGCCAAAGTTACCCATGTTCTCCAACCGAGCCCAAATGCCCGAGGCCTTTTCTTCCTCGGTGGGCACGTACTTCACCAGGTAAGCCCTGAACGCTAAGTCGTACAGCCCTTGACCCATGGCACTTCCGCTACGGAGATAGCGGTCAACGAACCAAAGAATCATGAAGATTGTACCGAGGGAAAATGAAATGATCGCGCCGGTGTTGTCAGATTCTGAGAGATTTTGGAATTGTGTGCCAACCAAAATCAAACCGATGAGTGCAAGAAGGCCAGAGGTGTTCACGAGAATCCCGTGCAAGAACAGCGGATTGGAACCGTCGCCACGGACAAATTTGGTGCGGGAAACGAATTGGCCGAGGTTTCGACTGAATTTCATCGGGATGAAAATGGCGTTGATGATGATGATGCCTCCGCTGGCGGCGAAAAGGATGGTCGTCACGATGCCCGTGTCCGATGTAGCGATAAACAGGGCAGCGAACAACACACCGAAGTTGATGAAGAAATTGACAAGCGAAGAAATTCTTCGATTCATTTTCGAAGCGAGCTCGTAGTCATCAGAGAGTTCCATGGGGCGAGCACGTGGTGCGCGCTCCTTCTTGACCTTCGCTGGTTTTGCTGCTTTCGCTGGTTTGGCCACGGCCTTTTGCAACTGCCTTGGCTTTTGGCACGGCTTTTGCCTTCGGCTTGGGTTCATCGCCTCCAGAGGCTGCTGCTTTGTCCAATAGTCCCATCTTGTTCACTCATCCTTGTAGCGTTCGCCGATTGTTTGGTAGATTGCAAAGTCATCCGACTCAACAAATGCAGAAATGGATTCGGGAGACATGTTGCCAAGTTGATCGTCCACCATCCGATAGTATGCGGCGCGTGTGTCTTCGTCGGCCGTGTTCGGCGATTGTGCAACTTCCTGATAGATGGCGAAATCTGCGCTGGCGATGAAGTCATTGACGATGGATTCGGGAAGGTGGTCACCCAGCAAGGCGTCAACGATTGTGACAAATTGGGCAAACAGACCATCATCGTCCTCTGCTGTCTCAGCGACTTGTGTTGATGCGGAAGGGGCGCTTCCACCCTTCAACGCTTTTCTCCGAGCCATGAGCGCTTGGAGGGTTGGGGTGAGTTCGGCGAGGGTTTCTTTGTCACCCAATGCCTTGGCCTCTTGGTACAGCGGCTTCAATGCTCGAAGTTCATCTTCGACTTGTTGTAACTCGCTGACAGGTTCGGCCGGTTCATCATCGATGAGTTCAACGGTGGGTGCATCGCGAATTTCGGCCACCTTTTCTTCCATGGCGGCCTTCCTCATGACGATGATTTCACGGTCAAGGGAGTGCCCGAAGCGGTCAGCGTATCGGTCCAAGAGAGAACCAGCTTCTTTGTTGCTGATTCGGTCGATGTGGCCGTAAATCTGTTGCAATGGTTTTTCCGAACGCTTGGCCCACAATTCGTTGTATCCACTGTCTTTGGCAATGCCTGACAGCGTGGTTTCAGGATCATTGACGGGCGCAGGAAGAGGAACTGGAGTGGCGAGGGTAGCAGGCTGTGGCGCTGGTGCGGGCAAAGGAACAGGCAACGGGGCGGGAACGGTAGCCTCACCGGGTGAAGGGACCCCAGGCAACGGCGGAAGCGGAGCAGCACCAGGCAGGGGAAGGGGTGCAGGAAGACCTGCGGGTGGAGGCAAATCGGGCATGGGCAGGGACGCATCCGACTTCTTGGATTTCTTCCCTCTGCGCAGACCCACTGGACTCACCTCGTCCCAAGGGATGGGAAACCACCCTTGAACCTTACCGCACGTCGTCCAATAAATTGAACGGTTCTCTTGGGCCGGCACTGCGATTCAAACCAACTGTGCCCATCCTTTGAGAACAAGGAAGGTAGCACCCGATTCATGGACTTGAATTCGCTCGCCGATGGTACTTTCCAATCGGCGATCACCAAACTGCGCGATAGCATCGTCCACGGTCCATTCGACCTCAGCGGTTTGGTCAAGACCCAAAACGAAAGCCTCGTTGAGCGGGTTGTACGGATTGTGTCCATCGGGGTCCAGTCGACTGAGCGGGAATTCGCTGACACGCATTCCGGATTTGCCGTGCAACGACGTCGGCCATCGTATTTGTCGTCGGACGTCAATGGTGACCACTTCGTCTGTTTCCCCAGCAGAACCCAGAACAACCGAAGCATCGGCCTTGAGGAGATTCAAAAAGAGCGCTTGGTAGTTCCCAAGAATTTCGAACTTTCCGTCCTTTAATCGAGCGACTCGTTGATCGTGGTCCATCAATTCTGCAAGGCGGCGGATGGCTGCAGCAGAACGCTGCGAGGTGGTTCCTTCTCGATCTTGCATGGCTTGGAGTTCCGATTCCAACCGTCGCAGCGCTGAAGCACTGCCGTCTGCACCACGGTGAATCTCACGAAGTGTGTCAATCATGGCGTCCATCCCATCCCGAATGCGCTGCGTCCAACCCTTTGCCTGCTGGTCATGATAGCGAGCCAGGCCTCCTTGAACGTCAACACCTTCGCCCCTGATGTGCGAAACCAGTTCCCGTCGGGCTTCCGAATCCAGGTGGAACAGCGCAGGGTCCCTGTAGTGCAAGTGAAATCCTCGGTGTCCGGAGAAGGTGATTTGGAGGTGGTCCTCCTTGAAACCGAATTCTGGCTCGAGAAAGTCGTTCCAAAGGGACCATGCTTGGTCTTGAATCACGGCCAACATGCCGGGGAAATCACGATCGGTGACACCTGGCAGGTGGTCGCCATCCAAATCGAAAATCAAGTCTGCGCCTTGCCACAGTTTCTCAGCCATCTTCAACTCATACGGTCGGCGCCAATACGCTGTGGAATAGAAGCATGAATGCATGGCGCGCTGTGAGAGGAAGGATTGCACCTGCGAAACCGATGAGAACGATTTGTGGCGGAGAGGCGGTGCACCACCAAAGGGGATGAACATCCATTCCCGGGTTTTGATGCGAGGTGGGGACCAAAGCGGTGCGTGTTGGTAATACTGACCAAACCGATGCGCAAATCTCGCCCAGCCCGCTGCCATGGATGCGCCTCAACCCTCACGAAGCGTTGAGGGTTCATGAAGAACGCCGTTTCATTCTTGCTTCATCCAGAAGCGCTCATCGGCACCCGAGATTTCCGTGGCTGTGTCTGCCCCCGTGGCTTCCACATAGTGCTCCCAGCACATGTAGAACTTGTCCACCACCATCGCGTTTCCAAACGTCAAGCGCATGCCGCAATTATGGCACCGAGGTCCAAGTTCGCCGTTGGGAGCTTGGGCCAGTTGGATGTGATCGTGGGGCATGGTCGTCCTTCCTGTTGATGGGTGGGCGGTCTGGTCTTTGAACTTGAGGGAACTCAGCATTCGGTCTCGTCGAATTCAGCGCCGTCGACCCATGCGAGGAGGTCGAGGGCGACAATGCACGATTCAGCCACCTCGGGGAGGGGGTCTTGGCTGAATTTCTCAAGCGATGGAATCACTGACCTGTCGCCAATGGCACCCATCGCCTCAGCGGCTTCATGACGAACCATGACGTGTTCGTTTGCATCCTCAAGTCGCTCGATGAGGGTAGGGAGCGCTACGGTGTTTTGCATCTGACCGAGGACATAGGCGATTTCATGACGGAGGAGCGCGCTTTCACTGCTGAAGCCTTGGCACAACGCAAGGCAAGCAGCATCGGTCCGCTGGTTCCTCAAGGAAAAGACGGCCCTCATCCGTTGAAACATCGGCAGGGATTCGTCGCACAAACGTCCTGTGAGTTCAGCGACCACGGTCGTTTGCGAAGGTGGTGCAGGGTCGACAGACCCGTACTGGCTGACCTTCGGAATACGACCCTCGGCGTTCATGAACAGCCCTCAGGGTTCTCCGATAAAACGCATGGCGTCGGTATCGAAATCATTCCGAATGAGGCCAATAGATTGTCCCTCGGAGATGAACTGACGGATGGATGCTCGACCTTCCTCCTTGTAATCGATGGTTCGGTCGTTGACGTACATGCCAACGAACTCACGGTTGGTATCGTCATCGATTCCACGGCCCCATGCTTTGGCGAATTCGAGGGCTTCATCGGGTGAAGCGAGCGCATACTCGATGCTCATTTTGGTGTATTTGGTGATGTCCTGCATCACCGCTTCCCCGAGGTCTCGGCGGACGACGTTTCCGCCCAGTGGCATCGGCCAGTTGTTCGTTCGAGCATTCCACCACTTGCCGAGGTCGATGAGGACATTCAGGTCGTGGTCAACGTAGGTGAGTTGACCTTCGTGGATGATGAGGCCGCTGAGGTAGGTACCATCAAGAATACGAGGTATGATTTCATCAAACGGAACCACGGCGACTTCACAGTCGCCCCACGCAAGTCTCAGCCCGAGGTAGGCACTGGTTTTCAGACCGGGAACGGCGATGACGTTGCTTCGGGCTTCATCCTCTGAGATGCCTTCCTTGCAGACGATCATGGGGCCGTAGCCTTCGCCCATCGAAGCGCCGCAGTTCATGAGCGCATAGTGGTCTGCAATGTCGGGGTAGGCGTGAATGGAGACGGCAGAAACTTCGAGGTCCTGGTTCATCGCACGGTGATTCAGCGTTTCAATGTCCTGAAGTTCGTGCACGAAGTTGTAGCCTGGCGTCGGGAACGCATTGGTGGTCATGGCATGAAACATGAAGGCGTCATCGGGGTCCGGGCTGTGGCCAATGCGCACGATTTTGTTGCCGTCTTCGTCCAATGGAAGTTCAACCATGATTTTCCCACCTGTGTGCCCTTCAAGAACCATCCGTTTGAAATTTCATACAACACCATGAGCGGACCACGCAAACCGAGGTGGTTCAGCCATCCCACATGCTTCGGAAAGAAACCTGAACAAACCGTCGAGATGGTGCTGGTTGAGACGGTTGAACACCTCACCATAGTAGCGGTCGAGGCGATCATGCGTCAACCCTGATTTTTCCATGGACCACGCAATCACATGTTCCCGCTTGCTGGGGTTGTCTTCGAATTGAACGAGGTTAGCAAGAAGAACAGCATGCGCCTGACGAACGAGCGCTGGCGGCGTGTCGGCTCGGGCGACGAACACGCCAAAGATCATCGGCAAACCCTCGTCTTCCATCCACGCCTCGCCGAGGTCAAGTTGAACCATCTCGGGGAATTCTCGTGCCGCCTCGAGCGCTCGGTCGCCGATGAGCAGCGCCCCGTCGGCCATGGCCATCATCGACTCGTAGTCTGGGCCCGTTGAAACATACGACATGGTGTGGCCCCGCTTGAGCAAAAGGTGTTTGAGGAGCGCCACCGATGTCGCGGAATCGGTGGGCAGCGCAATGGTTTTCATGGCTTCGATGGGTACGGCGCCGAAAAGCAGCACGCTGCCAACTTCACCTTGGCTTCCTATGCCAATATCGGGAAGCAGGACGAGTTCGTCCTGATGTTTGGCATAATCTGCTGCTGGAATGGGTGCCAAGATGCAATCTCGCCGGAGAACATGGCCGGTCAGCCATGATGGCGGGGCAGCCAAGACGTTCCACTCATTCGGTAACGCATGATAGAGCGGATCGCAGTTGATGAACGCCACACGACCGAGCGTCGAGGTCCATGTTGCTGCCATGACCATTCCTCAATCGGACGCCATCCGGAGGCTTCGGCGTGGTTGTACCGGCGGTGGCACGTAAGCCTTGAATTCGGAGTAGGTGGTGTTGCGTTGAACCGGTTCACATCCAGCATCATGAATCAAGCGAGCCAGTTTGGCACGGTCGTGGTCCAACGGTGCCGTTGACCCTGCAAGGTGCATGATGGACTCTTTCTGGACCGTGCCGTCAATGTCGTCAGCACCAAACTGCAAGGCCAATTCCGCAACGTGGTCCCCAATGTTCATCCGGTACGCTTTGATGTGCGGGATGTTGTTGAGCATCAAGCGAGATACAGCAATGGTTCGAAGCACTTCAGAACCACTGGCAAGTTGAGCCTCGGGCAAGCGGGTATCATCGGGCAAGAACGGGTACGGGACGAAGCATTGGAACCCTTGGGTTTCTGCGTTAAGTTCACGAAGCGAAATCATGTGCTGCAAGCGCTGCTTAAGGGTTTCAATGGTACCGAACAACATGGTGCAGTTCGACGGTAGGCCCACCTCATGGGCTTCGCGGTGGATTTGGAGGTATTCCTCTGAACTTTCCTTGCCGTTGCAAATCACTGCACGCACCTCATCGTCAAGGATTTCGGCTCCGCCGCCGGGAAGGGACGTTAACCCGGCGCCCTTGAGGCGCTTGAGCACTTCTTTGGTTGAAATGGAAGAGCGTTGGCCCAAGTGTTTGATTTCAACAGCCGTCAACGCCTTGATGGCGACATGGGGGTGTTCAGCAGCCACGCGTTGAAAGAGCGATTCGTAGTGTTCAACCCCCCATTCAGGATGGAGGCCACCGACCGAATGGACTTCGTCCACGGCGTGAGCGTACGTGGCCAAATCCGCCAGATAATCATCGACGGACATGGCGTAGGCGTCCTTGGCCTTCGGGCCGCGCCGGAAGGCACAGAATCGGCAAGCGAGAACGCAAATGTTGGTTTGATTGATGTGGACGTTGGAATTGAAGAAGGCCTTGGAGTCGAACCTCGCTTGGCGGACGATGTTGGCCATCGCGCCCACTTCGTTGAGGTCTGGGTGCCGATAGAGGACAAGCCCGTCCTCGACACTAAGGGTTTGGTTAGTTGCGAGCTTCGCAGCGATGGGACTGAGCGCAGGCGACCATGACCGCTGGTCCAACAATGTGTTCAGGCGATGTGGCCAGTCGTGGTGTTCTCCTGCGAGTGGCGCAGGGCTCATCACGGCCTCCATGGTCGCCCCTCGGATGTTCCCCTCAAGAAGATGTGCTTCGCACCGTCAAGGCTGACGGATAGCAAACATGCCCGACTTGACGATGAATTTGCGGAACTCCTCGATGATGAAGACACTGGAGGCGATGAGGACCACCACCAACCAGTCGTTTTGGGTGAGCGGATTGGTGCGTAGCAGGGAGCCCACTTCAATGCCAATCACGGGGATGGTCATCTCAGCGAGTTGCACGAAGAAGAGCAAAAGGCCAGAAGAGATCAACAATGCATAGTTGATGGCAGGGTTGGAAAACAGGCCCAGTTCGAAGACGCTCTCGTCGTTCGAACGGCAATTCATCACGTTAAACAACTGATAGACGATGAACACTGCAAAGGTCATTGTTTGTGCATGCTTGAAGTGGTCGTCCGCGTAGGTTTGCCAGTCGTCAATGGCAGCCTGGTCGCCGGCCAGGCACGCCTCCATGTCGAACGCTGTCGTGCTTGTTTCTGTGGTTCGTAGCGTGCAAGGGTCTGCTTCGGCGAGTCCGCCACCTGCAAGCCAGAACACCAGCAGCGAGCCGATGACCATGACGATGCCGAGGTAGAAAATCAGCGATATGTCGCGGCCGTTCGGTAGGCCTTCATCGACCGGGCGCGGCGGCCGGTCCATCACGTTCCCGTGCTTCTTTTCCACACCCAATGCCACAGCAGGTGGACCGTCCATGAGGATGTTGATCACCAAAATTTGCGTGGCGGTAAGTGGGAGTGCCAGCGGGCCAAAGAACAACGTCGCAAACACCAGCAATGAAACGGCTGCCACGTTGGTCGAGACTTGATAGCGGACAAAGTTCCGAATGTTCTGGTAGATTTTCCGGCCTTCTTCCACGGCGTGGACGATGTTAGCGAAGTTGTCGTCTTGAAGGACCATGTCAGCAGCGTCTTTGGCCACGTCCGTACCTGCAATGCCCATGGCGATACCGATGTTTGCACCCGAAAGGGCTGGGGCGTCGTTGACACCGTCGCCCGTCATGGCAACAATCTCACCCTGTTGCTGAAGTGAAGAGACGATCCTCATCTTTTGGTCCGGCGTGACTCGAGAATAGATAGCAACATTGCCGGTTACTTCAACGAGTTCTTCGTCGGTCAACGCAGCCAGTTCTCTCCCGTCAAGGCCTGTCCCGGAGGCAGAAGCGATGTCAAGTTCTGCACCGATGGCGGCGGCCGTCATTTGTTGGTCACCGGTGCTCATTTTGACCTTGATGCCGGCTCGCTGACAGGTCTCAATGGCGGCCTTGACCTCTGGACGCGGAGGGTCCATGATACCGATGAGCCCGAGGAACACCAAATCGGATTCCATCGACTCGATGTCCTCAATGTCCTCTCCCTGGTTGACTTTTCGGGCGAGGAGGGCGATCACACGCATCGCTTGCGAACCCATGTCATCGTTCATCGCTGAAATCTGCTGGCGGTCGTCGTCGGTCAACGGGACGTACTCGTTATCAACGATTTTCATCGTGGCAATGTCTTGGAACCCTCCGGCACTGCCTTTGGCGAACACCCACTGCTCTCCTTCGTACTCGTGGACGACGCTCATGCGCTTGCGAACGGAATCGAAAAAGAACTCGTTGAGCCGTGGATGGCGGTGGGAGAATTTCTTCACGTCGCCGTTGACCTTCCAACCGGCCACGGCACAGGCCGAGTCCGTTGGGTCGCCAATGGCTTGCCAGTGACCCTCCGCTTTGACGATGGTTGAATTATGACAGAGGGTCAAACAAGCACCGAGTAACCTGAAGCCAAGGTCGGCTTGGCGGTTTTTGAGGTCCTCATCGCTCAATTCAACTCCCTTACGCACCAAGGCTCCGTTGGGCTCAAACCCTTCACCGGTCACCTCAAACGTTCGTTCCAAGGTCTGGATTTGACGGACCGTCATTTGATTCTTGGTCAGCGTTCCGGTTTTGTCCGAGCAAATCACGGTGGTTGAACCGAGGGTTTCAACCGCTTTCATGCGACGAATGATGGCCTTGTGGCGCGCCATGTTTCGCATTCCAAGGGAGAGCGTGATGACCAAAATGATGGGAAGGCCTTCAGGTACGATGGCGACGAAAATCGAGATGGCGATAATGAACTGCTGAACAAGGACTTCCTTGAGGTCGACTCCCGGTTTGCCGTACGACACCAAGAGGTAGAGAGAAACGAGCAAGACAGCCACGATGAGCGCAATGAATCCAAGGAATTTACCAAGGCTCTCCAACTTCAACTCCAACGGCGTTTTCGGGGTTTGTGCCTCAGCAATGTTGCTGGCAATCTTTCCGAGTTCTGTTTTCATTCCCGTGGCGACGACCAACCCGAGGCCACGGCCCGAAGACACCGTGGTCCCCATGAAGGCCATGTTGTTTCGATCGGCAAGGAGCGTTTCAACTGGCAAAGCCTCGGTCGATTTCCGAATGGTGAGGGATTCACCCGTCAGCGCAGATTCATCGATTTTGCATTGTTGCGACCAAATGAGCCGTACATCCGCAGGCACATTGAGCCCGGCTTCCAACCTGACGACATCACCAGGGACCAGCTCAGACGTCGGCACCTCGCTCTCAAAATCACCACGAATCACCACGCAGTTTGAAATCGACATTTGTTTGAGGGAATCCATCGCTTGCTCTGCTTGGTTTTCCTGCCAAAAACCGAAGAAAGCATTTGACGTGAGGACGATGAAGATGAAGATGGCATCACCTGGGTGGTCAGGATTAATGAGCAGGGCAATCAATGCTGCGCCCATCAACAGGTAATTGAGCGGATCGTTGTACTGAGAGAGGAAGCGCAAGAAGGCAGGTGTTTTCTCGGCTTCCTTCAATTTGTTTTCGCCAAAGCGAGCCCTGCGGGCAAGGACTTCATCGACGTCAATGCCGTGTTCGGAGGATTGTTGTGCAACGAGACCATCAGCGATTGAAAGGTTGTGCCAGTGCTCATCCATGGTCAAATCCCCTCTCAATAGAGTATTGAGTTGGACAAACGGGGCAAAGGAACGGTTATTATTTTGGCGGGCAGAACCCCATGCGCTAAACTTGGTCATCGAACACAACCCACCATCGTAGGCTATACCTACTGGAAAGGATTGGAACGGGCATGAGCGGGACACAGGAACCCTACATTCCCGCTCATGAATCGCCCCTTGAACTCACCACTCGAGTCATCATCGTTGGCATCGTTCTCGGCGTCTTGATGACGGCTGCCAACGCCTACCTCGGCCTCTATGCGGGGATGACGGTCTCCGCCAGCATCCCGGCGGCGGTGATGTCGATGATCATTCTGCGCACCATGTTCAAAGATGTCTCCATCCTTGAGAACAACGCCGTCCAAACGATGGCTTCCGCAGGCGAATCCCTCGCCGCAGGGGTCATCTTCACCGTACCTGCCCTGTTGGTGATGAGCATCTGGACAAGCATTCAGTGGATGGAGACGCTCATCATTGCCACCTTGGGAGGCCTGCTCGGCACCATGTTCACCATTGCCTTGCGTCGCTTGTTCATCGTCGAAGAGGCCCTTCCTTATCCGGAAGGCGTGGCTTGCCGAGAAGTTCTGGTCGCTGGTGAAGAAGGCGGAGATGGGGCGCTGGCCATTCTCTATGCCCTCGGCATCGGTGGACTGTACGGCTTGATGGTGAAAGGTTTCGAAGTCACCCATCACACGGTTGAAGGCGCTGTTTCGTTCATATCGACTCGCCTCTATGCAGGGATGGACCTCTCCGTTGCGCTCCTTTCTGTGGGCTACATCGTCGGCATTCGCATCGCTTCGTTCATTTTCTTCGGTGGGGTGTTGGGCTTCGGCCTGCTCGTCCCCATGTACGGCCTGATTTACGGCTGGCCCGTGGAGGGCTCCCTCGTTGACGGATTCTACACGATTTGGTCAACACAGGTCAGGTACGTTGGTGTTGGTGCGATGGTCGTCGGCGGTATCTACACCCTGTGGAGCATGCGCAAAACCATCATCACGGGACTTTCCAAGGCTTTTGTCAAGAACGATGAACAAGCAGGCGTGCTCCTCCGCACGGAAGAAGACATTCCGATGAACCGCGTCTTCAAGGTCTGTGGCGTCCTTGTCGTCTTGACCTTCTTCTTTTACTGGTGGGCGATGGAATCCCTCGTGCTCGCCATCGCAGGTGCGCTCTTCCTTGCCTTTGTGGCCTTCTTCTTTGCCGCCGTGGCCGGCTACATCGCTGGTGTGGTTGGTTCCTCCAACTCACCGGTGTCTGGCATGACCATCGCCACACTTCTGTTCACGGTCGGGCTCGTCTACATCATTGGCGATCTGATGCTGGGGATGGCCAAGCAGGACCTGATGTTCGCCACGCTCCTCATCGCCGCCATTGTCGCCTCGAGCGCCGCCATCGCCGGCGACGTCATGCAGGACCTCAAAACCGGCCACATGCTTGGGCGCGACACCCAAGCGGCAACAAGTGGCTGAAATCATCGGTGTGCTCACCGGTGCTGTTGTCATCGGGCCGGTGTTGTCGTTGCTCCATGACGCTTTCCGAATTTCACAAACAGCGTGTCAAATGAACCCGCTCCCGAGCGACCCCACGTGTTCGAAAGCCCTCTTTGCGCCACAGGCTGAACTCATCGGGGCCATTGTCCAGGGGGCATTTGGTGGTGATTTGAACATCCAAATGGTGGTGCTTGGTGCCGCCATCGCTGTCGCCCTTATTCGGCTTCAAATGCCCGTGATGAGCGTTGCCATCGGTATTTACCTCCCGCTCGGCCTCTCCGTCCCCATCATGGTGGGCGGCATCATCTCGCACATCATGCTTCGAAGCGCCCACCTGCGAGTGGACGGCGTGCTCCGAGCAGAGCCATCGCAGAAAGCCCTTGATGCTGCAAAAGAAGTCGAAAGTCGGGGCGTGCTCATCGGTGCGGGTTTCATCGCTGGAGAGTCCATTATGGGCGTCTTCATTGCCGTCCTCATCGTCGCCAAAATCGACCTCCCCGACCTGTTTGGCATCTCAACCCTCAACGACATGCTCTCGCTGGCCTTCTTTGCTTGGTTTGTTGGCGTGTTCATCTGGCTCGCCTCTCGGGCCTTGCCAAAGGGCGGGAGTCTCGCAGGCGACACCGTGATGATCACGGCTGAAGCGGTGCGAAACACCATCGATGCCCTCGTACCCAAAAAGCAAGAGTAGCGCTCCATTTAGAGAAACGAGGCTTGCACAACCATCAAAGGCCATCCTCGCAGGCTGACGTCTGCTGGTGAGACCATGAGCAACACAGACGACCTGCGAGAACTTGCGAGGAAATGCCGAGTCCACATCGTGAACATGGTTCATCGGGCCCAAGCTGGCCACCCCGGAGGTTCGCTTTCTGAAATTGACCTTCTGGTGGGGCTGTACAAAACCACGCTTCGCGTGCGTCCCGACGAACCCGATTGGGAGGACCGGGACCGGTTCATCCTGTCGAAGGGCCACGCCTCGCCTGGCATGTACGCCATCTTGGCTGAAATGGGCTTCATCACCGTCGATGACCTTGCATCGTACCGGGTGCTGGGCGGGATTTGTCAGGGCCACGTCGACATGAAGTGGTGCCCTGGCGTTGACTTTTCAGCAGGATCGCTCGGCATGGGGCTTTCCTTTGGCATGGGCTCGGCCATCGCCGGTCGCCTGGCCAACAGCGAGCGCCAAGTCTACGTGATGCTCGGGGACGGCGAAATCCAGGAAGGCAGCGTTTGGGAAGCAGCCATGGCAGCGGCTCACCACGAGTTGGGCAACCTCAACGTCATCCTTGACCGAAACCGAATCCAGAACGACGATTTCTGTGAGGAACAAATGCGCATGTTTGACATCCCTGCCAAGTGGAAAGCCTTTGGCTGGAACGTGAAGGAAATTGACGGCCACAACATGGACGAAGTCGTTGACGGCATGAACTTCCTTTCATCCACCAACGACGGGCCCTCCATCCTCATCGCACACACGGTGAAAGGCCACGGTGTTTCCTTCATGGCCGACAATCCAGCCTTCCACGGAGCGGCCCCCAACGACGAGCAATACGCTCAGGCCATGGCTGAACTTGGCGAGGTGGTCGCATGACCAAGATGGCAGCCACGCGTGACGGCTACGGTGAAGCCTTGCTGGAACTCGCCAGCAACCCCAAGGTCGTCGTCCTGGAGGCCGATTTGGGCAAGTCCACCAAATCACTTCACTTTCGCAAGGCTCACCCCGAGCGCACGGTCTCGTGCGGCATCGGTGAGCAAAACATGCTCCTCGTCGGTGCAGGCCTCGCTGCTTCAGGCTACATTCCGTTTGCCAGCACCTTTGCCATCTTCACCGAGCGGGCCTTCGAGCAGATGCGAAACGGCGTCGCCCGGCCCAATTTGGCCGTTCACGTCTGCGGCAGTCACGGCGGAACCCACACGGGTACGGACGGTTCCTCGGCGCAGTCCATCGAAGACTTGGCAATTTACCGAACCCTACCGAACGTGATCGTCATGCACCCCAGCGACGTGGTATCCACCAGGGTGTTGACCATGCAATTGGCGGACAGTGGCTCGCCCTCGTACACGCGAACGGCTCGAAACAAGACGCCCGTGCTCTACGAGGGACGAGAAGATGAAATCGAAATCGGGAAGGGCATTGTTCTCCAAGAGGGTTCAGATGTGGCCATCATTGCCTGTGGCGTCATGGTGTCTCAGTCTCTTGAAGCCGCTGCTTCCCTGGCCGCTGAAGGCATCAACGCCACCGTGGTTGACATGCACACGCTGAAGCCACTCGACGGTGAACTCGTGGACCGATTGGTCGCCAACTGTGGCGCCATCGTCACCGCAGAAGACCACAACGTCATCGGCGGACTTGGAGCAGCAGTGGCTGAACACTTGACGGCCAACACCCTCGCACCGTTGGAGCGCGTGGGCGTCCAAGACCGGTTTGGTGAATCAGGACAAGCTGACGAGATGCTCGAGGTCATGCAAATTTCCGCCCCCTACATCGCAGAAGCAGCGAAGCGTGCCATTGCGCGCAAGTGAAAATCGGCGTTTCCGGACGCAGGGGAGAGTTCATAGAACCTCTTCATTGAACAAGCATCATGGAATTCTTCCTTGACACTGCTGACGTTGACGAAATCAGAGAAATCGCTGCCTGGGGCATTCTTGACGGTGTGACCACCAACCCCTCGCTCATCAAGAAATCCGGTCGTGATTTCAAGGAAGTCGTGCGAGAAATCGCCGGCATCTGCTCCGGCCCCATCTCGGCTGAAGTGACGGCCATGGACACCGCAGGCATGGTGGAACAAGGGCGAGCCCTCAAGGCAGACCTGCCTGACAACGTCATCATCAAGATACCCTGCACGCCTGAAGGCCTGGCAGCTACGAAAATCCTGACCGGGGACGGCATCGACACCAACGTGACGCTCATCTTCTCCGCCTCTCAAGCCCTCATGGCTGCCAAGGCCGGCGCCACCTATGTTTCCCCGTTCATTGGACGTATCGACGACACCGGCCACGACGGCATGGAACTCATTGCTGAGATCATGAACACGTGGGCCAACTACGACCTCGACACCAAGGTGTTGGCCGCCTCTGTTCGCCATCCCACGCACGTCCTTCAGTGCATTCAACTGGGCGCTCACACGGCCACCATGCCGGCCAAAACCTTCCGCCAACTCATGAGCCACCCGCTGACCGACCGTGGGCTGGAAGGCTTCATGCGCGACTGGGCTGAAGTCGAAAAGGCCGGAAACGCTTGATGAAACGACTTCCGTCGCCTAAGCCTCGTGTTTGCCTCTCGAGCGGCCTCCTCTGTGAGCCATCACATCACACAGTTTTTCTCGCAGGGAGTACCTCAAATCACAGGCAACCGAACAACCAACCGCCATACTTGCACGGCGAAGGCCTGCCAAATCCAACGAATGGACTGCGGCATCAATTTCCGTCTTCTTCGTCGTCATCCCTGGTGAGGAACGCAACGAGTGCGAGGATGGTGGTCAAGATACCAAAGAACTCGAAGAAGTTGATGGAGAGACCTGGTTCATCCCAAACATCCGCATCAAGGCTATCGAAGTCTTGCTCGTCAGCGACACCGTCACCGTCGTCATCGGCATCCACATTGTTGCCTATGCCATCACCGTCAGTGTCCTTTGATTCAGAAGGATCGTTCGGGAACGCATCGACCGTATCTCGGACGCCGTCGTTGTCGTCATCGATGTCGGCATTGTCGCCACGTCCGTCGCCGTCTGCATCCTTGCAGTCTACAGCATCGTTGGGGAACAAGTCGCCGTTTGTACCCTCCGCGTTGTCGCCACAACCGTCGCCATCGGAATCAAGCCATTGGGATGCATCGTTCGGCAGGAAGTCTCCATTGTCGCCATAACCATCACCGTCGGTATCAATCGTCTCTTTTCCATCGTTCGGGAAGAGGTCAGTGTTATCACCCACGCCATCGCCATCGGAGTCAAGCGATTCGCTGGCGTCGTTCGGGAATGCATCGCCGTTATCACCGCTACCGTCGCCGTCGGTGTCTTGCCATTCAGTACCATCGTTCGGGAACACGTCAGTGTTGTCACCAACGCCATCACCATCGCTATCGGGGCATTCGGTCGGGTCGTTGGGGAAAGCATCGCCGTTTGTTCCAGAGGCGTTGTCTCCACAACCGTCCCCATCTGAGTCAGCGGTTTGGGAGGGGTCGAGCGGCATGAAATCGCCGTTATCACCCACACCATCATCATCGGTGTCGTTGGTTTCAGTAGCGTCATCGGGGAAGCGGTCTGCGTTGTCGCCTACGCCGTCGCCGTCACGATCAGCTGACTCACTCGGGTCGTTCGGATACAGATCTCCGTTATCACCCACACCGTCGCCGTCCGAATCGACGGTTTCGTTCGCATCGTCGGGGAAGACATCGGCATTATCGCCCAGGCCATCACCGTCTCGATCGCTGCTTTCATTGCCATCGTTGGGGAAGACATCGCCGTTGTCGCCAACACCATCACCATCAGAGTCCACCGTTTCGTTGCCGTCGTCAGGGAACACGTCAGCGTTGTCGCCAACACCATCGCCATCACGGTCCGAGGTCTCCGATCCGTCGTTCGGGAAACGATCGGCATTATCACCCACGCCGTCTCCGTCGCTGTCATTGGTTTCCGTGTTGTCCTTGGGGAAGGCATCCTCCAGGTCGTCAACGCCGTCGTTATCATCGTCGTCGTCCATGATGTCACAGATATGATCCCCGTCAAAGTCAACGGGGACCGAGAGGTTCCACAACGGATTGGACCCGCAGATGGACTCGTTCACGTCCGTCCAACCATCATCGTCGTCATCAAGGTCAACAGCGTCGCAATCACCGTCACCGTCCGTATCGTAATCGGAGGGAAGGGAAGTGTTGTCCGTCGTGCTTGAACCGCATGTTTCCTCAAGGGTGTCTGCGAATCCGTCGTTGTCGTCGTCTGTGTCGGCGTTGTCGCCGGTGCCGTCACCGTCGTTGTCCGACCATTCGGTGCCGTCGTAGGGCCACAGGTCGTTTGCGTCGTCGACCCCATCGTTGTCGTCGTCCGTGTCGGCGTTGTCGCCCGTACCGTCACCGTCGGAGTCGACCCATTCTGTGGGATCGAGTGGGAATGGGTCACCGGTATCGTTGACGGGGTCGTTGTCGTCGTTGGGGTCACGGTCATCGGGGAGACCGTCGTTGTCGGAATCGATGGGCGTAAACGTTGACATCACCTGCATTGAGAAGGACATCGTGGAGCTCATGCCGCCGGCCGTGGTGGCTGTCACGGTGTAATTTCTCGGGAAGAATTCAACAAAGGCCGGGGTGCCCCACATCGTCCCGTTCAACGTTTCGAAGTAGACACCGGTGGGCGGGCTTGGGGAAATCGACCAGGACGTGGTTTTGCCGGTGGTGTCGTTGAAGTCAATTTCCGTCATGCTCTGGTTCACAAGGATTTCAATGTGTGAATACGGGTTGGACTTCACGATGATCGGGACCGTCAGGTCCTTGACTACAGCAATCTCAATCTGGACTTCGTCCGAGCCGTTCGCCGCCGATGCGTTGAGCGTGTAGGTGGTCGCAGCGAATTCCTGACTGGCGTACCCAGTGATATCACCCGTGGCGGGGTTGAACTGCCAGTTTTGGGGCAGCGCTGGCGTGAACGTGAAGTTCGTACACCATGTACAATACGTCGTACCGGGGATGGTAAACGACGTCGTGTTCACGATTTCAACCGTCCACGAATCGAATTCAACGGCGTGAACATAGTCCAACTTGAACGGGTAATTGACCGAATAATCGCCATCCCAACTGATGGGTGGTGAGTCGGAGATGTCTTTTTGCCCGTAGGTGGTGTTGACGTAGAGATCGAGCGTTTGGCTCATACCGTACTGGGATGGCGTAGCGGCTGTCTCAACGATCAACCCCACCGGCGTGTCCAAAATCTTCGTGAAATTCACGAAATCGGCCGTCCAACCTTGATTGACGCCGAAGTAAATCTCTTTTTCACCGATACCCATGATGGTCTTGTCCGTACCTGCACAGGAGACGGTTCCGTTGACAAACAGGACACAAATGGTCCGGTCGTAGAGTTCAACATCCGCCACTGGAGCACCCAAATCAATTTCCTCGTATTTAGCGCTCCAAGGGTTCATGTTCCCTTGATTGCCGGCCAAGAGGTAGTACAACGGATAGCTGCTGCTTCGGTAGCCTGCACACCACAGAGATTGGTTATCGTCAACCAAACACGTGTTCGAATTCCAACTGCCGTGCGAGGACATGTTGACGGCCGCCCCCATCGTACCAAAGGTCTGGTGAGCAGGATAGCCGGAGCTTGCGCCGAGATCGCCCATATGCCTTGAGAAGCAGTACACTGAGTTGTCATCCAATTGCACACAACTCCCCGCATATTCTTGGCCGAGGACGGTGGTTGCCGTGCGGCCGGTTGGCATCTTGAGGAGCTCAACATCACCGGTCTGAAGGACACGGGTGCCGTTGTCAAATTTGGAGATAGGGACGTGGTCATAGTAGGATTGACCCGGCCCGGGTTGCCAGTACGTGCATGCAATGCCACCGTTCGTGAGGACCGCACAGAGGTTTCGAGTGGACATGACTTCAACCTCCACAGCAGATGTTCCAGCCGGAAGTGGCATCCACCGAATCCCGTTGATGGCCGGTGGGAGGCCCCAATCGTTCGAGGCGCTGTGGCATGCAACGGAGCCGTTGTTGAGGACAGCACATTGACCGGCATTTGACTTGTCTGTTGCTGACACGCCGTTGTAAGGGTCGCTCCACGTGATGGTGTAAGGGCTGTTGTACTGCACTGAAGTTGGACAGCGGACCACCGAGGTCGCATTGAACATACACCCCATCGAGCCGGACCCGACCGTGGCGATGTCAAATTCTTCCGACGTGTGGGCTGGAATGGGCGTGCTGAACGTGTTGTCGATGGTTGTGGTGTTGGGCAGGAAGTAGCGTTGACTGCTGATGCCGTTGTAGGGGTTGCTCGTGCTGTAATAATTCCCCCAACAGGACATGCCATCGTCGCCATCGGCACAGAACATACCGTTGTTAAGCCCCAAGGACTCAAAGCGGCGGTCTTCAACTTGAAGTGTGAAGTTAAAGTTTGGAACCGTCCCTTCAAACGAGAATGATTCAGAAGCGGTCATCAGCGGCATGAGGCGCTCAAGATTGGCATCGAAGGGGAAACCGTTGGCCACGACGGGGAAGGTGCCGAACGACCTGAGGCTGGGACGGACGGTGACAACATCCTCGAACACGTTGATCAGTTCACCACTGTTGAAGTTGGTTGGGTAGTAAACCTCCCAGGTATCAACCCACTGCTGAACGACAATGGAAAACGTGGTGTTGATGACGTTGGCTTGGGCCGTCCCTCTAAACTGGAAGTTCGATCCTGTCCAGCCGTATCCGTCATAGAGGCTAATGCCACGTGGCGCTTCGGGAGCGAAAAACGCATCACATCGCTGGCCAAGGTCACCTTGGACACAGGTATCTCGAACGTCGATGGGTTGATTGACATAGGTGTCAATTTCGTATTCATAGATGGGCGCTGTGTACCGGAACGGATCGGTCACGTTGACCTCGATGTCGTAGGAATGGGATGTCGTTGACGTGTTGTACCAAACGGTGAATCGATGAATGCCAAGACCGCTCACCGTCCCGTTGAGGTAGTGCGATGGGAGGTCGTATCCGTGCCAAGTGGAACTGCTGTTGATTGAAGAACCAGCATGGTTCGCAAATTGGTAGGATTTGTTCACCATGTTTGGAGCCGATGAATTGAGTGCCTTGTACTGGTAGACTTTGTTGTCTGAGGTAATCACTTGGGATGGGCCGTAGTAATACGTCCAGTACCGACTGTAAATGTCAACGGAGTTGGACGGAGCATCCACGGTGGTTGGTTGAGGAGCCGGAGCCGTGTAGGGCCATGAATTGGTTCGGTTTTGACCCCAGCAGGAAATTTGATCGGTGTCAAGGAGGGCGCACATCTGGATGCTCTGACCCCAGTTTCGGACATTTCCTGCAATGGCGGTGGCGTTGGTTCCTGAAGGGAGCAAGACATAGGTTACATCATGGTAATTGGCTGGTGTTGTCGAGCCGAATCCAGTACCTCGCATGTAATCATAACTGGGGGACCCGTAACAGGCCACAGAACCGTTTTCGAGAACGGCACATACCGTGGATTGGAGTTCTGTCATGTCTACAATTGAAGAGGAGGCATCGATGGAGGTGAGGAGATTGGTTGTTGAAGGGGACGATGCTTGTACGTAGCTGCTCGACCCTGAGGTGTCGTAAACTTGACCAACACAATACTCCATGCCGTTGGACGAGAGCCCGCAAATCGTACGGTCCGTTGAGAGCAATTCATGGATGGTTGCACCGGACCATGTCACCTGAACGGAGGAGGTGGCAAATCCGCTCGTATAGGAGGAACTTAGAATGTAATCTGAGTTGTATCCCCAACAGTTGACTTGGCCGGTTTCAAAGAGCGCACAGAAGGCGTTTTGCGTTCCAATAATTTGTGAGACGTTGGCGCTTGGTAGGTTGGAGATGGTCGCAAACGAGTTGGTGCTCAATCCATTGTTGCCCCAACATAGGATGTTGTTGTCCGAGTTGGAAGCGCACACCGCTGTGAAGGTCGAACCCACGGACGTCCAGGGAAGTTCATTGGGCTCGTAAATTTCGACAGGTGCACGGCTGTCATAATAGCTGGAACCGCCTCCAGCGAGATGATGATCTGGCCCGAGGAGGCCGTAGTTATCACGCCCTTGGCAGAACACGCGATGGTCTTCCGTGAGCGAACACTGGGCATCACGGACCATGTCGGTGAGTTGAGTGATGTTGGTTCGGGGCGGCTTGTAGGTAACCCCGTTTGGCAGCCCTTCAACCTCAACGCTCACATCGGGTGAAATCCATGCATCTCCAACTGGCAGCGAGTGAACAAATTCAGCGCCCTCGGCTACTTCGAAGGTGTGGTCGGCCGGGGCGAGATAGGCAGACACATTGACGACAAAGGTGGTGTTAACGGAAACGCTTGATGCACCGAAGCTGGTGTTGGCATAGACTTTGACCCAATCCAAGCCAACGGCATCACCATCAATGGTCACCGTGCCGTCCGACGCAACAGAAGCGTTCGTTGAGCCATTGGGACCGAGTTCGACCGCCCAGTTGGCCGAAGGCGGAGATGAGAGTGGAGAGACGGACACACTTGAACCGTTCACGACCTCAACATCGACGTACTTCTCACCATCAATAACATAGGAATTGGCGAAAGCCAGGCGGGTGGAAGGGTCAAGAGAGTCAGTATCGGAGGCCAAGGACTCAAGCGTCACAGGGTCGCTTGAAAGGCCATCGTGGCACACAAAGTCGCCGTTGATGTTGGAGGACTGGGTGGAGGTCCCAAACCAATACGCCGAGGTGGTCTCTCGAGTGATGCCGTGGTCGCCTAACACCGACCATGGAAGGATGAAGGTCAGCCAATAATCGGTCGAACCTGCAAAGGCGGAATTGGCCGCAGAGACGTTCCACCATGTTGCGGTGTTCGAGAAGGTGACCGACGTTGATTCCGTGGAATCCGTCGGATCGTTCGGACTCGTTGTAACGGTGTTGTTCTTGATGTACAAGGTATCTTGACCAGCACCGTTCATGATGACCAAGTGTTCGTAGGTCGAGAGGTTGCCGTCGGTGTCAAATTCAAGTCCCCATGCAAAGGATTTGAGATTGGTCGATGTCTGAAGCGGGCTCTCGTCCAAGAGCATTCTGATGTAGAGGTTGGTTGCATTGGATGCGGTCGAGATGGCCGGATACGTCTCGTTTCCAACAACGTCAAGAACGGCATTGTTGACGTCAGCCACCGTGTCCCACATGGTCTCTCCCCCACAGGTCATCGGTGAAAACGTGAGCGAAGGTTGACTGGGCAAGACAGCATTGCTTTGTACGGCAGGTACCAGACTTGTGAGAAACATCAACGCCAGAACGACTGCCTTTGACTTCATAGACTGACATGGAGGGAAATTCGTTTATCTAATCTCCCCTCAACATTTTTTGAACTCCCACCCATTCATGATTGGTAACGAAGGTGGATACTGTGCCGCAGACACCGTCCACGGCCACGATACCTGCCAAGACCTTCCCCCAATTCATGAGCCATCCGCTGACCGACCGCGGGCTGGAAGGCTTCCTGCGCGATTGGGCTGAAGTTGAGAAGGCCGGCAACGCTTGATCAAAAGGGCGCGTCCCTTCGCCGAACCGTGGACAATTCACTCTGTTCAGTCAAGGTCAAGATTGGAGAGCATCGTCTCTAGGCGTTCAACCTCTTCTCCCAAGGTTTTGCGTTCTTTGCTTGGTATTCGCTCCTCCAACCGGGCCTCAAGGGTCAAAATTTCTTCGCGAATGGTTCGACGTTGCCTTTCCAATCGCTTATCGATGAGGTTCATCTTCACCTTCGATGCGTGTTGTTTGGCCGTCTTCTGCTTCATGGTTTCGTCTGAAAAGACTTCCTTTCGGTCCAGTTCAACCGCAACAGGGTAGGGAATGACGATGCTCTCAGCCTTGAACTCAACGTCAATTTCTGAGAGCAGTTGGTCTCGAGCCACCCTGCGGTCGGCGGCTGAAGCCAACCAGACGTACAAACGATAATCTTTGGAAAATTCACCGAGGTTCGTGAGTTGAACCGTTGGAGTGGGCTCAAGAAGCACGTGCTCGCAATCCTCTGCGACGCGAATCAGGGTGTGCTTCACATGCGAGGAGTCCTCGTCGTAGTCAACACCAACGTCAACGGTCAGGACGATTCGCTTCGGTGTGTTGTCGCCACCGCCACGAGAAAAGTTCCGAATCGTGGAGTTGACCAACGAGTTGTTGGGTATGATGACCAATTCCTCCTCGAGCGTCAACAGCTTCGTGGAAAGCATGCCCATGGAGACCACCGTGCCTTCGACATCGTCGACCAAGATGCGGTCTCCAGTGTCAAACGGACGGTCAAGGGAAAGCATGAATGAATTCATGATGTTCCCGAGGGTATGCTGCACGGCCAATCCGAGGATGATTGAAAACACGGCCAGGGATGCCAAAATACCCGAAAGGTCCAGGTTGAGTTCATCAGCGATGAGGAAGATGGCAGCGGCCCACACCATGCCTCGAACCAAGAAGATGATGAGCGGGTTTGAGCCTTCAACAACCACGGTCTTTCGGTTTTGAAAAGCCTCAAGCACGGACCGTAGCACGATTTTAAGCGTTGCAGAAAGAGCCGATGCTGCCAGGACAATCATGATGGCGTTGATGTAAACGACGGAATCTTGGGCCACCTCTGGATGCAACCAGGACAGCACCACTTGCACGGCAGAAACGAGTGCAGTGAGCAAAATCCGAGAGCCGACAACGTCAATGAGATCGTCATCCCATTCTGCCTCGGATTGGCCAACAATTTTTCGGGCGAAACCAAGAAGAATTTTCTGAGTCACCAAACCGATGAAGGCCACAAAGAGAACGGCAAGGGCATATTTCCAATGCATCTCAAGGGCTTCAATGTCCGACCAATCCAAGGGTATGGCCACGCCTGCAATCACCGTTTCACCCATGTCAATCATTCCTGTCCTCAGTTCCATTTTGGAGTTTTTGGAGGCTTTGCTCCACGACATTTGCTCGAGTCAAACGCCCCGGGAAAGCGCCAACTAAGGCGTCAAAGCGGGCTTCAATTTCGGGTGTAAGTTTCGCCAGTTGGGCGTAACTGCGTATGCCCATGGCGTACAGGTACATCTCAAGTTTCTTTCCGATTCCCTTGAGCGATTTGAGTGAATCCGTGGTGGTGGAAAGACCTCCCAACGCCGAAATATCAAATTCTTGCCTTGCACGTTGGTGAAGGTTTTCGAGTTCGGCTTTGGTAGATTCATCCTCGACATCCAGGTCATCCATCCAATTGCCGTCGTTTTCCCAGGCCACCTCGCGAGATTCAATGACTGCAGACGCCTTGACTTGGTGCTCTTGGATGTCCAATTCAACACCGGTGTGTTCATTCACCTTCGTGTCCATCAAACGAGCGGTCTCCCCATCAACACGAGCAACCTGAGCCAACGTCCGGACACCCATGGCTTTCAGACATGCATCGTCAACCTTGGGGAGGTTGAGTTCCATCACCATGTCATCTGCGTACGTGGGGGAGCCGAGGTTGGCTTGGACGATGGTCGTTGCAGGGTCCTTGCGCAATTCACGAAGGCTTTGCGCCATGGTCTCATCGTCAACCGGAGGTTGCCCTTCGTCGTTGACCATCCAGTTCTCAAACGGATCATCTTTCACCAAATGGTCTGGCAACAATGGTGACGCAGCAGCCATAAGAGCGACGGACGGGCCCCCTGAATTCAATCCAGCGGGCCTTCCCGAAAATCCGGGTCTGCGACATCCTCAATCGGTTCAGGAGACGAGGTTGCAGACCCTTCGTCCGGGTTGGCTGAACCGCCCTCGGCATCATCTTCCTGCCCATCAACGGACGCTTCTGGGCCATCGGTGGGACCACCGTCTACGAGTTCGTCGCCTGCACCATCATCGCCTTGGCCATCCATGTCGTCTTCCGATTCCGACTCGGCAGCTGACGAGGCGTCATCGCGGTCATCCAACCGAGACGTTCGCTTGTTAAACCGCTCCTCTACGCTCGAAGCCTCTGGTTTACGGGAAACGACGTTGCTGGCTTTGCTTCGGGTGGCACTTCCGGTGGCGAAGAGAATCGTCAACAGAAGCGTACCAGACAACACGATGAGGACCAAGAGCCAGATGGGTACTTGGTCGAGGGCTGAAGCGCCTTCGGACACGGAGGTGGGCTCCACGGTCTCCTTGCGCTCGCTGTTGTCACCGATGCCGTTGCCGTTGAGGTCTTCCCATTCGGTTGAGTCCAGCGGGAAGGCGTCAGCGCCGTCCTTGTAGCCGTCGTCATCGTCGTCTTTGTCAGCGTTGTTACCAATGCCGTCGTCGTCGGTGTCCAACCACTCCGACCGGTTGAACGGCAGGTCGTCGTCCTGGTCGGCGTAACCGTCGCCGTCGTCGTCCATGTCGACCACGTCGCAGGTGCCGTCCTCGTCAAAGTCGGCCGGCACATCGGTGCTGTTGGTTGCGTTGGTGTCGCAGATATACTCCAACATGTTCGACCAACCGTCCTCGTCAACGTCATCGAGGTTAGAAGCCTCGAAGATGTCAGGAATGGTGTTGTTGTTGGCGTCGTACTTGAAGCGTGAATCGAGCGGCCAGGGGTCATTGAGGTCAGCCACACCGTCGTTGTCGTCGTCTGGGTCTGCATTGTCGCCAAAGCCATCCCCGTCGGAGTCCAACCACTCCCGTGGATCGTACGGGAAGGCGTCCATCACGTCGGTGTAATTGTCGCCGTCGTCGTCGTCATCAAAGCGGTCGCCGATGCCGTCCATGTCGGTGTCGTTCCATTCGCTTCCGTTGTACGGGAAGGCGTCCACGACGTCCTTGTAACCGTCGTTGTCGTCGTCCTCGTCCTCGGCGTCACCGATGCCGTCCAAATCAAAGTCGAAGCACATCGAGCCGTTGCGTGGGTAATCCTCGAGGAGGTCCTCGCAGCCGTCGCCGTCATCGTCGGTGTCGGCGTTGTCGCCCAAGCCGTCGTTGTCAAGGTCGGTGTCTTCCTTCGGGTCAAGCGGGAAGGCGTCTTCGGTGTCGTTGGTACCGTCGTTGTCGTCGTCCAGGTCGGCGTTGTTGCCGATGCCGTCGTAGTCGGTGTCAATGGATTCCGATGGGTCGAGCGGGAACGGGTCAAGCGCGTCGATCACGCCGTCGTTGTCGTCGTCGTTGTCAACACGGTCGGCTTGACCGTCACCGTCGCTGTCCAGCAGGACGGTGATGAGCATCGTGACGTTGTGGTGACCGCCAGAGTTGCTTGCCGTGATGGTGTACAGGGTGGTGTTGGAGGTCACGTTGGCCGTTCCGTACATCACGCCGTTGACGAACATCAGACCAGACGGTAGGGCTGGGCTGATGCTCCACGAATCGATGGAGGCGTTGCCCATGGTCGGGAACAACGTCGGCATGGCCGTGCCGTTGACCAGTACCAATTCACTCACATCGTAGGCGATGGAGGGACGTGCCTCGGCCACACTCAGCCAAAGGTCTGCAGTGGACGACTTGCTGCCGGCCATCACGGTGATGGTGTACTTGGTGAGCGATTGCACCTGCGTGGGCGTGCCCGAGATCATCCCTGTCGTGTTGTTGAATGACAGCCCAACAGGCAGCGATGGCTGAATGAGCCAAGAGATGCTGTTGGCGTTGGACACCTGCGGCATCACCGGTTGCATCGGCGTGAAGCGGGTGAGGTTCAACCAGGTCTCCGGGTAGGAGATCGACGGGGCACCCTCGTTGATGCGGATGAAGACCGTAGCCTGGGCGCTGCCTTGGGTGTTGTTGGCCCACACCGTGTATTGCGTCACGCTTTGTGCCGTCATGACCACGCCGTAGATGCTGCCGTTGCTGCTCGAGAGCACCAGGCCTGTTGGCAAACTTGGCGAGATGGCGTAGGTTGAGGGGTCGCCGCCACTGTTGACAAGGGTGATGTACACCGAATCGTCCACGGTGTAGTTGTTCTGCAGTTGGATGAACTGGATGGCAGGCGACATCTCCTGAACGGTGAGGTTGAACACGAAGCTGTCCGCGCCGCCGTCGTTCGTGGCCCACAGCGTGTAGGTGGCGTTGGTCACCAGGGACACGGGCGTGCCCGTCAGTTGGCCGTAGGCGTTGAGCGAGAGGCCGCTTGGCAGGGACGGCGAAACCGTCCAGTTTCGCACCGCACCGCCCATGTTGATCGGGCTAATGGAGGAAATAACCGAGTTGTACGTCAACGTGATGTTTTCCATCGGCAAGACAATGTCGGGGGCGTTTTCGTACACGACGATGCGCAGCACCGCTTGCGAAGAGCCGCCGCTGTTGTTGGCCCAGACCGTGTAGGTTGTCAGGGTCATGTTGGCCGTTGGCGAACCGATGAGCCGACCGTACTGGTCCAAACTCAGACCGGTTGGCAACGCTGGGCTCACGCTGAAGGTGGCCACCGGACCACCGGTGTCGCTTGGGGCATGGGCCGCTTGTTCACCCACCTTGAGCGTCGCTGTGGTGTAAGACACGCTTGGACTGGCTTCCAGCACCGTGATGGTCAACTGAGCCAAATGGGTGGCGCTTGAGGTGACCGCTCGAACCGTGAAGTTCGTTTGCGTCATGTTTTGCGAAGGCGTACCGTAGATGGTGCCGTTGGCCGAACCGATGAACAGCCCGTTGGGCAACGATGGCAGCACGCTCCACGACACCGAACCGGTGAGGTTGGAATTCGCCTCGATGAACAAGTAGGTCGAGCCACGCTGAGCCGTCACCGAAGTGGCGCTGTAGTCGAAGGGCGAGACGACCTCCATGCTGAAGGACACCGAACTTGTGCCACCGCTGTTGTTGGCCCACACGGTGAACGATTGCAGGCCCGAGTACGCCGTTGGGGTTCCCGAGATACGTCCGTCGGCCGTCAGCGACAGCCCGGTGGGGAGGCTTGGCGATACCGTCAGCGTGGCAATGGGACCGCCGGTGTTGAGGATGTTCATCGCAAACGACTCTCGCTTTACCAGCGTGAACGTGGTCGTGCTGGCGTTCAAATCGATGTCGGGTGCGACTTCGTTCACTTCGATGGACAGCGTCCACGTGTGGAGGGCCGATGCGGTGGTGGCCGTCACGGTGTAGGTGGTGCGGGTGCTGTTTTGCGTTGGCACCCCGTAGACGGTTCCGTTGGCGGTGCCAAACGATAGGCCGCTTGGCAGCGACGGGAACACGCTCCAGGTGTGGGACGTCGTGAGGTTTGAGGACGGAACCAGTTGCACGGCGCTGATGTTGCGCGTCAGCGTGAGGTTGGTGGTGGTGTAGGAATAGGCCGAAACCACGCCCAAGATGATGATCACCGAATCCGAACCGCCGGAGTTGTTCACCCACACGGTGTGCGTGGTGAAGCCGGTCAAGGCGTTGGGCGTCCCGACGATGCTGCCGTTGTTGGTCAACGAAAGGCCCGATGGAAGAGCGGGCGAAACCGCCACGCTCGTGCCGGCACCGCCGTTGTTGACCATCATGATGGTCACGGCTTCATTGATGACCAAACCGAGCGAGGTGGAGGTCGTGTTGAAGCTGATGTCGGGGGCAGGCTCGCTGACAGAGATGCGAATCACGGAGCTGTGAACGGCGTTGCCACTGACGGCTTGAACGGTGTAGTTCGTCATCGAGACCGTTTGCGTGGCCACACCGTAGATGGTGCCGTTGGTCGAACCGATGGACAAACCGTTGGGCAAGCTGGGCGTCGTCCAACTCAAGTTGGCGGTGGTGTTCACCGTGGGATAGACCAACAGGTTGGTGGAACCGCGCTGCAACGTGTACGTGGTGATGCTGTAGTCAAAGGCGCTCACGATTCGCAACGTGAAGTACATCGTGTCCGTTCCGCCGGAGTTCGTGGCGTTGAGGGTATAGATGGTGTTGCCCAACAAGCCCGTTGGGGTGCCCGTGATGGACCCGCTTGACGTCAACATCAGGCCAGCGGGGAGGCTGGGCGAGATGCTGAACGAGGCCACAGGGCCACCGCTGTTGCTCACCGTCAAGTCAGCTTGTTCCTTCGTGATGAGCGTGACCGAGTTGAAGCCCGAAATGTCGGGAGCCTGCTCGAGCACCGTGAAGGTCAGCGTGGCGGTGTGGATGGCGTTGGCCGTCGTCAACCGAACCGTGTAGGTCGTCTGGGTCAGGTTCTGCGTGGGCGTCCCGTAGATGGTGCCGTTGGAGGCGCCGATCGACAAGCCCGAGGGCAGCGAAGGCACCACCGACCAGGACACGTTCCCACTGACGTTCACCGTGGGCGGCAAGTACACCGAGGTGATGTTGCGCCGCATCGTTGAATCGGTCACACCGTAGGTGAAGGCCGTCACTGATGTTGAGCGAGAGCGTGATGGAATCCGAACCGCCGTCGTTGCTCACGTTCAGCGTGTAGGTCGTCAGTTGCTGCTCGTAGGCGGGCGTACCGACAATGGAGCCGTTGGCTGCCAAACTGAGTCCTTGAGGCAGGGCCGGCCAAATGCTGATGGAGGTGAAGGCACCGCCGTCGTTCACCAGTTCGTAGAACACCGGTTCGCTCACCACGGCTTGGACCGACGAGCCCGCCATGTTCCAGGAGATGTCCGGGGCCGCTTCGGTCTGGCGAGTTGCACCGTGAACGTGTGGGTGGTGGAGGCCGTGGTCGCCAGGACCGTGTAGTTCCGCATTGAAGCACTGGCAGTGGGTACGCCGTAAAGCGTACCGTTGCTGCTTCCGATGGCAAGGCCCGCCGGCAGGCTGGGCATGACGGACCATACCGTGCTCGCCGTGATATTGTTCACCGGGGCGGCGAACAAGTAGGAGGCGTTGCGCTGCAAAGTATAAGACGTCGTGGCGTAGTTGAACGCAGTCACCACGGCGAGGTTGACCATGATGGTGTCGTTGCCGCCTTCGTTGCTGGCCGTGATGGTGTAGGTGGTGGCGGTGGACAGCGCCGTGGGCGTGCCTGACAGGGAGCCGTTCGCGGTCAAGGTCATGCCGTTGGGCAGGCTGGGCGAGACCGAAATGCTGGCAATCGGGCCACCGGCGTTGTTGACCATGATGGATACGCTTTCGCCCCGAGGCAAGTTGTACGTCGACTGGGAGGCCGAGAGCGTCAACACCGGGGCCGCTTCGATGACCCGGAGGTTCAGCACGAACGTGTGGGTGTGGTCAGCGGTTGAGGCTTGGACCGTGAAGTTGGTCGCCGTCAGGTTCGCCGATGGAACTCCTGAGAGTGTTCCGTTGGTGGAACTCAAGGACAGTCCCGTTGGCAGCGAGGGCGTGATGCTCCACGATGCTGAGGAGGTGAAGTTGACGACCGGGACCTCAAACACGCTGGTCACGCTTCGCTCCATCACGAGCGCCGTGACTTCGTAGTAGAAGGGCCCGACGACTTCGAGGTTGACCACGATGCTGTCCGTGCCGCCGCTGTTGCTGGTGGTGACGGTGTAGTTGGTGGAGGTCAGGAAGACCCGCGGCGTTCCCACGATGCTGCCGTTGGAGGTCAATGACAATCCGTTGGGCAGGCTTGGGGATACCGAAACGCTGCTGATCGGTCCACCGGCGTTGAGGACGACCACTTCGTGGCCTTCGTTCTTCACCATGGTGATGGTCGTGCTCGTGGAAGCCAACGAGAGCGACGGAGCGATTTCGATGACCTCGAGCGCCACCGCGAAGGTGTGGGTGGTGGAGTTGGTGGTCGCACTCACGGTGTAGTTGGTCAGCGTTGAGTTCACCGTCGGAATACCGTACAGCGTCCCGTTCGCAGAACCGATGGACAGACCGGACGGCAGCGACGGGAAGATCGACCACGAAACGTTACCGCTGAGGTTGGTCGAGGGCAGCAAGTACAGGGCCGTGGTGTCGCGACGCAGCGTGTGCAAAGTGTCGCCGTAGTAGAAGGCATCCACGAACTCGATGGTGATGGTGGCCGTGGTGTTGCCGCCGGTGTTGCCCACCGTCACCGTGTACGAGGTGGCGACGGCCGTGGACGAGACGCTTCCGGAAATGCTTCCGTCGTTTTGCAGGGTCAGGCCCGAGGGCAAGGACGGAGAAATGGAGCGAACCGAAATCGGGCCGCCCGTGTTGACCAACGAGAGGGCGAAGGCTTCGCCCACCACGTGCTTGATGGACGAAACGGACACGTTCCACGCCACGTTAGGCGCCTGTTCGAGCACCGTGATGGACAGGGTCATCTGGTGGACCGTGGCATCGGTTTGGGCTCGCACCGTGAAGGTCGTCGTTGAGAGGTTCACCGTCGGCGTGCCGTAGATGGTGCCGTTGGCCGAACCGATGGTCAAGCCGGCGGGCAAGGTGGGGAACGTGGACCACGAGGCGTTTTGCGTCAGGTTCACGGTTGGCTGCAGGTACACCACGGAGGTGTTCTTGCGCAGTTCATGTTGCGTGGTGCTGTAGGTGAAGGCCGTCCGACTTCGATGGTGATGGTCGCCGTGTCGTTGCCGCCGGTGTTGAAGCCGGTCACCGTGTAGGTGGTCGAGGACGAAAGGGACGTGGGCGTTCCACGAATCGCACCGCCGCTATCGATGTACAAGCCCGAAGGCAAGGACGGTGAAACGGTGGCCGAAGCGACCGGGCCGCCGATGGACGTCGGCACCAGCACCACCGGTTCGTTGAGGATGAACGAACGGCTTGGCGGACCGCTAAAGGTGATGGACGGGGTGATTTCCAACACGGTGAGCGACAGGGTCGCCGTGTGAATCGTCGACCAGGTCTGCGCACGGATGGTGAAACTCGTTTGCGACAAGTTCTGTGTGGGTGTTCCGTAGATGGTGCCGTTGGAGGAACCGATGGACAAGCCGGAGGGCAAGGACGGGAAGACCGACCAGGTCACGCTTTCGGTGAGGTTCACCGTGGGCGCCAGCCACAACAGGCTTTGGTTGCGGGTCAGCACGTGGTTGAGGTTGCTGTAGTGGAAGGGTGTGCGGACTTCGAAGGTCACCGTGATGCTGTCCGAACCGCCGGGGTTGGTCATGTTGACCGTGTAGGTGGTCGCCGATTGAACCGCACTCGGCGTCCCGTAAATGGTCCCGTTCGAGAGCATCGACAGACCGGACGGCAGAGCGGGGGTGACCGTGATGTTGGTCGGCGCACCGCCGCCGCTTTCGTACGCCAGCCACACCGTTTGGCCCACGGAGAGCACGACGGTTCCCGTCGTGTTGTACGTGCCTTGAGGCGCCACGGGCAAGACCGTGATGGTCATCACGGCGCTGTGCATCGTGGTGTCGCTCCAGGCACGAATCGTGAAGTTCGTTTGGCTGATGGATTCGGTGGGCAGACCGTAGATGGTGCCGTTGCTGCTGCCGATGGCCAGGCCTTCGGGCAGCGCCGGGTAGGTCGACCAGCTCAGGTTGCCGGTGTAGTTCACGGTCGGGACCGCAAAGATGGAGTTGGTCTCCTCTCGCAGGGTGAACGTCGTCTGCGAGTACCAATACGCACCCACGATGCGGAGGTTGACCGTGGCCGTGGACGAGCCGCCGGAGTTGTAGACCGTGACCGTGTAGGTCGTGGTGGCACTGAC